>JAFWQC010000045.1 GCA_017509245.1 Clostridiales bacterium | reverse complement strand
TGATTAGTGTATAACGAACATTGAAAACAACATTCTCCGTTCATCCATTTGGGTTTTAATTCAGAACAGCCTAATTCATCCAGATTACGGTTAATATCATCAACTATTGCCTCAGTGTTACTATCATCCGTAACCTCGTATGTTTCTCTTATGGTAATCCAGCCATGCATTTCGACCATATTTGTTTTCACCTCTTTTAATTTGTTACGCACAAAAGGGTTAGTGTCTATAACTGATAATTATGTATTCTATGATTTACCTTGTTTAGATCCATTCAACCCATTTTTCACAATTTATATCATCATTATTTCTAACGGCCACCTTATTCATTAGAAGAATCCAGATCTATCGTAAATACACTATTTTTCGACTTATCGAAAAAACTACATTCTATCTGATATCCGTTTCTCTTCGTTTTTTCGATAAGTTCCCTGTGCATTATCCTGCGAGCCTCAATGATCAAATCTTTCTTGGTGCACTTATCAGCCGACGTTATCCACGAACCGCACCATTCACCATTGCTCATGACCTTTACAGCAGCAGTCCTATTTTCGAGAATGCCGTTCAATGTCCGCAGACAATCTTCATAATCCTTACGGTATGGATTGTAATGAGTATGCCAACCGCCGAAACCAAGTGTAAACTCACCATCGACATAATCAACATACAGGTATTCATCTCCATCGCACTTGATGATGATCGAATAATCGTCATCTTCAAGCTCATCAAATCCATCAACATTATTAGTATGCACTTCAGGATTGTAAGCCGATAAAAGTGCCATCAGCTCTTCCTTTTTTACTATCGGATCTACATCTTCATAAAAACCTGATTTGTGAAGAGCAATCTCTTTTTCGTATTGTTTCAAAGTGTTTTTGTCGAAACATACCCATTCGATCAGATCAAAGCTATCCGGATTGTTATCAACAAAATCATACACAGCTCCGACTGCTACCCAATTAGCTTGATCAATAGGATAACCGAACGCACCGGTCGAAATTGATGGAAACGCAATTGTTCTTATGCCGTGTTGCATGGCAAGTTCCAGACAGCTTTTATAACAATGATTTAGAAGTTCTCCCTCTTTATTATTTCCACCATGCCATCTAGGGCCAACGGTATGAATAATAAAATTACATGGCAAGTTATATGCTCCGGTTATCTTTGCTTCACCAATCTTGCAACCGCCAAGGGTTCTGCATTCTTTAAGAAGATCCGGTCCGGCAGCATAATGTATTACTCCGTCAACTCCGCCACCGCCCAGAAGTGATTCATTCGCGGCATTAACTATAGCCTCAACATCATTCTGCTTTGTTATATCGCCTTGTATTGCTCTAATTTCCATATCTCTGCTCGCTTCAATTAGTAATCTATTGTTACGATATTATTTTATCAGATATATAGGGTCATAAATGTGACTGGTGATTCGTTACTAACCGGCTTAATTGCAGAATTAAAGTTTGCTTTTTCCTAACACAACCCTGCAAAGCTAAGAAATACAACACTTTACGGGGTTATGCAATGATGTTTTATACCGAATTTGACCCTTTAGATTGCTACCTAAAAAGTGGAGGGCTTACTCAACTATATGCATACATACATCCTTCCCTCTACTGCGCTCTTTTTCTTTTAGCTAGACAATAAGGAACGTGAACAAATTTGAATACTACCTAAAGTAGAAACGTAATCAAGGATGCATGTATGTAAAATTTTACGCGTACGTGCGCGTGTTAATTATATTGATCAGGTTAACTTTTACCAGACTACCGAAACATTCTTACGGTTCAAAACACCAAACATGGTAATCCGATTACCATGGTCATAAATCCTTATTTCATAAGGCGTTTACAGCATTATACCAGCAAAATAACCCTCAGAAATGCATGTTTTAGGCCCCAAACATGGTAAACCGATTATCATTCTAATCTCATTCATAACACTGTAAATTGAGAACTATCAGGAACATAAACTCGACAGAAAGGTGACATTTATGAAAAGTCAGAAGATTGGTTCAGAATCCTACTTAAAGATCAAACTGAACCAAAAATATAGAAAGAAACTTTCTGATAGGACTGGGTTCCTTTACTTCGATCCAAACGGTAAGGTAATGTATTCACTGCATTGGGAAAAGCGATTCCAACACATCAGGGATAAATACAACGGCATATATAAAGTCCCTCTTCCAGTTATTACGCCTCATGTTTGCAGACACACATATTGCTCGAACATGGCAAAATCAGGAATGAATCCTAAGACTTTGCAGTATCTTATGGGACACGCCGATATCAGCGTCACTCTAAATACCTACACTCATGTCAGTTTTGAAGATGTCCGAGCAGAATTTACTCAACTTGGTATTGTGTAAAATCGCACGAAATAGTTTAATGGTATTTGGTTTAACGACTTATGTACCCGAGACGTATAGAAACTGCGGGTTCAAAACTCAAAATTTGAACCCGTTTTTGAACCTTTTTCGGAATAAGATAAGTGAAAATACACTACGATAAGTGATTTTTGCTGAATTTAAATAAAGCCGTATAAACCCAATAAAATCAAGTATTTCGTAGTAAAGCGTCACGAATCGTAATTATGATAAAAGTTTTATTTATTTGCCACGGCACTCCACATAGCTAAATGGCAGATGCACTGAAATCAATGGTTTTCGAGGCATTCAAAGGGTATTTTATACCGGCTTTATACCGACGCTTCTGAACAATTTTTTTACATAAATGATATATGCCGAAGCCCGATACAACATTATTATGATAATATCCCGTTTTATATACGGTTTTGCGTGATGACTGTGATGATGTGACGACAAGAACTATAGAGCAATCAATGTGCTTGCTTCATCATCAAAAATCCTGTATCTCAAAAACTAAGATTACTCTTATATATTCTTCGTTTTTGCTGTTAACAATCATTCTTTATAATCATTAAAATCCTCTAAAAGAGTATGTAAACTTTCCAATGTCTGTTTCGGATTGTCTTCTTGATAGCAAGAAAGTGCCTTCGATTCAAACGAAAAATTCTTCACTTTTTTATAAAACACACTCAAGGATTCGTTAGCATATTGTGCAGGATCGAACATCTGGTATAAGGCATTAAACATTAATAATCTGGTTTTCACATCTGCAAGTTCATCACCAAAGAAATTCAGCAAAAGCAAATATGCATTATGCAATGCTACGGGATATCTGATTAATGGTATTAAGTTGTAAGCAGAAACTATACAAAGAATATCAATTGCTTGTCGCAGCGGTCCAAAAAGGGAAGAATAGAAATATTCCCCAAATGAATAACCTTCTCCTAAAAGAGATTTTTGAATATCAACAGCTCTATCTACTCTCGCTCTAAAGTCATCTGTTATTATGTCATCCTCAAACAAACGAACAGTATTCCTATATTTATCTTTAAAACATTTAGAAACATCATCAGCAGTCTTACATAATTCAAAATATGTATTTAAATCAGGTATCCCATCAAAATATTCAATAAAAGCCTTCTCTCCTACTTTATTTAACTCTGTTTCTTCGGCTGAAGAACCTAGGCTCCGTAGAGGAAGCACAATCACTAACCCTTCACACTTTTCCAGCAAATCGATATTATCATTGGCACAAACAGAAATTTTGTCAAAAATCGCTTTCGGGGCTTCGCTATTTTGATGACATATTTCACAGTATCTACCAAGAGGATCGTCGAATATGTGAAGATCGCCCATCAGCATAAACGAATATTGTTCACCGTTTTTCACGTCGAAATATGTTGCTGCAGTATAAAATACTGCATTGTGCTCTTTCGCAATATATTGCAAATAAACAGCTATTACCTGTTTTCTTTTACGCCAAAACAGGGAAATAGAATCTAGCGCTATTGCTACATATTTTTCATCTTCTATCATTGGTTTTAAGCGTTTTAGTAAAACCAAGTATTGCGACTGTATTTCCTTAATTTGATTCTCCAGCAATAGATTTCTCATAGTTATCTATTTCTCCAATCTTTGATTCGGGAACACCATATAACGAATCTAAAAAGTGAATTGTTCTATTAAGCACATAAACGCAGTCGGGGAAAATGCTATTTAACGATACTTCATCATGAACGTTGGGAACACAATGATACTGATGCGCAGGATTATCACACTTTAGCAACACACTTTCTCTGATTGCCCCCCACAAACCGTGTTCAAAAGCTGAGTCATAATCATAATATAGCCCATATAAATCTTTCTCATTAACCTTGATAGCTTTGTCCCTTATCGCATCATTCATAAAATACCTTGTGTCCATATCTTGGAATTCTTCAAATGTATACTCATTAACTATTGCCTCTATTATATGAGTGTTCACATGCGATCCGCGTTTGTTATCGCTCTCTCGGTGTCTTGCTAGCACTAACTTATATTGCCCTAGGCCATATGATTCAAATTCATCCCATATTGAAGGTTTTTCCGCTTCAAGCTTAACCATATACTTCATCATGATATAGTTTTCAATTATGTTTCTAATAATTGATCTTCCAGATATCGTGTTATAAAGGCTATGCTTTTCAGCCTCCTCAAAACGTTTAAAAGAGTATGTCGCAATACCAAGAAGTACCTTCATCTTTTTTTCTAAAGGGTTGCATGACTCATATAACTGCTGAAAATAGTAAAAGATGTCTTTTACTATGTCATAGTATTTTTTTGTATCTGCTTTTTCTCTATCTGAACTCATAAAAAACAATTCACACTCCGTTAATTCACTAATAGTACTCCAGAACAGATTCAAATAATCGTCATTGGCTTTTTCCATCGTCAATACCATCAATTCGCATGAACGAACTAGCGGTCTTATCATTCTCATCTCTTCTGACGAATGATCCACGAGTTGATACTTATACAATAAGTCACCTTGTTCTTTTAGCATGTGTATTTTCCCACAAATAATGCTGTAAACCAGAACAATATAACGAATATCCGTAGCTTCGTTCGAGTGTTGGTCACTAACTCTTTTCATGCATTCCTGTAATATTTTTACTCGGTCCTCAATCAACATGCTGCTAGAGAACTTCAAAGCAAACATTGAATCTATTTCACCTGATATAACAACTGTTAGTGGTGCAAGACATTCTAACTCAGTATTATCAAGCAACGTTGAAAATACTATTTCTTTCTCTGCTTCACTAGCAAGCAAAAAATCAGACATTCTGATATGAGTCAATGATGTATTATCTTTTAATGAATGTAGAATGGCACTTAACTTTTTAAAACCTTCTTGTCTGCCATATTTGTAAAATATCAGCGCAATCCAGATATACTCAGGTAATCTGCCATAATCCCAGGATTTGTTATCATCAACAGGACTAATAAATTCATTCCATTGCGAGATGAATTTTCCTTTTATAAATTTATATGAAGAAAGTTTAGTATGCTCCATCATATTAACTCCCTAAAGAGTGTGCTTCGTGTATTAACCGATTACTTTCGATTATACAAAAAGCCTCACAAAGAATAAATCACTAAAAAACATACCAGTAATACGATCTTTTATTTCAGATATTCCCAGTGAAATCCACCAGCAGTCTTGCGAATACCCGCGCAACAATTACCTATTGCTGCAGGTGTTAATCCCACCGACTTGCTTGCCTCTTTAACAGAATCAAAAACCTCTTTGGTATCAATATTTACAACCTTTTTCTTTTGCTTATTACCTTTAGTCCTGTTACCACACTTGGAACATCCATGCCTATTATTTCTATCATTTACAGTCATTTGATATTCATATCCACACACTGAACACCGCCACCATACTTTTTTCCCGCTAGCTTTAGATAAATTCTGAGGCGTAAGGGGATAGTTTTTCTCATAATCCCATTCTTTTACTAATTCGGGATTAGCAGTGTCTAAATCATTATATCCTTGTATAATCGTTTTACCGCAACAAATAGGGCATCCTCTTCCTCTATTTCTACTGTCCACAGAAGTTTTCCATGAATGTCCACATTTACCTTTCCAATAAACTTTAATTCGATTTCCATATGAAACCATTTCAGGAGTAAGCGGATAATTCTTTTCGTAATCCCACTCTTCAACTAATTCGGGGCATTTAGCGGCAATGCTATTAGCTTTACGGTTTAAGTCTATTTGTTTTCTAACTTCAAGCAAATCCCTTTGGACATTTATATCAACATGAACGAATCCCGCATTACCAGTACGCTCTGCTAACCAATTACATAAGACTCTTAATGCATTTTCATAATTGGAACCCATATCGTCAACTTTATAAACAATACGAATACTATTAGTATTAGTCGCTTGAATCTCTCCACAGTATTGTGTTTTTCTCATATTCTCAACAATATGGACTACGCAGATACCATCAGATATTAGTTTTCGAGTTTTACAATCATCTCTTTCTGCTTTGTCTTTATGATAGTACCAGCCATCATACTCAATTCCAATTTTGTATTGAGGCAAATATATATCTACTTCTTTTCCATTTATCTTTTGTCTTTGTTGAACTACACATACTTGTTTTAGGTAGTATGCTATTGTCTGTTCGGGAAGTGATGATCCACTGTGAGAACAAACCGGACAACCATTTCCATAGGATCTATTGGCAACAGTAGACTGCCAACTATGTCCATACATGCACTTCCACCACACTTTGGTTCCTGAATACAGAGTCACCATATTGGGTTTTAATTCTTTGTTCTTTTCATAATCCCATTCTTTTGCTAATTCAGGATTAACAGTAGCTAAATCATTGAAGCCCTCCAAAACACGGTTTCCAGAACAATAAGGACATCCGCCCTTAGCTCTATCACTAATTTTGGCTTTCCAACTATGCCCCTTTTCGCATTTCCACCATACAGCCTGACCTGACAGTTCCTTCACTCTATCAGGCGTACTTATATCAAGTCCTAACCCATTCTTTAGACCTTTGTTTTTCTCGTTGTCCCATTCTTTGGCCAATTCAGGATTGGTAGTTAGCAAGTCTGTTTTTCCGCTAACAGCTATCTGTCCATTACAATATGGGCAACCACTACCTTCATTTCTTCTAAAAACAGTTGCCTGCCATTCGTTTCCACAAGCTAAACACTTCCACCATACGTTTTGATGTGAACCTACAGCAATATTGTCAGGAGTGCTAATATCTTCTCCACGTCCATTTGTTAGCCCAGCGTTTTTTTCATAATTCCACTCTGCCGCTAACGATGGATTTTGACTCGCTAGATCATTTGTGCCCTTCAACACTTGTTGATTGACACATATTGGGCACTGACTTCCAAACTTATTTCGATGGTAAGGAGTAGCTTGCCACTCATGACCACAAGAACCTACCCACCAGTATTTCTTTTGAGAGCCGACAGAAACCGTAGTAGGTAAAACTTTGTTTTTACTGCTCCATTCATTAGCTAGTTCGGGATTAATGGTGGCCAAGTCATTGTATCCTGGTAATATTTTTCGATTAGAACAATACGGACAATTCGAACTAAAGTTTTTATTAGTGCGATTTCCTACTGATGCTTTCCATTCATGACCTTTAGAACACTTCCACCAAACAAGTTTATTAGATGATTTTCCTATAGTTTCTGGAGATAATGGAACATTCTTATCATAATCCCATTCCTTACACAGTTCGGGATTTGCATCAAATAATGAAATTGTGCCTTTTCTCAACTTAGTCATACTCAATACGTCATTGCTACAGAAAAGAATACTCGTTATGGACTATTCAAGAGGCTTTCATAAAAATCCATAACAGCCATAAACTCTCGATACATCGGTAACGATTGATTTGTTAAATAATTATATTGTTCCCTTTGTTGTTTGTTTAATTCCCCTCTTAATTCTGCACATAAAACAAGATCGGAAAAAGAAAGACTATACTTTTTACCTACTACCGCTAACTCAGGATGATTAGAAAAATACTCATTGCTTATATCTGCCCGGCAAGCGATTCTTGGTATGCCCATACGCAAAGCTTCTTCATCATCAATTAGATAATAATCTATTCTATCTGTGTCACTATATACAGGAAATAAAATATTTCCTAAATCGGGCAAGCACCCTGCCTCTTTAATGATACCTCGCTTAACTATATCACTCGCTCCATTTAAGGATTCTACTTGTGGAAACTCACCAACATAGTAGAATAACGTGTCATGAAATGCTTGGATATATTTTTCATAAGGTTTGTCACATCTTGAACCAAACGTATCATATAGAACGCCATAGAACAGATCATATACAACTTTATCGTGATTAAACTGTTCTATGTAATCAAAAACTTCTGGGATTCTATCCAACTTGCCAGGATACTCTTTGTAAAACAAATCATAAAGAGACTTCTGCTGTAGTACACTACGAGCGCATCCCCATAGAACTATTGTCTTATCAATAAAAGAATACTCACCTGCAGACCTGATCATCAAGCCAGTTCTTCTAGTCATATCAAAAGTGAATTCGTCGAAGGAAATCCATTTTAATAAACGTTTCGTTGGCCTTCTTTTGGTATTGGCAAATTCAACAGCATTTTTCAAGGTTGCTTCTGATATAAAACCATTAGAAACCAGAGCAAGATGTTCACACACACCTTGGATAAAACTAATAAAATAATCCTGAGACACACCGGAACAGAGGTTCAACTCTTTCTTATCTGGTCCAACAATAAGACTATTGATCACAACTTCAATGCGCTCTGCAAAAGTAACAGGTAGCCTTTTCTCAATAATTAATCTCAACAAAAATGAAAGAATATAGGGATTAGTTTTGCAAAAAGCAGGAAGTGAGCTAATGACGGTCTTAGACTCATCAATTCTATCCTGATGACTCTTTAGTAATTTGCTTATAAGAGCATTTGCTTTTTCTTCATTTAATGGCTCGATTCTAAATGTCTCAAAGCGTTCGTATTCTTCAAAGTCACTGAATGGTCGAGAAAACAAAATGAAAACAGATTCCTTGGCAACCACACTGACAAATTCATTAATCGAACTAATAAAAGCTTCGCTATCATCAGGGCTAAGTCTGTCTATATTATCAATAAAATATACACAGTTCTCTGTAAAAGGTATCTCTTCTGCTTCATCATCTCTTACTCCGGATTTATATAGCCACGCGGATATGTTCTCGTCAAAGTCTTTTGTAAAATCGTATTCATTAATAGGATAAACTATCGGGAAATATTCACGATACGCTTCATGGTTATTAATTAATTCCATAAGCAAATAGCTCATCAAAGCAGTTTTTCCACTTCCAACAGGTCCAGTAATAATTACACAATTGTCCACAGAATTTTCAATGATTTTACCTACTGTTAAATCTGAGTCTGTCAATTTGATGTGAATGTTTTCGACATCACTATCTCTTGATATTGTAGGCAGAACAAAAAAATCATCTATCTTGTGACGATTATCATAAAATGCCGATTTCCTCTTTTGGAACATTTCTGATAAATCTTCAAAATAGAACTGATGATTCTTTTTTAAATAATCATTATTTAACCATAGCTTTGCATCGTTAATTCTTTTGAGGTTTTCGGGCGTATCTAATTCACTTGCTGATTTGGAAAGAATATCATCAGCGCTTCTCACAGGAGTCTTAGGACTAGTTTTCGGGGATTCTTCGAGTTCAGTCTCTGTAAAACCTTTACCCAGATAAATGTATCCATTTCCTCGCCATTGTATTAAAGACTTGGGTATTATCTTTCTCAATCTACATACTAGGTCTACTACTCTGGTATCGCCTTCGGTCTCTTCATTCCCATTAACAGACATACAAATAGTATTTTTTGATAAAACCATGCTAGGATTTTCACAAAATAAACAAAGCAACTTATACACAAGTACATCTTTCTTGAATACGTGTATTTCTTTGCCATCGCTTTTTATCGTTTGGGCATCTGCATCAAATATGATTTTATCCGTCAAATTTGCGCGTCGCATATACATCTCCAATTTGATATTCAGTCAAATTTACCATCTCTGCTTTCTCATTTGATTATACCAATTTCATACTGATAAACCGATACGATTCACATAAAACCCAGATAGAAGCGACATACAATCCACATACAATCCGCGTACAATCCCAACCCAATAATATGAGATTGCATGAACCAGTCAATCAGTTTGACAGAGTTCATGTGCCAGAGTCCAGTTAAGAAGTAAACAACTCTGACTGTAACAGGCCTCTTTATATTAGCTGAATGAGCGCGCGCATATTTCTCATTCTTCATAAGGTAGCTAATAGTAAATGCCAAGGAAACAAGATAACGACTAAGCCTTGTGAGTTGTCATCTTCCGAGTCGGAAAACTCGAGGAAGGTGCGACAGTGATAAGTCATCATTATTTTTTTGTGGTTCTCCGACTCTTTTTGAGCAAAGGAGACTACAAAATGTCAAAAAGAAAAGTAGGCGCATTCGATAACGAATGCAAGGTTATTGATCTCGTCAAAGAGTATGGTGGAGAATCCTCATATACCGGCGAAGAGAAATTTGCTATAGCAACGAACTTGCCAGAAAAAGTGCTCATGAAGCATTTTTCTAAGGAGCTTGAACAGTACAGGCCTTTCGTTATTATCACGACGGAAATGTACGATGCTATCTCAGAATGTAATGCCAATGACAATCGCGAGAGAATTAGATGCATCAAGTTTCATGAAGTCATGACACAGGATTTGGAGGCATCCCTTATAGATGAATTCTCAAGTCCTGTCCGAATCTGCGAGTCGAAGTATATCTATTCGTTAATTAGAGACGGAATTAGCGAACTTCCTGAGCTTGAACGCTCAAGACTTAATCAGTTTGTTCGTGGATACACGGCTAAGGAGATTGCTGAAAGAGAAGGATCAGACATCTTTACAGTGTGGAAGTGTCTTCAAAGAGCACGGTTTGCAGTCCATAACTTGTTGGTAGAATGCGGGGTGGCTGATTATGATTAACTACTCCGTAATGCGTGGCGACATAGTCATATTCGACTTTGGTACTAATAACGGCAATGTTCAAGGTGGCGTTCGACCGGCTGTAGCGTTACAAAGCAACGCACAATCGCCAGTTACAATCATTGCGCCTTTGACAACTGAACTTAAGAAACCCCAAATGTCAGCTCATGTAATCCTTGGTAAGCGTTTTGGTCTTCGTGAAAGTTCTATGGTCCTTTTAGAGCAGTTGACTACAGTTAACAAGAGTTCACTGGGACCTTATATTGGTCACATTGATGACCCTCAGGTAATGAGACGTATTGATCAGGGGCTTTGCAAGACTCTTGGGATTCAGTCAGGAGCTTGCCCCTCGGATGACTCTTCATCAGAGGAGGTGCCGGTATGAGCAATAAAAAGCCTATCTTCAATGAGCGTGATGTAATGTGTCTCTGTCCTGTTTGTCGCGATCAGTATCGTCATAGAGGGTTCAAGGTAGTCCCCAAGCGTAATGGCTTCAGTGACACTTGCGATTGGTGTAATTACAGGCGTGGATTTGACTATTACGTAGTCGGATTATTGTCGAGGTGACCCCATGAATAACACGGATAAAATCCCTTTCTGGGAAAAATACACCTTAACTATCAGAGAAGCTGCCGAGTATTTTCATATCGGAGAAAACAGGTTACGGCTTATTGTCGAGGAGAATCCACATGCCGACTTCGTTCTTATGAACGGAAACCGCGTCATGATAAAGAAAAAGCTGTTTGAGAAGTATATTGACTCGGTAAGGGAAATCTGAATTCCAAAGCAGTAATACTGACAAAAAGACATTTGCACAGAAGATTCAACGAACCCGATGTGTTATAGTTTCGTATATCGCATCGGGTTTTTCAAAAAAGGAGACCCGAAATAATGAAAGACAGGAGAGACAATAAAGGAAGAATCTTACACAATGGCGAGCTTCAGATGCCTGACGGCCGTTATCGATTCAAATACACAGATTCCACCGGGAAAGTAAGATGTGTGTATAGTTACCGATTGGATCGTCATGATAGGATGCCCCGAGATGTTAAGAAATGCGGACCGTCCATACGTGAATTGGAAAGACAAATCGAAGCGGATATGTTTGACAAAATCGTTCCTTGTGGCGGAAATTTGACGGTTTTAGAGCTTGCAGAGAAGTACATAGCCACCAGAACCAGTGTCAGACATACTACTCGAGCAGGTTATAAGACGGTTATCAACATTCTTAAGAAGGACGACTTCGGGAAGATGAGAATTGATAAGGTGCGGCTATCAGATGCCAAATTGTGGCTTATCAAGCTTCAGCAAAATGACGGAAGAGGTTACAGCTCAATCCATTCAATAAGAGGTGTTTTGAGGCCGGCCTTCCAAATGGGAGTCGATGATGACCTGATCCGGAAGAACCCTTTCTCATTTCAGTTGGTCGAAGTAATCGTAAATGACAGCGTGAGGCGAGAGGCTATTAGTCCGGCTGATGAGCGCAAGTTTTTGAAATTTGTCAAAGATGATCCTCATTTTAACCAGTATTATGAAGGAATATATATCCTTTTTAAAACGGGAATGCGAATTTCAGAGTTTTGTGGACTCACAATAGCCGATATCGACTTCGAGGAACACTCAATCAATATCGACCATCAACTGATGAAGCACGGATCTAAAGGATACTATATCCAGAAAACCAAGACTGAAAGCGGTACAAGAGTCATCCCTATGACGTCAGACGTTGAAGAGTGTTTCAGAAAGATCATCGAGAACAGAAACCCGCCCAATAAGGAACCTATTATCGAAGGAAAGACTGGGTTTTTGTACTTTGATAAAGACGGCAAAGTGATGTATTCGCTTCATTGGGAGAAGTATTTTCAGCATATTAGGGAAAAATACAATAGCATTTATAAAATTCAAATGCCACTCGTAACCCCTCATGTATGTCTTCATACTTACTGTTCTAACATGGCTAGGTCAGGAATGAATCCCAAGACTCTGCAATATCTCATGGGACATGCAGATATTGGTGTAACTCTTAATACCTACTCTCATGTAGGATTTGAAGATGCGGTTGCTGAAGTAACTCGGCTTGGTATTGTGTAAATTCGTACGAAATAGTTTAATTGTATTTGGTTTAACGACTTGCGTGCCCGAGATGATTAAAAACTGCGGGTTCAAAACTCAAAATTTGAACCCGTTTTTGAACCTTTTTTGGGATATGATAAGTGAAAATACACTACGATAAGTGGTTTTCACTGAATCGAATAAAAACCGTATAATCTCAATAAAATCAATTATTTCGTAGTAAAACGTCACGAATCGTAATTATGATAAAAATCTTATTTATTTGTCACGGCAACATCTGCAGATCAGCAATGTCTGAGTTCATGATGAGGGACATGCTGGTCAAAAGAGGATTAAGCGACCGTATAAGTGTGGCTTCAGCGGCCACTTCAAGAGAAGAACTTGGCAATGACATGTATCCGCCTGCCAAAAGGCAGCTCGATAAGATGCATGTTCCTTACAGTCCGCGCCATGCGAGGCAGATCAGACCCTCCGATTACGATGAGTTCGATTACATCATCTGCATGGAGCAATATAACATCCGTAATCTTAAGCGGATAATACCTGACGATCCGGAGGGTAAAGTGCATCTTCTGCTTGATTATTCATCTAATCCCAGAGACATATCAGATCCCTGGTATACGGACAATTTCCAGAGAGCATACGATGATATCAATGAAGGGCTGGAGGGTTTTCTTCAGTACCTGCTCCTGAACGTGTTATAATTCTTGTAGTTTTTGGCGGAAACAATTTTCGCGAGGGAGGATAGATTATGAAACTGTTCAAGAAAGCTGTTAGTGTGGTCCTGATGCTTACTGTCGTGCTCGGCCTTACCGCATGCGGGTCGAAGCTCTCGCATAAGGATATGGTCAATTTCCTTGAGAAGGAAAAATACGAGTGCTGCGATGAGCCGGATGATTATATAGGATTTTTTGGAAAGATAGTCGGCGAAATGGTTATGGATGAGGGTGCATATATAAACTGCACCAAGAGGGATGCCCAGGACATTTACGATATTGTTTTTAACCGTTTCGGCCAGTATCCGGATTACGACGTAACTGAAGCTACTACATTCTGTTATTGTGGCGAAGACGGAGGAACATATCTCGGATTCCTTTTCACATTCGAAGAAGCAAAGAAAGCTGAAAAGCTTTATAAGAAGTATTCCAAAAACTACGATGAAGATGGCGAGTCCGGCACTAAGGGCGGCATAACCTACACGATCGAGTGCAGTGAGCTAATCACTGGCAGGCAGGGTATCAACGGAATCTACCTCAAGGATGACACGTTGTTGATAATAAGAGGCACCGGTGAGGAAACAAAACCGGTTGACGATCTCTGCAAGACATTCGGTCTCATCTCCCCGTCAACGGTAAAAGATTAATACCTGATGATCCTCGTTTACTGGCTTCTAATAGTGAACCTGGCCGCGTTCATTCTGTATGGCGCGGATAAGGCGTTTGCGAAAAGCAATGCCCGAAGGATACCGGAAAGAACCCTGCTCTTCTTTGCCTGGATCGGCGGCTCCATAGGCGCGATCCTTGGCATGAGGATCTTCCATCACAAGACATTGAAGCCGAAGTTTGCCGTTACCGTGCCGATCCTAATGGTGCTCGAGATCGTGATAATCGTATTCTCGCTTTATCAGAATTATCACCTCACGGTATCTGAATACAGCGTTGACCTCGGTCTCGAAAATGACCTCACGGTAGTACAGATATCAGACCTTCATAACCAGTTCTTCGGTGTGAACCAGACTGTACTCCTGAAGAAGATCGAAGATCAGCATCCCGACATGATCGTCATAACCGGCGACATCGTTGACAAGACTCACACGTCTTACGGCATCGCACTTGATTTCATCGAAGGCGCCGTTAAGATCGCGCCTGTCTATTACGTTACGGGCAATCACGAAGTGTGGCTTGAAGGTGATAAGCTTGATGGTTTCTTCTCTGAGATGGAAGATCTGGGCGTCGTGTTCATGGATAACTCCTATCTTGAGACTGACGAATATATCCTGGCGGGAGTTGCCGATTCATCGCTCGCATTCTATGAAAACTTCAGCGCATATGAGCCGTTTGATGATTCGAAGCCTGTGATAATGCTGGCCCACGAGCCCCAGTTCTCAGCGCTATACGGCCACCTTGGTGCAGACCTTACCTTTACGGGTCACTATCACGGCGGCCAGATAATCATCCCGGGCAAGGGCGGATTAGTATCTCCCGAGTTTGAGATCTTCCCTAAGATGTATGATGGCATTCACGATATCAACGGCATGAAGCTTGTTATAAGCCGCGGTCTTGGCAACAGCATCCTGCCCGTAAGGATCAATAACTATCCCGAGATCGTTGTGGTCAAGGTTCAGTAATACACGCTTCAATATCAGATTGCACCCTGAAGATCATGAGTGTAAAATTTTCTTATGAAATACGCACGCACAGTCACAACTGAATACGGACTTGTCAGGGGCATCGTTAAGGACGGATGCGGGCAGTACCTCGGAATCCCGTTTGCAGCGCCTCCTGTGGGCGAGCTCGCTTTCAAGCATCCTGTTCCGCCCTCAGCCTGGGAAGGCGTTCTGGACGCTGTCAGGGGCCCAATAAACCCTGTTCAGGGCAAAGGCACGGCCACGGTTCCGTTCGACGGCAAAGACTGTCTGTACTTAAATGTCTTCGTTCCTGAAGGACTGGCTCCCGGAGCTCCCGTAATGGTGTGGTTTTACGGCGGATCTTACGCGAACGGGGGATGCGGAAGAAAGGCTGAGGACAGCGATGACCTTGTCTACGATATGGCAAGGTTTGCAAGAGAGACAAAGACCGTCGTCGTAACCTTCAACTACCGTCTGAATCTCGAGGGATTCTTAAACCTCCATTCAATAGATAAGAACTTCGATCAGAACAACGGACTATACGACCAGATGATGGCCTTGAAGTTCGTCAGGAATAACATAAACCGCTTCGGCGGAGACGCCGATAACGTAACGGTTTTCGGGCAATCGGCAGGCGCTGCATGCATAATGGCGCTTCTCGGCATGAAGGAAGCTGAATATCTCTTCGACAAGGCCATCTGCCAGTCGACCTGCGCAGATTCATTCTGGAGTGAGAAGCAGAGCGCCCGTTATGCGAAGAAATATCTCCAATATCTGGGCGTCAGCCCATCCAATCTGAACAAGCTCAAGGACATCGATATAGATACGGTCCACAGTGCCAACGCCCAACTTAAGAAGTATGTCTTCAGGGAGGGTGTATCCTACTGCGCATTCTCACCCGTGATCGACGGTGTCACCATCAAGGACCGCCCCGTTGATCTGGCAAAGGCATCGGCAAAACCCATCCTTATCGGCACGACAAGCCAGGAAGGCGACGCCTTCATTAATAACATTGCAACGGCGGCACTCCCGCTGGCCGCAATGTGGTTCCATTTTGATTTCAAGCCCGGGAAAAACACCCGCCGTAATATGTCAGACCGCTTCACTGAATTCTTTTATTCCGGTCCTTCACGCGAGCTCGCAAGAGAGAACCGCGGACCTTCATGGGTATATGAATATCAGTACATGACACCCGATATGGAGAAGCGCGGCGCCGGATGCCACCACGCATGCGAGCTCCCGCTCCTGTTCGGCAAGTCTACTTCCCAGATCAATATCGACGATCCGGTCTCACAAAGGGTCGGCGAAAAGATGCGTGAGCTCTGGAGTGAGTTTGCCTATACCGGCAAGCTCTCCTGGAAGCAATTTAAGGACGGGGAAGAAATCTTCGGTATAAAGTAACATTGTTAAATGCCCGTTTTGCGGGCTTTTTTCAAAAAGTGTGCCTGTCCGACGAACAACCTTTGAAGGATTTGTACGACTTTTATGTCGAGCCGATTTGATTCTTAAAATCCTTCCTATATAATAGGTTTATGTTTCCTGACCATTCACGGAGGATCTTATTCATGGTTGTATCGACAAAAGGACGTTACGCGCTTCGCGTAATGATAGACATCGCAAAGTACGGCAAGGATGCTTATGTTACTTTAGGTGACATTGCCGACAGACAGGGTCTTTCCGAGAAATACCTTGAATCGATAATAAAGATGCTCGTACAGAGCGGTCTTGTTACCGGCTTAAGAGGCAAGAACGGCGGTTACAAGCTCTCCAAAAGCGCTAAAGAGATCACAGCCTGGGACATTATCTCCGTAACAGAGAATGACTTTTACGTTGTCTCATGCATGAATCCCGACGCACCCAAGTGCGACCGTATCAATTCATGCGTAACTCTTCCTATGTGGAAGGAATTCAGCGAAGAGATGGAATCATTCTTCAGGAAATACACTATCGCTGATCTGGCAGCAAAAGAGGGTTATTAAAGACCCCTCTCCTTCAGTCCCTGAACAACACTGACATAGAATTCACGGATATCAAAGCCGTCGATATTTTCGCGGTTAAGATCGATCATGTCCGCATGGGAAATACCGCGGAGTCCCTTATTGGTCAGGAAGTGATAGTCAGAACCCCACTTGAAGGATTCCTCGCCAACCAGTCCGTCATTAAACCCGTCAAAGTGCTTTACCAGGTGGTAACTCATGTTGAGAGGAAACTTGCCGCTCGTGGCATGGTTCAGCTTAGAGCCGAAACTCTGCGTGTAGATCCCGTTGAACTGGGATTCCATAGGTGCCATCTCTTTATTGAGCATCTCAACACCTGCTTTTGTAAGGTCCGTAACTGCCTTTACGAAATCAGGATTGTTGTCACCTGCAAGGCGCGCGCCCTTGTTATACGCTGCAGCAACGGTATTTCTGAGCTTCTCGGGTGCATTGTTCATTAAGTATTCCGCAAACTCACAACCGTGGTGCGGTGTGTTGACTGTCGTAAGCGAAGCAACATAAGGTGCCATGCCGAGCATTGAGACGCAGTATCTGGAATCAAGGCCGCCCTTGCTGTGAGCAATGATGTTGACCTTTTCCGCACCGGTCTCCTGAAGGCATGTAACGATGGCTTTCTTAAGCTGAAGCGCACATGTCTTTACATCACCTGCGGACTCCTGACCGCCGTAGTAGATCGTTGCCCCGTTCTTTATAAGTTCAGCAGGAACTCTTCCCCAGTAGTTAAGGTGCTCCGAATCTCTGAAGAAAACGCCGTGTACCATAAGGATCGGATACTTCGTCTTGCAGATCTGAAGCGGCTTTCTTTCTTCGTCTCGCCAGTATCTCTCGCTCTCTTCCCTGATCTCCCTTCCCGCGGTCTTAACGATGATGGAAAGGGCAAAGAGATTTGCAACGGGAATCATGCCGCAGAAGATGCCTAAAAGGCGCTTGCTGATGCCGATCTGCTTGGACGTCAGATATACGATGATTATGCCCGTCCAGAAATATATGTTGAGTAAGCCTATTGTCACGCACGCGAAAATAATGATCGGTGCCAAGCCTATCTGTTTCTGAAGGATCAGCGATGCAATGAATACAGGCACGACAACAAGAAGCGTGAACGGGAAGACCGACAGGATCGTGTTTCCGTAGGAACAGATCCTGAGCCTTGCTCCTGCAACACCTGATGTGTAAAATCCCGGGAAAACAAAGGCCAGAACGGTAAGCAATACCGTGAGCGCAATGAACCAGTAGCTTATCTCATACAGAAAAGTGCTGAGACATGCTCCCGTGATAAATATACCGTCAAAGATTTTGATTGCAGGTCTTTGTTTATACATGACCTTTACCTCTTTAGCTAAGATTACCAGCTTGCAGAGTTACCAAAGTTCCATCCTTCACCTGTGTCGCCGCTGCCGGAGCCGCCGTAGCGTTCTCTGTTGGCTCTGTCCTGAATATCACGGATACGCTCCTGAGGTGTCTTTGTAGGTGTAGGAGTCGCATTGCCCTGACCACCCTGTGTAGGCGTAGGTGTGCCGCTGTTATTCTGGTCGCCGCCAGTAGGCGTGGGCGTGCCGCTGTTGCTCTGGTCGCCGCCCGTAGGCGTGGGTGTACCGCTGTTGCTCTGATCACCGCCGGTAGGTGTGGGCGTACCGCTGTTGCCCTGATCGTTACCTGTAGGTGTAGGTGTGCCTGTGTCGCCGCCCGGAGTAGGTGAAGGAGTTGTCGTACCGTCTCCTGTTGTAGGAGTGGGGGTAGCTGTACCGCCGCCGGGTGTGGGTGTAGGTGTTGCCGTTCCGCCTTGAGGAGTAGGAGTAGGTGTGCCTGAACTCTGATCCGGTGTAGGCGTAGGTGTAGCCGATGCGTCAGCATCCGGCTTTGATGTCGGTGTAGGTGTCGGAGACTCTGATGACTGGCTCTGGTCCGGAGTCGGAGTGGGAGTCGGTGTCGGAGTCTGGGGATTCTCGTACTGATCCTGCAACGACTTTATGAAATCATTGATCTCATTGTAGAGCTTCTGGGCAGCATAGTAGTGACCGTCGTTATTCTCTGTCGCGCAGTCATTCTCGGAAAGTATCTCTTTTGCTTTCTCGCAGGTCTCGATAACATCCTTGTAATTGTCTTCGTCGATCTTATCAACATCGATAGGTGTTACATAAGACAGTGCGTAGTTGACTCTGATCTTGCAGTCGTAGGGATCCTTGGGGTTAAGGTTTAACGCCATCTGGTATTCCTGCTTCGCCTTTTCGAAGTCGCGAAGCTTATAGTAGACATTACCTCTGTTGAAGTGATTGATGTAAGGCTCGGTAA
Source organism: Clostridiales bacterium (assembly GCA_017509245.1). Lineage (GTDB taxonomy): Bacteria > Bacillota > Clostridia > Saccharofermentanales > Saccharofermentanaceae > Saccharofermentans. The sequence continues at coordinate 71,097 of JAFWQC010000045.1, read as the reverse complement.
AGCCCAGGAATCCGAACTGGTTCTGTTCGTACCTTCCCTGATTGAAATTAGAAATAAGATCTCTGTTGCTGAAATAATTCAGCGTAAGAATGCCGAGGAAAGCGGCTGTCAGGATCCATACTGCAATAGCTATCTTCTTGGCCATGCTCATGCCCTCCTCTTCACGCTTATGAATTCATAAGCAATAAGTGCAGCAAGCGGGATGACAAACCAGTAGTAGGTATCGACATAACCATACTCAAAGGTCTCCTCAGTATCCGCTTCAAGCATATCCAAAACGTCTTCTATTACGGGATCAAGATTCTCTTTGTCATCCATGTAGATGTATTGTATTCCGAGATCAGAGGAAAGCTGCTTGAGATTATCCTCGTCGATGCAGGAGACTGCAGGCTGATAAGGGAATGATCTCTTATCCTCAACGAGAACTGTCTCATCGTAGAGCTCATCGTAATAGTGCATCTGGCCGCCTTCTTCGGTGCCGTAGCCCATTATTGCACCGCCTTCGATGCCGGAACCGATATCAGCAAAGGATTCAAGCTTATGGTTGTCGGTATTCTCACCGTCAGAGATGAAGAATACAACGATGTGTCCGTCACCCATCAGTGAAGCGTTCTGGATCATCTGACCGAGAAGCTGCTTGCAGACATTGATGTTCGTTCCTGTCGCGTGATAGTCGGCAAGGGGATAGATCGCATCAACTGCGGAATTGATATAGTTCTTGTCATCCGTGAACGGTGCAACAAGATTGACGTCATTGTTAAAGTCGATGATGCAGAACTTTGCACCGCTAAGCTGATCGGTGATATAAGCGACGTCTTCCTTTACGCCCTTCATTCTGGGGTTGCCGCCGTCGTAGTCCTCAGCCATCATGCTGAGAGTGTCATCGATAACGATAATGCAGTAGCAATTGAGCTTCTGTCTGTAAACCGTTACTTCATTGGAAATGACCATGGGTCTCAGATTGATAGTGAACAGGAGCAGAACAATAATGACCTGCCTTATGTAAGGGGCAATGCCTTTACGCTTAATAGCCAGGAGGCCTATACAGATTATGACCATCAACCAGACGGGAATTATAGGATTAAACTGTAAATGTTCCATCTGATCACACCTTCAATATAAATGCTAAGACAAGCATCAGACTCAACGACAGGAGCAGGAGCCTGAACGGGGTCTCCGGAAGCTCTGTCTCGACGATCTCATACTGGGTCTCGTCAAGTGTCGCCATCTGCTGTCTGATATCTCTTACGATATTCTCGACGACATCGTCGTCCTCACCATAGTAGAAAGTACCGCCGGTAGCTTCCACTGTCTGCTTCATCATCTCACGCTGATTCTTCTCCATGATCTCCGTGCCGATACCGTAAACGATGATGTCCCTTTCCTGGCACATCTCACCGGCTTCGGGAAGAGTTATGATCTCTTCGCCCATCAGGTCGTTATCAGTCGAGAAAATGATGCATCTCGAACGGTCGGGATTATCCTCATAGTCGTAGAAATCCAGGGAGGCTGCCGCAAGACCGTCACCGATGATGGAGGAACCTCTCTCTTCGTTATCTACGAGCGTACCGTTGCTTATGAATGCGTCCATCTCGAAAAGCTTGTCCGAGAAGATTATCCTTCCGCTGGTCCAGTCTATACGCATCTCGAGCGCTTCCTTAACCTTTTCGAGCACCTCGATAATATACTTGTAGTCATTCGTGAGCGGGCACAAAAGAACCGGAGACGTATTGAATATAACGATTCCGAAACGCTCGCCGTTCAATTCCTTAACAACATCCTCGAGCTTGTCGATAAGTGTCGCATTAAGGTTGTCACAAGTCGTGGAGATATCCATGCAGAGAATGATGTCCCTGTTGTAGTTTGCAAGTTCCTTGGATTCTGTCTTGTAAGGTCTTGCCATAAGGAATCCCGACAGCAGAAGGCTCGTGATAATGAGCACGATCAGAATATACTTCAGGACAGCGTACCAGAACATCTTCGACTTGAACTTCGGATCGTTCTTTATGTAATCAGGCAGATATGTCTTCTTGCCCTTCTTATACTTTCTCTTAAATCTGACATTGATGAATGCAGCAATAACAAATACGGCTGCAACACCTGCACAGATATATAGAGCTATCGCATACTTCAGTTCCATTCAGACACCAATCTCCTTGATCTGGCCAAAGACGCTCTTACGTCGCCTTCGGATATACTGTCGAATTCCGGCTGATAGTACTCGCCGACGAGTTCCGTAAGACCTCCGAATTCGGTCTCGCTGATCTCTTTGAGCGTGAACTTGTCAACCTCAGTTCCCGTTGCCCTGTATACAAAGTCTCTTACAACGCGGCTCATGCCTTCGTAAGCAGGTCTGATTGCCGTGGTATCCTGGTTGAACTTCGCCTCGATACCGTCCAGAAGTGCAAGATATTCCGCCTTGAGCTTTTCCATGTCGGGCTTCACGAAAATCTTTTCCTCCACAACGGCCGGCTTTTCCTTGCGCTTAAGATCCTTGAGCAGGTCATAAAGGAACATAAAGATTATCGCCAATGTGAGCAGACCGAGAACAGCTGCCGTTATCGCTATCGGAAGCCTTGAAAAATCAAATAATCTTCTTAAGTTGATCGATGTTTCCATTTTCTGATCTATCTCTTACTCTTTTTATTCTTATCAGTTAACACTCTTGTTCTTCTCTAACAGTTCCGCGATCTTGCCGTCGATCCTTTCCGTGGTATCGACAGTTACCCACGGGATACCATAGCGGTTGAGCTTCTTGATCGCGGCCTTTTCCATCTCTTCCTGCATCTGCTTTTGCTTCTTCTGAAGCGATTTGCTCAATGAGACATAAGGCGGGAAGTATACATTCTTCTCGACATTGTAGACTTTCTTGCCGAAGAGATCCGCGTCGCTTACGTTGATGAGCAGACAGTCGTGAACCATTGTGATCTGGCCGAGCAGGCTGTCATCGAGCTTTGTGATGCCTTCAGTATCCGTGATAATGACGATGATCATCCTTCTCTTTATGTTGTAGATGATGTGCTTCAGGATACCGTTCAATTCCGATTTGTTGGTCGGCGTAAGGCACTTGTGATAGCCTTCGAGAAGGAATTCCAGGTTAAGGAATCCGGTCTTGAACGGCGATCTTTCCATCTTCTCGTCGTGGTAATAAAGTCCGCTTACGTAATCACCGTTGTCCGTGACCATATAACCGAGCGTTCCGCCGGCTATGAGTGCAACGTCACCTTTGTCCTCGCCGGTCTTCGTATCACCAAGCATTCTTCTGTTGGCATCCATGACCAGCATGACGTTATGCTTCTTCTCGGCGATGTACTGTCTTACGAGTACCTTCTGGCTTCTTGATGTAGCCTTCCAGTCTATATCCTTGACATCATCTCCGGGCACGTATTCACGAAGCTCGTCGAAATTCATGCTCCGTCCTTTATAGATGGAGTTATATGAACCGTCGAGTATTCTGCTCGTCGCTTTGTCCGTAGCTATCGTCTTGTAACGCTTAAGCCCGAACTTGATCCTAGAGACGTAATCCAGATTCATGGAGTGACAATTGCTCCGACAATAGCATCAACAATGGTTTCTGCCTTGACGCCGTCTGCGATCGCTGCAAAGTTGAGCATGATCCTGTGACGCATGACTTCATGTCTCATTGCCTTGACGTCGTCAGGTGTTACATAAGCTCTGCCCTGGATGAGGGCAACTGCCTTGGATACTTCCATGAATGCAATAGCCGCACGTGTGGAGGAACCCATTGCAACATAATTTGCAAGCTCAGGCTTGATGTACTTCTTAGGGTCACGTGTAGCCTGAACGATATCTACAATATACTTCTTGATCGCAGGTGAGATATAGACCTTCTCGCAAAGGTTCTGAAGGAATTCGATATCCTCTATCGTTGCGACTGAAGAAGTGGATGTGAAAACATTCTTCTCGATCCTGTTCAGGATCTCAACTTCCTCATTAACATTAGGATAGTTAATGATCTCCTTGATAAGGAATCTGTCCTGCTGAGCCTCGGAAAGCTCATAAGTACCTTCCTGCTCGATAGGGTTCTGTGTTGCGATAACGATGAATACCGGAGGAAGCTTATATGTCTGTCCGCCGATACTTACTGATCTCTCCTGCATCGCCTCGAGCATGGCGCTCTGTGTCTTTGCACTTGAACGGTTGATCTCGTCCAGGAGAAGGAAGTTAGCGTAAACAGGTCCGATCTTTGTCTCGAACGTGTTGTTTGTCATGTTGAATGTCTGCGTACCGATAATGTCGGAAGGCAGAAGGTCAGGCGTACACTGAACTCTTGAGAATGAACCGCCGACTGCTTCGGTCATGACCTTTGCGGCCGTTGTTTTCGCAAGACCCGGAACAGACTCGAGCAGGATGTGGCCGTTGGCGATCATGGATACCAGGAGCGATACACCGAGCTGGGACTGACCTACGATCTTGGAATTGTAGTAGGTTCTGATGTTGTTGATGATCGAATTGGCTCTGGCGAGCTCATCAACATTGATGTTCATTACAAGTTGTTCAGCCATATATTAACCTCTCATTCCTGCGCCGTTTGCCTTGCAGGCAGGGTGCGCAATATTCCCCTAAAAATTTATTGACTTGCCTATTATACTATCTAACCTTCATTTTGGTTAAGATTTTTGTGTTAATGCTTCAGTTTTGCGCCATTTTCGCGCTAGTTCAGCACCATTTACCATAAAAACAGATACCCGGCACCAATTGTTGCACCTGATACACTGCCTTAGCCGGAGATAAGGGATGTTATTAAAAGATAAAGCAAAGCAGATAAGGCGCCTGTGCTCCTCATCGCAGACTATCTCCTTTTCCAGAAAGAAGAATTAATGATTCTGGTCCTGATCTGTCCATGTGATATCTCTGATATTGAGAATTATTCAGATCAAGCTTTATGGTCCCTATTCCAGTTAGCTCATAGTATATCAGAACTTCCGCATCTTTGTGAAGAAAAGTATCTTAAGGAGTCAGCAGATACACATTCCGGTGATTATCCGGGACAGGGGAGCCACCTGTGTTCATGATTCTCCCTGCGTAATTTTCGAGCTTCGGGAATAATCATTACCCTTTACTCGGCGCCGTTCCTCACGAGTTCTTCGTGTTCTTCCTGGATCTTCTCATCGAAGGAAAGAAGCGGTTCGACGTCATTCCTGCACTTTATCTTTCTTGCAACGTAGTTATCTGTGATCTTCTTAACCAGCGGGAAGAGCGCTATTACACCAATAAGGTTGGGGATCATCATGAGGCCGTTGAACGTGTCCGAGATATCCCATGCAAGCGAGCTCTCCATAAGGGCTCCGAATACGATCATGATAACGAATATGATCTTGTAGACTTTAGCGACCGTTGTGTTGAAGAGATATTCGACAGCCTTGCTTCCGTAGTGTGACCAGCCAAGTACCGTCGTGAACGCGAAAAGAAGGATCGCAATTGCAATGAACCACTCACCGCCTATTCCGAAGACGCTGCTGAATGCTTTTGCCACGAGGGTCGCATCCTCGACGCCTTCTTTTGCAAGACCTGTATCAAGATCGATAAAACCTGATGTAAGAACAACAAGTGCAGTCATCGTGCAGACTACAAATGTATCGGCGAATACTTCGAAGATACCCCACATGCCCTGCTTAACAGGTTCTTTTACGTCTGAATTGCTGTGGACCATAACGGAAGATCCGAGACCTGCTTCGTTGGAGAAGACACCTCTCTTACAGCCCTGTGTTATTACGTCTCTGATGACGATGCCTGCAGCAGCTCCGGCGACAGGCTTGATTCCGAATGCGAACTTGAAGATGGCTGCAAAAGCGGCGGGAACCGCGGGAATGCGGACGATGATGAGCACCAGTGCGCCGACGACATAAAGAACCGCCATGAAGGGAACGATCATCTCTGCGACTGCAGCGATCCTCTTGAGGCCTCCGATTATTATCACGCCTGCAAGTACCATCAGTACGATTCCGATCGCAAGAGGAATTGCTTTATCCAGACCGCGTGAAGCCAGGATCTTTACCTGATCGGAGAAAAACGCGGATTCGAGGTTGAGAGTGATCTTATTGATCTGTCCCATGTTGCCGATACCGAATGAAGCAAGGGCGGCAAAGCATGAGAAGAGAATTGCGAGGACCTTGCCTATGGTCTTGCATCCCTTGTAGGAACCAAGGCCGTCCTGGAGATAATACATTGCTCCGCCGGACCATTCGTTCTCCTTGTTCTTTCTTCTGTAAAATATTCCGAGAACGTTTTCCGAGAAGTTTGTCATCATGCCGAAGAAAGCGGCGATCCACATCCAGAATACCGCACCCGGACCGCCTAAGCAGATTGCAGCAGAAACGCCGGCGATATTGCCTGTGCCGATCGTTGCGGCAAGAGCGGTACAGAGAGCCTGGAACTGTGAGACACTTCCCTTCTCTTTCTTGTTATGGCTCTTCTTGTCGAAGACTCCGCCGCCGGTCTTTTTCCACCAGTGACCGAAATGCGAGATCTGAAAGAACCTGGTTACGGCCGTAAGCAGAATACCCGTGCCGATAAGAAGGATAAGACCTATCTTTACCCATACAAAAGAGTTGATCGAATCATTGATCGAGGTAAGGTTATCTATGAATGTGTTCATTGTGATTCTCGCTTCGGTAATAGGATCCTGCAAAAAAGCGCAGGTCATGTTCGCAAACATAATAAAAGATATAAAAACAGACCGCAAGGCTTGTCACAAAAAAGTAACCGCCGCAAGGGGTTTGCGGCGGCTGGAGGTAAAGTGCATTCCGGGTATTCGGGTGACCGGAAAACAATAATTATGAAAAGAATGGGTTATTGTGATTCGCTTATTGCAATCCCGCCTTCGGGGATCTCGACATCAGGTTCAGCATCAGCTTCAACCGTGGTTCCTGCCACTAGCTCTTCTGCTGCCTTCTCAGCCACATCTTCCAATTGCTTTGTTGCTTCTTCAGCAGTCTTCTTTTTAGAAGCCTTCTTCTTGTTGCTGTTCTTTGATACGATCTCGAAAACTACTGCTGCAAGGAGTACAAGACCCTTAACGATCTTGATCCAGTTCTGGTCAACACCGATAAGCTGCATGCCCTGGTTGATGACGCCGATCATAGTGGCGCCGACGACCATTCCGACGATCGTACCTGAACCGCCGTAAGCGGAGACGCCGCCGACGATACAAGCTGCAATAGCGTCAAGCTCATATTCCTCACCTGCTGTAGAGTTAGCAGCTGAAGCTCTTACGGTTACGATCATAGCTGCGATAACAGTCAGGACAGCCATATTAAGGTAAGCGAAGAACATGACAAGCCTGTTGTTGATACCGGAAAGTCTCGCAGATTCCGCATTGCCGCCGACTGTCATGAAGTGACGTCCGATCGTTGTCTTCTCCGTGATGATGCCGTAAAGAATGAGAACGCCGCCGATCCAGAGAACTACTACCGGGATTCCGCCTTCGAATGAGAATTCGATAGCAAAGAACATGATGATTGCAGTCAGGATGACACACTTAAGAGCGACGAACCACTTAGGATCAGCCTGGTAACCCTTCGCAACCTTTTTCTTACGCGAGATAATCATAATAAAAATCACCGCAGCAGATGCAAGTACACCGGCCAGAACGCAAGGAATATTCATTCCGAGAACATCTAAATAGACCTTCTCTCCGTTAATTCTTATATACTCTAAAACACTGCCGCCGAAGATGTTCTTCAAGGATTCCGGGAAATTCGAGAGAGCCGCATCAGCAGATGCCTTTGTGAGAACCTGTGTGCCGAGACCGCGGAATGCAAGATAGCCTGCAAGTGTAGCGATCCACGGAGGTATTCTTACATAAGCGATCAGGAAGCCTAACAATGCACCGTAAAGCAATCCGACAGCTAATGCAACAAGAATAGCAAGCGGTGTGTTCAAAGGCTGTGCGTGCTGGACAAGTACTTTTGTGACTTCTCCGTCAATAACCTGTTCTTCCCAAACGCCAAACCACTGGTCTAAAAGCCTGTTCTCTACCGAGAATAGTCCGACGACTGAACCGATAAAGCAAACAACAGAACCTACTGACAAGTCGATATTACCGCCGGTGAGCATACACATAAGCATTCCGGCACCTAAGATGAATACGTAAGCATTACGTTCGATAAGTGAAGTGACAATTGCCGGTGCAAGGATGTTCTGTCCCTTGATTACAAATCCCAGGATTATAAATAAAATATAGATTCCGAGGAGCGCTAATGCCATTACATTCTTTTTCATAACATTCTTCATGTCAAATCCGTTCATGACTTAGCACCTCCTTCCTCTGTTGTTACAACATCTATGGCGTTCTTTTTCACTTTCTTTTTCTTTGCTCCTTTTCTCTTCAGCTGCATGAGGATGTCGAAGAGTACTGCAAGGATAAGTACGACACCCTTAACAACCTTCTGATAGTTAATAGGTGTAGCTGCGATGTTCATGCCCTGATTGATAACGCCCATCAGGGTAGCACCGATTATAACGCCGCCGATGGAACCTGTTCCGCCGTATGCGGAAGCGCCACCGATGAAGCATGCCGCGATAGCATCCATCTCAAATCCGACACCGACCGAAGGTCCTGCTTTCTGGCCTCTTGCGATAACCAGGATGCTGGCAAAACCTGCGAGAACACCCATGAGAGTGTATGCGCTGAACATAACCTTTCTGGTATCGATACCGGAAAGTCTTGTTGCCTTCTCATTGCCGCCAACGGCATAGAGGTTGCGGCCCAATGTTGTTTTTGTTGTGATATAAGCGAAGATTACAAGGATAAGTGCTATCCAGATGAATGCCGTAGGAATACCTCTGTAGCTGGCAAGCTTATATCCGAACCAGAAGATTACCGCAACGATAAGGAACGTTTTTACGATGACAACTGCAAGATTATCAACCTTGTAGCCGTTCTTTATAAGTCTTGCACGATTGAAAAAAGTGTAGATCACTATACCGAGCGCAAGAAGGGTCGTGAATACGATACAAGTCTTATTAAGATTAGCTCCCCCGATCTCTAACGCAGGTCCGACATTTTTCAGGAAATCCGGAACATAGCAGGTATCACTTCCGCCAAACACGTTCATGAAATCCTTATTCTCAACGATAACGTCTTTACCCTTAAGGAAGATATTTGCAAGTCCTCTGAATGCGAGCATTCCGACGAGTGTTGCGATGAAAGGCGGAACCTTTACATATGCGATCCAATAGCCGTGCCAGAGACCGACCAAAAGACCCATGACAAGCATTACGATTACTGCTACCGGCCACGGTATCAGAGTACCAAAAAGCCTTGTCTGCATGATAATGGCGCCGACGCTGCCTGCTAAGCAGACTACAGAACCTACTGAAAGATCGATGTTACCACCGGTTAAGATACAGAGCAGCATACCCATACCGAGTACGAAAACGTATGCGTTCTGTGAGATCAGTCTGTCGATACTGTCAGGATTCAATGACTGACCGCCAGTGATGAAATAGAATGCTATAACTACGATTACCGTAGCAATAAGCATCATGTATTTTCTTAAGAAATTCTTTATTTTACCTGCGCCCATCGTTATGCCTCACTTCCTACGCTGTCAGCGTTAACAGACTCAGCGTTCTCGGATTCGCCTCTTACACCAACGATGCAAGCCATGATGTTTTCCTGTGTAGCTTCGGAAGCTTTCATTTCACCTACTATCTTTGCCTGGTTCATGATATATATCCTGTCGCTCATACCGATGACTTCAGGAAGTTCTGAAGAGATCATGATGACAGACTTACCTGCCTTGGCAAGATCATTGATGATGCAGTAGATCTCATACTTCGCACCTACGTCGATACCTCTTGTAGGTTCGTCGAGAATGAGGACATCCGGATTAGCGAACATCCACTTTGCGAGGAGGACCTTCTGCTGGTTACCGCCTGAGAGATTGCCTACGAGCTGCTCAACGGAAGGAGTCTTCGTTCTGAGCTTCTCAACATATTCCTGGGCAACTTCAGTCTCCTTATCCTGATCGAGGAAGATACCGCCGGTGCTGACGCCTTCGAGATTTGCAAGTGTGGTATTCCTCAGGATCGAGTTGGACAGAACGAGTCCGTTACCCTTACGGTCTTCAGTTACATAAGCTAGACCGGCTTTGATAGCCATCTTGGGGCTCTTCAACGTAACGCGGCGTCCACCGAGTTTCAACTCGCCTGAGATTCCGATTCCGTATGATCTTCCGAAAATACTCATCGCAAGCTCTGTACGGCCGGCGCCCATAAGTCCGTAGATACCTACAACTTCGCCTGAACGGACGTTGATCGATACATCGTCAACGACCTTACGCTCAGAGAATTCAGGGTGATAGACAGTCCAATTGTTGACTTCCATCATGACATCACCGATCCGGACGTCATGACGCTTCGGGAATCTGTCGGTAATCTCACGGCCTACCATGCCCTTGATGATCCTCGTCTCCGAGATATCATCTGTCTTTGAATCAAGAGTCTCGATCGTGGAACCGTCTCTTACGACCGTGATCTTATCTGCTACATATGAGACTTCGTTGAGCTTGTGGGAGATAATGATCATCGTCATTCCCTGCTCTTTCTGGAGCTTCTTCATGAGGTCAAGAAGTGCTCTTGAATCAGTCTCGTTAAGTGATGAAGTAGGCTCATCCAAGATAAGGAGCTTGGCGTTCTTAGCCAATGCCTTTGCGATCTCTACGAGCTGCTGCTTACCTGTACCAATATCTTTAATAAGTGTTTTCGAGGAATCCGTAAGACCTACCATCTCAAGATATTTATCTGCTTCCGCATAGGTCTTGTTCCAGTCGATACACCATTTGCTTCCCTGTTCATTACCGAGGAACATATTCTCGCCGATGGTCAGATAAGGGACCAATGCGAGTTCCTGGTGGATAATAACGATTCCCTTTTTCTCGGAATCTTTGATCTTATGAAATCTGCATACTTCGCCGTCGTATACTATGTCGCCTTCATAGGTGCCAAACGGATAAATACCGCTGAGAACGTTCATCAATGTCGATTTACCGGCACCGTTCTCGCCGACCAGCGCGTGGATCTCCCCCTCTGCAACCTTCAGGTTGACGTTGTCGAGAGCCTTAACGCCCGGAAAAGTTTTGGTTATGCTTTTCATCTCAAGCAAAACTTTTGCCATGTGTCGCCTCTTTCGCTAGTAATAATTTTTTGTTTCTTTGTATCTTGAGTTTGTTTGTAGAAAAGAGTTTTGTTCAAAAAAATGGTTTGCCCCCAATATACAGGCGGGGTTTCCCCCGCCTGCAAAGGGCATAATGCTTATTGATTAAGCAAGATCTGCTTCAGAATAGTAACCTGAATCGATAAGGATCGTCTTGTAGTTGTTGATATCAGCAAATACCGGATCGCAGAGGTAAGAAGGAACCTGCTTAGCCTTGTTGTCATATTCGCTGTTTGTCTCAGGTGTCTTACCAGCGAGGATATCGTTAACCATGATAACTGTTCTCTCAGCGAGTGTACGTGTATCCTTGAAGATTGACATTGTCTGCTTACCAGCGAGCATGTTCTTCATGGAAACGATGTCGCAGTCCTGACCTGTGATGATCGGCCACTGACCGTTTCTACCAGCACTGTTGTAGCTGGAGTCGAGAGCTGTAACAACGCCCTGAGCTGTAGAGTCGTTGGAGCAAAGCCATGCATCGATGTTCTTGTTAGAGTAGCTACCAATGATACTCTCTGCTCTAGCCTGTGCTGTAGCGGAATCCCACTTAGTTGTAGCAACAGAATCGAAATCTGTCTGACCGGATACGCAAACGAGCTTGCCGGAATCGAGGTAAGGCTTAAGAACGTCCATAGCACCCTGGAAGAATACGCCGGCATTGTTGTCACCGGGGTCACCAGCTGTAAACTCGATGTTGTAAGGGCCATCTGTTGAATCAAGCTTGAGTGCGTCTCTTACGAACTCACCCTGGATCTGACCAACCTTGTAGTTATCGAATGTAGCATAGTATGAAACATTCTCATTGCTCATAAGGAGACGGTCATAAGCGATAACGGGGATCTTCTTCTTAGCAGCCTTATCAAGAGCCTGTCCGAGTGAAGAAGCTTCAACTGCAGCGATAACGATAACCTTGCTGCCTGTGTTGATCATATCCTCGATCTGTGAGAGCTGAACGTCAGCCTTGTTGCCTGCATACTGAAGGTCAACTTCGTAGCCAGCTGCTTCGAACTTCTCCTTCATGTAAGAACCGTCCTGATTCCATCTCTGAAGGTCCTGTGTAGGCATTGAGATACCAACCTTCTTCTTTCCGGAACCGGCGCAGCCTGTCAATGCAGCACATGCGATTGCAGCGCAGATAATTGTTCCAAGAATTTTCTTAAACATTAAAAATTCCTCCTATTAAGTAATATCGGCAATCCTTGCCACGTACACATTATCATTACCCATATAGGAGTTGCATATCGACATTCTTGATATTTTTGGCTAATTGTCATAAGGTTCTGTGGCAATTTAGCACTATCTTGCGTTACATATCACAAAAATATCAAGATTGTGCTAAATACGGCAGTTTAGCCACATTTTCAACAAATGTCCGATATAGCTGTAAAGTATTTATATTTTCGCGCGCGAAAAAATAACTCAGCTCTCGTTCATGTAGATCTCTTCTCTTAAATGGAAACCACTGTCAATGATTACGTTGTCCAGGTTATCAATCGTTACGCCATAAGGTTCGATGGCTATGTAAGGAATATCCTGCGTTCCGTCAAAGAATCTGTCCGCATCACTGATCGAATCTCCTGAAGCAAGTTTTACGGCACATTCGGCTGCAAGGACGGCAAGTTTTTCAACGGGCTTATATACGGTAACAAGCTGAGTACCTTCCACAAGCCTCTGGCATGCTTCAAGATCGGCATCCTGACCGGTAACAAAGATCTTGCCGGCAAAACCTCTTTCGGCCAGGGCATGTATTGCTTCACCCGCAAGCGCATCATTGCCGCACATTATCGCATCCGCCTGTGAGATCTCTTCGAAATTATCATTAACAAAATCGTAAGCGAGCTCAGGTCTCCAGTTATCACAATTGTATTTGAGCGTGATGTTCATCCCGTGCTCTTCACAAATGCTGTCAAATCCTCTCATTACCTGGGCAACGTTGTAATCGGACTCAGGACCCATGATCTCGACGATCGTTCCGCCTTCCGGAACATTGTTACAAATAGCATTTGCCATCTCTTTTCCGACCATCTCGTTATCAAAAGAGATATAAAGATCCGCATCAGCATTCATTACGAGTCTGTCATAGCAAATGACCGGGATGCCCTTGTTCTTTGCTTCCTTAAGAACATCTGCAAGTTCCACGGCATCGGCCGTGATTATCACGATCGCGTCGACTTCGAGCTCGATAAAATGCTTGATCTGGTCTATCTGTGTCTGGACATCACCGCCCGCAGACTGCACGTTGACATCAGCACCTAACTTGGCTGCTTCGGATACGAAAACATTTCTGTCCCTTGTCCACCTCTCGATAACGAACGAGTCAAAGGACAGACCTATCGTGTAACCGCTGACCTTCTTCGTCGGCGTGACTTCCTTGTGTTCGGGCGTCTTGCATCCGGAACACAGAAGGAGTGTGAATATCATTAAAACAGCAATAACTCTTTTCATCATCTTTTGCCTTCCTTATACTCGGTCGGAGTAACGCCCGTATTCTTTTTGAAGATACGGCTGAAGTAGTTCGGATCGGAATATCCGACTTCAGAACATATCTCCTTCATTGATTTATTCGTACCCTCAAGAAGTTCTCTTGCCTTGTTGACCCTGACTCCCGTCAGATAATCCGTAAATGTAACGCCCGTCTGTGTCTTGAAGACCTTGCTGAAATAGAACGGGCTTATGTCATACATGCCGGAAATATCATCGAGCGAGATATCCTCCTGATAATGCATATCAATGTATTTCTTAGCTTTGCCTGCAACATCTTCGGTCTTTGCCGCATTGGCGGTGTTGATCATGTTGACCGCACGCTCTATGTGACTTAAGAACCAGAGCCTTAATTCATCATAGCTCTTCATGGAATTGATCTCGGGCAGATACTCGCTTCTGGACATGAAGTGATATACGTGACCGCCGTTGGTGTACGCAAGTCTCTCACCCCAGAGCACGAACTCGAGGACCTTGAGACAGATGTCGCTCATCGCACCGCCGGAACTTCTTTCCATCCAGTCAAAGAAGAGGCTCGCCTGCTCTGCGGACTTTCTAACGTCACCCTGTGATATCGCGTCAAAGAGAGCTTTCTCGGTCTTTAACGGATAGTCCGTATCGTATTCGCATCCTTCAGGAAGGTCGACGCTCTCAGCGACCGTCTGCTTTGTGGTGGCAAGAACGGAAAGCGCTTCGCTGTATGAATCCGCCATATCAGAAAGGGGCTTTACGGGTCCAATTCCGATCCTGAAATCAAGACCTAATGCCTCCGTTAACTCCTCCTGTGTCTTCTTCGCGGAATCGACTATCTTCTGATATTCTTCAGGCGTAATGGAACTTTTCGCACACGGGATAAGAACAGGGATCTTATTGCCCATTACGGAACCCGTTATGCACTTGAAGTTATCGGAAATAACAAGAAGGACCGTCTCATAATTCTTCTGGGTCTTGACACTCGCAGGGACTGCACCGCGCATGTAACCGCCGGGTTCACGGTCGCCGCCCACGATGGCAAGCATGAGACCGTATTTCTCATCGATCTCAAGAAGCTTTTTATATTCTTCGATGTTTTCATTGAAATGCTCGTGTGACAGGAGGTCCTGAATAAGGCCGTTCTCGATGATCGGAACTATCGAATCGAGCTTCTCCTTGATCTCGAGTTCTCTTGAACGCTGCTCCCTGACACGGTCAACTTCCTCCATCGCTTTCTTCAATACAGCGACGATCTGAGCCTTGTCGAAGGGCTTGTTGATGTAGTCGATAACGCCCAGATTCAGAGCCTGCTTGGCATAATCGAATTTGTCATATGCGGAGATGACGACAAAAACGATGTTGGGGTTGGTCCTTCTGATCTCCTTCATGGCGTCGATTCCGTTTATACCCGGCATTCTGATATCCATGAATGCGATATCAGGACGCACCTCATCGGCGAGCTCAATTACGCGTCGTCCGGTCTTTGCTTCGAAAGTCTCGAAAATTCCCGGATACTCTTTATCTACTATGAACTTGAGCGATTCTCTTACGATGCCCTCGTCATCTGCGAGCATGAGCTTATACATTTGTGTCCTCCAACGGTATCTTTATCGTTACGTGTGTTCCTTCATTCTTGCGGCTCTTCATCTCGAAAACTTCCTTGTTGTTGTAGTAAAGATCGAGCCTCGACATAACATTCGTTATTCCTACGCCTCTCGTCTCAGAGGGCTTTTTCTCGTGATTCATGATCTTCTCGATGATCTCTTCATCTGTGCCGATACCATTGTCACTGACCCTGATGCAGGCGAATCCGTCTTCGCGGTATACGGAGAGCGTGACCTTGCCCTCGCCGGGCTCTAAGTCCTTGATGCCGTATTTTATTGAGTTCTCGACCAGAGGCTGGATGATCATGGACGGAACCATTACGTTAAGAAGGCTCTCGTCTATGTCTTTCTCGAAAAGCATCTCTCCGGCAAATCTTACGTTAAGGATATACATGTATGAATCAACAAGTTCGATCTCCTCGGAGAGCTTTACCGTCTCGGAACTCTTCTTTACGTTGTAACGGAAGAAGTCAGCCATGTTCCTTATATATTCGACCGTCCTGTCAGCACCCTCCATCATGGCAAGCTGTGCGCCCGCGTTAAGCGTATTGAACAGGAAGTGAGGATTTATCTGGGACTGAAGATACTTAAGCTGCGCATCCTTAAGGTGCGTCTCCATGAGAAGGTTCTTTTCCTTCATCTCACTCTGCGTAATGAGCTGGGTCCTGATACGCGCGATGTAATCCTTGATGGATGCGAGCATCTCGTTGAACGCCATGGTAACCTTACCGACTTCGTCACCGGATCTTACTTCCAGGGGTTCGATATTCTCAGGGCTTCCGGCAGATATGATCTCCTCGGCTTTGGACGAGAGCCTTGTCAAAGGCCTCGTGATCGTACTCGTCAGGATGATTATGAGGAGAACATTCATGACGGATGCGACAGCGAAGATCAGCATGCTCATGATCTCCGTATATCTCAATGAATTTACGAGCGCCATGTAGTTTTCCGAGTTCGTTCTGAACTGCTCATTGTTGACCGAGTAGATATATGTGTTGAGATAATCCTTTATTCTGGTGCACTCATTATATTTTGCAGTGTATTCATCGATGTTCCTGCCTCGCTTTGCCTGGACTGCTTCGTCAGCCGTCTTAAGGTAAGTGTCGAGCATTTCCCTGATATCGCGCTCCGCGAGCTTTACGTTGTTATCGGTAACGTTGCTGTTGAGCAGTCTCATCATCTGTTTTACGTTCAGGTAGGATGCGAAATAGAGCTCGAGATCGTCAGTTCCCTTGGTTTCCAGATAGCCCGTAAGTCCCTGGTGAGTCTGGTTCAGGCTGTCTGACAGCTCGTTCAGACTGATGTTGCTCGAGAATACGGAGTTGATCTTATCCAGAGCCTGATTCAGGTTAATGTAGATGAAAAGATTGACGCACATCGCAATGACCGATGTTGCAAGAAAGACAGCAACAAGCTTACGGGAGATCTTCATGTTGGAAAGGAACTTATCCAGCTTCATCGCTGTCCTCCGGATCGTAACTGTCGAGATTGCCGGTGTTTATCAGGATATAATCCGCGACGAAATAATCACTTACATATTCCGCATTATTATTGTTGTACTCGTTTAACGCGTTCACGCACTGCATTGCCAGAGTGTTGACCTCTATGGCAACGGTCGCATATACCGAGCCTTTATTAATGGCCTTCAATATCGTCTCGCTGTCGGAATAACCCAGTATCATAGTCTTTCCTACCAGGTTCTTGTCGACGATGTACTGGATAACACTCTCTGTTGTTCTGTCGTTCAGACATATGATGACATCAGGAATGCTCGTCAGCGCATCGAGCTTATTCATAACGTCTTCTTCCGAAGCGAACGGTGTTGAAGTATTAACCTTCTCTGATGAAAGGGTTATATATCTTCCCGAAGCCTCCTGTATGATCGCGGTATGGATCATGTCGTCGTAGTTGCGCTCTTCGGCATCCAAAAGGATCAAAGCCGTTAAGGGCTGCTTATTATCCCTGGCGCGGAGTTCGGCAAGCGCTTTTCCGTATTCGGCGCCGACACTGTAGTCATTAAGTCCTACAAAGCTCAGTCTTTTTGAATCCTTAACGTCAGTCAGGACCGTAACGACGGGAATGCCGTTAGCCCATGCCTTATCAATGAGTGCCCTTGTCTCTTCGGAGTTGTCACCTTCAAGTATTATTCCGTCAACCTTGGAGCTGATCGCTATGTTGATCCTGTCTGCCTTGGAATAGTTTGTGGACAGGTTCTGACCCGTCATCTCGACATAGCAGCCATTGTCCAGGGCATATTTGCAGAAGGCCTTGTAGATCTTATTGGAAAGCTTACTGGCGGGATCTTCCGCAATATAGGCATAAAGTCTCGTGTACTCCTCGTAGACTTCCTCCTGAACCTCATTAAGATCCTTGATCATCTTCCTGTAGTAAAGGAGCCCGGCTACAGTTGCGACAAAAAGAACGAGAACTATACCCGCCAAGACCGTAACCGCTATGCTGTTTCTGGAGACCTTCCTTACCACCTGAAGTTACACCCGCCGCTCCCAGAATTTGTGTTCCCTTGCGCGCGCTAAAACACGCGCAATAAAATAACGCAATAATTATACTCTATCGGACAATGGTTGTCGTGTATGAGGAGACGGTTACTCCCCTTCCTCCTTCAGATCATCGAACATCTGCCTGACCGAAGGCGCATTCTTCGTGAGCTTCTTGATGGAAAGATCATCAGCCTTGTCATTGGCCAGCCTTAAGTTGTTCTCAGAAGACTTCAGTGCCGCCTTGACCTTCTCGAGATGATCGATCGTCTTGTCGATCTCCTCTATTGCAGTCTGGAACTTCTCTGAAGCGATCCTGTAGTTGCGTCCGAAAGCATCCTTGAATTCCTGCATGTTTGACTCGAAATTAACAAGATCGAGCTGCTGGTTCCTTACCACCTGCAGTTCCTTCTGATACCGGAGGGAATTCCTGGCAGCATTCCTGAGGAGCGTGATCATGGGAATAAAGAACTGCGGTCTGATGACATACATCTTGGGATACTTGTAGGAGACATCAACGATGCCGTTGTTATAAAGCTCGTTGTCACTTTCAAGAAGCGATACCAGGACCGCGTATTCACAGCCCTTCTCCTGTCTGTCCTTGTCGAGTTCCTTGAAGAAATCCTCATTCTTGTGCTTTGATGCGGTAGTGTCCATCTCATTCTTCATCTCGAACATAATGGATATGAATTCGGTGCCTTCCTCATCAGCTTCCCTGAAGATAAAGTCACCCTTGCTTCCGCTTGTACTTACTTCATTATCCTTCTCGAAATACGCATTCGGGAAAGCGGATGTGCGTATGCTGTTGAACTGGATCTGGCAATGCTGTTCCAGGCTCTCGCCGACCATCTTGGTGGACTGGCGTGCCTTGAAATCCTTATAGTAATTGATCTGCTCTTCCTTGACCTTGAGCTGGTTCTTATAGTTCTCTTCCAGCGTCTTCTCCTTGAGGCTGCTCTCAGTCTCCTGGTTCTTGAGCTTTGCATTGAGTGCGATTATCTTCGCATCCCTGTCGGCGATCTCCTTCTCCTTGTCGCGGAGGGCATCGCTTACGGCAAGCTTCTTCTCGGAATCATTCATGGCAATCTGATTCTTGAGCTGCTGGATCTCGACTTCCTTATCCGCAAGAGCCTTATCCTTGTCGTTCAAAACCTCATTAAAAGATTTCTCCTGCTCCATCTGAGCGATCTTGAGATCACCCTTGCTCTTAAGTTCAAGGGCCTCTGCGCGCTTGTGAAGCTCCTCTTCAAACGCCTCGTCCCTTACCTGGCTTAAAAGCTGCGCATAACCTGACTCGTCAACCTGGAATACCTCGCCGCACTTCGGGCACTTGATCTCATGCATACTGATAATCTCCTCCCTTAACTGATCTTATGAGCACATTATATTTCATTTGCAACCTTTTAAGCGGACAATAATCGTACTCCGGACCATTTTCGCGCCCTTAAAAACACAATCTGTCCCCAAAACGGGATAATGCCCGGCAGGCTTGATACTGCCGCCGGGCACTGATCATTTGTTTAAGGCTGCCACAGAAAGACTTATTTGTGTCTCTTCTCGTAGTCCTTGCGGATGTCACTTAACATTTCGTCTCTGTCGAACGCCTCCTCCATAGCCATCGCGGATTTCGCGACTCTTGCACAGGAGACCATCCTGCCCATCACCTGATAGTTGAGTTTGGTTCCGGCACTGTCACACTCATATGTGACCGCCCTGCTCTTATCCACGCCGAATCTGCCCGCAACCTCTACTGCATCGATGTTTGCGCCAAGGAAGATGAACTCCCAGTGATACTTTTCCTTCTGCCTTCCGACCATCTTCTTGACCCTGTCATAGTTATAGCGAGTGCTGCTATTCTCCATGCCGTCCGTTGTTATGATGAACAGTGTCTTCTCTGGAACGTCTTCAGGCCTTGCATATTTGTGGACGTTGCCTATGTGATGGATGGCTCCGCCGACCGCATCAAGAAGCGCAGTTGAGCCTCTTACGAAGTATTCTTTTTCCGTGATGGGTCTGATCTTGTCGAGCGGGACCCTGTCGTGAAGGACCTCTGTCTCGTGGTCGAAAAGAACCGTTGATATTATGACCTCGCCCTCTTCTGTCTTCTGCTTTTCGATCATGGAGTTATAGCCTCCGATCGTGTCATTTTCGAGCCCGCCCATGGAGCCGCTCCTGTCCAGGATAAATACGATCTCTGTCAATCCCTTTTTCATTTTGATGTCCTCACTTTCTGCCGTCTTTTCCGGCTGCTTGTGAGTTCAGTATAGGGACTTTCAGGAGGTGAATGGTCGCTTCGCGGGCGACATTTTCAATCGCCCAGCTGTGTCTGGCCGTGCTCGAAAAGAGCCATGTTGATCACCATGAGATCGTATACATCATTCTCTATGAAATATTCGATTATGAGATCGAAAACACTCGACGGGGAGAAGGCATATCCGGCCTTTCTCAAAAAGTCTTTTGTCTCGTCGGCATTGAGCTTCAGTGCAAGCGCAAATGCAACCGCCGTATTCTTCTTCGGCCGGTAATCCTTATTGCTCCTTATCTTCGAAAAGAGCTTCCTGTCGACATTTGCACGCTTGTAGACCTCTGTGTCGGTAAAGCCTTTCTCGTCTATCAGGCGCAGAAGGCTCTCGGACCAGCTCTCTGATACATTCTTAACAACATCTTCCAGGGATCTCTCTTTCTGTGCCGGCATAGCCGCACAGGCCTGTACCGCGGGCATCCCGTCGTTACAGGGCTGCATCTTTTCAACAGACGCCTTAAAACGGTTCCTGAGAAGACCTCTTCTGCGCTCCCTTTGCCTCTGTATGAATTCTTCTTCCGGGAGTTTATCTTCCGCCGCTTCTTCATCAAGAGCACCGGCGGCAGACAGAGGCTCCATACGCGCTCCGCAGGCAGCAGCGGAAGCCATTCCGAAGTATTCCTCAGCGGTCTTCTCTTCAACATAATTCTCATCGATATACCGGTCGATCCCCGCATATATCTTATCTGACAGTTCAAATGATTCGTTGTCGAAAACAACAAGTGTTATGTCAAGCTCGTTTTCTGCCAGAAAACTGCTGAATACGGACGTTGCGGTCAGCAGGGCATCTGCTTTGGGAAATCCGTAAATGCCTGTAGAAATGAGCGGGAATGCTATGCTCTCAAGTTCTAATTCCTTAGCCTTGTTAAGGCAGTTTAAATAGCAGTTTCTGACGATCTCCCTCTCGCCTTCATTACCGCCGTTCCAGACAGGCCCCACAGTATGGAAAATGTATTTTGCGTCAAGGTCAAAGGCAGGCGTAACCGCGACTTCTCCTTCTTCTATCCGCCCTGCCTTTTTGCGCTCTTTAAGAAGCCGTTCCGCACCTGCGGCATTATAAATGGCACTGTCTGTTCCCTCCATGTAAACAGGTTCGGGATTGGCAGTGTTGACTATTGCGTCTGCTTTGACTTTTGTTATGTCGTTCCGGACGATCCTGAAAGCCATATAAATACCTTTAATGTCAAATTTCCTGAATATTTAATATTATAGTCCCTCTTCCGCCCGGTAAACAAATGTGACAAACGTGTAAGTAATACGTAAGGACAATCAATGGAGTTCATCAGTGAAAATTTTTATACTTGGGCTAAGTTGAACAAAAGTACGTAACCATTGCACAAATTTTGCCTCAATCTTAAGGAAATATTAAGGTTTTAACAGTTTTAATTTTAATATTTGCTGTGCAATAATGATGCCGGGAGATGAAAACATGGAAACTATTAGAATTATAAACTTCATAATCACAGCAATCTTTGCGGTCTGCTATTCATATCAGTTCCTTTACGTACCGATCTCGATTGTAATGCAAAGACGCGAGCGCAAGGCAAAGAAACTCTGGAAAAATACGGATACAGTTGATGAGAGCCTTTGTGAGAAAAATCTTAAACACTATGCTGTCCTCATCTGTGCACGTAACGAAGCAAACGTTATCGGTGACCTCATCGACAGCATCAATAACCAGACATACCCCGGAAACGTAACAACATTCGTTATGGCAGACAACTGCACCGATAACACATACGATGTCGCTGTCAGCCACAATGCAGTTGCATATACACGCGAATCCAAGACCCTTATCGGCAAGGGATACGCGATGGAAGCCCTCCTTAAAGAGATCAAGACAGACTATCCCGAAGGATTTGACGGATTCTTTGTTTTCGATGCCGACAACATCCTCGCACCTAATTACATCGAAGAGATGCACAAGTGCCATCTCGCAGGCAACGACGCCATCACTTCATACCGTGACACAAAGAATTACGGCGATAACTGGATCAGCGCAGGCTACGGCCTCTGGTTCTTAAGAGAATCCATGTATCTTAACTATTCAAGATACAAGCTCAATTCTTCCGCAGCTATCTCCGGAACAGGCTTCTTCTTCTCCAACAGTGTCCTCAAGGACATCGGCGGCTGGCCTTTCCACCTCCTTACGGAAGATATCGAGTTCACTATAAACCGCGTCTGCAAGGGCAAAAAGATCGCATTCTGCAGAAGCGCAGTCTTCTACGATGAACAGCCCACTTCCCTCAAGCAGTCCATCACACAGCGTATGCGCTGGGCAAGAGGATACATCCAGGTATTCCAGAAGTACGGCAAGAATCTCATTTATGAGACAGTACACGGAAGCTTTGCAGCATTTGACATGGCAATGAACATCATGCCTGCATTCTTCCTCACCGCGATATCCATCATCTGCAACCTGCTCTACGGAATCATCGGAGCAGTTACCGGCAACAACATCATGATCGCAGTATGGTCAATGTTTGAGACGATCTTCAATGCCTGCGCAATGCTCTTTGTATTAGGATGCATCACGACCATCACGGAATGGAAAAACATCCATGCTTCAGCAGCACGAAAGATCTTCTCTACGATCACTTTCCCGCTGTTCATGCTCACATACATCCCGATCGCGTTCACCGCACTTTTCGTCAACCCCGGCTGGAAGCCCATTCAGCACAAGGCAACGACCTCTTCGCTCAAAGCAGAGATATCGCAGTCAGAATCGACAAGAAAGATTTCTTAAGTACAAATACATCAGACGCGGCGCCCTGAAAGTGCCGCGTTTTTTTGTGCCCGGGAGCGGAAAAGCAGTAGGTTTTATTTTCGCGGGCTTGTCAACCCGGGGCTGATTCCGGCGCAGATTTTTTAACCTACATGCGGAAAAGCAGCAAAGCGCTTGGGACAGGCAAAGAGTTAACCCCTTGAAGAGGCGGGAGTTCCACGCCCCCACCCCTCGCATATGCCATAAATCACTCAGAGTTTGCCGTTCCTCACTTCAGAGCAGCCTGCCGCACGCTTTTTCGCGCACTCGGCACAGTTGCCGCAGCAGGAGCTTGTCTTCTTCCGCCTTACGGCAAGGAACACGGCTAGTCCCAGAACTAATACGATAACAACGGTCAGGATGATGTCTGCAGGTCCCATATCAGCCTCCGAACAACATCATGATGAGCTTGAACAGGAAGCTTACGATCCAGGCGAGGATGCACTGCCAGATGACGAGCGCGCCTGCCCATTTCCAGCCGAGCTCGCGCTTTATGGATGCGATCGCAGCGACGCAGGGTGTGTACAAAAGACTGAATATGAGGAGCGTTCCGGCTTCCACAACGCCTAATACCGCGGTGATGCCGCCTTCAGCGCCAAAGAGGACTTCAAGCACCGATACAACGCTTTCCTTGGCCATGAAGCCGCTGATGAGTGATGTTACTATGCGCCAGTCGCCGAGACCCAGAGGCTTCATTACAGGCGCGATAAATCCGGCTATTAGAGCCATGATGCTCGTGGACGAATCGGATACGAGGTTGAATCTGGCGTCAAAGCTCTGGAGGAACCATACGACAACTGTGGCGATGAGGATGACCGAGAAAGCTTTCTGCAGGAAATCCTTTGCTTTTTCCCACATGAGCTGCAGAGTCGATCTGATGCTCGGGAGCCTGTAGTTGGGGAGCTCCATTACGAAAGGCGCCGCTTCACCCTTGAAGAGGACCTTCTTATAAACAAATGCTATGAGGATTCCGACCACGATGCTCAGGAGATAAAGACCCGTCATTACAAGTCCGCCCTTGCCCGGGAAAAATGCATTTACGAAGAATGCATAGATCGGAAGCTTAGCGGTACAGCTCATGAATGGCGTAAGGATGATGGTCATCTTACGGTCTCTGTCGGAAGGAAGAGTTCTTGTGGACATGACGGCAGGAACCGTGCATCCGAAACCGATGAGGAGCGGCACAATAGAGCGGCCCGAAAGGCCTATCTTTCTCAAGAGCTTATCCATGAAGAACGCGATGCGCGCGATATATCCGCTGTCCTCAAGAAGTGAGAGGAAGAAAAACATTACGACTACGATGGGAAGGAAGCTCAGTACGCCTCCGACGCCCTCGAAAATACCGTCTATGATGAGGCTGTGAATTACATCGTTAACGTTGGCACCCGTAAGAGCCGCGTCAGTAATATCCGTCAGCTTTTCGATGCCGGTCTCCAAAAGCCACTGGAGTCCTGCGCCTATGACGTTAAAGGTGAGGATGAATACCGAAGCCATTATGAGGATAAAGATCGGGATCGCAGTGAATTTGCCTGTAAGGATCCTGTCTGCCCTCTCGCTTCTTACGCGCTCCTTGCTCTCCACAGGCTTAATGACGCACTGTTCGACGAGCTGCATGATGTATGTGAATCTCATGTCGGCGACTGCAGCTGCCGGATCAAGGCCGGACTTCTTTCCTGCCTTTACTCTGATGTGTTCGAGGAGGTCACGCTCATTCTCATCAAGATCCAGTTTGTTAAGGATGAGATCATCGCCCTCAAGTGATTTGCATGCCGCGAATCTTAAAGGCAGGTCAGCCGTCTTCGCCTTTTCTTCGATCAGGTGTTCAACAGCGTGGATTGAGCTGTGAACAGGGCTGTCGGGGGCGCAGAAATCCTGTTCCAAAGGCTTTTCGCAATATTTCGCAATATGGATCGCGTGAGTTATGAGCTCGCCGATGCCCTGGTTTTTGGCAGCACTGATCGGAACGACCGGCACACCCAGGATCTGCTCCATCCTGTTGATGTCAACAGAGCCGCCGTTGCCTGTAAGCTCATCCATCATGTTCAGAGCAACTACGACAGGCCTGTCAGTCTCAAGAAGCTGCATCGTGAGATACAGATTGCGTTCGATGTTGGTCGAGTCTACGATGTTGATGATCGCATCAGGCTTGTTGTTGAGCACGAAATCTCTTGATACGATCTCCTCGCTCGAATAAGGGGACATCGAATAGATGCCCGGAAGATCCGTGATAACCGTGTCCGGATGACCGATAATGGCGCCGTCCTTGCGGTCAACGGTAACGCCCGGGAAGTTTCCGACGTGCTGGTTAGATCCGGTCAGACGGTTGAAAAGCGTTGTCTTTCCGCTGTTCTGGTTGCCTACGAGGGCAAAGGTCAGCACGTGGTCGTCCGGCAAAGGATTCTCGTGCTTCTTGTCGTGATGGACACCGGGCTCACCGAGATTAGGGTGCGCAACCTTCTCTTTGCGTCCGGAACTTTCAGCTTTTTCAGTCTTCTTCTCTGATTTTGTAACGGTGATCTTGTCTGCGTCATCAAGTCTTAAGGATAACTCATAGCCGTGGATGCTTATCTCGACCGGATCTCCCATCGGTGCAAACTTCACGATGGTGATCTCTGCTCCGGGAATGATTCCCATATCAAGGAAGTGCTGTCTTAACGCGCCTTCCCCGCCTACATTTTCAACAATGCAACTCTGCCCTGCTTTGAGTTCTTTTAAGGTCATACAACGCTCCCATCCGGCGCTACATCTCCGCATGCGTCCTGACATCGGGCCCAGTCACGCATGAGAAGAGTGGCGGTCATCCTTTTTTCGAACATATTATATGCTCATAACAGGCCTTGTTGGAATTGACAGTTAGTATAATCTAACTCGGCTGTTGCGCAGGTTCTTTTTGTATAGTTAGCATAATCTAACTTTTGAGCCCGCACTCCGGTATTCCGGTTATGCGGCTTATGTCCTGATGTGCAGGTGCTCTGTTATTTCCGTTATTCGCCTCCGGTTCTGATGTGCCGGTGCTCAGAACTGCTGCAATACCGGCCGCTGCTTTTGGTGTCCCATAAATTGCTCGAAAATGTTGTTTTTATAGGTACGATTTTGTGTAAAGACCCTGTTTTCGCATGTTGTGTACCTATAAATCACACGCCGTTTTTATAGGTACGTTATTACTTAAAGACCGTTTTTTCGAGGTCCGCGTACCTATAAACCGCTAAAGAAACTAATTCTTATGGGTACACCGGCCGTCAAAAACAAGTCACTCATCAAAAACGTACCTATAAACCGCGTAAAAAACCAATTTTTATATGTACACCGCCCCAAATAGGCACAATCCCCAACAGGTGCACCGCCCCCCAACCCACAGCCACAAAAAATGCACCCGTAAATCATGCAGAAGCATGATCTGCCGGGTGCACCTGAAAAACAAAACTTAACAGAACCCCTTACACGATATTCTTTATCCCCTCGCATATCCTTCTGGCAACCAGAGGATTGTTCATTGTGTAAAGGTGGATACCGCTGATGTCGTTTACGAGAAGATCGATTATCTGGCTTAAGCAGTATGACATGCCGGCATCGAAAAGCGCCTCGCGGTTGTCCTCGTAGCGCGATATTATCTTCTGGAACCGTGAAGGGAATGAAGCGTTGCATAAGGACACCATTCTCTTTATCTGAGCGGCATTTATGACCGGCATAACGCCCGGGATCACCGGAACATCGATGTCTGCTATCCTGCACTCCTCGTGGAAGCGGTAAAAGATGCTGTTGTCGAAGAAAAGCTGTGACAGCAAAACTTCCGCGCCGGCATCAACTTTTTTCTTGAGGCTCTTGATCTCGGATATCACGCTTGAAGACTCAGGATGACATTCGGGATAGCATGCGCCGAGAAAACAGAAATCATTATTCTCTTTCAGATAAGAGATAAGATCGGACGAGTGCCTGAAATCATTCTTTGCGGGTATATTGGGGTTCGGGTCCCCTCTAAGGGCAAGAATGTTTTCTATGCCTTCGTTTTTGAGAACATGGGCAAACTCGTCGATCTCACCCCGGTCATAATGCAGGCAAGTAAGATGAACCACAGGTTCGATTCCGTACTCGTACTTGATCTTTTTGGCAAGCTCGATCGTACGGTTGCTGTTGGATGATCCGCCCGCACCGAAGGTAACGCTGATGAAGTCGGGCTGGAGTTCGGATAGAACTTCCAATGTGGCATCGATGTTAGACAGCTCAGCGTCTTTTTTCGGCGGAAAGATCTCAAAAGAGAGACTTCTCTTTTTCTTGTAAACCTGTGATACCTTCATTACTTATCCCCTTATTTGGTGAGCCGCCTCAACAAGGTTTCTAAGGCTCTTACCGGTTTCTTCCTCGCCTCTTGTCTTAAGACCGCAGTCAGGGTTTACCCAGAGCTTTGAATCTTCGATCTTTGATCTCATCTTTGTAAGTGCATTAACGATCTCCTCAACGGAAGGAATGCGGGGGCTGTGGATATCGTAAACGCCCGGGCCTACTTCTGTCTTGAAGTTGTTCTCCTTCAGCGAATCGAGGATCTGGAGATCTGATCTGGATGCTTCAAATGTGATAACATCAGCATCCATTGCGTCGATCGCGGGTATGATGTCCGTGAACTCGCTGTAGCACATATGTGTATGGATCTGTGTTTCGGGCTTTACCTTGCTGTGGACAAGTCTGAATGCGGGGATCGCGAAATCAAGATATTCGCTGTACCAGTCGGACTTTCTCAAAGGAAGCTTCTCTCTTAAAGCAGCCTCGTCGATCTGGATGATGTTGATGCCGTTTGCCTCAAGGTCAAGAACCTCATCTCTTATTGCAAGCGCGATCTGAAGGATGCTTTCCTTGATGGAGATGTCCTCTCTCGGGAATGACCAGTTAAGGATCGTTACGGGGCCAGTGAGCATGCCCTTTACCGGCTTATCTGTGCATGACTTTGCGAACTTGGACCACTCGACCGTGATCGGAGCTTTTCTTGATACGTCGCCCCAGATGATCGGCGGCTTAACGTTACGTGTGCCATAGGACTGTACCCATGCCTTCTCGGTAAATACATAGCCGTTCAGGTTCTCGCCGAAATATTCGACCATGTCGTTTCTCTCGAACTCGCCGTGTACCAGGACATCAAGGCCGATCTCTTCCTGGAGCTTGATGCACCCGGCGATCTTCTTCTTGTTGAACTCGACATACTCCTCTTTGGAGATCAGTCCCCTTCTGTAGTCCTGTCTGTTCTTTCTTACGTCAGATGTCTGGGGGAATGAACCGATCGTAGTTGTCGGGAACAGAGGAAGCTTTAATTCCTCCTTCTGTATCTTTTCGCGCTCCTCGAAAACAGGAAGCCTTACATAATCTTCGTCCGTGATGGCTGCAACTCTTGCCTGAACGTCCTTATCCCCGCTGTTTGCCCTTCCATTGAAGAGAGACTGGTTGTACTTAAAGACGTCATCATTCACGTAATCCAGTTCGAAAAGATCAGAGAGTTCGATGAGCTCGACGAGCTTTTCCTCAGCAAATGCGAAATGCTTTTTATACTCCTCATCAAGCTTTGTCTCGCTTGTCAATGTGTAAGGAACATGAAGGAGTGAGCAGGATGTGCTGATAACGATATTGTCAGCCTTGAGGCTTCTTAATATCTCAAGTGACTTCTTATAGTCATTCTTCCAGATATTCTTGCCGTTAACGACCCCCGCAAAGAGGATCTTATCTGAAGGAAATCCGTTCTTTTCAACGAGTTCAGCGGTCTTTCTGCCTTCGATGAAATCAAGACCTACTGCATCAAAATCAAGAGATATGACCTCGTTATAGATGTTTCTTATATCGCCGAAATATGTCTGGAGAAGCACCTTGATACCATTCTTGTTTGAAAGGATCAAT
Source organism: Clostridiales bacterium (assembly GCA_017509245.1). Classification (GTDB taxonomy): domain Bacteria; phylum Bacillota; class Clostridia; order Saccharofermentanales; family Saccharofermentanaceae; genus Saccharofermentans. The sequence goes on along the minus strand of JAFWQC010000045.1, from coordinate 42,419 downwards.
GAGTAGATCTCCTTAAAAAGAGCAATGTCATCACCATCAAGATCCCTTACGAGATAAGGCTCGTCGAACTCAATGAATTCAGCGCCTTTTGAAGCGAGAAGAGAAATGAGTTTGATATATTCTGCCGTGAGGACCGGATATGCGTCGGTGATCTTTTTCGAGCCCGTGAACTTTGCAAGCTTTAAGAATGTGAAAGGTCCTACGACCGCAACCTTTGTATCGACACCCAGCTCCTTTGCCTCGACGAATTCATCGACGGGCTTGGTGCCTGTAAGAGAGATCACGGTATCGTCATCGATCTCGGGTACGAGGTAGTGGTAATTTGTGTTGAACCACTTCTTCAATGCGAGAGCTTTAACGTTGCCGCTGTCACCCTGGTAACCTCTTGCCATTGCAAAGTATGTGCCGATATCAGAGAGCTTAAGATCCTTATATCTCTGAGGAATGATGTTGAAAAGAAATGCAGTGTCGAGCACGTTGTCGTAGAAAGAGAAATCGTTGGAAGAGATATATGTGATCCCTGCTTTCTTCTGTTTCAGAAGATCTTTCTTTCTGATCTCTTTTGCAACTGATAAGAGCTCAGCTTCGCCTGTCTCGCCACGGAAGTATTTTTCCGAAGCAAACTTGAGTTCCCTGTCCTTACCGATTCTGGGATATCCTATTACTGATGTATTCATGTTGTCCTCCATATTTGCGGTGTAATTTTGTTGATACGGAGTATATTCCCATCAATGCAATAGGTAAAATACAAATAACCGTCTGTTCTTCATAGATAAAATCTATAGATAGTGCTAAAATCACAAAAATACCTATTTGCGGAAAGGAGTCTCCGGATGACCATAAAACAACTGCAGTATCTGGTTACTGTCGCAGAGGAAGGCAACATCACGAGCGCTGCCAGGAAACTGTTTATCGCGCAGCCGAGCCTTACTTCGGCAATAAAGGAACTTGAGACCGAATACGGCATCACGATCTTCACGAGATCCAACAAGGGCATTAAGCTGACCTCTGAGGGCGAGGAATTTTTAGGATACGCAAGACAGGTGCTTGAGCAGACAACACTTATCGATGAGCGCTACAGAGGCAATGGTTCCGGCAAGCTCAAGTTTTTCGTTTCTGCCCAGCACTACTCCTTTGCTGTCGAAGCATTCGTGGAACTTCTTAAGAGGAGCGGTGCGGACAAATATGAATTCCACATGCGTGAGACACAGACATTCAACATAATCGATGACGTGTCGCACTTAAGGAGCGAGATCGGCATCCTTTATCTGAACAGATTCAACGAGGAGGTAATCAGGAAATCCTTAAGGGATGCGGGTCTTTCATTTACGCCTCTCTTCAAGGCGCAGCCTCATGTCTTTATCGGCAAGGATTCGCCTCTTGCAAGGAAAAGATATCTTACGCTCGAAGATCTAAAGCCTTATCCCAGGCTTTCTTATGAACAGGGAAGCCACAACTCTTTCTATTTTTCCGAAGAGATCTTAAGCACCGTTGACTGCGACAAGGATCTCATCGTGCTCGACCGTGCAACGCTTTTCAATATGCTGATAGGTCTTAACGGATATACGATATGCAGCGGCGTTATCAATGAGGAGCTCAACGGTCCCAACATAATCGCGAAAAAACTCAAGGTGGACGACTACATGGAGATCGGATACATCCTTCCGAACTCGATACACCCGTCACACCTCACATCCGAATATATAGAGATATTAAAATCACTTACATCAGGTAATAAATAAGAATTTGTCCACTACGCAAACGGTAATGATGTCCGTATAATGAATCAGGATAAAGACAAGAACCGAAAGAGAGGATCCACCATGTCATCTATAGAGTCATCCAAAGAGACAAAGAAGATAATCACAGGCGCAAACCCTTATATGCCTTTATGGGAGCACGTTCCGGACGGAGAGCCCCGCGTGTTCACTTATAACGGAGAGACAAGGATCTATCTCTATGGTTCCCACGATACCAAGAAGACAGACTACTGCGGTCCGGATTATGTCGTATGGTCTGCACCCGTTGACGATCCCACCAGCTGGACATGCCACGGGATCTGCTACACGGCATCTGACGGCGGCGATCTTTACGCTCCCGATGTCGTTCAGAAGGGTGATACTTTCTATATGTATGCAGCCGAGAACCGCGGATCATCGATCATGCTCGTCACATCCAAGTGTCCCTGGGGTCCTTTTGGAGATCCCGTCAAGACAGAGCTCGGGTTCGATCCGGGCATCCTGGTCGATGATGACGGCAAAGCTTATGCTTTCTGGGGCTTCTGCGAATGTCACGCAGGTGAGCTCAATGACGATATGGCAACACTTAAGCCTGAGACCATAAGACGTCACATCATCGGTCACAGCAAGCCCTTCTGGATCAAGGAAGATGACGGCTTCGTAAATCCCGAAGACGGATTTTTCGAGGCATCAAGCCCGCGCAAGATCAACGGCAAATACGTTCTTGTATATTCAAAGCGCTACGAATACCCAAGACCTGATTTGGGCGTGTTCGGAAGCTGCAACGGATTCTTAAGTTACAAGTGGAGCGATTCCCCGTTAGGCGATTACAAGGACGGCGGCGACATCAGCTTCAACGGCGGCGAGGTCATCAAAGGACCTGACGGCAACGGCATAATGACATATCAGTGGGGCAACAATCACGGTTCCCTGATGAAGGTAAAAGACCAGTGGTATATCTTCTATCACAGACAGACCGGCGTTAACGAATATGCAAGACAGTCAATGGTCGAACCCGTTGATGTTGCGACCGGAAAAGACGGAAAGATCTATATCGGCAAGATATCTTATGAGAACGGTGAGCCTGTTAAGAGCGACGTTGTAGAGCACACATCACAGGGCTTTTTCACAGATGGTCTTGATGCATATTCCTTCATTTCCGCCGGTTATGCATGCCACATCTACGACGGCACAGGCAAGCCCAATTACCAGGGCAATGCCGAAGGTACAAACAAGGACGTCAGAGTGGCTCACATCATGCCTGTTTATGAGAGTGATTCATCTCCCGTTGTCGATATCCAGAGCGGCGCAACAATCGGATTCAGGTACCTGAACTTCGGCAGTGACGGCGCATCAAAGGTCATGATAAAGGGCGATTTCCCGAAGGGATTTAAGATCAATGTAAGACTTGATTCCTTTGACGGAGAGATCGCAGCTTCTGAAGAATTAAGTTATACAACACCGGAGATCGTTTTCGAGCCCGGCAAAAAAATAAGCGGAAAACACGCAGTATATTTTGAATTCATCACTGAAGATGATACTTTGAGAGCAATGCTTGACGGTTTCAGGTTTGAATTATAAAAATTCTGTGATATTCTTTCGTTGTTAAGGCGATTTTTCATGGAGGATAATATGAAGACGAGGGTGATCAGAACAGTCAGCGTTATTTTGTTGATGTCTTTAATATGCGTAATGCTTGCATCCTGCGGAGTAAAGCATAAACCTGATTTTGTTCTTGAAGCCTCAGAGATCGACAGCATTGTAACGAGTTATTCTGCTTATTTTGAACTCGACCCTGATTCGGTCAAGGAAGTTAAAGATATCCGTTATAAGATCCTTATCCTGAATGAAGATACCGAATACTCCGAGATCGACTACGATACCTATGAATTCAAAGCCAAGGCGATAACAAAGGATCCCAACGGCTGGACTTATACTGAAAGTCCTTATAACGAAGAGGTTTACGGCACCGATAATCTCGTAAAGTTCCTTAACAAGATGAGGCCGCCTTTTACCGGCGATATCTTTATTCAGATATTTACTTTTGAAGACTACACCCTGTTCGAAGTCCAGAATATCGAAGACTCTGAGATCGTTGATATCGACACTGCGATCTTTTATAAGAACAGGCAGATCAAAAAGTCCGACAGCACTTCGCTCAAGTCATTTACAAAGGTTTACAAGCATCAGAAATAAGCCTCTTGTCAGGACGCAAAACACTCATCATAAAATTCTATGAACTGATCGAATAACTCCTTATCCGGTCCTGACTACATCATCGTTGGCACTGTGCACGATGATACCGCGCGCACCGCTCGTCTCAAATCCGTTGATGTCAGTTCAATTAATGACATCTATGTATTAAAAATCCAAAAGTATCCTGTATTTTCCCGCCGTGATACAATTGTAATAACGATTTTCGCGGGGAGGGGTTATATGAAGAAGGTTTTATCAGTCATTTTATGTGCAGCAATGTTGTTTGCTTTTGGCGGCTGCAATTTCGGCAAGGATTCAAAAGGCTCTCATAGGACCGTAATTATGTGGATCATGTAAAACCCGGAGCCGGCAGAAACGGCGGTGGCGGAAGCGGCCTTATATCGGGCGGCGTAAAGATCGGAATATCCATGCCCACCAAAGATCTTTTAAGATGGAACTGTGACGGCGACCAGATGAAATACGAACTGGAAGCCGCAGGCTTTTATGTGGATCTGCAATACGCGAATAACGATGTCAACACACAGATCTCCCAGCTTGAGAACATGATCAACGCAGGCTGCCTGATCCTCATCATTGCCCCGATTGAATCTTCTTCTCTTTTAGACGTTCTCGAAATGGCTGAAGCCAAAAATGTCACCGTCATATCTTATGACCGTCTCATCATGGATTCCCCTTATGTGGACTATTACGTCACATTTGATGACTACATGGCCGGCGCTATGCAGGGCGAATATATCGTAAACTCCCTCAATCTCGATAACTATCCGGGACCATTCAACATGGAGATCTCGGCAGGAGATCCTGCTGACAACAAGGCCTTTTTCTACTATTCGGGTGCCATGGATGTTCTTCGCCCTTACATCGATTCAGGCAAACTCGTTGTCGTATCCGGCCAGTGGGATTTTGACTCCGTAAGCACACAGATGTGGTCTACGGAACAGGCCCAGTCCAGAGCGGAAAACATACTCGCTGCCTTCTACAGTGACGGCACTCAGGTCGATGCATGGCTCTGTTCCAACGATTCCACGGCATTAGGCGTCATTAATGCTATTGATTCTTTTTACTCCTCTTCCCTTTACTATCCGGTCATCACGGGTCAGGACTGCAACTACGCAAATGTTAAGCTCATGCTGGAAGGCAAGCAGGCAATGTCGGTGTTTAAAGATACGAGGACACTTGCATCCCAGACCGTCAGGATGGCGGTTCAGATCGCCAACGGTGAAGTTGTTGACGTAAATGATGATGTTACATATAACAATGGCAAGAAAGTTGTTCCTTCCTACCTCTGCGCTCCGGTTTTCGCGGATTCTTACAATTATGAGGAGATTCTCATAGACAGCGGATACTATACTTATGATCAATTACATTGACATTAGAGGTTAGTTAAATGAAAAAACTTATATCAGTACTTTTAAGCGCATCCCTGATCCTTGGACTCGCATCCTGCGGCAATGCCAAAAATACCAAAAGGACAAGAGACCGTGATGAAGAAGATCCGACGACAGCGGCTGCTTACAAGGTCGAGAAAGGCGATGAGACCATCCTTACGACAGGTACTGTGCCCGCAACATTCTCTCCTGACTTCACATTTTCGACGACGGACAGGGACGGCAATACATACGACGAGCGCATCTTCTCTTCCGGAATGCTTACAATGGTAAATTTCTGGGAACCCTGGTGCGGTCCCTGCGTTAACGAGATGCCTGACATAGAAAAGCTCTACGAGAACTATAAAGACATGGGACTTCAGGTGGTCGGAGTATATTCCGAGACTTCAATGGAGAATGATGTCACACAGATCCTGAAAGACAGCAAGATCCAGTATCTGATCCTCAACTACACTTCTGAATTCGATCAGTTCCAGACAGGCTACGTGCCCACCACGATATTCGTTAACCGGAACGGTCAGGTGCTCACTCTGCCTGATGGTGAACAGAGCGTGATCGGTTCACAGAGCTACGATGAATGGGCTACGACAGTTGAATATTTATTGAAATGATCTTAGATGCGTAAAAGAATAGTAACGTTATCACTTATTGCTTTAGGCGTTATCCTCATTATCACGGGGATAGCGCTGGGGCATCCCGCGCAAGTCCTGTCTAAGGCCGTAAGGATCTGTATGGAGTGTGTGGGAATTGGCTAAGAAGTGGGTAAGACACGGCATTCAGGCGGCAGCAACGCTCCTCCAGAACGCGAACTTCAAGGGTTTTATTGAAGGCCGCATCTATCAGGGGCCTTCGAAATCAGTCTGCGTGCCAGGTCTTAACTGCTATTCCTGCCCCGGCGCAATCGGCTCATGCCCCATAGGATCACTGCAGAATTTCTTAAGCGGACTGAAGTTCAGGATCCCTTACTACGTCGTGGGCATACTTATCTTTATCGGTGCCCTTTTGGGCCGCGCCGTGTGCGGATTCCTGTGCCCGTTCGGCTTTTTGCAGGACCTTTTATACAAGATCCCCTTCTTTAAGAAAAACGAATTCAAGCTCGATAAATATCTGCGCTATTTCAAATATATCGTGCTTGGGCTGTTCGTCCTCATGCTGCCCTTCTGCTTTAAGCTCACACCGTTCTTCTGCAAATATATCTGCCCGTCAGGAACTCTTGCCGGTATTTGTCTTGCAGCAGCAGATAAGCAGGTCGCATCACAGCTCGGAAATCTGTTCAGCTTAAAGCTCGTCATCCTGGGAATTATCCTCGTTGCAAGCCTTATCGTTTACAGGCCTTTCTGCAAATACATCTGCCCTCTCGGCGCAATCTACGGATTCTTTAACAGGATAGCTTTATACCGCATGCATCTGGACAGCAGTAAATGCGTTAACTGCAAAGCCTGTGCCAAGGCCTGCAAGATGAACATCGATCCTTCCGTCAAGCCGAACAGCTGCGAGTGCATCCGCTGCGGCGACTGCGTAAACGCGTGCCCGCACAAGGCATTGAAGATCTCCGTCAGAGATCCCCGATCCAGGTCATAAACTTATCCAGCGTCTTACTCTCATCACGGCTTAAGAGAAAGCACCCGGCCGTATACCACGAGTGCGTATTCTTCTTATCTTCGACCTCATATATCTCGCATTTGTTGCCGACAGTCTTCGCCTTATCCGCAAACTCTTCGGCGCATTCGAACTCAATAAGTCCGTCATGTCTGCTCTGTATCAGGAGCATCGGGATATGGTTCTTTGACATGAGCGACCAAGGCTCTGCATTTCTTCTGTCATACCCCTTCGCGAAAAGCATTCCCGTCAGCATCTTTAATGTCAGAGACTGGCTTTCCCTGAAGCTGTACGGCCCTCCGAAACCCGCAAAACCGATAACGTCAGACACGTCCACCTGATATTCTCTCTGAACCTCTTTCGAATAGCACATTATGGACGATAAATGCGCGCCCGCAGAAGGCCCAACGACGATTATCTCCGACGTGCTGATGCCCTTCTCCTTCAGGAAATTGACCGCTGCCTTATACCCCCTGCAGACGTCTTCTATCTGCACCGGATATTTATTCTTCGGAGACAGGCGGTAACCTATGGAAACGCATCTGTATCCGGACTTCGCAAGGTATTGTCCGACGTAATCAAAGAACTTCGGATTGCCTGCGTTCCACCCTCCGCCATGAACCCAGAATACGATCTTGCCGCTTATAGTTTCCTTTGGTTCATAGTAAAGGAAATACTGCTCCTTATCCCCGCCGAAAGAGACATACTCCGGCGTGACTTCCTTCTTTGTCCTGAACAGGAGCCTGTAATATATGCCGTAATAACTCAGGTTTTCTCTGATATAGTCGATCATGTGCCGGATCTCCTCCCGTACCTGTGATTTTAACACAGGTTGAATACGGACATTGTGGCGTAGGCTGAAATGATCCGTACCTGTCAGATCTTCGTCTGACCCTTTCTGTAGCGCCCGAAAAACACTCCGTCATCGACAAACTTTTCCGTATCGGATACCCACATCGGGAACTTGCCTGTCGCAACCGCAACCTGGCCGTTTAACATGCCCGTGTGGAAAGACAGGTGCCTGTACTGGCGGAGCACCAGCTCCATTCTCGTGAACCTGCAGTTCTCGGGACATTCATAGAGCATCGAATCGTCAAGCGTGTCCAAGTATTCCAAAGTCTTCTTCTCGATGGAATCAAGATATGCCAGAAGCTGCTCATCAGTGAGCACGACAGCTGTCGGGTTCTCGGGATTGTCCATGCCCTCTTCGTGGAAGGAAGGCTCCTCGTAGACATTGGGATTTATGAACCATTTGTCTGCGGAGTGGAGTGCGTGATAGACCCATCTCCAGCAGGGCGCGCCGCAGCATAGGGCGTCCCTGTCGTATGCCTTTATGGATGTCCTGATATTGAGGAAATTCGGGACAACCGTCTGCTTTATTATCTTAACCAATTCGTTCATGTTTTATCCTCCATATGATGCACGATGACGCGCGTGATAAGGTCACGAACCCGTAAAGTCATATTTTCGAACACCGAGCATCCAGAATCTGTAGCTCAGGTAGAAGAACAGTATACCAAAAAGCGGCGAGATCCATGAAAGCAGCGGCACGTTGTCAGGCGTGAGGATCACGAGGCTCGGATAGTACGCGATGAATGCGATCGGGATGATGAACGTGAAGATCACGCTGAAGATCCCCTGGAAGATGCTCGACGGATATTTGGCGAAGTCCTTGAAGCGGAACATGATGACCATTACGTATCCGGAACCTTTGATCCAGAAGCATGTTGCCGCAGCAAAGTTCATGAGCGCGATCATGAAGAGCGATGCGGTAAGAAGGAATACGATGAGCTTGGCAATAATCAACGGCGTCACGGGGATCCCGATCTTTATCCATGCATAGACGATGGTTCCAATGCCGAACGCCAGCTGACCCAGTCCCTTTACGTCGAAGACTTCCGACATGAAGTAGAAGAACACGTTGACGGGCCTGAAGCAGTACTTGATGAAGTCGCCGCTCTGCACCTGGAATCTCAGGTTCCAGTTATTATCGAAGAAGCACTGCACCGGTGTCAGCGCAACGAGCGAGAAGCCGTACAGGAACAGCATGTGATCGTAGTCCCAGCCGCTGATCGTCGGGAAGTTGTGGAACAGGATCATGAAGGTCACAAAGCCGGCAAGGTTGGTCATTATCATGCCGAATGTCGAGATGACGAAATCGGCGCGGTAACTCATCTTGCTCTTAAGGTCCTGTATCAGTATCTTGCGGTAGATACTTGCATAGAATCCAAGTCCTCTTTTGCGCATATCAACCTCCGTTCACGGTGACTTTCTTCACCGCACAATTCCAGAAAAGATTACCTGCAACAGTAAGCACAACAAGCCATATCAGCTGCAGTCCGAACAGGCTCACAAGACCCTGCCATGTATCCGATCCGCTCTTTCCAAGGAGCATCGACAACGGTATGTCGTACACCGCGCGGAAAGGCAGATACTGCACGATCATCCTCGCTTTTTCGGGGAAGAACGCAAGAGGGATCGATGCTCCCGACAGCAGGAGCACAATGGTCTCTTTTACGATGTTGATGCCCCATGTCGATTCGGTGAATAAACATATGGGGGCGACCAGCATCTCGATGTTATAGTTAATGACCAGCGCGAGCACGGTCGCAATGATGAACCACAGGAGATTGATGCCCATGTTGATCGCGCCTTTTGTGACTATCATTACAACGATAAACGTCGGTATGAATGTCAGCACAAACTGGACGACGTGATTTCCGGTATAACTCCAGAAAGTGTATTTCCTGAAGCGCATCGGTTTTAGAAGGTCGAGCGCGATCTTGCCCGACTGGATCGACCTGCTCATATCCCACACGACGAACATCTCCAGGAAGTTGAAGAGCGCCGTCGCGAGGATCAGATAGATCATCGTATCGGTGAAGGTCATGCCGTTCACGACATCGGTTCCGGAAGACGCGTAGATGGCCTTCCAGAGGTAATATACGAGCACGAGATAGATCAGGTTCGCAAAGAGCGTAACGAAGATTCCCAGCCTGAACTGGAGAGCTTCCATTATCCCTGCTCTTGTTAATGCGAGCAGTCTTTTCGGATTCATTTTGCGCTCCCTTCATATATCTTCTTTATGACTTCCTCGGTAGAGATCTCAAGGATCTTAACGTCTTTTATCTTCGACTCTTTCTGCTTTGCCATGATGACATCCATGACGTCCGTCGTCTTCTCGTCGATCAGCATCTCTTCCCACGTATCGTCAGCAAGCTTGAGCTTTAACGTGCGGTACGAACCGAAGTAATTCTTCAGATGATCGATGTCGTTGTCGTAGATCTTCATTCCCTTATCGATGATGACGATCCTCCTGCACAGCGCATCAACGTCGCCCATGTCGTGCGTGGTAAGGATTACAGTTGTGTTCTTCTCCTTATTGAGACCGAGAATGAGTTCTCTTATCTTCGACTTCATTGACACGTCCAGACCGATCGTGGGCTCATCAAGGAACACCACCGGCGGGTTATGCAGGAACGCTGCCAGGATATCACTAAGTGTCCTCTGGCCTAAAGACATCTGCCTTACGGGCTTATGAAGGACCGGTTCTATATCAACAAGCGAACGGTAAAGATCTATCATCTCCTCATAGTCCTTTTGCGGAACCATGTAAAGATCTCTTAAGAGCTTGAAAGATTCGATCAGGGGCAGTGACCACCAGAGCTGGCTTCTCTGCCCGAAAACAACGCCGATGTTCTCGCAGTTCTCCGTCCTGTTCTTATAAGGCACCTTGCCGTTGACGAGGATCTCACCCGACGTCGGCTCAAGGACACCCGTCATCATCTTGATCGTCGTCGATTTGCCCGCGCCGTTCGGCCCCAGATATCCTATGATCTCTCCCTTGTTTACGGTCATGGTCACGTCTTTAACGGCCGATACAGTTTTATAATCTCTCGAAAACAGGTCTTTTATGCTGCCCTTAAGCCCTTCATGGCGGTTCAACACCTTGAAGTCTTTGCAGACATTTCTCATTACCACCGCTTCATTGCCTGTCAGTCCATCCATAACGATTTTCCTCTTTCATTTTTGTTCAATTGCAAGTATATTGTATGTAAGAACGCCGATACATATGGTTTATGCCTTGTTTTTATAACTATCTTGCACAGTGGTGGCAGATTGTTATATTTTCGCAAACGAAGGAGAAAAATAGTTATGAAGCCGGAAGCAATGGGTCTGATCATAAAAAGAGAAGACGGCTCAGAAATCGTAAACTACGACGATCCCAACTTTCCATCCTATATCTACGACGGATGGATAATGCCGAAAGCGACCTGGGAAGGCGTTCCGCACTTCCATGAGGACATTGAGATAATGACCATAAAAGAGGGCCAGTTATCTTATTTCGTTAACGGCAGGAACATCGTTCTTCACAAAGGCAACACGATCGTGGTCAACTCCAACCAGATCCACTACAACATGTGCATCGACGGCGGCACGGCGAAATACGTCATTGCCGTTATTCATCCCGGCATACTCTGCAATTCCGTCGCAGTTGAGATGCAGGCGATACGGCCCATCATCGACAACCCGGACCTGCCCTACTTAAGATTCAGGAACCTGAGCGAACATACTGAGGAGATAAGAGATCTCGTTCTCGGCCTCCCCGCAATAAGGCACGACGCCTTCGCGGTAACAAAACAGTTCTACCAGATCTGGGACATAATACGCAAGCAGGCCGAGACCCTGGGCAAGACCGAAGAGACGATCTCAGACCCCGGAATGAAGTCATTCAAGTCAATGATGTATTTCATTTCCAATTCGTACCAGCGCAGGATCACTTTGGATGATATCGCAGCGAGCGGCAACATAAGCAAATCTTTGTGCAACACCTTATTCCATAAATATGTCGGCGAATCGCCGATCAATTACCTGATGCATCTGCGCGCTCGCAAGGTCGCAGAGCTCTTGAGGTCAGGCAATCTGTCCATGACGGAGATCGCGTCACTTACAGGGTTCGGAGGCGTGAGCTACATGTCTGAGACCTTCCGTAAGTTTTTCGGGAAGTCGCCGAGGGAATACAGGAAGAACTGGGAGTAAAAAGGCTGCCTCGCGGAGAGACAGCCCTCATAGCTTTTGTATTGTATAACCTTATCAGAAACCGTAGTTTGTGATGCCGAGCATCTTCTCGAGTTCGTTGGGATCGTAAGCGGCATCCATTGCGGTCTTCCTGTTGATGAGGCCCATCTGATTGAGTCTCTGGAGATCGCTGTTCAGTGTGTGCATGCCCTGGTGGCTTGCAGACTGGATAGCGCCCGGGATCATCTGGATCTTGTCCTCAAGGATAAGGCTCTTGATGGCGCTTGTGCCGACCATGACCTCAGTCGTAAGCACACGGCCGTTGCCGTCTGTTGTAGGCAGGAGCTGCTGTGAGATAACGCCGCGGATACTTGCTGCGAACTGCGAACGGATCGTTGCCTGCATATCTATAGGTGAACCGTCGATGATTCTGTTGATCGTCTGTGCGGCACTCTGTGTGTGAAGTGTTGAAAGGACGAGGTGTCCTGTCTCTGCAGCAGTGATAGCGGCGGAGATCGTCTCGAAATCTCTCATCTCACCTACGAGGATGATGTCCGGGTCCTCACGGAGTGCTGAATGGAGAGCATATGCGAAAGATTTAACGTCGCGTCCGACTTCACGCTGGTGGATCATTGCACGGTTATGAGGATAGATATATTCGATAGGGTCCTCGATCGTGATAACGTGCTTTGCTTCGTTCTTGTTGATGTAGTCAACGATCGCGGAAAGTGTTGTTGTCTTACCTGAACCCGTAGGGCCTGTGACAAGGATAATACCGTTGTTTGCAGTAGCAAGTGACTTGATTACCTCAGGGAGTCCCAGATCCTCAAACTCAGGGATCTCGGCCATGAGGAGACGGATGCTGCATGCAAGGTTATTACGCTGATGATAAACGTTTGCTCTGACTCTTATGCCGTTGTCGATCATACGGCCGACGTCGACGTCCTCACCCTCCTCAACGCGCTTGATCTCGTCCGTTGTAAGGATCGCGTAGATCATCTCCTGAGCCTCTTCGGCCGTCGGGCGCTCGTCAAGGATATGGAGCATTCCGTATCTTCTTAACGCAAGATTTGTGCCCTGCGTAATATGGACATCGGAACAGTCGCGTTCGATGGCATAAGTCATCAATTCTTCAAATGTCATATGGATTACCTCCGCATAAAGTAAAGATGGTTTAGATTATAATAGAAAACAAAAAACTTTTATATATTTAATTATTAAAAATAAATAATAAATTTTCTGCAGTTCCCGGGGCGCGTAAGATCAGCCCGTTTCACGCGCAGATTTTTAACCTACACGCCCCAAAAATGGCCCTATAGTTCAAGAAAACGCCATTTTTTTAACCTACACGCCCAAAAAACGGCCGTATAGTTCAATTTTCGCGCGCGGAATATCACACATTTAAGTCAGGCTCGGCCCTCCGCCTTCACACTTTCAAGTCAGGCTCGGCCCTCCGCCTTCACGCTTTTTAGCCAAACTCGAAAACTCCCGCCCTCAGTTCTCTTTCATGTCAGGCTCGAAAACACTCACCTTCACAACATCGTTATCAACAAATTCCGGCCTGTCCTTCAAGCCCTTTAAGCAGGCATCGAAAAACTCCCTGTGAACCTTGCAGAGATTATCATGCATAAGGTCAGGAGCGAGCTTTCCGACCTGAGATTTCATCGGCATGATGTACTTGCTGTCGGCAAAACCGATGTGTCTCATGTCCCTGAAAAGTACCTTGTACACAGGCTTTGTGTGCTTAAGATAGACACGGGTCACGACGCGCTCGTTATCCTTGCAGCTTATCTGAAGGAAGGGCTTGGTCAGCACCGTATTTTTATAGTCGCCGAATAGGCTTCCGTCGATATTTACTCCGCATACATAATCAGGGTTTTGGGTGCAAAGGGCGTATGCGGTATTGCCGCCCATCGAATGACCGGAACAGCCTATGCCCTTATCAAAGTCGATAAGATCACTCAGATTGTTTTTCGCATATTCCACTGCGGCATCCGTGTCTTTGACCCACTCAGGAGTCCTGTCAATCAAGAATCTGCAGTACTTATTTGCGGCCTCATCGAACTTCTCCGCAGCTTCTTCAAGGCTGCCTTTGAACTTCATAAGTTTATACATCGCGATTAGGCCGCCGATCATAGGGTCGTACATTTTCCTGATTATGCTCCTATCGAAAAACACAGCGGAGCCGTCATCGAGTTCGGTGCAGATCGCTTCCATCGTGTGTGTAACGGACAGGACCACATAGCCGTGCGAAGCAAGGTCAATGCAAAGATAGGAATTGCCCTCTCTGAATGAGTTGTAGCCGTGGTTAAAAACGATCAGGGGGAATCTCATACCCGATATACGCGGCGCGTTCTCATAGCATTCTGAGGTGTTCTCAAGTCCGCCTTCATCAAGCTTGGGCGCGACTTTGAATACAGCCTTCATGCCCTTTGCCATGTCAGGTGACATATATCTGATCTTAGGAAGATCCTTTACGCTCTCTTTAAGAACAGGATAGTATACTCTTGCGGCAACGCTGCGCATTCCGTACGGAGCCATTACTTCTTCTCTTACATCCTTTACCGTGTATGTAAATGTCCCTACGGCATATTCGCCTGAGGGAACCGGTGTCTTTACAGCCTTCATACTTTTCCTCCGAATAACATGATCATCGTTGTCGCCAGAATGCTGAACATTGCTTTGGGTTCGCAGCTTGAATTAAGCGGAGCTTTGCCATAGCAGGCTGTCAGGATGCAGTTTGTCTCGATGCCTACATATGCAGACGAAATGAACTGGAACAGTTCTGCAGGATCGTGTTGGGGCTTAAGCTTGCTATTCCTGCACGCTATGGCCAGATATGGGAATATGACAGTCGCAAGATGTTCCATATTGCCTTTGCCCTTAACGCCCCTGATTATCTTCTCTGCGCGCTCAGGCTCATTTATTGCCAGCACCGTCAGATCGAAATTTATCTTCTGTATGTCCATCAGATGCTCTTCCATGACCTCAGCAAGGATAGAGCATATCTTTCTTGTTATATCTTCAAACGACGCCTTCTTATCTGCAACGGCGGCATCCAGCTTATCCGTAATGTTATATTCGCGCCTCATGCCGGAGATCATATCCGAGAGGATCTCATCCAGGTCTTTATAGAACCTGTATATGCCGCCCTGCGACAGTCCCGTCTCTGCGATGACATCTGATATGGTGACCATCTCGACAGGCTTTCTGAGGCACACCCTGTACGCGCAGTCGACTATCATCCTGCGCTTGTTGTCCATGTATTCCTGCGTGACTTTAGGCATCGGAACCGCTCCCCCGCAAAAATGAAAGTAGTTTCATTTTAATTTCAGAAACGTTGTCTGTCAATAACCCTTTGCTTTTTCGCCTGTTTTCCAAAACTCGAAAATATGACCTGATGGTATAATCAGTTTTAAAACAGAAAGCAGATGGTCTCTAAGTCTGTCGAGATATTAAATACCTGGGGCTGATAACCGCCGTTAATGCCGCATGTTAATCTCCGTTGCTTGCGGCAACGGGCATTTGCGGAATAGGATGCAGTCATCAAACCCAAGGAGGAAAACGGGATGTTAGGAGAAAACTTAAAGATCCTTCGTAAGCAGAAGGGATTATCACAGGAAACACTTGCTCAGCAGTTAAATGTAGTAAGGCAGACTGTATCAAAATGGGAAAAGGGCCTCTCGGTACCTGATGCGGAAATGCTTAATACGATCTCGGAGCTCTTTGAAGTTCCGGTGAGCACATTGCTCGGAAGCACGGTCGAAGAGCCGGAGAAGACTTCTGATTCGGCTATGGAGGAAATTGCAAAACAGCTCGCAATCTTAAACGAGCAGCTCGCAACCCGGTCGGTCCGGAGAAGAAAGACGGCAAAGAAAGTCCTGACAGGAATAGTTATCGCAATTGCCGCGGTCATCGTGTTATTGGTAACAGTAATGCTCATATATGCCTATAAGCCTGAGAAGGATCTGGTCCTGACAACAAAGAACATCGAATGTGTCATGGACGGCGAAGTATATCACTACTACATTACTTATGACCAGAAAAACCGCGTTCGTTCCTTTGGCGGCGACAACTGGACAGATAATATGGACCGGTTCAGAAATTACGATGATGCCGACGAAATGATCGGTGACCTTGAAGAATATCTTATCGGACAAGGCTACTCATTCAAGATAGTTGAAAGCTAAAGACAGTATCGATCCTGATTACAAAGACGGGCACGGCTTAAAATACCGGACCCGTTTTTCAGTTTATGTCACTGAAGGTTTTATCAACAAACTTGAGCCTGTATTCTTTAGGCGTTATCCCCGTCTGTTCCCTGAAGACCTGCGTGAAATAACTCTGTGTGCAAAAGCCAAGCGACAGCGCTATCTGGAGATATGAGTAATCCGTTTTTGTAAGAAGTGCTTTTGCCGAATCGATCCTGAAATTCAAAAGATATTCGCCGACGGTCATACCTGTGTCGCGCTTGAATACCGAAGCCAGATAATTCGGCGTAAGACCCGTCGCATTTGCGAGATCTTTAAGCGTGATCTTCGTGTTGAAATGCGAAGTAATGTAGTTGATGCAGTCCTGAACGGGTTTGGAATAAGAACCTCTTTTCCTGATGTCGCGCACAAGCCTTACGTATCTTTTCCAGAGCTCCCTGTTAAGTTCTTTGACCTCATCGATCGTCGTGGCCTCGTCGGCTTTGCGGATATATACATCGCTTATTGAATAGACGAGTTCCTGCGTCACGCCGGCCTCTATCACCACTCTCGTTGCAAGGCCGGTGTTAATGATGAAAAGGTACTTGTAATTGCGAAGAGGGTCTTCCGAGAGCCTTCCCTGGACATCCGCATTCATGAGCTTTACAGAGCCCTCCACGGCCCTGTCATCGCCGTTTTCGAGATATGCAAAACGCTCCAGCTCCTCCCTGTACGTTGTGTGGGAGAAACCGCTTTCGACATTGTGATGGATGAGATTCGCAACCTCATCAGGATCTATAAGATAATCTGCGTTTTTCATCGTGTCCTGCAAAGTTATATTTTGATATAAGCCGTAAAATCATTATATACCACTTGAAGTATGCTTATGAATCTTCATATTGGAGAGATGTGCGGCGGTTTTTGTTTTCGATGCCGGCGCGAAAAGAAGTTGCACAAAAAAACATTGGGGCCAGCGGATCGATCCGCTGACCCCAACGCATCTAAAACCAGAGACTTCAAAGAAAAATCATAGGGATCATATGGTTGCTTGGGATCATCTTACCTTGTAGTGAAAGGAGGTAGCGATGTAAAAAGCCTCTGGTCTTACTGAGAAGGTGTCTATAATTCATTGTCTGGTCAACAGGGATTAGGCTGAAGCAAATAGGTGCCTGATGACCGGAATTATAAATACGCGGGAGAGAAGAAATTGCGTGTTGGTTGAGTAATACCTCCTCAGATTATGTCTTTTTTCTCAAAGTAGTTTTTTCCAATCAAACAAGCTGCTGTTATCATGAATGCGGCGATAATAAGTCCGCTGAGCGGGTTCAGTCCCTTCTCATCGTAATATGAGCTTCTGAGCCACATGGTAAAACTTCCCGGCAAAAACCAAACGGTATAGTATGCCGACAGGATATATACCATGCACGTCATAGCAAAACTGGTTACAGGAGAGACTATGAAACTCAGCAGAAGCTGCACCAGGCAAATGCCGATGGTAACAACTATGGGGATCACAACTGAGATTATGAAAAAGTCTCTTTGAGAAACAAAATTGGAATTGTAGCCGAACTGGACCTGCATATAATCATATGTCACGTCAAATGACAGTCCGGCTCCCTTTATCAAGGCAAATACCGCGCATGATATGAATGCGGCAAGGTAATATGCCAAGACGGAGATAATGCACCATAAAACTTTAGAAAGCCACCATGAGGAACGCTTTCTTCCGGCGACCAGCACGTTGATCCCGTTTTCCCTGAAATCCTTCTCCGGGTAATAAGCTATGAAATAGGATATTCCCATCTGGAAGATGAACCACAGGATCGGAAGCTGGAAGCTCTTCACCGGATCAAAACGGTAATATGCCATTCCCCTGACAGCGAAAAGGAAGTAGTCCATCACTGTTCCGTCGGACCACATAAGGCTGCTCTCTTTAATGGCATTTATGGCAGACGAACACTGCCGGACCATTACAAAAGAGTAAATGATCACTATCAGGAATATGTATGAACGGCGTATGATCCCCAGCCGGATATCGCGCTTTAAGAACTTAATTGTTTCCATCAGCCATATCCTTCCTGCCGGTTATCGAACCGTCTTTGATCTCAATGATCTCATCGCTTAAATATTCGAGTTCTTCTTTATCGTGGCATGCGATAATTATCAGCTTGTCTTTATCTCTTATATCGAGAAGAACATCCTTGATCTTACGGACGGTCTCCTCATCAAGAGCATTTATCGGCTCATCGAGAATGATGATGTCAGGTTCGCCCATAATGGCATTTGCTATGCCGAGCTTCTGCTTCATTCCGAGTGAATATTTTTTATATGTTCTCTTATCATCAGGATCAAGACCCACACGCTCCAGCGCAGTCTTGATATCTCCGTCAGAAATACCGTCAGATAATGATGCAAGGAGCTTCAGATTCTTGTATCCGGTGTATTGCGGAAGAAATGCGGGATTCTCGATAAGGATACCTATACTTTCGGGAAAAGATATATCCTTATGAAGCGTTTTCCCGTTGATCGTCACAGTGCCGGAATCAGGAATAAGAAGACCTGCGATCGTTCTCATGAGCATGGTCTTTCCTGAACCGTTCTTTCCTTTAAGACCGTATATCTTTCCGGACGAGAACGTCAGCGTAACATCATTCAGTATTACGGCGTCCTTTATCTTTTTGTTTATATTTTCGATCCTGATCTCACTCATAGAACAGCCCTCTTTCTTGACGTTATCCAGATTGCCGCGGCATTAACGGCCAATATGATCAAAAAGACGATCAGCATCTGATACCATAGCGTCGTTACATGTTGTCTGGGATTTAACATGTCCATTACAGACCAGTTGCCACGTTCGTCACCCTGAAGGAGCATTCCGGAGATAATAACGATTACCATGGGTGTAACAACCGCGGTGAAATGACTCTTTACCAGCTTTGAGATGCTTAATGACGTAAGCGCGATCACGCCTGCAAAAACTCCGTCCAGCAGGATGAAGATCAGGCAGTATAATGCCGGATGATCGTTATTTGCCATCGCGAAAAGATTTCTGTCCAGCACTCTTATGCTCATAAACTCAAGCCTCTCGGGCGTGAAGTCAGGGAACATGCCTGCAGCAGCGAACATATTAAGACCAAGCGGCAATGCCACGCTGACAAAGGCGGACAGGAACACGGCAACGCTCTTGGAAACCGCATAATTCAGCCTTGATGTTTTTACACAGATATTCTTGTCATAACCGGACTTAATATCGTTATAAAGCGAACCGCCGTAAGGCAGGCAGGCCAGCACCGGAAGCAGCACGTAGAACATCTCGTTATATGCAAACTGATAGTCTGTTCCGATCCATGCCTGGAGCAGGAACTTGCTGCCCGATGTTCCGAACTGAACGCAGAACGTAACCAGATCCAGGATGCAGATGACAAGCCCTATCAAAAGACTTACGAAGAATGTGCGGCTATGGAAAGCACGGTATAATTCGAGTTTCAATGCTTTCATACTTTAAGCCTCACTGCTATCTTCCCGGGAGATAAAGACAGGACGTAGTAATACTGATACTCGTCGATCCTCTCCCATGATCTTTCCTTAAAACAAACCTTGTTGACCGGCGATACAAACCATATCTTCTGGGAATCTCCGGGAGCCAGGCATTCACCATTGAGAATGTTGATCTGTCTGTCGATATCCGGGTTCATTACGCTTCCCCAGACAGATGATTCAAATCCGCATTCAAGGAAGTTGAAAACATCGTCCCACTCAATGTCCGCATCTGATCTGCTCGTTACATCTATGCATACCGAGAGGAGCTTACATTCACCGAAATTGCCGTCATATTCAACGCCGAACCGCTTGCTGAATTCATCCGGATCATCAAGATGTGATTCGTCGAAATGCAGTTCCAGATCTCCGCAGTCGACTGTCTGGCCGATATCGAAAATAGTAGCCTCCGGCTTATACAGATTGATGCTGTATATTTTCGAGACCCAGAAAAAAGCCAGGCAGATAAGGATCAGAGGTATTACTTTCTTCATTCCGTAAGATCCTCCTGCAAAGCACTGACTGCAACAATACCCTTATCGAGTGCCGGATTTAACTGTGAATAGTTATCCAGGCCCACGGGTTCAAATCCGACATAGTAGGAAATATCTTTGCTGAAATCTATGTACTCATCTGTCAGTCTGCAGCCTGTAACGCACTCAACGCTCTCGCCGGGTTTAAGAGATAATACCGGGATGTATCCGTCTTCAGCGCTCATCGGTCCGTCATAGTAGAAACCTGTTTCAGCAATGTCGAGCAGCTCATTTCCGCACATCGCAAAAACTTTAATGCTGCTCAGATATTCAAAGGTTTCTTCGTCTGTAAGATTTGTTATCCTGCAGCGGAAGAAAAGGTATTTTGATTCGGGATGTATGACCGTTGTATATTCATCGTAATGCTTGTCCAGAAATTCATAATATTCAGCCTCTGTCATGCCTTCTTTTCCGTTGCTCGAAATAAAGGCTTCAACTTCAGGATGATCATTCATCATCGCCTGGAAATCCGTATATTCAACTGCATAATCCGAGTCGGGAAGAATCCCTTCTTCAAAGAACTCACCCTTATATTTTGTCTGTGATGCGATATCCGCATCATCAATGATTTCATAATTCAGGAACTCACACTCAACCGTATGAGTGTTGTTCAGTATTACAGGCGAAGCTCCGCCTGTTCCCTTGATTCCGTCAGAAACTCCGTTAGTATTTGAGGCTGCATTGACGCCTGCGCCGGTTGCATGCAAATATCTCTCCATGGGAGTTCTGCTGTTATTCTCGATCAATATAACAGCAATGGCCGCAGCAAGCGCAAATATAATAACTGTAACTGTCGTTATTATCTTTCTCATCCGTAAACCTCAAATTAACCGCGGGAATACGCGTAAACGATTCCCGCGGCCAATCATTAATAAAAATTAATTATCTGAAGATAGTATAGTTGCGTGAAGAGTCAGGGCTCCAGTAACCACGTGTGTATACGCCTGCATAAGACTGTCTTACGAAGCCAAGTCTTGCGCTTCTCTCACCATTCTCGTATACATAGTTTGTAAGGCTTGCCTGTGTGCCTGTGCTGATTACGAAGCTGTTTGATCTATCCATCCACTGGTTTGTAGCTGTGTGATAACCCTCAACATTGTACTTTACAGAAGGGCCATACCAAGGATAGCAATAAACCTTAGTAGTATTTCTCTTCTCGCGGCCTACGGAATGACCGGATGAGTTCATGTTATAGAATGAGAACTCTGTATCTGTTGTGTTACCTGTTCCGTCTGCGTTTGCGCGTGTAGCAAAACCTGCTACGCCGGATACTGCGATTGCTGCTGCGAAAATAGCTGCTAAAATTGTCTTTTTCATTTTAAATTTCTCCTTCATACAAATTTTTTTCATACTATTTTTTTCTCTCCTGGAACCCGGTTGATTTCCATGGTTCCGATTTTTAATAAGTAACTTTACAAACTTGCATTATTTCCCCATTGGTCTGTACCCCCAAGTCCAGATTTCAGCTTGGATTATTGATTTAGCGCCATATCCGTCATCCCCTGATTAAGCAGATAGTATAAAAAGCGCAATTTGCTTTGCAATAGATTTTCCTAATCTCAGGGACAAAGTAAAAAATCCAGGGACAAAGTAAAAAAATCGGGCTTGTTTGCCGATAAAAAATGATGTGGATTTTTCGAACTGTTTTTTGTTTTTGCCTCGAAAACCGTTCTTTCCGGGCCGTTTTCAGGACGTTTTTCAGGGTTTTTCTTTGGAAAAAACGCATCTTTCTGACCTGTTTTGTAACTGCAACGAAAAGACGGCGCCGCTATGGCACCGTCCTTCAATACATTTATATTTTTGTCGGCCTTACCTGCGTTCGTCTAAGATCTTCTGTATTCTGTCCTGCAAAACAGAGATGACTGAAGCTAGGTCTTTCTGACCCGAGAAATATGCCGGCATCTCTTCTATCAGGATCATGTTGATCGCTGAGTCGATGCAGTCACTCTTCGAACAGCTGAGAATGGTTTTCTCGAGATTATCTACGTCCTGCTCAGTGAACTTGATCTCGACGCTTACGGTGGAACCTAACGTATAATCGAGAAGATCATCCTTTCCTGCTCCGTTATAATACTTGACTGCTTCACTGCAGCACTGTCGCAGCGCGTTTCTGTTGAGGACAAAGTAATCGCTCGAAGCAAATTCGGATTGAATGTCATCTGTCAGAAGCATCTTCACGAATTCAATGCAGGCGTCCTTGTTTACTGCGTTTGCCGATACTGCCACGGAAACGTTGGTTCCGAACATCGGTCCTCTTCCGTCGGCTGAAGGAAGACCAAGGATCGACGTGGCATTCTGCACTCTCGCTCTTTTTACGAGATAACCGCTGATTCCCGGACAGTTGCAGTAAAGTGCTTTATGGTTTTTCGCTGCAAGAGTGGAATCAAATATCTCATCAACATTGGTATCATCGTCTTCAGGCAGGATCACGCTTTGCTGAACATTGTCCTTGACATATCTTGCAAGCGCCTCAAATTCGGCTCCGGTCAGATCCACTTTTCCGTCCTTGATAAATGTGTCCGCCATGTTATTAAAGAGCAGGGCAAAATAATACGGCTGGCTTGATCCTATAATGTCACTGCCGTTCAGCGTGCCATAAAGGAAATCCTCATATTCCTCCGTCGTAAAACCTGTGCCCGATGCCCCCGCATTATTCATGTCGGTCTGTATTCCTCTGATCGTGTAACACACGGGCAGCTGGTATAACTTACCATCAGTTCTTGCACCGTCGATTATGTTGGTATAATAGCTGTCCGGTCCAAGCTCTGCGGCCAGTGTGGAGAGATCGACCAGATAATTATCGTTGTTGAGCTGAGCCAGACCGCTTGTATCCATCAGGATGTCCGGTCCCTCACCGTTCATTATGTCCATGGCAAGGTTGTAGCTCAGCTTGTTATTGCCCTCAAGCATTGAAGCATCACTGACATCACCCATTCCCATCTGATCATATTGAGGCAAATAAGGGTAATCGTTGTAGCGGTCAGTTATCTGGATAACATATTTGCTGTTGGTCTCATTATATTTGATGATGCTGTCAGATATTATGCCGTCCACCTCATGCTCAGGAATATACATTTCCAGAATCGTCTTTCCCGCATTTGGATTCTTATCGGCTTTAGTTAATTCAATAATGACAAAATCGGAAATGTCCGAAGATTGGAAGATATTGATAGGATAATACGATCCGCAGAGAAGGATCTTATCCTCCGTGCAGTCGGCTACTTCCAGCCTTGATGTGTAATTTCTGCTGACCTTGCTGCTGTTGTAATCAAAGAACTTTTCAATTTTCTTGTTCTTGAAATCGATCTTTGAGACGCCTTCTGTTGTTGATATATATATATCGCCATCCGGACTATTGAAAAACCAGTCCATGTCATCATAGCCAAGCCAGGAATAATCATCAGAATTTGCCTGTGACAATTTGTATGTATTCAGATCAAGCAGAAAATACTTGCATCCTCTCTCTGCAGAAACAGGTATTAGAGCAGTCTTTTCATCGAGCGCGAAAACAGCAACAATGCTGAAGAAATTCTCCGCAGGATCTTTAACCGGCACCTCTGTGATTTTGCCATCCGGAGAGATCACGCGAAGGATCAGACACCAGTCACCATCTGACTCACCAATATCCGGAAGTATTCTGTATTCACCAACACTATACGAATACTGACGGCGACCGATACTAATGCCTTCAAATATGCTGATATCCCGCGAATTTATAACCTCACCTGCAACAGGATCTATCTCAAATTCCTTCATCATTGTGATATTTGTCTCAGGATCCCATGAATCACCATAGACATTTATGATTCCGTTAACATAGTTAACATTGGAAGCTCTTTCATATTCTCCCAATAGTTCTGTAAGATCTAAGGTCTTAACGTTTTGTTTTGTACTCCTGTCAATCAGAGTAACAAGCTCAATGTAAGAATCTCTGTAGTCAAGTTCATCAGCATCATCCGGTAACCGGTAGTCACCATCAGAATAAACAACAATATAATCTTCATCAGAACCTGCCAGCACATTATACAAGCTGGATACCTGTTTGTCTGTTCTGGTCTCCGGTTTAAAATCTATTATTTCCGCATCATACCAGGGTGAATCTGCGGATACTTTTTTCCTTTTTGAATTATCAGAGCTGCAAGAAGCAATCGACAGAACTATCGAAAACAGCAAGATGACCGAAACAGTCTTATTGCATACAACTCTTCTCATATTCATATATCCCCTTAACTTATTTATCTTTCAATTCTATTCAGCGTGTTAAAGCTATGCTATAGCTTCAATATATTATTTCTGTATTATTTTTGAAGAATGCAGAGAAAAGCATTCGCTTTTCTCTGCACAAATCACTTAAACGAAATAACCTCTAGCACCATTTGCTCCGGAACCTTGTATTGTATTAGACCAACAAGTAACTGTACCGGCACTAACCCCAGTTACCTTTCCTGCCTGCCATTTGCCATTCTTCAATAACTCTGTTTTAACTCTTACTTTATCGCCATCTGAATATGCTTTTGCATAACCGATATCATAGTAATATGATCCGTTATATCTGTTTTGATGTCCAACATCTCCTGTCATTGTATGATAAGCCATACTTACAGAAGCAAAAGAACCGATGATCGTGCATGCTGCTAAAGCTGTTACTAATAATTTTTTCATAAATATATTCTCTTTTCTTAAATATAATTATTAGAAGTTTTATGTGCTTCAAAAGATGCTGTTATATCCTCTTATTGGATAATACGTATCTCCGCAAAATAGCATCAAAGGATCTTTGCATCATATCCAGTAGATCCGGATCCCTGAATTGTGTTTGAATAACAGGTAGTTGTTCCGCCGTAACTATAACCCTTTGCAGTTGTTGTTTTTGATGCCTGCCAGGTACCGTTCTTCTTAAGGCGGACTCTTACACTGGCTGAATCACCTGCAGAAACATATACTCCGGCATAGGCAAGGTCATAATAATATGAACCGTTATATCTGTTTCCATAACCACAAAGTTCAGGACGTAAAGTTGAATAAGCCATGCTTAATGATGCAAAAGAACCGATGATCGTGCATGCTGCTAAAGCTGCTGCTAATAATTTTTTCATTTTTTTAATCCCCTTTTAATTAATTAATTTATTTGTTTTTTTATATGCTTGAACATCTGTCTGCATTATCAAAGGACAATTGCACTTTGACTAATGCTTATGTCTGTACGCATATCTGCTAAGGCGGCTTTCGAATTGAACGCCTTCCGTTAACACTCTTTTGACTCAGCCCGTCGGCTTTCAAAATGAGTGTCCTGTTAAGACTTGCCCCTGTCATATCCGGTTACCTCCCTCCTTTGTATTTATTACCATCAGACTCAAAGTGCCCGGGCACTTAGAGCTGATAAATAATCAAAGTGGTTTTGGGTGAGCAAACACGAAAACCGAATTGTTATCCCCTGTTTCTGGATATTACAAATTTCCCGGGTCAAAAATCAATAAAAAAAGACAATCTCAGGGACAAAGTAAAAAATCCAGGGACAAAGTAAAAAAATCCCCGGATTTTATGTAATTAAATATTGTGGATTTGTCTCATGAATCGCGGATGACACGCCAGGCCAGAGCAAGCTTCTCAATGCTCCAAGCCGCATTGGCAGGGCTTGTTGAAGGCAGGCAGACGCCTTCGCGCTTTATTACCGGAAACATGTACTTCTGATAGTATTGATATGCTTTTTTACCATTCAGATAGATTGACCGTATATCCGCCGTGTTAAGGATAATGCTGATGTCATTGACTGTTACATTGCGGATGCTGGCATCAGATGATCCTTCAATATCACAGGAGCCGATAACATCCCAAAGCGCAATATGATTGCGGAGAAGGAATTCCTTTTTCGAGCTGACAGAAACAGGAATATCCTCATCAAATACACGCGCCGTAACTTTCCAGAAACGGTTTTGCGGATGTCCGTAAAAGAATCCTTCCTCTCTTGACTTCACTGACGGAAAGCTTCCGAGGACAAGCACATTGGAATCTTTATTAAATACCGGCGGTATCGGGTGTGCAATCATGTTTTATCTTTCTGCGACGATCGTTGAGACTCTGTTATTTATTATAACAAGAACTTCGTCCAGACTCTTTTGATCCAGGAAGTACGGCGGGAGCTCTTCTCTGATCACGCAGAAAACGGCAGGATCTTCGACTTCTATTACCGATGCAGACAAAAGCGCCTCTTTGTAAGATTCTATGACACTATCATCGATCGGATTAAGCACAGAATAAGAAGGATCATTTTTCTTGTAATCCTCAAGAGCTGCTTTAGCCGTTGAATCATATGCACTTATTCTCACCGGATTGGAATACGATACGGTAACAATCTCCTGAATCCCGTCGCTCAGGCACGTTTTTACAAATTCCCATGCGCCGTCAGCTACAACGGAAGGAGCGAAAGCTGAAATGCCGACGGAAGTACCAATTGACATATATGGTCCTCTGCCATCTGTGGAAGGAAGTCCTAAAAGGGTGCCCGAAAGGAGCCTGTCTCCATGAAAGCTTAGAGTGCTTCTGATACCGGCGTAATAACTCAGTTCAGTCTGTCCGTATACATCGCCCGTATTATCAGTAACATTATCCTTTACATATTCACAAAGAGCTCTGAAGGCTTCATTGTTGAAATCAGCTTCATTGCCGTTAAAACAATCATCTCTCACATATGAATACAGTGTGCAGATAACTCCGAGCTGCGTATCATTCATCGGATCCTGACCATTGCAGACCTTATCCACAAAATCAATATATTCTTCATAAGTGAATCCGGTCTGACCGTCACGAACATTGGATTTCCGGGTAAAAATACCGTTAATGTTGAAATCAACCGGCATATAGAACAGCTTGCCGTCAGTCTCAGCTGCTTCGAATACATTCGAGAAATAACTGCTTTTGTCGATCCCGTTTTGGTCATCGATATATTTGTTAAGATCCACAAGATATTCTTCTGAAAGGAACTGGCCGTATCTGTGTGCATATAACACTATATCCGGACCATCACCCGCGATCATATCCGAGGTAGCCTGATTGCTGAGAACGGAGGCTGCGTTGTAATAGATATTTGCCCTTTCATCTTCATTTTGCACACCGCTGTAATCAATATAATCGTATATTTTGTAATTATTTACGAACTGGATAAAGTATTCGTCGTTTGTATCATTAAATACTTTAATTGCTTCGCATACCGGATAATCAATGGTAGTCTGACCAAGAGTATCTGCAGTAATGATGATCTTGCCGGCATGAGGATTTGATTTGGCCTTTTCAAGGACCGTTATTTCAGCACCGGAATACTCATTAGTTCCCGAGAGCACATACTTATCTTCATTAACAGAAAGAAGTTCCATTTCTGCTGTAGTATATTTGTTGATATTGCAGGAGTTAAAAGAGAGGACCTCTTCCAGTTCCTTTGTTTCAAAATTTATGTATTTTATGCCTTCCTGATCTGTAGTATAGGTTTTACCATCAAAGCATGCTATTTGAGTCGAATAGTTGATCGACTTAAGCCAGGAGTATTCCTCATCCGCGTTCTTTACTTCGCCTGTCTCAACATTCAAATAGAGAAATCTTATATCATTGGAAAGACAAACAAAAATGATCTCTTTCTCAGAAAGATTAATATGGTTCGCGATATAAAGTATTTCTGTAAAAGGCATTTCAACAGCCAGATCGACGATCCTGCTTTTATCATTATTGCTGATTAGAAATGTATTATAAAACATTGAGAGCGTTACGTAATAATCACCGATTTTCCACGTTTCCCCCGATAATATATCCCTGTCCGCAACAGAGTCATCTGAGGGAATAACGATCTTCTCCGGTTCACCTATGATCCCTGTCTCCAAATCCAGATCGGCCCAATAATACGTGTTTTTCCCGTTACCGAATTCAATGATCTTTATTCTTATCTTATCGCCGAAAATATTGATTCCCTCGACACTCCTATTGTCATAACCTGTAAATGTTTTGCTGATATCAACAGATTTGATCAACTCACCATCAAAGCCATAATAATCAATATTCTCGAAATCATTGGCATCAGAATCTTCCGGTGTGCCGGATACTTCCCAAAAGGGTTTATAACTTCCTATGGTTCTTACTAAAACACCATCTTTATAAGCTCCGATGATCTCCTCCTGTAAAAAAAACAAATTCATGTCTTTATACTGCCCGCCGATCTCAACTGTTGTTGAATCAAACCAGGGTGTGTCTTTGGAAACTTTCTTAACTCCGCCCTTATCTTTTTTCGAGCAGCCCGAAAATGCAAAGACTCCCAAAAGAACCGAAAAAACGAGACCTATAGATACAGTCTTCCTAAGCATATGCATACAATCCCCCTTGTTGCAAAAGAAGTTAAAACAATAGTTATTTTGATTAAGTGATCAGATCAGAACTTAAATACCGGATATACGATCCTTGAAAACTCTAATGACGTATAATCGTTTATTTCAACGCTTGTACATCCGTCTTCAGTTATTTTGTAGTAAACAATTTCCCAGAGGCCGCCCTTGGTCTTATCTCCCGTAACATAGATCACACCATTGTCATATCCGGCTTTATCGATATTAACATATATATCATCCAGACTTACGATTCTATCAAGAGTCAGTCTGCAGTTATCAAAATCCGCTTCATAAACAGAGATCGTATCTTGGCGCCAATATCCGTGTACAACGTCAAGCATTACATAGGTCTTTCCGTCTTCTTCATAGATATCCCATTCATCTGCACAACAGGTCATGCCGCCATTTATATCTTTATCGATATCGACGGAACCGGTAAGCCTGCCCTGCTTTCCATCTACTAATTCATATCGGTAAATGCGGTGAATGTTCTCAAAATTACTATAATCCACACCGCGGACAGCGATATACATATAGTCAGAAGTAACTTGTAAGACACTGCAGTTTATGTCGGTATTCTCTCTTACCTCATAAGGAATCTTGAACTCTTCTATACCTCTGAGATTATCAGTAACATATTCAATGCGCGATTTCTTTCCCGGTTCCGGACAGGACAACGGTTCGATCTTTATAGGGCCATCCGTTTCCACGCAGGTTTTCTGAATGTTTAAGTCCGGCTTGTTTACGTCAACATAAACGAAATAAGGTCTTACAAGAAGGCAGATGCAGAAAGCGCTCAAGACAACACTTGCAATGACTGCGGCATATTTCTTCACGCTGGTCTTATTGGCGATGTTGATGATACGCGTCTTCATAAGTTTTCTGCTCTTACCGGTTATTGACGTGGATACAGGCAAAAGGCGGTTATATCCGGAGATCCTGGAGATATAGGACAGAAGCATCTCGCCGTATCTGATCCTGTTTTCATCACCGATCGATTCGATTACCTTCTCATCGACAGCGAGCTCACTGTCATGCTGTACGAGGAAATAAACAACCCACACCAGCGGATCGAACCACAGGACCGTCACAAACAAACTTCTGATGACATTCCAGAAACAATCACCGAATCTGTAGTGACAATATTCGTGATAAAGGGATAAAGAATAATCAGCCGAATCCGGATTCAGCTCTTCCGGAATGTAAATACGATTCCAGAACAAAAACGGAGAATCTAACCCTTTGATCTTGTATATTTTCAGATTTCCATGTTCATACGTAGAGAACAATACACGTTCATTTCTGATCTTTCTTGCGAATGAGATATTGATAACAATGAATCCCGTTCCGATTACCAGAGAACCGATAAGCCAGACCGCTATTGCAAGGGTCTTGTAATCAATTGTTATTCTCGCAGATGCCTCTGCCTGAACATAAGAAGGTGCCATGTTCTCTTCATGAGATATGGTTTGCTGATATCCGTTTTCTTCAAGACCTGAAGCATCGTATCCGGCAACACCGGGTTCAATGGTTCCAGGCTGGGCAGCAACTTGTGCGGCAGCTGTTTGTTCAACAGCCTCGTTCCTGTATCCGGCAACATCTCTTTGCATCTCGATCGATACCGGGATCGATACAAAACAGCACATTAAAATGAAGACCGGCAGAATGATCCAGGAAAGATACTGGGCCTTGCAGGAGACCTTGCCCTTCATTATCCTTCTTAACAGGATAAGCACTACTATCAATATGTTAAGTACTATGAAGATTCTCATTTTATTTGCCCTCGCGAAGAATATCGTAAAGCTCTTCTATTTCCTCTTTTGAGAGGGCTTCCTGATTGATAAGATTGCTGACCATTATTCCGATCTTTCCCTTATAGTGCTTATTAAGGAAAAACTTCGCCTCTTCAAGCTCAGCTTCGTCTCTGCCGAAATTCGGATAATACTTCTTTGTCTTATTATCATTCTCAAAATGAATGCTTCCCTTATCATTCATTCTTCTGAGAAGTGTCATGGTGGTGGACTTATTCCAGCCTATTGAAGTCTCGAGTTCACGAATGATCTCCATGGTCGTAAGAGGACCTTTATCCCACAACAGCTCCATGATATTCCATTCGGCATCAGCAAGTTTTACCATGTTTACCCCCATGTTTACTTTTGTAAACCTACCGATACTATAAACCGCAGGTTTACATATGTCAACCTGTTTTTGAAAAATTTTTTCGAGCACGCGAAAATAATGCTTTGCGGCCTTCTCTCGAGCACGCGGGAATTAAGCATTGCGGCCTTTTTCGAGCACGCAAAAAATAAAACCTCTGAAAAGCCCTTCTGCCCGCTTTATCCCAGCGCCACGTCCAGCGCCATCATGAGGCTGAAGCCGATCGCAAAAGATATAACACCGACGTTGGAATGCTTGCCCTGGCTCATCTCGGGAATCAGTTCCTCAACGACCACATAGAGCATCGCGCCGGCCGCAAATGAAAGAAGATAAGGCATTGCGGGAACGACAAGGCCTGCGATCAACACCGTGAGGCCTCCGAAGACAGGTTCCACCGCACCCGAGAGAACTCCAAGCACGAATGACTTGAGCTTGCTCTTTCCTTCAGAATATAAGGGCATGGATATTATCGCGCCCTCAGGGAAGTTCTGTATCGCGATACCGAGTGCCAATGCTAAAGCGGCACCCGCAGTAATGTTGCCGGAGCCGTTTAAAAGACCCGCATAGACAACACCGACGGCCATTCCCTCAGGAATGTTGTGGAGCGTTACTGCGAGCACGAGCATGGCAGTCCTGGTAAGCTTGCTCTTGGGACCCTCTGTCTGATTAATGTACACATGAAGGTGCGGGATGATGTGGTCAAGCAGGAGCAGGAACAGTATACCGAACCAGAAGCCGGCAAATGCAGGAAGGAACGCGAATCTGCCTCTATCAGCCGACTGCTCTATTGCGGGAACGATAAGGCTCCAGATGGATGCCGCGACCATTACGCCTGCTGCAAATCCGGTCAGCGCACGCTGAACATTGTCTTTCAGATCCTTCTTCAGGAAGAATACACAGGCAGCACCCGCTGAGGTACCTATAAAAGGTATCATGAGACCCCAAATGATTGTTTGTAACATTGTTAAACCTTTCTAATATAGCCGAGTTTGCCGTTTTCGATGCATAAGATGTATTCACAGCAGAGCTCGATGAGTTCCGGATCGTGTGTGGCTACAAGTACAGTTTTACCCGTTCGGGCAAGGCTTTTCAAGAGCTCTGCGACCTTTTCCATATGAAGAAAATCAAGACCTGACGTCGGCTCGTCAAAGAGCATGAGCTTCGCGTCGGCGGCCATGGCAGACGCTATCGCAACTCTCTGCTTCTGCCCGCCCGACAGAGCCATCGGGTGCTTGTCTTTGAACTCCAGGATGCCGAGTTTGTCTAATATCTCATTACAACGGCCTTTATCTTCTTCATTCATTGAGAGCAGGACTTCGGATTCGACGCTGTCAGTAAACAGCTGGTGGTTAACGTCCTGCATGACCATGTAACTGAGCTTTAAGCGCTCTTTACCCTTATAAGTCCTGCCGGCATCCTCGATAATTCCCTTGCAGTCTTTTTCGAGCCCGCAGACGCACTTTAAGAAAGTGGATTTGCCTGTGCCATTCCTGCCGGTAACGCCGATAACGGCACCCTTGGGCAAAACAAGCCTTTGAATGCACAAGCTAAGATCGGGATCATTCTCATTGAAGCTCTTCTTCCAGAACAGATACGGCTTCCTGTGGTATGAGAAAAAGAAATCCTTCAGGACTATTCCATCCGCTTCATCAGGCATGGCACCGATCTTATCGCAGCTGTCCTTAAGGCCGCAGTTGCTGCCGCATGCAGGTGACAGAACATCAGAAACGGTCAGCGGACGGAGCTTGAGTTCAGCTATCTTCCGGCTGTCAAAAGCCGCGAATTCGGCGCCTTTCCATTCGTGGGCGATCTTTCCCGAATCCATATAGATCACGCGGTCAACGAGATCTTTCAGATACCAGAGTCTGTGCTCGGAAATAACGATCGTCTTGCCCTGCATATTCCACAGTGCGATCTGATCGTGAAGCTTAGCGATCGCGCCCTGATCGAGATTTGATGAGGGCTCATCGAGGAGGATTATCTCAGGCAGAAGCGCTGATACCGATGCGCATGCGATGCTCTGCTTCTCTCCTCCCGAGAGCTCGAAAAGAGTCCGCCCCAGGAGCTTTTCGATATGCATCTGACTCACGATGGCCTCTTTGCGCTTCAATATTATCTTAGGATCAAGCCCTATGTTCTCATTTCCGAAAACGATCTCGCCGTCTGTATCGACAGAGAAAAACTGGCTCCTCGGATTCTGGAATACCGTGCCGACAACGCCTGCAAGTTCATATAGTTCCGCCTTGCCGATATCGCGCCCGGAAACAGTTACTTCACCTTCCAGAACGCCCTGATAGTAGTGCGGGATAAGGCCGTTGATAAGCCTTATTAATGTGGTCTTTCCTGATCCCGAAGCACCTGTGAGAAGGAGCGTCTCACCCTTTGCAACAGTCAGGGACGTGTCGTTTAAGAGTCCTTCTTCAGAACCCTTATATTTGAAGCTTACATGTGAAATGTCGATTATATTCTCACTCATAGGAAATATTTGAACACCACGAAGATCACGGCGGCCGAAGTAAATGCCGTGATCAGAAGCCAGTCAGCCCAACGGAGTCTGAGCTCCTCAACGCTGGTCCTTTTAACCTTTCCGCCAAGCCCTCTTGTTATGGCAGCGGCAGACAGCTCATCACCGATGTTAACGCACGAGAAAAGGAGCGGAATCATGCGGTACTCGATCATCTTTGCTGCATTGCCGCCGCCAAAAGAGATGCCGCGCATCTTCATGGCATCGCTGATAGAAGAGTATTCCTCCTTTATCGTCGGAAAGAACCTCATTACAACAGCCAAAG
Source organism: Clostridiales bacterium (assembly GCA_017509245.1). GTDB lineage: Bacteria > Bacillota > Clostridia > Saccharofermentanales > Saccharofermentanaceae > Saccharofermentans. The sequence continues at coordinate 8,885 of JAFWQC010000045.1, read as the reverse complement.
CTATGGTAATACCGTCCGGTACATGCATCTTCTGCATCGAGGACATAAATTCACCTATCTTCGTTGTCCTCACCACATACCACGCGGTAATGAGACACGGCAGGAACTGAACGACAATTCCGCTGTATCCCGTAAGAAATGTCTTGAAGAAACTGTTGGAATCCTCAGACAGAAAAGCGAAGGTCAACACAAGCGCCACCAGGTAAAGAAAGGTAAAACCGAAAGCACTTGTGTATCGCTTCTCTATGATCAAAAGTATGACCGGGATCAAAGTCATTAATATCCTGACACCCCAGAGAAAGGGCGACGTGGCGCTCATCAGGACGACCGCCGAGACGATCAGGATCATGTACAGCTTTGTTCTCGGGTCGAGCTTCATCAGACTATTCCGGCTTTCTCGAAATGCTTCTTAACGACTGCTTTTCCGATTACTGCTCCAATGCATCCGAATACGAAGCAGAGGATCAGGAGCACGCCGATCGTCTTGTAGTTGATCGCAAGGAACAGGTTGTTGCAGTATTCTGCAGAGTATCCGCCGTCAACAAGATCCTGCCTGTATGATTCAGCAGTGATAACCACGGGGAAATAGTTTGCGCAGATCCAGAGGCTGAATACGCCGTAGCTGATCATGGTCTTCCTGAAGCTCTTGTACTTGCCTGACTTCGCAATAAAGTCCGCTATAACGCCTGCAGCGACGATGAGCGGTGCTCCCAGAAATCCCATTCCGGTTACGAACATGATGATCGCGATAAGTACGGACATGATGGTGATCATGCCGAACTTCTGAACCTTCGTATAGAAGAGCATCATGGGAATAGCGCCCACAAGCGGGATCATGACAACATAGGAAGCGACGATGAACGGATGGATATATCCGAGCATTCCGCATGCGAATTCAACAACGAATAATATTGCGGTAAAGATTCCTACCGTAATGAAATCCTTTGCCTTCAGTTTATTTGTATTTGTTTCTGTACTCATTTCTGTATAACTCCTTCTTTGCTTTTTTGCAGTCTTTTATGCGATCTTCTTATGCGATCTTCCAGCTGACTGCTTTCTTTCTGCCGGAAACAAAATTCTTATAAATTCCTTCTTCTCTCATAAGGTCTTCGTGCCTGCCATGCTGAACGATCCTGCCCTTGTCGATGACAAAGATCTGGTCAGCGTGTCTTACCGTCTTCAAGCGGTGCGCGATCATGATGATCGTCTTTTCCCTTGTAAGGTTTTCGATTGCTTCGGTAAGTTCCTTCTCGTTCTCAGGGTCAACATTTGCCGTTGCTTCATCGAGGATGATGACCGGCGCGTCTTTCATGATCGCCCTGGCTATCGCGATCCTCTGCTTCTCGCCGCCTGAGAGCGTTGCGCCGCCTTCAGCGACGATGGTGTCATAGCCGTCCGGGAGCGACATTATGAAGTCGTGGCAGCAGGCTTTTTTCGCGGCCGCAATAACCTCATCCATAGAGGCTTCGGGTCTTCCGAATCTTATGTTATTTGCTATGGTGTCCTCGAAAAGATATACCCTCTGGAACACGAAGCTGAAATTCTCCATCAATGAATCGAAGCTGTAATCCTTGACGTTCCTTCCGCCTAAAGTAACCTCGCCTTCGTCTACGTCCCAGAACCTTGCGATAAGCGACGTGATCGTTGTCTTGCCGCCGCCTGAAGGGCCTACGATAGCTGTAGTTGTCTTCTCCTTGATATCAAGAGTTACATCATCAATGATCTTTCTGTTCTCGTATGCGAATGAGACATGCTCAAGATGAATGTTCCTGTTGTCAGGCTTGATGTCTTCACCGTTGACATCCATCTGCTCGATACTAAGTATCTCGTTTGCAAGATCGACACCTCTTCCTATGACCTTCAAAAGAGCAGTGTATATGCCGGCTGAATCCAGTGCCTCAAATACCATGAACGAAGCCATGAGCATCGTGATGAGGTAATTGAGCTGCATGGTTCCCGTGAAGAAGAAATAGAGTGATGCTGCTGCGATAAGAACGCCGGATATCTTGCATATCAGCATCTGGAAACCGACGGCAGGTATCGCAGTGGTCTCAGCCGTGATGTCTGCATTCTTCTTTCTTTCGACACTTCCTGCAACTCTGGAGGAATTCTGAGCGAAGATGTTGTAATTCCTGATCTCGGCAATTCCCTGAATGAATTCCAGGATAACGCCTACCATCTCGCGGTCCGCTGCGATCTTCTCATCTGCAACGACTGCTATCTTCTTGTTTGTGACAGTATTAACGAGCATGAAGATCCCGATGCAGATCAGAGACAAAATACCGATCCTCCAGTCGAATACGAACATACCTACAGCAATGACGCATGTGGTAATGCTTCCCTGAAGCACCAGCATGATAGCTCTTACCGCGATATCGCTCATCTGCTCCAGAGTATTTGTTGTTACTGATGTGATATGTCCTAAACTCGTGTCATTGAAATATCCCATCGGGAGATATCTTAAATGCTCTCCGATCTCGATGCGCTTAAGGCAGCATGTATCGTAGCCCGCCTCTGTCTGTATCATCTGTGAGAAACGGTTTACGACCATTTTTCCGACTGTGCTCACGAGCATGAATGCGATTACAATAATAAAATCTTTTGCTTTGATCTCTTTATTTAGAACTGCAGTGATCGCAAAGAATGCAGCAGGAATCTTTAATGCACCGAACAATGCGTCGACAACGCTCAGAAAAACTGAAAGATAGAATTTGTTTCTGTTCTTTTCCGAGCAGAAATCAAAGAACTTTTTAAGCATCTTAAGCATAAACGGTCTCCTTTCCTGAAGCGCTGTTTGCGCGGTCTTCCGCTTCATCCTTTACCATGCTGTGAGCCTCCCACATCTTTTTGTAGAGCTCACAGTTCGAGAGGAGTTCGTCGTGCGTTCCTTCAGCTTCGACATTACCGTCGTTTATAACGAAGATCTTGTCCGCATCCTTGATCGTGGAAAGTCTGTGCGCGATAACGATGAGCGTTCTGCCCTGTACGAGCTTTGCGACACTCTCCTGAACGAGCGCTTCATTCTCCGGATCCGTATAAGCCGTAGCCTCATCCATGATGACTACAGGCGCATCCTTGAGCATTGCTCTTGCGATGCAGATCCTCTGACGCTCGCCGCCGGACAGGTGTCCGCCTGCGCCGCCGACTTCTGTGTCGTAACCATTTTCGAGACCTAAAATGAATTCGTGACAGCCTGTAGCCATTGCAGCTCCGACAACTTCCTCGTCAGTTGCACCGGGCTTTCCTAGCCTGATGTTTTCTTTTACTGTCATATCGAAAAGATAATTGTCCTGAGCAACATAAGCGATCTTGCCCATGTAGTAATCCAGTGGCAGCTTTGTTATATCAACTCCGCCGTATGTTATTGTTCCGGAATCAACATCCCAGAGCGAATCTATAAGTCTTGCAACCGTGCTCTTTCCTGTTCCGGAAGGACCGACCATTGCCGTGACTTCGCCCTGTTTGATCTCCATGTTTATACCGTGGAGGATCTCCTTATCCTTATATGTGAAATGAACATCCTTGAGTACGATATCCGAACCCACGGGTTCCTCTGTAACTTCCGAAGGTCTTATCATTTCTTTTCTTTCAAGGATCTCGGTTACCTCACCGAAGATGGTCTTCATCTTGGAGATATCATCGCTGTATGAGAATGCGGTGATCAGAGGCGTAATGAGTCCTGCGGAAAGGATTATGCATGTAATGAATTCATCTGCGGGAAGGCTGCCGTTCTTAACAAGGAGCAGTCCCACCGGGAGAACGCCAAGGAAAGTTGCAGGTGTGAAGCACATGGTTCCTGACTGCCACCAGATACATTTCCGCATCCATCTGATAAAGCAGTCGGCACCTTCTCTTGCGGCATTAACGAACTTCTCATATGAACTTCCTGTTTTGCCGAATGCCTTGATGACTTCAATTCCGTTGATGTATTCAACAGCCGTATCGTTAAGATACTTTGTCTTCTGTACCGTATACCCGAACTCGCCCTGGCTCTTTACCAGCATTACGGAAGCGCAGATAACACCTGCGATCACAGATATGAAATTTGCCAGTCCGACACGCCAGTCCAATGTCATGATGTAAATAAACATGACAACGGGAAGCAGCAGGTTTGCCGTAAACTCCGGAATGATGTGCGCAAGGGTCGTCTCCATAGAGTCTACGCGCTCGACGATTATGTTCTTGTAGCTTCCGCTGTTATCGTCGAGAACCGAGCCCAAAGGGATCTTCGCCAGCTTTGTGCACAAGTCTTCTCTTATCGTTCCGAGCACAGTGAATGTCGCAACATGTGACAGAGTTGTCGACAGGTTGTGCATCAATATTCTTACGACCCACGCCACTGCGATCAGGACCACCTGCCTGATGTAATACTGCGGATCGCTGTTACCGCCTATCAGATTTGATACGATATCCGCTATAAGCAGATAAGGTATAAAGGATGCCGCAACACCAACCATGGCGAGAGTCACGCTTCCGCCATAGTACCCTCTTTTGCGTCCTGCGAACTCAAGTACCCAGGACAGCAGACCTCTCTTCTTCATGTATTCACCCCCGTAAACATATTTTTAAACACACCAGATAACACACGCAAGTTAGCATTTGCTAACTGTCAACATATTTTTATTTCCCTTGAAATGCAAGGTTTTAGAGAATTGTAGTTGTGAAAGTTAGCCGTCGCTAACTCTATCATCAATAGGTATAGTTGTCAATGCTTAAGAGGCAACGATGTTTACTTAATAAATCGGAGCTGCCTCACTTGCGGTTGAGACAGCCCCTTCATAAAGGAGATTTATGACTATATGTTTAGGGTTATTTTGCTTTTCCCTGATTAGCCACGGCTTCCATCTTTGCTTTCAGTGCTTCCTGATCGCCGAGATAGTAATGCCTGATAACTTTGAAATCGTCGTCAAACTCATATACCAAAGGCACTGCCGTGGGAATATTTACGCCGATGATGTCCTCTGAAGACATGTTGTCGAAATACTTGACCAGCGCTCTTAACGAGTTGCCGTGTGCAGCAATGATCACGCGCTTGCCGGCCTTCATGTCAGGCTTTATTGTTTCTTCAAAGAACGGAACGACTCTCTCGATCGTTGTCTCAAGGCTCTCGTTCTTCGGAAGCAGCGCGCGGTCTACATCTCTGTACATAGGCTGCTTTGTTGCGCTTCTCTCATCAGAGTCATCTAATTCCGGCGGCTTTACATCAAAAGATCTTCTCCAGATCTTTACCTGATCTTCACCATATTTTTCTGCAGTCTCGGATTTGTTTAAGCCCTGAAGCGCACCGTAGTGACGCTCATTGAGCTTCCATGACTTTATTACCGGCAGCCATGCCCTGTCCATTTCATCGAGCGCGATATTTAATGTGTGTATCGCTCTCTTAAGGTAGGATGTGTAGCATACGTCAAAGTCGTAACCTTCTTCCTTCAATACCTTTCCGGCATTTTTGGCTTCTTCTCTTCCCTTGTCGCTTAAGTCCACATCCATCCAGCCTGTGAACAGGTTGAGCTTGTTCCATTCGCTTTCACCATGTCTTACGAGTACGAGCTTCATCATTTGAATTTACCTCATACCAGCGCTGCGCCTAATGCTTTACAGGATGCAACCGCATCAGCGTCAGGATCATTGTTAGCCATTACGGATTCGGCAGCAAGAACTGCGCCTGCTGCCTTGCAGCGGTCTTCCCAGTTTCTCATCCACTCGCCGTCTCCCCAGCCGTAAGAACCGAAGAGTGCGATCTTCTTATCCTTTAATGAAGACTCAACGCCTGTGAACATCGGATCGAATTCAGATTCCTCAAGGACTTCTGCGCCCATGGCCGGACAACCGAATGCGATCGCATCAAAATCGGCAACCTTGGATGCATTGAACTCTGCTGATGTCATAAGCGTTGCTTCTGCGCCTGCACCCTTGATGCCTTCCTCTACAGCCTTTGCCATAGCTTCGGTATTGCCTGTTCCGCTCCAATATACAACTGCTACTTTGCTCATATAAAAGTACCTCTTATAAATTTATTAACAGCACTCAAACAACCAGTTGTTCAAGTGTTCTGCCCGATCTCAACATGCGCCCGTATTCTTCTGTGCACCTTCTGTAGCGCTCGAAAATTCGTCTTGCCCTGTCTTCGTTGGAATAGACTTTCCAATAACCGACAGCGCAGTAGCCTTCGTCCGGATTTTCGATGAACCCGTCGACATCAGAAGGCGGATATCCCAGAAAGAGGCCGATCTCGTGAGGGAACACAGGAGATGAGTTTAGTCTTCTCGCGAGATCGGCGACACATCTGTTTGTGCTGCTGACCGGATAACCGAACCTTCTGAGAATGCTTATTGCTTTGGGATCTTTAAGATCTCTGGCAAGCATTTCAGGTCTGTATATGTAGATCAGAACGAAGGTATCACAGACCTTGAGAGGAATTATTCGGATGTCTTTATCTCTCATCGTCCGGTTAAAGACTGTTATGTCATGTTTGTAATCTTCAGTTGTGAAATGCAGTGAGAAAAGGCTGCCGGTCTTTATCCCGGCTAAGGTAGGTGCGCAATATTTTACAAGCTGATCTGATGACACTACAGCCTCCTTTCAGTTAGCCATTGCTAACTGTATCACGTCTCAAACTCCTTGTCAATTAGTAGGTTTTTCTTTTCGAAATCCCCGTATAAGTGCGTTTGAAAATTTTAATTGACACTTTTTGCTTCCGTGTGTTATATTCTTTTTCGGTTAGCGATTGCTAACCACTCGAATAAATCATGTCCTTCCGTCCAGAGGTCCGGTCCTTTATTAAGCCCTGGGCGGAAGAATGATTATAAAAGGAGATTTTATATGACTGAACTCATCATCGAAAATGTAACCGGAAGAGAAATATTAGACTCCAGAGGCAATCCCACCGTTGAAGCTGAAGTAACTCTTATCGACGGCACTGTAGCAACAGGCTGCGCACCGAGCGGCGCTTCCACAGGCGAATTCGAAGCTTTGGAACTCCGTGACGGCGACAAATCAAGATACCTCGGCAAGGGCGTCACAAAAGCGGTCAACAACATCAATACCACTATCGCTGACGCAATCATCGGATTAGATGCTTTCGATACTTATGCAGTAGATAAGGCAATGATCGAAGCTGACGGCACAAAGGATAAGTCCAACCTCGGCGCCAATGCGATCCTCGCCGTATCCATCGCAACTGCAAGAGCAGCAGCCAAGGCTCTTGCTATCCCGCTCTACAGATTCTTAGGCGGCGCTAATGCAAACAGACTCCCCGTTCCCATGATGAACATCTTAAACGGCGGTGCTCACGCCGACAGCGCAGTCGATACACAGGAATTCATGGTAATGCCTGTCGGTGCTCCCTCCTTCAAGGAAGGCTTGAGATGGTGCGCTGAGGTTTTCCATTCGTTGAAGAAACTCCTCAAGGAAATGGGCGATGTTACCGCAGTAGGTGACGAGGGCGGCTTTGCTCCCAACAGCCTCAAGAGCGATGAGGAAGCTATCGAGAAGATCCTTGAAGCCATCAAGGCAGCAGGTTATGAACCTGGCAAGGATTTCATGATCGCAATGGATGCCGCATCATCCGAGTGGAAGAGCGAGAAGGGCAAGGGTTTCTACAAGCAGCCTAAGTCCGGCAAGGAATTCACTTCTGACGAGCTCATTGCTCACTGGGAATCTCTTGTTGATAAGTATCCGATCATCTCGATCGAAGACGGTCTCGATGAGGAAGACTGGGAAGGCTGGCAGAAGATGACAGCTAAGATCGGCGGCAAGGTTCAGCTCGTTGGCGACGACCTTTTCGTTACTAACACCGAAAGACTTGCCAAGGGCATCGAACTCGGAGCCGGCAACTCCATCCTTATCAAGCTCAACCAGATCGGTTCTGTATCCGAGACACTTGAAGCAATCAAGATGGCTCACGCTGCTGGCTATACTGCTATCTCTTCACACCGTTCAGGTGAAACAGCTGATACTACTATCGCAGATCTCGCAGTTGCTCTCAACACATGCCAGATCAAGACAGGCGCTCCTTCCAGAAGCGAAAGAGTTGCCAAGTATAACCAGCTCCTCCGTATTGAAGAACAGCTCGGCAGCGCAGCTGTTTACCCTCAGATGAAAGCATTCCATATCAAGAAGTGATTTCCTCTAGTTGACTTTATAAATGAAGGACCCGGCTCTCCCCCCTTTTGAGCCGGGTTCTTTGTTTTTCGGGGGTGTTCGATTTTTCTTGATGTAATGCAAGAGCGCGTGCCTCAGGAAGGGGAAAACAGTGTGGTTGCATGGGTGGCAGTTGAATGGGTGGCGAAATTCATTAACCCCTGGTCTCTGGTGATTTTGTACTTGTCCGTTGAGCGCGGAGCGTCAATACCTCCTTGTCTCTGGTGATTTTGCACATGTTCGTTGAGCGCGGAGTGTCAATTTTCTTTGATAAATATGCTAAAACCCTTAAATCTGACGGTTTAGCATACGTTTTATGGGTTTGCGTGGGTTGTTCGCCCCTGTTCAGAGCCGCCGGAAGGGGCGAAACGTATGCTAAAACCCTTAAAGTTGCAGATTTAGCATACACCCGTGGGTGAATTGTATGCCTTTTGGGCTGATTTTTGAGATTTAGCATATTTTTGGCTGATTGCCTTTTCGCGCACTCGAAAATGAGATTGGCGGTGAAGGTAGCACCAATTTGAGATATATGACGCCCTGAAAAATATCTCAAATTCAAAAAACAGCTCGTTTGAGATATTCGAAGACCCATACATCCCAAATCGTGAAGAACTGACCATTTGGGATACATCCGCCCCCTTAAAAACACCCCAAATCTTTGAAATAGCAACTTTGGGATACAATCTGAAGCAAAAATGTATCCCAAACCTTTTAATTCCATAATTCGGGATACAAAAACGCCTTTA
>JAFWQC010000044.1 GCA_017509245.1 Clostridiales bacterium | reverse complement strand
ACCTTGAATGAAATATCCTTTAAGACAGGCCTTCCCGGAACATAAGAGAACGATATGTTCTTGAACTCGATGTCGAACTGAACGTTCTTGTCGGGGAGCTCTTCGGATACAGTCTCCTGAGGGATCTCAGGGCTGTCCAGATGCTCGAAAATGCGGTTAAGACATGCAAAGCTGTCAGACAGTTCCGTATAAACCGCAGACAGATCATTAAACGGCTTCATGAACTGATTTGCATACGCGAGAAGCGATGTCAGCGCGCCTACTGTTATCGTACCGCCGATTCCCGCAAAGCATCCCGTGAGGACCACTCCTGCATATATCAGAGCGTTGACGAACCTTGATGACGGATTACTGATGGACGACAGGAACGTCGCCTTAGTTGCAGTCGCTTTGTACTGCTCGTTTATCTCATCAAAACCCTTCATCCTGACGTCGGTAACGTCGTAAAGCCTGCACTCACGGAAGTTGTTTACCGACTCTGCCGAGAACGCCGTCTGTCTGCTCCTGATCTCTGACTGCTTCGCAAATGACTTGTATGAGCCCTTTGCGATGAATGATGCAACAGCAATAGATACAGGCGTAAAAACAACGACTATGAGCGAGATCTTCCAATTGATCATGAACATGACCGCGAGCGTGATAAGTATCGTTGAAATGCCTGAGGCGAACTGGTTGAGGAACAACAGCATGCCGTCAGAAACAGTCTCAACGTCGCTGATGATAAGGCTCTGGAGGCTTCCTGCGGAAGTCTTGTCGATATAGCTCATCTTTACCCTATGCATCTTCGCATAAGCGGCATTACGGAGCCTGAGGCCGATCGTATATGCGATCCTGTTGTTCATCTTGATCAGCAGGAACTGCAAAAGCGCTGCTATCACGAGCAGAAACACAATGTTGACTATGAGTCTTACAAGACGGTCCGTATCACCCAGACTGTCGATCGCACGACCCGCGAAATAAGGTATCGCAACAGTTGCGGCACCGTAAAGAAGTCCGATTATCACGGACATTATCGCAAGTCCCGAAGAACCCTTCAGATATGAGAAAAGGCGCTTTAAGTTTTTCTTATCCATGTGCGCCTCCCTTCATCTGAAGAGAATTCATGTACCAGTAATTTTCAGAAATCTTAAGCAGTTCCTCATGCGGAGCAACGGCTTCGATCTTACCGTCATCCATAAGGATTATCCTGTCGCAGTTCATGCATGTCCTTACCTTCTGCGAGATAAGGATGACGGTGGGTTTGATTTCTATCGAACCGAGATTATTAAGCAGTCTTTTCTCAGTTCCCCAGTCAAGCGCGGATGTTGAGTCATCGAGAATTATAAGGCCCGGATTGCCGGCCAATGCCCTTGCGATCCCGATCCTCTGCCTCTGACCTCCGGAAAGGCCCGCGTCGCCGTCTGATATAACATAATCAAGGCCTTCCTTCTTTGAAGCAACGACATCGTCACTGCACGAAAGCCTGCAGGCTTCATCGATATCCTTGTCAGTAAGCGTAGTCCTTCCGAGTGAGATATTCTCTTTAAGCGAACCTTTGAAAAGTCTTGTCTTCTGAAGGCTCATGCCGACGGAATCCGCCATGCTGGAAGCTGCTATTTCCTTGATGTTGATGCCGTCTATCAGCACTTCACCCTGCTGAGCGTCATACATGCCCGCAATGAGCGAAGCCGCAGTTGATTTGCCGCAGCCGGTGCTTCCGATAATGCCGACAGTTTCACCGGGCTTGATGTCTATAGAAAAATCCTTTACGGATTCTTCGTTGTTCCCCTGATAAGTAAAGGAGACATTCTTCAGTGTTACGGAAAGCGCCTTAGATGAAGGCAGAACGGCCGTACCGTTGTTTGCAGTACTCTTTATGTCCATAAGGCCCTCTGCCCTCTTAATACAAGCATAGGCCCTTGAAACGGATACTATGAGATTAGCGAGCTTAACGAGCTCGATCAGAATCTGCGACATGTAGTTATAGAGAGCCACTACCTGACCGTCCGTGAGCGTACCGGCATTAAAATGCAACGAACCTCTGTAGATCAGAAAACAGATCGCGAGGTTTACCGTTGCATATGTAAGCGGATTGAGCCATGTTGCGAAATCAGCAGCCCTTGTCTGTGCACTGTTAAGCTTTTTGCTCTTCTCTTCAAACTTTGCATAATCGTCAGAAGTCTTGTTAAAGCCTCTGATAACGCGTTCACCTGAAATGCCGTTTGCAGTCTTCTTTACGAGGTCATCAAGTCCTTCTCTCGCTTCTTTGTGGCGCACGATCGAGAACTTCATGTTGAGCGCGATAACTACCGCAAGGAGCGCCGTGCAAAGAACGAATATCAGAGCCATCGAAGGCTTTACGACAGCGGCCATTATACATGCACCGACAACGATGAACGGAGACCTCAAAAGAAGTCTTAAGAACAGATTTATGCCTGTCTGGATCTGATTGACGTCAGACGTCAGGAGCGTGACTATTCCTGATGAACCGATCTTTTCGTAATCGCTTATCGAAAGCGTCTGGAGCTTGTCGTGCAGGCTCTTTCTGATGCCGGATGAAATACCGCATGCCGAATATGCAGCAAAATACTGAGCCGTAATGGCGCTGATAAAACCTACTATTGCAAAGAGCACCAGGATCGGCACATGAGACCATACATAACCCATGTCGCCCTTCTTGATGCCGTTGTCTATGACGCCCGCAACGATAAGCGGGACAGTCAGTTCAAAGCACGCTTCGAGGAGCTTAAACACAGGGCTTAAGATCGAAGCAGCTTTATACTTTCCGATGTGATCGAATATGAGTTTCATTTATATTCAGGCGAGATCCTTCTTGAATTTATTGCACTCGGCGATGACCTCACCTAGGTCAAGGCTTGAGAACTTACCGTCCTCATAAAGGATCTTACCGTCGATCATGGTCATCTTAACGATCGAATTGTCACCGCTGTATACAAGGTTTCTTACGATGTTGTTCTCTGGCTGCATGCAGGGCTTGTTCATGTCGATCATGATAATGTCTGCCTTCTTGCCCGTATCGAGAACATCACAGTCATTAAGGCCCATGCAAAGCGCTCCGCCTGATGTAGCTGCTTTGAGGATCTTAAACGGTTCAACAGCCGCAGCATTCTTTGTCTCTACGTTCGAAAGGACAGTATCAAGATACATCTCCCTGAACATTGAAAGCGCGTTGTTTGAACCTGCGCCGTCAGTTCCTACGGCGATGTTCATGTCGTTTTCGATGAACTTATAAACAGGCGTGATGCCGCTTGCAAGCTTGAGGTTTGAACATGCATTAAATACTGACCAGAGACCTCTCTTCTTGAAGATCTCCATGTCTTCATCACTGAACCATACGCAGTGGAATCCGCCTCCGCCGAAATCGTAGATGCCGAGCTTTTCGAAAAGAACTGCGGGAGTCATTCCGTATCTTTCCTTGCATCCTGCTACTTCTTCTGCGGTCTCTGAGATATGCGCAAATACCGGAGCTTTGTACTTATGTGCAAGCTCAGACATGAACTTGAGATTGTCTTCGCATGTCGTGTATTCCGCATGGAATCCGTAGATGAATGAGACCAGAGGGTTGTAGGCATTAAGCTCGTTATAGTATCTTTCCAGATCCTCAAATCCGCCGTAATCATTGGCTGCTCCGCAGAATACGTGTCTGAAGCCCGTCTCCACTGCTGCTTTGGCATTATCCTCCTTGTGGAAATACATGTCGAAGCATGCCGTGATACCGCCTGCGAGATAGTCCGCATAAGCAAGCTTGGAGAACCAGTAAACGTGCTCGGGAGTAAGCTTTGCTTCCCTCGGGAATATCGCCTTGTGGAGCCAGTCATTGAGGCAGTACTCATCAGCCAGAGACCTTGAAAAAGTCATCGCCGAATGCGTGTGTGCATTCTTGAGACCGGGCATCAGGATATTGCCCTTGCAGTCGATCTCACGGTCAAAAGTCTTTCCCGTTGTATCAGCTTTGGGGCCGATGTAACTGATCTTATCATTCTCGGTCCAAAGCTCGCCTTCGGTTATGTTGCTGTCTTTCATTGAAAGAATTCTGCAGTTGTAGAATCTTACAGACATTGTTTCCTCACTTTCTTTACATCAAAGGTGCCACAAGCCTTAAGATAGACTTATAGAACCTTACAAACAGATTAGGCCTGATGCCGTATTTATCGGTAACGTTACGGCACACGGCAAATGTTTCTTCGAAATCCTTCTTTATGTCCATAATGCAGTCGGTCCTGTACATATAAACCGCATTCTCGAAGTGGTGGTAAAGGCTTCTGAAATCAAGGTTTATCGTACCTACGACCGCGCACTTGTCATCGCAAAGGAACGTTTTTGAATGATTGAATCCCGGAGCATATTCATAGACCTTTACGCCTGCATTTATGAGCATGTTGTAATACGATCTCGTAACACCGTATGTGAGTTTCTTATCGGGAATACCCGGAGTCATTACCCTTACGTCGATGCCTCTCTTTGCAGCTATCTGAAGAGCTCTAGCGATCTCGTCAGAAAGAACGAGATAAGGCGACATGATCCAGCAGTATTCCTGCGCGTTGTTGATCATGTTGAGATATACGTTCTCACCGACAGGTTCGTTATCCAAAGGGCTGTCGCAGTAAGGAACGCAATAACCCGATGCGCCCTCCACCGGCTCCAGCTTAACGGCTTCAAAAGCCATCATGTCATAGTCTTTACGCTTCAGATCGGCAAAGTTCCACATCTCTACGAACATCGCGGTAAGGCTCTGAACAGCGGGACCTTCAAGCCTTATGCCGTTGTCTTTCCAGTGTCCGAACGGATTTACGATGTTGAAATATTCATCTGCGATGTTGTATCCGCCGGTATAGCCCACCTTGCCGTCGACGACCGTGATCTTTCTGTGGTCACGGTTATTCATGAAAAGCGAAAGCAGCGGATACGCGGGATTAAACGCATTGCACTTGATGCCTTCAGACTCAAGAACCCTTACGAAATTATGGTTGATGAAAACGGATGAACCGACGTCATCGTACAGGACTCTGCAGTCAACGCCTGCCGCTGCCCTTTCCCTAAGCGCTTCATGGAGAGGCTCAAAAGCTACCTTTGTCTCGATAGCGTGGTATTCGAGATAAACGAACTTCTCAGCCTTCTTAATGTCCTCGATCTGTGCCTTAAAGCAGTCGTAAGCAACCGGATAGTATTTGATGTCCGTGCCTTCATAGATCGGAAAAAAATATCTTCTCAGATACTTGGCATTGGAAGATCTGGCGGGATCTTCTTTCTTGAACTCATCAAAAATGTCATCGTTATAGTTCAGATGACTGAATAACATCATGTCCACAGTCTCGAGACGCTTTCTGATCTTATGCTTGGAACTGCTGAAGTTGTTGAGCATATAGAACAGAAGTCCCGGGATCGGAACTATCAGGATGACTATTACCCAGATGAGCTTGAAGACACCGTTATGGTCCCTTCCGTTGATACCTACCGCAACTATGAGAGCGACAGCTCGCGTGATGATATCAACCGGTGGGAAGTTATGTCCGAGATAAGTAAGAAGAACGATAAAGCCAATGATCTGTGCAATAACGAGCAGTCCGAAGACAACAATCCTTCCGACGCTGTTCTTGATCGCAGTCTTGTTCTCTACCGTTCTCTTCTTAGCCATTATCCGATGTTCTCGATGAATGCTTTATATCCGAGGTACAGATAGTAAAGGTCTATCTTGGAGATTACCTCAACAGGGGCATGCATTGACCATACGGGTACGCCCATATCGACAACGTCCATGCCGAGCTTTGCCATGATGGCAGCGATCGTTCCGCCGCCGCCTGCATCGATGCGGCCGAGCTCGCCCGTCTGCCACGGGATGGAGTTCTTCTCGAAGATGTCAGTGATCTCAGCGATGAAATCACCAGTAGCCTCAGAGCATCCGGACTTGCCTCTTGCACCCGTGTACTTCTCGATCTTGAGACCGTGAGACATGAATGCTGTGTTGTTCTTCTCGAAAACGGAAGCATACTTGGGATCGTAAGCTGTGGTTACGTCCGTTGAAAGCATCTTTGTTGCAGCAAGAGCCTTGCGGAACTTGAGCATGTTGAACTTATCGAGTCCGCCCTCAGCCTTTGCAAACACTTCCATGAGGAAGTTCTCATAAAGGTTGGAAGTTGCACCTGAGTTGGAGTAAGAACCGATCTCCTCCTTATCGGTAAGGAGGCATACACAGGTCTTCTTGGGCTTCTCCTGGGCAAGGAGAGCTCTTAATGCCGGATATGCGCAGACCTTGTCATCGTGGCCGTATGCGGCGATGTAAGCGCGGTCAAAGCCGACGTCTCTTGCGTGAGTTGCAGGAACGATCTCGATCTCAGCAGAAACGAAATCCTTCTCCTTGATGCCGTACTGCTCGAAAAGGATCTTCAAAACGCCTGCCTTGAAGATCTCGTGAGACTTCTTGTCTTCAGTGCAGGGAATTCCGCCGATGACAACGTTGAGATCCTCAGCGGGAATGAAATCAGATGCCTTCTTGGTCATCTGCTCATTGCCGAGATGAGGAAGGAGATCTGTGATGTAGAAAATGGGATCTTCTTCCTTCTCGCCTACAACGATCTGATGAGCCTTGCCGTCATTCGTGAAAACAACGCCGTGAACGGCGAGCGGGATCGTGGTCCACTGATACTTCTTGATACCGCCATAATAGTGTGTCTTGAAGTAAACGGTATCGTTGTCCTCATAGATGGGATTGGGCTTAAGATCGAGTCTGGGAGAATCGATGTGGGCACCGAGGATGTTAAATCCTTCAGCAGGCCCCTTCTTGCCAATAACTGCGGCTGCAAAGCCCTTTCCCTTGATGCTCTGGTAAACCTTGTCACCGGGCTTTAATGTGTCTTTTGTTGCGATGTCCACAAAACCTAAGTCCTGGGCAGCAGTGATCGCATTGGCGGCAAATTCACGCTCTGTCTTGGAATCGTCGAGAAATGCCTTGTATTCTTCGGCAAATTCAAAAGTTGCTGTCATGTCGTCTTCAGACGCTGTCTCATAAAGGTTCGGGAAATCCGCAAAAAGCTCACTTGTTTTGATCTTCTTGGATTCTTTTTTCTTGGGCATATTATCACCTCTTTCTTAATGAACTTATGATACCATAAAGAAAAAATAAAACTTGTAATTAAAAGGACAAATATGGTTACAGACGGTCACAATCATACAAAACACTTTTCTCCCGATGCGGGCCAAACTATAGACGAGCTCATTTCTGAAGCTAAAGCCAACGGATTTACGCGTATCGGCATCACAGAACACTATGAGCTCGACTATCCTGAAGACGGACTTAACTGGATGTTCGATCTTGACGAATACAATAAGACATTCCCCTTATGGCGCGAAAAAGCTGCCGCAGCCGGAATGGATCTTCTCATGGGCATTGAATTCGGCTATCAGACGCATGTAGCTGAGCAGATAGATAAGATCGCCGCTTCATATCCTTTTGACGTTGTTCTTCTCAGTAACCACCTCTTCAGAGGCAAGGATTTCTACGTAGACCGCGAATGCTACAAAATTCCGAAAAAGGACCTTCACAAGGAATATATCGGCATAATGGCTGAGATGTGCGAGAAGTGCGACAACTACGATGTCGCGGCACACTACGATTACATCAACAGATATACCGACAATCTTGAGAACTTCGTTCTTTACGAAGACTGCCCCGCC
This sequence comes from Clostridiales bacterium, assembly GCA_017509245.1. Lineage (GTDB taxonomy): Bacteria > Bacillota > Clostridia > Saccharofermentanales > Saccharofermentanaceae > Saccharofermentans. Next base: position 7,607 of record JAFWQC010000044.1, on the reverse strand, counting down.
GAGTTCGACAGGATGTTTGAGGCTCTTATCACTAAGGGCAAAGCTCTTGAGATCAACACCAAGTCCATCCAAAAGCACAAAGAAAGAGGCTTTTCCAGAAATCTCCCCGACCCTGCGGTATTAAACAGATACAGAGACATGGGCGGCAAGCTGATCTGTTTAGGATCAGACTCCCACTTCCCCGGCACATTCGGAGTTTGCTTTGACGATGCCGTCCAATACCTGAAATCCTTAGGATTTACTGAAACAGTTTATTTCAAAGCTCACAAACCAGTCTTCGAATCACTTTAAAAACAAAAACCACCTTCGATTTGAAGGTGGTTCTTTTTTCAATTACTTCTTAACTTTGACTTTCTTGCCGCAGTTCTTCTTTTTGAAGATCTTCTTGTACTTCTTGATCTTTGACTTCTTAACTTTAACTGTCTTAACTGAAGAGCTCTTGAGTGATTTTTTCACTCCGGACTTAGTCAGTTTCGTTGTTTTCTTTAAGTAAAGTGTCTTTAGAGCCTTATCTCCGCTGAATGCATAATTACCGATCTTCTTAAGCTTTTTGGAAGTGATTTTAAAAGTCTTAAGTTTCGGACACTTTTCAAAAGCTCTGGTTCCGATCGTAACGAGCTTTCCGCCTCCTGTAACTGAAACCAGATTAGAGCAGCCACAAAAAGCATAGCTATCGATCGTCGTAACGTTTGCTCCGATCACGACACTCTTTAATGCCGTGTGATTCTTGAAAGCCCCTGATGCTATCCTGGAAACCCTGTAATTAACGCCATTATATCGTACAATGCCCGGGATCTTAACGGACTCCAGATCAGACGGAACAACACAAAGCTTTACTGTACCTGTTCCGTCGATTGCAGGATGTGTAACTACATATCCAAAACCGTCAGAATCATCAAAATCATCTCCGGTAGCCGCATAATCATAGTAATGAACAGTATTGCTGGTGCATCCTGCAAAAGCATACTGGTCTCTTAAAGCACCAAGCGTAAAAGTCATATTTGTTTCTTCGAGGTTGCTGCAATTCAAAAAAGCATTTGCTTCCAGCGTTAATACTGATAAAGGTATATCAATCTTTTTAATGCCATAGCAATTAGCAAATGCATTACTTTTAATAGTTTCCAGTCCGACTAAAGGCATATTGACTTCTTTAAGATTGCTGCAGTACGAAAAAGCACCACTATTAATCGTTTTAACACTCGCGGGAATAGATACGCTGGTTAATAGAACACAATCATTAAAAGCTTCTATACCAATTGATTTCAAGCCAGCAGAAAATGAAACGCTATTTAAATACAAGCATCCGGCAAAAGATTGTTTTCCAAAATTTTCAACGTTTTTGGGTATAACGACACGCTCAAGACCGGATGAGCAAAAAGCTGTTGGACCTATTGTTTTAACTGAGTTGGGAATACTAATTTTCTTCAGTTCACCGCAATAAGCAAACGCACCAGAATTAATCGACTTTAATGTTTTGGGTAATGAAACGCTCGAAATGTTATAACCATAGAATGCATACGCACCTATAGAGGTCACGCCTTTTGAGATAACAACTTTTTTGATCTTTCCACTGTAATTATACCAAGGAGCAGTTGAAGTACGATACATCCAATTCTTGATTTCAAAGTTATACATGGCACCCTTGCCGGTGATCTTCAAAGTGCCATACTTGTCCAAAGTCCACTTTAACTTTTTACCGCATTTTCCCTTTGCAACATAAGCATCTTCAGCTTCCCTTTTGTCTTCAGCATCAGGCTCACCTTTATCCTCAACGACTTCAGGCTCTTCTGCTTCTTCTGATTCTTCGTCCTGAGAAGGCTCTGCCTCTTGCTTTTCTATCTCCTTAGGAGCAGGCTTTTCTGTTTCTTCAACCGTCTGAGTCTCTTCAGGCGCTGAAGTCTCGTCTGCCATAACCGCAGAAGGCGTCATGACCATGGACATGCACATAGCGGCAGATAAAAGTACTGATACTGCTTTGAATTGTTTCATCGTAATCCCCCAAACAAACTAAAAAAGAAAAACCAACGAAAAATAGTTTACTACTGCCAATAGCAAAATACAGTTCGCATGTAAAATTGCCTTGATTTTTCCCAATTTAAAAGGGCCGCCCAACTTGAGCAGCCCCCGTTTGGATCATATTCTGATCTTACTTTTTAACTTTGACCTTCTTGCCGCAGTTCTTCTTTTTGAAGATCTTCTTATACTTCTTTACCTTTGATTTCTTAACTTTGACGGTCTTGATTCCTGATTCGCAAAGAGAATCCTTAACGCCGGACTTGGTAAGCTTTGTTGTCTTCTTGATCTGCAAAGTCTTGAGTGCATCATCACCGTTAAATGCATAAGGTCCGATCTTTTTCAGTGTTTTAGAAGAGATGTTGAACACCTTAAGCATAGGACAATTTGCAAATGCTTCACGGCCGATCGTAGTAAGTTTTGAACCACCTGTTACAGACTCAAGTACAATACAGCTGCCAAAAGCCTTATTGGCAATAGAAGTTACATTTGATCCGATGACAACTGACTTCAAAACTTTATTATCGTAAGCACCCTGTGCTTCATTGCGCTCAATTCTTGTGACTTTATAAGATACGTCCTTATAAACGACGACATTCGGAAATACTATTTGCTCTTCATTAGGACTATAAGCTGTAACAGATACAGTTCCGTTTCCATTAATTTCAGGGAAGGTTACAACATACTCAAATCCATCTTTTTTAAATGATTCGCCCTGATCAGCATAATCATAATGGTAAGGGTTTCCGCCCTTCAGATTTGGACATCCGTTAAAAGTTCCCGTAGAAGCTAAGTCAAGTTTGCTGGAGATCCATGCTTCTTCAAGGCTTGTGCAGCCATCAAACGCAAAACTTCCGAGCGTAGTTACTGTCAAAGGGGTCTTGAAGCTCGTAAGACTCGTGCATCCGGCAAAAGCCCTTTCACCCATAGTAGACAATCCTGCGATCGGGATATTTACAGTGACAAGGCTTGTGCATTTATAAAATACGCCATGCCCTAATTCCTTAACTGTTGCGGGAATCGTGATGCTCTTTAATTTATCGCATTCTGAAAAAGCATATGGCTCAATAGTTTTTACGCTTTTAGGTATACTGATACCGGTAATAGCGGTTTTGGCAAATGCAGCGCGGCTGATAGTCTTCACGCCATTGGGGATATTGATCTTCGCAAGGCTCGTGCAGCAAGCAAAAGCACTAATACCAATGGTCTTTACCTTTTTAGGAACAGAAACACTCTTAAGGCCTGCGCAATTGTAAAATGCTTCATCGTTAATAGCCTTCAGTTTTTTGGGCAGCGATACGCTGGTTATATTCGTGCAGTTGCAAAATGCATATGCACCAATAGTAGTTACCTTCTTGGAAACAACTACTTTTTTGATCTTTGAAGCATATTTGATCCAAGGTGCTGTTGAAACGTAACTATCCTCACCAACTTTTTCAGTTGTGTAATTCTTCATCGCACCCTTACCAGTGATCTTAAGCGTGCCTTTTTTGTCCAGAGTCCACTTAACCTTTTTTCCGCACTTTCCCTTGGCTAAAACGGCATCAAGAGCTTCATTCTGGTCATCTGCTTCCAAAGGTCTGTCTTCAGTTACATCCGGTTCGTTCTCTTCTGACTCTTCAGCATCCTTCTCATCTCCGACTTCAACGGTCTGAGTCTCTGAAGGTGCTTCTGTCTCGTCAGCCGCAACAGGTGCCATGACCATGGTAACGCACATGATCGCAGCTAAAAGAGCTGATGTTACTTTTAGATGTTTCATTTCCTACCCCCTTTAATTTATTTGAAAAACAGAAACAACATTGGATAGTTTACTATTATTCAATGCAATTTTCACTATACATATAAAGGAATTTTGTAGAATTACAGGCTTATAAAAAGAGGGCCGCCATATTGGCAGCCCCCATAACAATCAGATCAAGCCTTATTTCTGAACCTTTACCTTCTTGCCGCAGTTCTTCGTCTTGAAGAACTTCTTATACTTCTTGACCTTAGACTTCTTTACCTTAACGGTCTTGACCGAAGATTCCTTAAGGGCATTCTTCACGCTTGCCTTGGTAAGCTTTGTTGTATTCTTGAGCTGCAAGGTAGTGAGTGCAGTATCTTTACTGAACGCAAAGGCTCCGATCTTCTTAAGTGTCTTGGAAGATATATTGAAGACCTTAAGATTAGGGCAATTAGCAAATGCCTTGGTTCCTATAGTCTTTAGTCCTGAACCGCCCGTTACCGATTCAAGATACTGGCAGTTAGAGAAAGCATTAGCACCAATGGAAGTTACATTAGAACCAATAACCAGTGATTTCAGTTTCAAATCAACGTTAAACTGGCTGATACTACCCGAAATGGTTGTTACTTTATATTTTACGCCTTCAGCTTCAACAACAGGAGGAATTACTACACTTTCTGCGCTGTCATTAATAGCATATACATCAACAGTACCTGTGCCGTTTATGGCAGGATTCGTGATCCTATAAGTTACCGGGCCAACATGAATGTAATCGCCAATGATCAGATATTTTGTCGTATCGAAACTACACTTACAACCTGAAAATGTATTAGCGAAGAATACGCCAACTTCGCTCTGTCTTTCGCTAATCACCACTTTGCTAAGGCTAGTACAATTATTAAATATATATTCTCCAACGTACGTAACAGATAAAGGCATTTCAAATGTGCTTAACGCAGTACAATTCTCAAACACTGAATAACCAAGTGTATTTAATCCTGAAATAGGAATTTTAACAGTTTTAAGGTTGGTACAATAAGAGAAAGCTGTATCTCCTATCTCTTTTACACTTGCTGGAATAGTAATGGTAGTTAAACTGGAACAACCGCCAAAAGAACTGACACCAATTGATTTAACAGTACCGGGAATAGATACACTTTTCAGCTTATCACAACCTGCGAATGCATAGAAACAGATACTCTTTACACCTTTTGGGATTACAACACTTGTAAGTCCGGTATCATAAAAAACGCCTTCATTTATAACAGTTAACTTCTTCGGAAGAGTGATCTTGGTAAGCTTCGAACAAAAAGCAAATGCACCATCGTTTATAGCTTTCATCTTTTTAGGCAGCGAAACGCTGGAAAGATTCGAGCACTTGTAAAAAGAAAAAGCACCAAGAGTAGTTACCTTTTTGGAAACAACTACTTTCTTGATCTTGGAAGCGTATTTGATCCAAGGTGCTGTTGAATAATATTCATACGGAGCGCTTTCTTTACAGACGAAATTATACATGGCACCTTTGCCGGTGATCTTAAGCGTTCCCTTTTTGTCCAGGGACCACTTAACCTTTTTTCCACACTTTCCCTTAGCTAATACGGCATCAAGAGCCTCGTTCTGGTCATCTGCTTCCAGAGGACTGTCTTCAGTTACTTCCGGCTTGTTCTCTTCGGACTCTTCAGATTCTTCTGTGTCCTTTTCGTCAGCAACTTCAGTTGTCTGTGTCTCTGAAGGAGTTTCCGTCTCGTCAGCCGCAACAGGCACCATGACCATTGTTACGCACATGACAGCTGCCAAAAGTACAGACGTTACTTTAAAATGTTTCATTTCCTACCCCCTGAATATTTATTTGCGTAATACACGCAATTACTAGTTTACAATGAAAAAAGGAAGATTTCACTATAAATATAAAAGATTTTTGTGGGGATGAGGCATATAAAAAGGGCCGCTCATAAGAGCAGCCCTCTTTTGAATCATTTACTGATCTTACTTCTTAACTTTGACTTTCTTACCGCAATTCTTCTTTTTGAAGATCTTCTTATACTTCTTAACCTTCTTTTTCTTGACCTTGACTGTCTTGATTGAAGATTCCTTAAGCGAATTCTTTACTCCGGCCTTTGTCAGCTTGGTGGTCTTCTTAAATTGAAGTGTCGTGAGTGCTGTATCTCCGCTGAATGCGTAAGCTCCGATCTTCTTAAGTGATTTAGAAGAAATGCTGAATACTTTAAGCTTAGGGCACTTTTCAAATGCTCTTGAACCGATCGTCTTGAGTCCTGCTCCGCCCGTTACGGAAACCAGCTCAGGACATCCCGCAAATGTATCGTCTTCTATCGAGGCAACATTTGATCCGATGACCAGCGTTTTAAGCTTCAGGGTATTGTTATACTGGATTGTGTAGCGTGTTATCTTTGTTACCTTGTACTTTACATTTTTATATGTGACAACAGCAGGAATCACAGCTTTTTCCACATCAGGGTTAACAGACAGCACGTCGAGCGTACCGGTTCCGTTAATTGCAGGATTCGATACAGCATAAGCGATCAAGCCAACAGAAAACTGGTCTCCGATCATTGCATAGTCATGTACATCAAAAGTAACTTTATTGCAGTCTTTAAATGCACTTTCTGGCAGATTAGCCTTCTGTTTAGGACCGATCCATACGCTGCTAAGTTCACCACAGCCATCAAAGGCAGACGCTCCAATACTTGTAACAGTTAAAGGAATACTGATCTTTGTAAGCGCTTTGCACCCGAAAAACGCCTTTGCACCGATCGAATTTACTCCCGAAACAGGAAGCTTAACTGTTACTAATTTATTGCAGTCATTAAAAGCACTCTCACCGATCGTCTTAACACCGGCAGGAATAGAAATGCTTGTCAACGACCAACAAGCTTCGAAAGCCCCTTCACCAATAGTTTTAACTGTTGCCGGGATCGAAACGCCCTTAAGTTTAAAGCATGCAGCAAAAGCATAGTCATTGATCTTAGTTAAGCCTTTCGGGAGGCTGACACTCACAAGGTCCTCGCACTCGCAGAAAGCATAAGTGCCGATCGTCTTAACTTTTTTGGGAATAACGACTTTTGTAATGCCGGTACAAGCAAAAGCTGCATATCCGATTGATTTTAATGTTTTCGGGAGCGATACGCTTTTCGCATAGGCGCAGTCGAAAAAAGCCATTGTTCCAATGGAAGTTACACCTTTGGATACAACAATCTTCTTGATTTTCTTCAGATAATTGATCCAAGGAGTGTTTACAAAACCGGTTTTCGGATCGGACGAATAATTATACATGGCGCCCTTACCGGTGATCTTAAGGGTACCCTTTTTGTCCAGAGTCCACTTGAGCTTTTTACCGCACTTACCTTTAGCTAATACGGCATCAGCAGCTTCGGCACTGTCTTCGTCTTCAGAAACCTTATCTTCAACTGCTTCAGATTCCTGTTCCTCTGTCTCAGCAGGTTCCTCTTCCTGTGTCTCCTGCTTTTCCGTTTCTTCGACCTGAGTCTCCTCAGGAGCTGATTCATCTGCCATGACCGATACAGGTGTCATAACCATAGACATGCACATAACGGCAGATAAAAGAGCTGATGTTACTTTGAGATGTTTCATTGTCTACCCCCTATTTAGTTTTTGAACAACAGTCATCAGTTTACTATGGAACGCGTCATTTTTCACTATTCTTGTAAAGAATTCTTGTTATTTACCGCAATAAAAAAGGGCCGCTCTACCGTGATATGTACCCTCTTTGCTGGACAACAGCAAGGAGGGTATTTTTATGCGTTACAGCAAAGAGTTCAAGTTGAAGTGTGTGAAGTTATATCGACAAGGGAAATATCCTAAAACACCTGACAACATTTCTTCCGTCCGCTTT
>JAFWQC010000043.1 GCA_017509245.1 Clostridiales bacterium | reverse complement strand
TTTGGGATACATTTTTGCTTCAGATTGTATCCCAAAGTTGCTATTTCAAAGATTTGGGGTGTTTTTAAGGGGGCGGATGTATCCCAAATGGTCAGTTCTTCATGATTTGGGATGTATGGGTCTTCGAATATCTCAAACGAGCTGTTTTTTGAATTTGAGATATTTTTCAGGGCGTCATATATCTCAAATGGTTCTACCTTCACCGCCAATCTCATTTTCGAGCGCGCGAAAATGAAAATCAGCAAAAACAAATGACACACCGCGCCACAACACCACATCATCAAAATCACCCCAAACAAAAACTGTCCCGGAATACGGGACAGCTTGTGATTGTGTGCGTTTGATTTAAAGGTTAAGACCTTGGATTAAGCCTTAGCCTCGTCTTCGACCTTTCCGAAAAGGTTAAGTCTGAAGAGCATTGCCTCATCGTCAGGATCAGAGCAGGAGATCTTAGCGTTGCATACGATTCCGCCCTCGATAAGCTTCATGATGCCTGTGATCTGGCTGAGCTTGCTCTTAAGGTTGAAGCGGTCACCTTCATCCGTAAGAAGGATTACGTTTCCCTTGCACTCGTCAAGTGCCTTCATAAGTGTTGCGACATCAATGTTGTCTAAATAAAATGCTTTCATTTGTAATACCTCCTTGTATGGTATGTTTCTCTATTTTCTTATCCCCAGGTGCTTTCCCCTTGGACAGCCTAATAGTACACTTACTCCGCATTTCAAACAATGGGTTTGTTAAACAGATTGCATAATCTCACAGCTGTGTTTTTGTGCATATTGCACAACCAACGAACAAGGCCCCAACGGACGCAGAATCCGTCAGAGCCTTGTAAATAAAGCGTTTTAAGGGTTTCAGGCCTTATCAGTCGCTGATAAGTTTTCCTGCGTACTCGGTATTATCGAAGGTTGCAAAGTAATCATTAAGAGTCTGCGCCCTTCTGATCTCCTTGACCGAACCGTCTTCCTTAAGGAGAAGTTCAGCCGACCAGAGCCTTCCGTTGTAGTTATATCCCATTGCAAAGCCGTGCGCGCCGGCATCGTGGATCGCAAGGAAATCTCCCATGTCGATCTTCGGGAGCATTCTGTCTATTGCGAACTTATCGTTGTTCTCGCAAAGGGATCCCGTAACGTCGTACTTGTGGTCGCAGGGATCGTTTTCCTTGCCAAGGACCGTGATATGGTGATAAGCGCCGTACATGGCAGGTCTCATGAGGTTAGCAGCGCAGGCGTCAACACCGATATATTCCTTATAGATGTGCTTCTCGTGGATGGCTTTTGTGATGAGCATTCCGTAAGGCGCGAGCATAAATCTTCCCATCTCGGAATAGATGGCAATGTCACCCATTCCCGCAGGAACCAGGATGCGCTCGAACTGCTTTCTTACGCCCTCACCTATTGCCATGATGTCATTTGCGGAATCTTCAGGTCTGTAGCCGATACCTACACCGCCTGAGAGGTTTACGAATGCGAATTCGATGCCGACCTTCTCGGCGATCTCTACCACGAGCTCGAAAAGCTGTCCCGCAAGTGTCGGATAGTACTCATTCGTTACCGTGTTGCTTGCAAGGAAAGCGTGAATACCGAACTTCTTTACACCGTGAGCCTTGAGCTGTGTGTAAGCGTCGATAAGCTGCTCCTTAGTCATTCCGTACTTGGAATCACCCGGGTTGTCCATGATGCCGTTGCTGAGCTTAAATACTCCGCCCGGATTATACCTGCAGCTCATTACCTCAGGGAACTTGGGTCCTAAGATGTGCTCGACAAAAGGAATGTGTGTAATATCGTCAAGATTGATTATGCCTCCGAGATTTGCGCAGAGAGCATATTCTCTGGCCGGAGTGTCGTTGGACGAGAACATGATCAGACCGCCTACCGCATCAGCAAGGATAAGCTCTGCTTCGGACGAGCAGTCAAAGCCGAATCCGTAGTCATTGATGATGTCCAGGATATAGGGGTTCGGTGTGGCCTTTACGGCAAAATACTCGTTAAAACCTTTATTCCATGCAAAAGCTTCCTTAACTCGCTTGCAGTTCTCACGGATGCCCTTCTCATCGTAAATGTAAAACGGTGTGGGATAAGATCTAGCGATCTCTTCGATCTGGCTCTTGGTAACAAAAGGCTTCTTTTCCATAGCAAAATACCCTCTAAAAAAACATATGAGGTAAGTTAACATTTTATTCAAGGAAATACAAGACGTTTATGCTATATTAACTTTGAAGAAAAATGGAATGATTCTTCGGCAAAAACCGTCATTTTAAGGGAGGATTTATAGAATGGACCAGAACATGATTCCTGAAGAGTACCGTCCGATATCCATGTGGGGTTATTTCGGATATGAGATCTTATTCTCTATCCCGATAATCGGATTTATCTGCCTCATCATCATGGCAATCGGCGCAAAGAACGTCAACAAGAAGAACTTCGCAAGATCATATTTCTGCTTCACGATAATCTGCTTCGTGATATTTGTGATCATATTTGCAATAGCATTCTTCACAGGCGCCGTTAACTCGGTATTCGGCAGCTGATAAACCCGCCGGTAACCCCGGCACATCAAGAAACATAAGCTTTTCCCGGCATCTTTGTCCGCACATCTGCGGATGACTTCTAAGGAAAAGCTTTTTTATTCTGTTTCCGCCACGGATTCTACCGTGACAATATCCTCGTCCCTGTCAAAGCTTCCGGTAATTCCGTAACCGGTATTAGGGACGAAATGGGAATAGATCGCATCTGAGATTATCAGGATCAGAAGGGTCAGACCTATACAGAGCAGGACCTTTCTGTTTTTTTTGCGGATAAAGTTGTCGAGAAGCGGTGCGAGCACATATATGAATGCCATTCCGCATATGCCGAATACAAACAGGCCTTCAGCGCTGATACGTCCGTTCAGGTTAAGGAAATACCCGCTGTAATCCCACCACTTGGCATTGAACATTACTTCCAGAGCCCATCCGGTTATATACTCGACCGTCCCGCAAAGCACGATCGTGCCTATGAAAAACCAAAACGGTCTCTTGCGCAGCTTGTGGAGCAAAACGAGTACGAACAGACCGCCAAAGCCGTAGATCGGAAGCCAGGGACCATGGAGAACACCGCGGTTGATGAGTCTTCCCTTCATGAGAAAATAGTAGAGCAGCTCCCATGTCCATCCGAAATTCGAGAAGATGAAGAACATCATGAGCAGTGACATGATCGAGTAATGTCTCATGTAGTGAATGCTGTCAAGATATGGTATCTTACGCTGCTCCGGGATTGGGGATAATCTTGAAGGATAGGAAAGTCCCGTAGCCTCCTTCTCAAGTCCCTGCATCTTCATCTTATGAGCCTGCTTATTCTCATATTCAATCTCGTCCTTGCTGTTCCAGAGAACGACGCCGAAGTGCTTTGCGAAGAACTTTTCGCGGGGGCCTTCAAGGCTCTCGAGTGAATATTCGGGCTTTTTGAGCTCTTCAAGAACATCAGAATATGTGTCACTGAGTGTTCCGTCATCTGCAACTTCAAACAGATATTTATCGTTGAGAAGTTCAGTGCCGGGCATCTTCTTTTCTATGCTGTGCTGTCTGATCTTCGCGTAGAATTCAGTGTAACTGCAGACGATATAAGGGTTCGTAAAAAGGATATTTGCTAAACCGAGAGTACAGGTTCCGAGAACATACCATCCGAAGAAGCTGAGAAACATCACGAACAGCTTCCATTTATTGCCCCTCATCATGTTCCACGAGAGCTTTAGTGCCTCAACCGGCCTGATATCAGGATTCTCTGCGATTATGTAGGGAACGAGAACAAGGCCGCAGTGAACCACGGGGAATCCGATAACAGTAGCCATTCCGAGGAGTTCAAAGATCGTCTTGAGCGCCATTACAAGAGAAGCCCTTGTCCAGCGCTTCATTCTTATGAAGAACAGGTATCGCGAGAAAGGTATCCTCTTATAGATCCTGCCTTCGAGAAATATCCTGCGGCAAACGGCAACATAGACATTACGCACATAGAGCCAGGCAAAGCCCGCAAAAAGCAGGATCAGAACAGTCATTATGAACTGGGCTACGCTCTCGGATCCCGCAAACTGGATTATTATCGAGTAGATATTTGAGACGATGGTGTTCTCGGTCACATAGTTGATGATCTGGTTAAGGATGCCTCTAGTCCTTCCGAACATCTCATTGGCTTCCACACTGCTCAGGGTCCTGCTGTACAGATCCTGCTCAACAGCCGTATACAGTGAGTCGGCATCCTCGTCTATCTCGAGGTAGGCAGCCTCTATGAGCTTAACATCCTGAACACCGGTAAATTCATAAACAGCCTGCGTCGCATCGAGTATTACCTGCCTTCTGGCACCGATAACATTATCCGACGCAAGGAATTCGACCTGCATTATCAGAGCGAAGAGACACGCAAGAACATACATCAGATAATGATGCTTTAAATTGGCCCTTGCTTTGCTCTTAAGCTCTTTGCGCGAAAATACGAAACTGTCTTTGCCCTTTTCCAATGGAACACCTCCATCAGGGCTTATTCTAACAAAAAACGCCGTGCAAATCTTTAATCAAATTAAAAGAAATGCACGGCATTTATTTGTTGTAAGAATATGGGGCTTTGATTACATTGCTGTATAGCCGCCGTCTACAGGGAGATTTACGCCTGTAACGTAAGTTGTTGCGGGAGAAGCAAGGAAGCATACTGCCGTATCAAGTTCGCCGTCGTTACCGTATCTCTCAAGAGGGATCATTGTTCTTGCGTTAGCCTGGAAGAATTCGGAATCCAATGTCTCCTTTGTAAGGGGGCTGTAGAAGTAGCCGGGGCAAATGGAGTTAACTGTGATGCCGTACTTACCCCACTCGGATGCGAGCGCTCTTGTAAGATTTACCACGCCGCCCTTTGCTGCGTGATAAGGAGAAGCGGGAGCTACCTTATTACCAACAAGGCCGTACATTGAAGCGATGTTGATGACTCTGCCGAATTTAGCAGGGATCATTGCCTTCTTAGCGATAGCTCTTGCCATTCTGAAGGAACCGAAGAGGTCGATGTCGATCTCATTCTGGAACTGCTCATCAGTAATGTCTTCTGCAGGTGCAACAGCTCCTGTGCCTGCGTTGTTTACGAGGATGTCGATCCTGCCCATCTTAGCGAGGATCTCATCTGTTGCAGAATTAACTGCTTCTGTATCTGTAATATCAAGCTTAACTGCAAGTGTCTTTACGCCGTATGTCTTCTCAAGATCAGCACAAACTTCGTCAAGCAGATTCTGGCGGCGTGCAATGGCTACGATATTACAGCCCTGATTTGCAAGAGCCTTAGCCATCTGAACACCGAGTCCTGTGGAGCAGCCTGTAATGACAGCTACTCTTCCCGTTAAATCAAAAATGTTAGCCATACCATTCCACCTCTGGTTATTTTTGTTTTCGGGCTTTCTTCATGCCCAACGAGATTATACAAAAAGACCTCAGGCTCATTAAGGCAAAAACTTTTTCTTTTCGTACATTTTTCCACTTTGCTGTGATGTTTCCATTAAGTTTTAATCTCGTTTACATATATTGGTCTCATAATGATTTTCAATTCGCCTGTTTTGAAGCTAACTGCTTACAAAATGGTATAATGTCTTTATTCAATTTTGCGGTTAGGAGGACTGAATGTTATGAAGTTTTTCAAAGGCAAGTGCGGAACCGTTGTAACCAAGCTTTTCGAGACGGATTGTGAAGGCGGTCATCTGGAGGAACTCATTCCCAATACCACTGATGCAGCCGGTGAGAAGCATGTGCCCGTTATCGCCGTTGACGGTCAGGAAGTTACCGTAACAGTCGGCGAAGTTGCACATCCCATGCTGGATGCACATTACATCACCTTCATAGCATTGGAGACAGACAAGGGTGCCATCGTAAGATATCTTAAGCCCGGAGACGAGCCCAAGGCAGTATTTACCATCGGAGCTGACGAGAAGGTCATCGCCGCTTACGAGTACTGCAATCTCCACGGACTTTGGAAAGCATGATTGTCTGTTAATAACGGTTAATGCAGAGACAGGAACTTAAAGCCGGCAAAAAGGACACAAGGAAAGAACTTGCGTTCCTCATAATTTCTGCTGTGGTCACGATCACCATCGTGTCCACCTGTTCGCCTCTTTACCCGTTTAATCCATGGGATGATGACAACTGCTTTTTTACTTTGGGCAGGGGCATAATCCACGGCATGGTTCCTTACAGGGATCTTTATGAACAAAAGGGCCCCCTTCTTTATTTCCTGTATGCGGCAGCTGCACTTATATCCGAGAAAGCATTTACCGGAGCATGGGTGCTCGAATGCATCGCAGCATCAGTCTATGCTGTCTTTTCCTGGAAGATCGTAAAACTCATTACAGATCCTCCGAAGTATCTTGTCGCGGTAATGCCTTTGTTTTTGTGTATTGTATATACTTCAAAGCTTTTCAATTTCGGAGGCAATGCCGAAGAGCTCTTCTTCCCTCTAATCACGATCCTGTTATATGTAGGGCTCAAGGCCGCAATTCAGGGCGACGGTCTTCCTTCGAACAAAGAAGCATTCCTGTCAGGCATCATTACCGGCGCGCTCTTCTGGGTCAAATACACTTTCATTGGATTCGTAATCGGCTTTTGCCTTTATATCCTTGTCCTGTCGATCGCGAAAAAGGATGCGGCAAGACTCTGGTCTCTTGTCTGGAGATTCATCACAGGCTTTATTGTCATCAGTGCACCCATACTTTTGTATTTTTTCGCAAACAAAGCCACCGGTTCTCTCTGGGAAGCATATTTCTATAACAACATCTTCCTTTATCACAGCAGGCATAAGACTTACGGACTTGCAAGTATCCCGGTTATCAAGCAGTTCTATTTCCCCATAAACGCATTAGCAAAGATATCCGCGTATTATAAGGCCTTCGGTGTTCTTATGATATTGACGTTTTCATCGATATTCTTTTTTAAGAAGAATTACCGTGCAAAGGCCATTCTTCTTTCAGTTATCACATTTATACCCATGGCGCTCACAACATTTACGAGAGCGGCATTCATATATTATTACGGATATATCTTTGCTTACGGGTTCTGCCTTGCACTGGTGCCCGTGATCCTTCTCATAAAATGGCTCGAAGGCAAATTATCAGCAAGAGGCGGGCTCGTGAAGAAAGTAATCGCACTGGCCCTTATCGTGTTTTATATCTTGCCGGTTTCCATGTGCAAGAACCTGTACCTGATGTTTAAGCCGAAGTCATTCTTCAACCAGTACCGTATAGCGGAGACGATCAATCAGACTCCTGATGCAAAGATACTGACCTACAAAGTAATGGATTCAGGCTACTATTTAGCAGCAGGGGTCATGCCCAGGAACAGATATTTCTGTTTCCTCAATATCGAAAATGATTATCCCGAGATAGCAGAAAAAGCAACAGAGCTTATAAACGAAGGATATTTCGACTACATCGTCACTTCATATTTCTTCGAAGACGAACTGGAAAATTACGAACTGGTACAGGTTGAGACATACCCGTACGTGGATTTCACCGGTGAGCCGATCCTTGACGGCCATAAGCTCTACAAAAGGATCTGAACGCTGACGCTCCGGGCTCCCCGGACTTTAAATTATTATCAGATGACCATCCTTTTAACGTAAGGATGTACAAATAACGGGTTCACCTGAACCTTAACGACGTCGCCTTCCTTTGCAGGGCATTCGGTAACATCGACAGTCATGTGGGATACGCCGATCCTGCCGATAACGGGGATCTTATTTCCGTTGATCATTACGGTAAGCACGGGATCAGAGTTGATCCTTCTTAAAAGATCCTTTATGTAACTGCAGAGCGAGAAGTCCATCGAACCCTTCTGGATAAGGCCGACACCGCATCCGGTTCCGATCCTA
Organism: Clostridiales bacterium; assembly: GCA_017509245.1. Taxonomy (GTDB): domain Bacteria; phylum Bacillota; class Clostridia; order Saccharofermentanales; family Saccharofermentanaceae; genus Saccharofermentans. The sequence continues at coordinate 3,667 of JAFWQC010000043.1, read as the reverse complement.
AGAACTGCAAGAGAACTGTCTCTCTTCAGTGCGACCTCACCGCTGTATCCGATATGCTCACCTTCCTGTCTGTTATAGACGGAGAACACTTTGGATTCAAGCCATACAGCTTCTTCAAGTCCGCACTTTACATTAACCTTGCCTACAAGGGCACTTCCCACTCTTACGGCTTCATAACCCAGAGCACCGAAAGTCATGGCAGCCTTTGAATTGGAGATGTGGCATACACCGGGGTTGATGCCAAAAGATCTGATCTTGTCCAATGCCAGTCTGAACTGGAGAAGCTGCTTATCAACGCTCTTCTTGTAGTTGCATGTACTGCCGGCCAGATGAGTAAAGCAGCCTTCGATCGCGATAAAGTCCGTAAAGTATTTGAAATTAGGAATATCGTCGACATTAAAACCGTATCTGCCCAATCCGGAATCGATCTGGATATGGACTCTGGGCTTTCTGCCGGTGAGCTCATAAATATCGATCAGCTGAGGGATCTGTTTGTCACTTCCCAAAGCTATAACGACATCATTGGTTACCATCTCAAGAAGTTCACAGAAATCCGTGATGGGAGTGAGAATGAGAATATCTGTCTTACAGCCTTCTTCTCTCAAAGCCTTAGCTTCACAGGGAGATGTAACGGCATACATGAAGATGTCCTGATCCTTGAGGATGTTATAAAGATTAGCCACGCCCAATCCGTAGCCGTTCTCCTTTACGACCGCGATGAGCTTCGCCTTGGTCGTGGTTTTTATATATTCAACATTATGTATAATTGCATCCTGCTTTATGACCAGGGTGGCATTTTTGTCAAAACAATAATTGTTATTGCTCTGTTCGTCAAAAATCTCGTCACACATAAAGAAACCTCACTTTCTATGTAAAGGTTAGATTAGTGTTCCGTCCAATTCACTTCATATCAGCATCAAAACGACAACAAGATTGTGAGAAAAAATAGGCTAAAATGAGGCAGCGCACCTCAATTTCCGCCGCAAAAAGGCAGCGGCAAACGCCGCAAACCCTTTATCCGCAGGCCTTTCAGAGTTTTCCGTCTTAAAACGTTCCCTTACACAACCTGGAAGATATAAAACTTCAGATAATCCGTCTCCGGAACATTCCAGAGTATCGGATGATCGGGCGCCTGCGTCCTTGCTTCTATCTGTCTCAAACTGACATTTGCATCCCTTGCGGCAGACGCGAGCATCTTCCTGAATAATTCATCAGTCATGAAATGCGAGCATGAGCATGTGGAAAGATAGCCGCCTCTCGGCAGAAGCTTCATGGCCTTGAGATTTATCTCCTTATATCCCCTCCCGGCCGATTCGACGGTCTGCCTTGATTTGGTGAATGCCGGCGGATCGAGGATTATGTAATCATATCTGTGTTCCTTCTTCTCAGCCATTTCCGTGAGCAGCTCGAAAACATCCACACACACATAATCGATCTTATCCTGAAGACCGTTTCTTTCGGCATTTTCCTTTGCCATATCTATCGCCTGTGAAGAGATATCAACACTTGTTACATGCTTTGCACCGTTATAAGCGCAGTTAAGGCCGAACGATCCCGTATGCGTAAAACAATCCAGCACAGTCTTATCCTTTGCTATGGAAGCCGCTGCCAGCCTGTTATATTTCTGGTCAAGGAAAAAGCCTGTCTTCTGACCGTTCTCTATATCCACGGAATACTTGATACCGTTCTCTGTTATCTCGGTAATGCATGAAAGATCTTCACCTTTGTACCAGCCCTTATAAAGATCAAGCCCTTCCTTGGTCCTTAAGGCAAGTTCATTTCTCTCATAAATGCCCTTAAGAGGCTGTCCGATCTCATCGAAAACATCCATCAGAGCTTTATAGATAAGATCTTTATTTTGTTCAAGTCCCAGGCAGGCGATCTGAGTTACCGCTATGTCACCATACCTGTCACAGGTAAATCCCGGGATCTGGTCAGCTTCCCCGTGAACTATCCTGCAGCATTCAAAATCACTGCCGCGCATTACAGTCATTCTGTACTGGACGGCATAAAGGATCCTCCTATACCAGAACTTCTGATCGAATATGTCATTGCTGTTCCTTGAAATGATCCTGACGGCGATCTTGGATCTTGAATTATAAAAGCCTGCGCCCTGCCAGCTCGATCCTTCAAAACAGTCAACGATACAGCCGTCAGCAAGATCACCTTCAGATGAAGTGATCTCATCTATATAGACCCAGGGATGACCGTTCTTAAGAGACCTGGAAGCCTTGGACGTTATGGAAAGCTTTGGATATGACCTTATCTGCTTCATTGTTATTCCTTTGTCATGCCCACGGATCATCAGACTTGGGAGGTCTGATCATTGCAAGGAGCATCTGGTCTTCAACAAACCACTGATTGGTGGAAGGCTTGTGGCGGAGCAGGATATGGCGCTTTGAGTCAGCACCGGAAGATGTCATGAATATCTTCATCCTGCCGTCGATCTCACTGTCAAAGCCTCTTTCCGTCTCGACAGTATAGGGCATTGAAGGAGTGTAATCGTTATCAGGTGATGTTCCCTTGAAGAAGGATCTTACGACGTGGCTGCCGTCAGCCATTCTGTCAGCAAGAAAACTCTTCTCATAAGGAGATAATCCGTAGGGACCTTTAAGGAATTCGAGCATTCTGTATGTTTCTTCCTTATCAGCCGTATAATTCATCATGACAGCCACAAAGAGAGCAGCACTGTACTCAGGTTCACTGAGCGAGGCATAAGGCAAAGCCATAAGTTCTTCAAGGTTACCGGGAAGCTTATCGAATGTAATTGTCATAAGATCATCCTCCTTACGGACTTCTAAGGTTCATTTCATTTAAAGATTATAACATTAAGACAGAGCATCCGTTTTACAAATGCTCTGCCTTAAAAATACGGAGATATTAATAAACAGAATTAAACGGCACTTCTTCCTTCTGAATGGATATCGTAAACAGTAACGACAGACCCGAAGGAATCAATGATCCTCTTTACCTTGTCGCTCCCCATATGGTAAGTGCTGCAGGCTTGATTGATGGACTTGTGCTCAAGACAGCATGCTATCGCAACGGTCACATTCTCAATACTGCTTTCCATCAGAGAATTAGCCTTCTCCCAGAAAGTTCCGGCCGGCACATTGCATTCGACGAATCTGGTATCAACGGGCAAGAGCTTTATGCCCATGACTTCAAGATAATATCTGCCTATAAGCTCACAGACTTTACGTACATAACGCCTGATCGTCCTGTGCGTATAATATGCCGTATCGGCGATCCTCTTCTCAGACTCGCAGGTCTTAAGATATATGACCGCTGTCTCATATTCGTAGTCTCTCATGTTGCAAGCTGCATATTCCAGGGCATTGTTCAGGTTATCCTTTATCCTTGAATAGGTTACAGCATGTTCCGTATATCCGTTGACGGCCAGATCCATTACGGCCTTATCGATCATGCAGGGTCTTCTGAAAATGTCTTTTACCGTGCAATTAAAGCTTGTCATGAGCAACCCTCCACTTCACTGAGATTACTTGCTTAAAACGAACAAATGTATGTTATTATTATGTGGTAATCATACCACCTCAAGGGTCAGTTGTAAATGGAAGTTTCAAATTAAAATACTATATATTGGGGTTAATTCAACTTAAAAAGTATGATTGCATCAATGGAATATATGTTACATAATATAATATAT
>JAFWQC010000042.1 GCA_017509245.1 Clostridiales bacterium | reverse complement strand
GCCTCTATTCCCTCACGTTGACGAGAACGTATCTTATTACGCTCGTTTTCAGCAATGCTGCCGAGAACCTCTATAAGGATCGAGTTTATCATTTCTAAGATCCAAGCCTGATCTGGTGGGAAGTCCGTAAGAGTAGTCGGAATGTCGAGTATCTTTACACGTACTCCTGCTGCTTTGAACTCTTCCAGTTCTCTCTTGATATCAGCTTTATTACGGCTGAGCCTGTCAAGCTCCTTGATAACAAGTGTATCTCCCTTCCGGAGAATCTGACGCTTGAGGTACTGGTAACCCTCACGCTCTGTATCCTTACCGGAAGCCTTATCGATGATAATGTTCTGCTCAGGCACCCCGAATCTTATCAGTGCTTCAAGCTGACGATCTTCATTCTGCTCTCTGGTAGAAACACGAGCATACCCATAGATCCTGTTATCCATATTCAGTTCCTTTCCGTCTCAAAAAGTGGTGGCTACTTTCGGAACGTCTCAAAAGTCAAAACCGGACTTTTTGGAACGCTTTTTTCGCTATTTTTCAGGTGTCCCATAAAGTTTACTTTTTGAAACATCAGAACGCCCCACAGTAGCTCTCATAGACTTCTTCACCGTATACGCACTTAATATCTCTGAGTGCCTGATACAGCAGATCGTGATCCGAGAGCATCTCCTCGATCTCATCACAGGAGTAACCGTATTCAAGCAGCAGTTCAACGTCGGAACTATCGACTCCATAGAAGTTGCAGTACGTAAGAAGCATTTCTTCGTGGATAGTATAATAAGAAGAGTCGTCATAATCGTACCAGCTTCCATATTTGGAACGATATACCTTAGGCTGAAACTCGGATCGTGTGATCTCACCGTGCCTGTCAATACAGAGAATGTCACCATCGTCAGTCTCTACACGCTCCATAGCGAACTTGTGAAGTCCGACCTTTTGCAGAGCCTTCTTCATGATGCTCTCTGTGCTGGCGTATACATACAATCCCAGTACAGGAAAGTGAAGCAGGCACATTGGATTGCTTCCTTTTATGATGTATAAGCTGTTCTCTTGATCGAGTACAGTGAAAGTGAAGTTCCCCTCAACAGTTTCAGCCATATACTTGAGACTGTCAAAGTCAAGCTTCTGCTGTGCCTCTATAAGCTGACAAGCTGCGTAAGAGTCTGTCTCGATGTGGGTATCAGGGATAAGCTTGTCCTTCCTCAGTTCCTTATCATTCCACAGAACTCCGTTGTGAGCAAAGGCAAATGAAGTATCCCCGGCAAGACCGGGGAAAGGATGATTGTTGTAGTTGTTCTTGCCGTCTCCCTGAGTAGTCATGCGGGTATGTCCCATGACAGCTCTTGTTCCTTCCGGCGGATCAAAGTGAAGCTTGTGAGCTGGCTTCGGTCTCTTGTAGATAACGACCTCGCCGTTATGAATGTAGCTTATACCTGCTGCGTCAGTTCCTCTCTCCTCAGCAGCGTTAGCCAGAGCCTGAGTCAGCTTCTTCAGCATCCTATGAGGTATAACGCCCTGGTAGTCAAGCCAGCCGAATAATGAACACATAGGCAGTCCTCCTTATCTGAATATATGGATGATATCGTCGGGATTATCAAGAGCCTCGAAGTCCTTGATGACCTTATCCACCTTATTTGCAAGGTGGGTAGCAGCAAGGATAGTAACGAGTCTGAGGATAACCTGAGCATCGCTCGACATGATGCTCGGCAGTTTTACCTTCGGTAATTTTGTAAGTATTTCAAGCTTTTTCATTTTATAAGTCCTCCTCGGTATTTGTTTCTTCGTTGATATAGAGCCTGCGCTCTTTGAGATACTGTATAAGCTCCGGAGCTTCTATGCTTTCAACGAACTCGCTCCATGACATTTTTGCAATGTCGTCTTCGGTAAGATGCATAGCCAGGTCGCATATCTCGTTCACGAGTTCAAGAGCAGCGATAAGAGTATTGTGCTTCAAGGTACCTCTGAACATTCTGAACTCAATAGTTGAGTAGTTCATAAGGTTTACGGCAGCGTACCTGCCGTTGTTGCCCTTCTTAGCTTTATCCAGTATCTCTCGTCCTGTCTTATCATAACCGTAACGAGCAGCCCATCTGTTCATGCTATACTCGGAACGTCTGCTGAATCTCAGTAGTTCAGCCCAGTGTGTCTCTACAAAGAACAGGATATGGCTTATTACAAGCTCCTGCTCGTCGTGAGTCTCACCAAGAGAATTCCTGTTGACATGGATGTGAAGTCCACAGGTACTGGTCTGATGTGAACGATATCCCATAGACACAGCCTTCTTCATTATGTCTTCCCAACAGAAGT
>JAFWQC010000041.1 GCA_017509245.1 Clostridiales bacterium | reverse complement strand
GAAGTGATTTCTCTGAAATTGATAATGTTTTGTTCTTCATTGTGAAGACCTCCTTGTTTTGTATTTACCCGTGCGGGTATGTAATGGCGTCACCGGAGGTAGTGACGCTCTAAGGTGATCAACCGCCTTTTGGGGCCTTGAACTCCCGATATAACATCCTGACTGTTTCGAAGAGCTCTTGAGAGCATTCTTCAAGCCCATGCGGATAAACTGTGCCGTTAAACTTGAGGTTGAACAGCAATTGGTTGAGTATTGTTCCGATCCTTTTGATCTCTGAGATCAGTTTTGGTAAGTCAGCGGGAGGAGCTTCCATGATGTTCACATTATCGACTGACTGTCTTACAAATGAACTTATGCTCAATCCTGTTTTGGCTGCTTTCTTCTTTATTGATTCATACTCTTTGGGTGTGAGTCTGATAAGAAGCTGAACTGTTCTGTTGTTTTTCTTATTAGCCATATTGAGTTCTCCTTTTAGTGTTTTTGATTTTTGTCCCGTGTATTAGCAAGCAACGCGTCTGTATATACATCCGCTTAAACTTGTCAGGGGAGAAGTCCCCTAAAAACCCCTGAAAAAGCCAGGATTCGATGTGAATCCTGGCTTCAAAGGTTTGTCACTTGGTTGCTGTCTTTGATTTAGATCTGTGTTTCCCGTAGTACTCCAGAGCTTGCAAAACATAAGCTTCTGCATTGTCTTTTGTAACATCGGGAGCGGTATCCCTGATCTTGTCGAGATCGATATGCACTTTTTCTTTGCGCTTGGGCTTGTCTCCGTGCATGACCTCATTGATCCTGTCAGAGTTAAGACCGCCGTTCTTGGAAAACTCACGCATACTGGCGGCCTGCTCTTGGGATGGCATACTGTTACTTTCGGATATCCGCCTAAATACTGTTTCCTGTTCTTCTCGTGAGAGATATGAGAGCTCTACGGCAGGACGAACAGCGATCTTTCCCTCATCTACTAGGTCGAGCAGTTCAGGGATAAGCTCAGTCAGCCGGATATAACGAAAGATGGTCGCTGCGCTTTCACCGACATCTTCAGCCATTGCAGCAGACGATGTTCCTTCAGAATTATTCTCCGGTGGAGAATAATTACTCTTCGGCCTTCCGGGCATGCGTTTAATCGCTTCCAGCCGCATCTTGTACGAGAATGCTTTCTCACTTGGCAGGATTACCGCACGCTGAAGATTTGCTTCGACCATGAAGACTATAGCTTCGTCACGGGTCATCTCACGTACATCAGCCTTTACATTAGAAAGGCCTGCGATCTCGCAGGCCGTCTTTCGTCTGTGTCCGGAAACGATCTCATACCGTCCATCTTCTTTTGGGCGCAGCAGGAGAGGGGTGATGAGGCCCTGTTCCTTGATGCTCTCTACGAGCTGGTACATGTCATCGTCCATCCGTACCTTGAACGGATGGTTGGGGAAGGGATCTATCAGTTCAATGGGAATATCGTGGATCTTGGGAAGTTTGCTCTCCATGATCTCCTTTTCATCCTTGAACATGATATCTGATCTCGTTATTCCGAGAATGTTTGCGAGATTTGCACTCAAAGCAAATCACCTCCTTGTATTTTATTCCGCGAATCTTCGGTCCCTGTTACATAGAAGCAGTTAGCCGCATGCTTTGGACTCAGTTCTTCGCGGTATGTAATTTGAGATGGAGAAGGGGAGGAAAAGGAACTCAGAAAAATGTTCCTCTATATATACGTAAGGAACTTTGCCAAAACTGTACGTCAAAATCGAAATTCGCCCGAAATTCGACAAAAATGCAATAAATGTGTTATATAATGAGGCGTGTCCCCAATAACCTTGCAGTGGTATGTCGTAATGATACGATTGTGGAAATCCAGATCAGAAGGAGCCGTGTCCGTGAATATCATCAGACAGCATAAGACAACATCTTTATTTTTCTTTCTCCTGATCATTGCAGGTATATTGAATCTGCTCACTAAGACATCTAGTTCTTTAGTTAATACGTTGATGTTCTGCGCGAACTTTATGATCTATATCGGTTTGATCGTCTTATGGGCCTATACGGTAAAGGACAGGATCCTTCCGACCAAGACCAGAGCATATATGCTTGCGTCATCGGGTTTTATGATCATTTATCTGTTGCAGCGCGTGTTCAGATACCGTGTTGTTATTACTTCAATGTTTGTATACCGGTCAATGGCGTATGTTTACTATATTCCGCTTGTCATGATCCCTTCGCTATTGTTTGCGACAGCTGTAAATCTTGGCTTGGGTAATAAAAGAAGCGGGAGGACGGTCGAGAAGATAATTATAGCTACTGCGTGCGTAGTCTCGGCTTTAGCACTTACCAACGATCTGCACCACATTGTTTATGTCCCCAAGGTCGCATTGTCGGAATTCAATATGGGTAATAATACATATTCGTGGGGGATAGGTTTTTATATCATCTATGGCTGGATGATATTTGCTCTGGTCAGCGGAGCGTTGATCCTTTTCAGTATCGTTGGCAAAAACGGTAAGAAGCCTATCATCTTTCTGGTAGGTACTGTTGTTACGTGGATTGTATTATGTTCCATTCATGCATTGGTCTTTGAACGTTTTTCAATTGTCAGGCCATATTTTAAGCCTGAGATTGACTGCTTTAGCATGATATTGATATTTGAATGCTGTATCAGAAGCAGGCTTATTCCGCATAACGAGAATTACAAGGGTTTCTTTGAGAAACTCAGGCTTCCGTTCCTTATCACAGACAAGGAGCTTAATGCAGTCCATGCTTCAAACATGTCTTTGAATGTAACTGCTGAAGATATGGAAAAGGCAAAGACAGAGCCGTTTTATCCTGACAAAGACATAAGACTGAGTTCGATGAAGATAAGAGCCGGTTATGCTTTCTGGACTGAGAATGAGCATGAACTTCACGAGCAGAGAAACAGACTTAAAGAGGCTAATGAGCTGTTGAGCGAAGAAAACGATCTTATAGCAGTTGAGAATAAGCTCAAAGAACAGAAAGCACATATCGAAGCTCAGAATCAGGTGTATGAGAGGATTACTGCCGCTATCTATCCAAAGCAGAAGAGAGTTGAAGAGATCCTTAATAATGTTGAACCTGAAGCAGAGTCTTTTGCGGCAGCACTCGGAAGAGTGTGCGTTTTTAATGCTTATTCCAAGCGAAAGAGCAATCTCCTTTTGCTCTCTGAAGACAATCTTCCGCCAAATAACAGGGAATTATATCTTGCTTTGGCAGAGACGTGCCGTTTCCTCAAATGCTGCGGGATCGATGCGGCAGCAGTCGGTGAAGAGTATTCCTCGCTTCCGCTGGAGGCGGTTAACAAGCTTTACGATACTTTCGAGATCGTTACAGAGACATATCTGGAATCGGCAGCAAGAATGACCGTCTCGATCCTGCCTGATGGCGTTCGCATTGCTATGGAGGCCTCGAACGAACAGAAATTGCCGGAAACTGTTTTGCCTGTAGAATGCAAAGAAAGTGACGGCTTGCTGTATTTTACTATCCGGTATGAAGCGGAGGAAAAAGCGGTATGAGCAGCTTGACTTCCATCGCAGATTCGTGGATATGGTATCTGTTATGCATTTGTGCACTCGTTCTTTTTGTCGGAGCGTTTTTTGTTCTGTTCCGTTCCATAAAGGACAAGCGAAATAAGATCCAGTTCATTATCTGTATTCTCAATCTGATCCTTACAATCCTTCTGAACAT
>JAFWQC010000040.1 GCA_017509245.1 Clostridiales bacterium | reverse complement strand
TTCTGATAATTATTCAGAACGTGACATGAGCGCTTTTACGGCGGTTCCCGGATATTTTGATTCGCATATCCACGGTTCATTCGGTTTTGATGTATCTGATGGAAATTCAGATGATGTGATAAGTCTTGCAAAAAGGCTTCCTTCATGCGGCGTATCTGGTTTTCTTCCGACTCTCATGACTCTTGATGAGGATCATATCCTGAAAGCGGCAGGATCCGTCGCCAAAGCAATATCAAGGCTTAAGGACTTTGACGGAGCTTATGCGGAAATAGCCGGGCTTAGGCTGGAAGGCCCGTTCCTCAATCCTCGGTTTTTAGGCGTTCAAAACCCTGATTGCCTTGTGGATTCAGACAGGTTTGTTGAGATCATTGAAAAGGCGGAGAAGGAATATCCTGGCCTTATCAAAATGATAGACATTGCTCCCGAGCTGGACGGTGCAATGGATCTTGTAAGTGAGTACAAAGACAGATATGTCATATCGCTGGGACATTCAGACAGTGATTATGAAAAAGCGGCTGAATTCTTTGCAATTGGCGGAAATTCACTGACTCATGCGCTCAATGCGATGAGACCCTGTCTTAAGCGTGAACCTGGTCCGCTTGGTGCGGCTTTTGATGCTCCGGATTCATATGTGGAAGTTATCTGCGACGGCATTCACGTTGATCAGAGCATGCTTCGAATGCTCTTTAAACTGTTTGAAGACAGGGTGATCGTGGTATCTGACGCAATGAGGGCAGGAGGGATGCCTGACGGTATCTATGATCTCGGCGGAATTGATGTGGAATCACGCGGAGGAAGAACATATTTCGGCCCCGGCGGAAATCTTGCAGGCTCTGTTACGAATCCTTCGCAGGAAGCAGAAAGATTATTCTCATACGGCATACCTGCAAACCAGGTGATAAAGGCTTTGACGGATACGCCAAGAAAACGTCTGAACATTGAAAATAAAGATCTTTCAGGCGGCGCTAAGCCTTGCCTGAACTTCGTTGATGATACTTTGAGGCTAAAGTCAGTGATTTCCCGCGGAAGGCTTGTATCTCCATATCTTATGTTATAATTAAAAAGTTATACAGGAATCCAAAGGAGCCTGATTGATGTCCAATTCCGCATTTATCAGTCAGATATTTCAGTTCATAAACGAGCTTATCAACAGCCTTGACAAAGGCACGCTTTTCTTTGGAAGTCCGTGGGATTTTATCCGTTACGCGGCAGATATCCTTCTCGTAACGTTCCTTTTTTACACGATCCTGCTCTTCATCAGGCAGACACGTGCATGGCAGCTCATCAAAGGTATCGTTCTCATCCTTATCTTTGTTTCTTTCTGCGGTGTCATGGGGCTCGACATGGTCGGCTTCATATTCAACAGGATGCTTTATGTCGTAGCGATCCTGTTCGTCGTTCTGTTCCAGCCTGAACTCAGAAGAGCGCTTGAGACAGTTGGTCTGCGCACATCTTCGCGTTTTATGGATCCTTTCAGGCATCAGGAGAAACTCAACAGCACTGAGCTTTCGACATTCATCAACGAGATCTGCATTGCCTGCAAGGAGATGTGCAGATCCTATACGGGAGCCCTGATCCTCATCGAGCGCAAGACAAAACTCAACGAGCTTCTTTCCCAGGAAAACGTAGTTAAGTTTGATTCATCAGTTACCAGTTCTGTTCTTCAGAGCATCTTCTATAAGGGTTCGCCAATGCATGACGGCGGACTTCTCATCAGGGACGGAAGGATCGTTGCTGCGCGCTGCCACGTGCCTCTTTCAGTTACAATGCATGCTTTGGAGCGTACCGGCACAAGGCACAGAGCCGCCATCGGCGCTAGTGAGATGGGTGATACTGTCGTTGTCGTTGTTTCCGAGGAAAGAGGAAAGACATCTATCGCCGTAAACGGAAGACTTTTCGAGATGAAGGATTCCAAAGAACTTGAAGCAAATCTTTCTTATCTCTTAGGCCTCACGCAGAATGAAACAGGTAAGAGCGGTATCTCCAAGATCTTCGGAAGATTCCGTAAGCGTATTGCCACAGCTGAAGCTGAAAAGACTCCCGATGCTACTGCTCAGACTGCAGAGAAAAAGGAAGGCTCGGATGCTCCCGTTGAGAAGAATACTCCGCTTGTCATCAAGACAAAGGAAGCAGATCAGACTACAAATGCTCAGCGCGTAAGCGTTACCACAAGAGTACTTTTCCTGATCGTTTCTCTGATACTTTCAACGTTCCTGTGGCTCTACATACAGATTGACAACAACCCTGTCGTCACCAGGAACATTACGGTTCCCATCACGTATCCTGAAGACAGATCCGATGTTTCCGTTTCGTTCCCGATCGATGAGGTTGAGCTCAGGATCGTAGGCCGAAAGAATACGATCAATGCGCTTACTGCCAAGGACATTGTCGCAACCGTTCAGTACGACAATATGCCTGAGAACAAGGAAGGCGTTGTCGAAGTTCCTGTAGAGGTCAAGAGTAAGGACCCCAACAAGTACTTCCGTGTTGAAAGCCGTTATCCGCAGTCACTTCGCGTCGTTAAGTTCCGTACGGAATCAAAGTAATTAATATGCGGCTTTTAGCCGCATTTTATATGGAGGTAACAATATGTTTGAAACAAACGAACTGATCGATCTGAGCCATACCATTGCGGCTCCGCTCTTCGAAGGAAAGAAGTATCCCTGGGAGGTTCTTCCTCTGATCAAGGAGTTCATTCTCAAGATCGGACCTACTCTCGATCCTGAAGTATATGAGAAAAGGGGAGAGGACATCTGGATCGCAAAGAGTGCCGTCGTATTTGATTCCGCATACATCAAGGGACCTGCTATCATCGGACCTGAGACTGAAGTCAGGCACTGCGCTTTCATCAGAGGCAATGCGATCGTAGGAACTCACTGTGTAGTCGGTAACTCCACAGAGCTTAAGAACGTAATCCTTTGCGACAACGTTCAGGTTCCTCACTATAACTATGTCGGTGACTCCGTTCTCGGATATAAGGCACACCTGGGTGCCGGTTCCATCACTTCCAACGTTAAGTCTGACAAGAAACTTGTCAACGTTCATTATGACGGCGGAGACATCGAGACCGGTCTCAAGAAGTTCGCTGCTATCGTTGGCGACAACGTTGAAGTAGGCTGCGGCAGCGTTCTCAATCCGGGTACCGTCGTAGGCAGGGGCTCAAGGATCTATCCGCTTTCCATGGTAAGAGGCACGATCGCCGAGAATTCCATCTATAAGAAGGCCGGAGAAGTCGTTACCATCATCGTAGAGAGCTGATCTCAAATTAAATCAGAGCAAAAGAAAGGGCCGTACATCGTACGGCCCTTGATTATTTGTTTTTTAGTTGGAATCAGACAACTGTATCCTTGAGTTTGTCGAATGCCATCTTGGCAACTTGTCTTACGTTAGGATCGGGATCTGCAAAAGCGAGCTTCTTAACATATTCTTCGCAGTGCTTTGCGTGAATGTCAGAAGCAGAAGTAGCTGCAGCTGCACGAACTTGAGGAGAAGCATCGCGGAGAAGGGGGATAAGAGCCATACCTGAATCATAAGTAGGAATAAGACCCATTGCGATAGCAACAGCCATTCTTACGTCATCATCAGGGTTGTCGGCAAATTTTACAAGCGCACCAAGCTTTTGCTTTGTGCCGAGCTTTTGAATCTTGTCTCTTAAGGCGTCTGATCGTCCCATAAAGTACTCCTGAATAATTATGGTTCAATTACATTATAGTTTATTCAACAAGTTTTATTATAAATAAACTGTTTCTATTATGTTAACTGCCAATTGTATTAAAAGACCGCTTGTTTTTGTGTAAGTTGCTTTATAATACGTAATTGATTATACATTATTTTGAGAAATATGAAATACAATTTGATAT
>JAFWQC010000039.1 GCA_017509245.1 Clostridiales bacterium | reverse complement strand
GCAAGAAAAATATAATAAACAGATTGAAAAAATGATCAAAGCATAATATCCCAATTGATTAGGATTATTAAAAAAACCTAATCTTCTAATACCGCCAATACGCAAAAACAATCCAATATTGGTAATACACAAAGAAATAAAACAGCCTACTATGATATATTTTGATACAACTTCAAAAGAAAAATTTTTAATAATTAATATAGTAAGAAGAACAGCAAGCATATTAAAGAGATAATATAATGTTGCTTTATTAAGATTATTTCCAATTATTATTGACCATATCCCGTTAATTATGGCTTGATAAAGAACTATTAATAAAATCAACTTCAATAATCGATATGATTCACTATCTACAATAATTTTGCCCCGTTGATGAATCATTACAAATACTAAACTTAGCAACATAAATATATCACTAATTTGCAAAGACCCAGATGACCATAAATATATTGGCTTTAAAGCAATATATATACTGAGAATAATTAATAAATTAGCGCTTTTTGTTCCTTGCATAGTATTACGAAAAATCAATTATATTATTTCTTCCAAAAATAACATTCGAACCTATTAATTTTCGATTTCTCTTAAATAACTTCTAATAACAATGTTTCTGTCAAATTCTTTCTCAACTTTACACCTGCCATTTAATCCCATTTGTTGGCGTTCTTCCCAACTTAAACTTAAAAACTTCTCAATTTTACTAATCAAATCATCACTATCTCTCTGATTTACAAGGAAACCATTTACTCCAACATCAACAATTTCTTTGCACCCAGGTCGATTAGTAGTAATAATAGGTCGACCACTTGCGCAACTCTCTAAAAGCACATTAGACATGCCTTCCGGATAATAAGATGGATGAATAGTACAAGCGGATATTGAATGCATTCCAGATATATCATCAATCACACCATGGTAAATAATAGTACCTTTATCATTCAGTTCTTTAATTAAGCTTTCATACTCAGGAGAGCATTTTCCACAAACGTGGAACCTTGTTTCGGGATGTGTAGCACGAATTGATTTAGCAGCATCAATAAACTGATCTATTCCCTTTTGTTTAATAATTCTACCTATAAAAGTAAAATCAATAGTATCTCCTTTAGGATATTCTAATAACTTAAAACGATCGAGATTAACACCGGAGCCAGGAATAAGTTCGTAAGGACCTTTTACAATTCCCCGATTAACCATAAAATCCAAATTTGCTTTATTTTGAAAGAAAACCTTTTTAGCCTTTTTCAAACCTAGCTTATAAAGAGGAATTGTAATTTTTTGCAGTATTCCTCCATTTTCAACAGCAGTACCAAGACCAGTAATATTTGCAATATATGGTATTCCAAGAGATGCACAAGCCATTCCAGCATAAATATTTGGTTTAATTGTATAAGTTAAAACAATATCAGGGTTAAGTGCTTTAAATTGCTTTTTGTACGAGGATAATAGTTTCAAATCATTAAAAGGATTCGTTCCCTTTCTATCAATTGGCATTTCAATGAAACTACAGCCCATATCTTTTAATTCCTGAACACGATTCTCTCCATAAGATAAAATCGTAACATTGTGATCATGAGCCAAAGTTTCAATTAATTCTCTGCGAAAGTTATATAGGCCTCGTGTTATGTTGCTGGTAATTACAATATTCAAAACAAAACGTCCTTTTCTGATATCTTAATCTCTTATTTAGATGAAACACTTATGAATTATATCAATAATTACATTTTGTTGACCCGTCGTCATTTTATTATCGCTAGGCAAACACAATCCTCTTTCAAAGATATCAGCACCAACATCAACTAAACCTTTTTCATTGATATATGCATTGCTTCTAGCTCTGCCATTACCATTAGCTGTAATAAACGGATGCATTCTATAAAGAGGTTGTAAATGCATAGGTTTCCAGATTGGTCTACCGTCAGCATTAAAAGCAGATAAAGCCTCTAATATCTCAGTAGGGCAGCTCTTTTCACTAACGTGGTTATAAAAAGCTGTCTTGTCCCCTCTAACTGTCTCACACATAGCATCCTTATCAATAATCAAGCATGAAAGCCAATAGTTCGGAATACTGTTACTAAGAAATGTGTTCATCGTAACAGGTAAATCTTTTAAACCTTCTTTATATCTTTCATAAATAGCTTTCTTTTGAGCAATATGCTCTTCAAGATAAGGTAACTGACCTCTAACTACGCCGGCAATGATGTTGCTCATTCTATAGTTATATCCAAGTTCCTCATGCTGATACCAGGGAGCATCTTCCCTGCTCTGAGTCGACCACTTACGGATCTTATTGGCATCTTCTTCATCATCACAAAGCAACATACCGCCAGAAGAACCGGTAATGATCTTATTGCCATTAAAGGAAATAACACTATAATCCCCAAAACATCCAGTTTGAATGCCATTATATGTAGCACCGAAACTCTCAGCAGCATCTTCAACAATAAGCGCACCATGCTGATCAGCTATTTTTCTAATCTCATCAATTTTTCCGGGTGTTCCGTAAAGATGTGCAACAACAATTAACTTTACATCTGGATAAATCTCATAAGCTTTCTCTAATGCTATAGGATCCATATTCCAGGTTTCATATTCTGAATCAATAAATACAGGTGTTCCGTTCTCATAACAAATACCATTTATAGTGGCATCAAAAGTCATATCAGAACAGAAGACTTTCTTACCCTCAAGAGTTCCATGACCGACCAAAGGTTGACCATAAAGTTTTTCTCCAGCCAATTTAATCGCCAAATGAAGAGCAGCTGTACCAGCACTAAGAGCAACAGCATGTTTCCTTCCTACTTTATCTGCTATCAGACGTTCGATCTCATTTATATTCTCGCCTGCTGTAGTGATCCAATTCTTCTCAAATGCATCGTTAACCCACTTTTGCTCATCACCATGCATGGTTGGAGATGCAAGCCATACCCTATTCTCAAATGGCTTGATACCTTCAAATCTTGGATCAGTTAAGTAGTTAGTCATTTTATGCCCTCAATTCATTAATTACTCAAGACTGAATAACAGTCTCTAATTTTTCAATAATAAAATCGATATCATCATCAGTAAGCTTGGTGTGAAGTGGTAAAGTAATTAAATTATGATAATAATCATAAGTATTAGGAAAATCTTTAATATCCCAGCCAAGATCCTTATAAGCAGTCATTAACGGCAATGGTTTGAAATGCACATTGGTAGATACACCTTGTTCACCCATTGCTGTAATGATCTCATTGCGTTTTTCAATAGAAATGTTGGGAATCCTAATTACATATAAATGATTTGAACTGTCCATATTATCAGTATGATGAACCAAATGCTGAATGCCGAGTTTATCACAGATATCATCATATCTCTTAATAATCTCAATTCTTCTGTCAAGCAATCCATCATATCTATCAAGCTGCCGTAAACCAATAGCAGCCATAATATCTGTCATATTGCATTTATACCATGGACCGATAATATCATATTCCCATGAACCTGCTTTAGTCTTAGCTAATGCATCTTTACTTTGACCATGGAGAGATAAAAGCTGATACATTTTATAAATTTCAGCATTATCAATCCCAGCTTTGGGTGTCCAGGTAGATGCTCCGCCTTCTGCGGTAGTAAAATTCTTTACTGCGTGGAATGAGAAGGAAGTGAAATCAGCTATTGCACCGCAATACTTTCTCTCACCATTAAAGATACGGCTTCCACCCAAACTGTGGGCACAATCTGCTATGACTACTACGCGACCGATGGCTTTCTGAAGCCTAGAAGACAAATCTCCAAGAGGCTTCCCATCACTCTCCTTAGGCGTGAAAAGTCCCTTTGTTCTTTCTACAATCTCAAAAATCCTATCGTAATCACAAACAATTCCAGCAAAATCAACTGCTACAATTGCTTTTGTCTTATTGGTAATGGCATTCTCTAAAGCATCATAATCCATTTCCGGCATATGAGATGCTTTATCACCATCTTTTTGTATATCAACAAACTTAACCGTCGCACCACAATGGATAACGGCAGACGCAGAAGCAGTATAGGTATAAGCAGGAATAATAACCTCATCACCTTCACCTATACCAAGGATCCTAAGATTCAATTCTTCGGCAGATGTAGCTGAATTAAGACAAACTACTCGGTTACTCCATCTCGCAGAATCGCTTTCAGTATCATAATCATTCTTGCCTGTTTCAATATAGGCAGCCAAACGTCTTTCGAGAAGCTTTACACGTGGGCCTGTGGTAATCCATCCGCTCCTCATAGCTTCAACAACTTCATTGATCTCGCTGTCCCCAATATCCGGAGGAGAGAAAGGAATGCTTTTCTTCTGTTCTAAAACCTGGCTGCTTTGAGTGTTAACGATCTCGCTAAAGGAATCATTATCACCTTTAAAACTAAAGAACGCTGTATAATCGCTAAACTGAATATTATGTTCTTTACAGAAGTTCCTTATCTTATTTCTGAATTCCTCATCAACACTTACATCTGCAAGGAAAACAGCTTTGATCTTTCCCTTAGTTATTAATCTCTCAAATTCGTCTTTCCCATAAACAGGAATACCATCTAACAACTTCCCTACATCCAAATCGCTGCAATCAATAACAGCAACAGGTCTATACCGAACACCGATATTGAGAAGTTTGATCGTTTGGCTTCCATTCTCTTTAGCACCAATAACAAGTGCATTAGCAGCATTAGACTTGGTAATCTGTCTCTTCTCAAGTATTGCAAGACGGTAAGCAAATCTAATAAAAGCAATAGCTACCATCTGAATAGCAGCACCCATAACATAGTATGTTATAGGCATTCTTTGATAGAAGATAACAGTGATAATAACGTGAAGTGCAGAGGATATAACATTGGCAAAGAAGACTCTGTTAACATCGCCAATACCGGCATATCTCCACATTCCGCCATACAATTTGAATATAAAGAAAACGATTATACAGATAATCGTATAGAATGGCGCAAAATAGATAACTGTATCAAAATACTTACCTAATAATGGATCTAATCTGCCATTGATAGAAAATCTGAGCGTTAATGCAAAAAAGTATGAAGCATTTACAGCTATTATGTCTAATAGCATTATGAAAAAATCATACTTAAAGAATCGTTTAATCTTATCCATATTTGTTACCTGATCCCCATTTAATATGTACCAATTTTATAAGTCGGAACGATCTCCTGAACATACTTTTTTATGTTCTCGTCATCTTCCTGGCTGTCTTTATCTAATTCAACAAGTTTATTCTTAAACCACTCGTCATCCATATCGATAGGTTTGCCAATAAATATTAACTTATTGTCTGTAGTCTGCATTCCCTCTTCAGCCATAAGCTTCTCTTCATACAATTTCTCGCCGGGACGAAGACCAGTATATTCAATCTTAATATCAACATCAGGTCTTAGGCCTGAAAGCTTAATAAGGTTTCTAGCCATATCATCAATCTTAACAGGATCACCCATATCAAGGACAAAGATCTCGCCGCCTTTAGCGTAGTAAGAAGCCTGAAGAACGAGTGAAACAGCCTCAGGAATGGTCATAAAGAATCTGTTGATATCTTTATGAGTAACAGTAACTGGACCACCTTCAGCTATCTGCTTCTTAAAAAGAGGGATAACGGAACCGTTAGAACCGAGAACATTACCAAATCTAACAGCAACAAAAGAAGTTCCCTGAGTCTCTCTATCCATCATCTGAATGATCATCTCACAGATTCTCTTAGTTGCACCCATTATATTTGTAGGATTTACAGCTTTATCAGTAGATATAAGAACGAACTTCTTAACGCCAGCCTCAGCAGCAGCTTTAGCTGTCTTATAAGTACCCATGACATTATTTTTTATTGCTTCATTAGGGCTTTCTTCCATCAGAGGAACGTGTTTATGCGCAGCTGCATGGAATACAATATCCGGTTTATACTGCATCATAACAGTATAAATCCTATGAGTATTTCGAACAGAACCAATTAAAGTGACAAGATTAAGACCCTTATCTTTATATTTTCTTATAAGATCTTGCTGGATCTCATAAGCATTGTTCTCATATATATCAAAGATAATAAGCTGTTTGGGATTATGTGACGCAATCTGACGGCAAAGTTCAGAACCAATAGATCCACCACCACCTGTAACAAGGATGGTTTTGCCGGTAATCATATTGAATACAGCTTCATTATCAACTGTTATAGGATCTCTGCCCAAGAGGTCTGTTAACTCAACATCTCTAACCCTTGAAATACTGACATCACCATTAGCTAACTGATATACGCCAGGAATTGTTCTCAATTTACATCCTGATTCTTTAGCAATATTAAGTATTTCTTTACGATCAGATCCGGAAGCCGTTGGAATAGCAAAAATAATGGTTCCAATATCATATTCAGCTGCTTTTGAAATAATTTCATCTCTTCCACCGACAACAGGAACACCATAAAGCGCTCTTCCCTGCTTATTTACGTTATCATCAATAATACAAACAGGAATCATATTAGTAAGAGTAGAATGCTTCAATTCCTTAATAAGAACTGAACCGGCATCACCGGCACCGATTATCATTACACGTTCAATAATTGAATTTTTATTGCCGGAAGAACTGATAGCTCCACTCAGTTTTCTTAACAATCTATAAGAGAAACGAATGCCAATATGACAAATAATACAAGCTACAGTTCCAGCAATATAAAATGATAAAGGCATTCTAAATTTCAGGATTAAAGAAGAAGCAACAAATAAAGGAGATAACAAGCAATAGGCTCTTAGAACTTGAAGAGCTTCATCAATACTGACAAAGCTCCAAATACTGTGATATAAACGAGCAGCAAAGAAAACAATAACGACAAAAACACACCACAGCGGTAATAAATATAAATACCACATAAAATAATGAACAGGTATCGCATTAAATGAAAAGTCAAATCTTAAAAGCAATGCCATCAAAAAACAAAAATATGTGGATGCAATATCACCCAGCATAACAATTAATGCATTGCGAACCCAACGCTTATTTGAGAATCCAGATATCAGACGCTTTTTTACATTACTACTTGAATCATTATTCATATCATTTACCAGCACTATAACACTTTCGAAGCACATTTCTCAAATGTTAATTATATTATACTTATTTATTTCTACAAAGCATTTTTAACAAAAATATAAATAAATTTTTAGTGGTATTTACAAAAACATTGTTCATTTAAATTAAAATGATTTATAGACAAAACCTGACATGTTTTGTATTATCGTCTTTGTAAAATAATATTTATTAGATAATGTTATTTATTTGATTATTTACTAAGGAGAATTGTCAATGAACGACAATAATGGCGAGACTGTCATTGATTTGTTTGAAATACTCGGTCAATTTATCAAGAAAATATGGCTTGTAATTATTCTGACAATAATTGGCGGAGTAGTTGCTTTTGGCTATTCTTTTTTATTTATAAAACCAATTTATAAATCAAGTGCTCTAATGTACGTCAACAACTCAGATATTTCAGTAGGAAGCACTAGTTTCTCGATTTCAAGTACAGAGATAAATGCAGCAAAGTCACTCGTTGCTACTTATACTGTTATTTTAAAATCAAGAACAGTAATAAATGAAGTAATTAGAGTATCTGGCGTGAATTATTCTTACGATCAATTATCAAGCATGGTAGAAGCAAAAGCTGTAAATGATACACAGGTATTTAGCATAACCGTAACTTCTACCGATCCACAAGAAGCTGAAATGCTAGCTAATACCATAGCTAATATTCTTCCCGAAAAAATATCTTCAATTGTTAACGGAAGTGATGTGAAGGTTGTTGATTATGCTGTAATTGCTTCGCATAGATCATCTCCGAGTTTCACTAAGAATACAGTAATCGGCGCTCTTATTGGGTTTATTATAGCTGCAGCAATTATAGTAATTAGCTATATCAGGGATGATATTATCCATTCAGAAGATTATCTAACGAAAACATATCCTGATATTCCGCTCCTTACGGTTGTTCCTGATCTTATAACTTCAAGGCAGAACGGATATGGCTATTACAGCACTGCAGTAGCCAGAGGCGGAGATAAAGTTAGAAAGACTTACGCGGATAGCGCATCTTCTGTTATCGAACAGAAGACTCCCTTTGTAATTGATGCAAAGTCCGGATCGGATGGTGATAAGAATGGCTGATAATAAGAAAAAGACACTAAAAACAGAAGAGAATTTAAGAAACGAGCGTCGTTTCATGATTGGTCCACGCCTTAGTTTTGCGGCAGCTGAGTCCTATAAATTGCTTAGAACTAACATCATGTTCTCTTTCTCAGATGATACATCAGGCGACGGAAAAGTTATTGGTGTTACCTCATCTGTACCCGGTGAAGGCAAAAGTATGACTCTTCTAAATCTTGCTTATACCTTTGCTGAGTCACGCAAGAGCGTTTTGCTGATAGAAGGAGACATGCGTCTTCCTACACTTGCTAACAGACTTAAGCTTAAGACTGGTCCCGGTTTGTCTAACCTGTTAGTAGGTCTTAATTCTATCAACGATGCTATCCAGAAGTTTACTACAGGTAAAGAGGGCACAAAGCCGGTATCTGTTGATGTTATTGTTGCAGGAACTATTCCACCTAACCCTTCAGAACTTCTCGGTTCTGCCAGATTAGATTCACTCCTTGCCATTTTGAGAAAGAACTATGACTATATTTTTATAGATCAACCACCTGTTACTGTAGTTACGGATGCCTTGATCACTTCTAATAGAATTGACGGAACAATTATCGTTGTACGCAATAATCACACTGACCGTGGTGCTCTTGCGGAAACAATGAGACAGTTAAAACTGGTTGATGCGCGTGTATTAGGCTTTGTTTATAACGGAGCCGAATCCGGTGGCGGCAAGTACTATAAAAAGGGATATTATAAGAATAAGGATTATTATTATAAAAAGCCTTAAATCTTATGATTGACTTCCATTCGCATTTTCTTCCCGGTATTGATGACGGCTCAGACAGCATAGCCGTTTCTTTAGCAATGCTTAAAGCATGGAGGGATCAGGGAATCGAAGAGATAGTTGCTACTCCTCACTTCTACGCTGACCACAACACGCCTGAAAGATTCTTATACAGGCGTAATAATGCTTTTGAATCTCTTAAAGCGGCTTTATTCATGTCTCCGGACCTGCAAACCTCGTTACCTGCTATTAGACTTGGAGCAGAGGTCCGGTTCTTTGACGGAATAAGCCGTTTTGAAGGTCTTCATGAATTATGCCTCGAAGGTACGGATCTACTTCTCCTTGAAATGCCATTCCACACATGGACAGCCAGAATGGTTGATGAAGTCGGCATGATAGCCTCTACTACAGGCATAATGCCCGTTGCTGCACATATTGAGCGTTATCTTGATCAGCCACATCATTTAGTTAAAGCCTTCCTTAATCTGGATATTTTCTTTCAAAGTAACGCTGAATTCTTCCTTGAACAGGGGTATACTCGTAGGGCAATGAAGATGCTGAAGAAAGGTGTAATCACTTTTTTGGGGTCGGATGCTCACAATATGAACCACCGCCCGGTAAATATCGGTCCAGCACTTGGTTTGATCACAAAAACACTAGGACAGGAATTTGTCCAGGATCTTGCTAACCGCCAGTACGATATTATCGAACAATTCAGCAGTGACTTCTTCTAATGAGGATAGATTTATGAATAAAAAGACTATTTATATTATTATCGGTTCTGTTCTAGCTCTTGGAGCCGTTTTCTGCATCATAAAACTGGTCACCATACTTTATGAGCCTAAAGCAAGCCTTACTGCTACAATGTCGGCCACAGACACAACAGAAACGGAAGAAGAAACCGAATATACTGCTCCTGATGAAAGTCTTGCTATAATTCCTACCTATTCAACTGTAGCTACAGATGCCACGGCTGATGTCTACGTCTGCCCTGTTGATTTCGAGAAATTGCAGGGATACAACTCAGACATCTATGCATGGATATATATTAAGAACACAAATATTGACTATCCAGTTGTTCAGGCGCCTAATGATGACAGTTATTACCTGACACACAACAGTGACTGCGATTATTCATCTGCAGGGTCCATATTCAGTGAACATCAATACAATTCCAAGGACTTTAATGACCCTGTAACAGTACTTTATGGACACCATATGATGTCCGGAGCTATGTTCGGATATCTCCAGAATTACTTTACTGACGATGAATTCTGGGATGCAGAGCCCGTAATTGAAATATATTTGCCAGACAGAGTACTCAAATATGCTGTATTTGCTACTGTACCCTATGAAAGCAGACATATGCTCCATTACCATGACTTCACTGACGAAGAAGTATTTACAGAGTTTTTCGATGACATTATGGCCACCAGGAGCATGGAGGCAAGGTTCCACGAACAGTATGCTCCGGAGGCTGGGGATAAGGTAATAGCTTTATCAACATGCCTAATCGGGAACCGTTATAAGAGGTTTGTAGTGTTCGGAAAGCTGGTTTACGACTCGTCTGTACAGTAGTTTTGTGCAATTTGTTGCTTTATTTATCACTTTTTTGTTTACAAAGTGATTACAAATCTTAAAAAATTTGTATTTTTTTAATAGTTATTATAAAATCATATTATTCTTGGAGAAAGGAGGAGATCGGATAGTGAAAAAGCTTATAGCTATGGTCGCTGCTATTGCGGTTGTCATGGGTTTAGGTGTTACAGCTATGGCTGATGTTACAGGAAGCCCTTCTGTAAGTTCTAAGATCAAGGGTGAATCTCAGGATGATTCAATCATCGTAGAAGTATTTGATACAACCCTTACTAGTGAGCAGCAGGATAAACTCTCAGCTTTCGAGACAGACGATACTAATACTGAAGTTTGCGATGTAAGAGCATACTTAAAGTCAACAGGCGAAGAAATTACTCAGTTCCCTGATGGACTTAAGGTTGCATTTACTTTCGACGGATCTGATAAGATTGAGAGAGTATTAGTCTGGAACGGTGCAGGTTGGGAAGATGCAGCATTCTCAAGCAATGTTGTTACATTTAGTCACCTTTGCCCTGTAGCTTTCTTAGTTAAGAAGACATCTTCTAATACTAGTGGCACAACAGGCAAGAATTCTGCTCAGACAGGTTATGACGGATTGGTATACATTGTTTCTGCAGTAGCACTCGCAGCTGGCGCTGTATTCTTCTTCAGCACAGCAAAGAAGCAGCAGACTGCAAAAGAAGTGATGTAATTTTTTGGCCAAAAAGTTATTTCAAATCTTAAGGGGTATCCGGTCGGATACCCCTTTTCTTATGTCTTTTTTTATTTAATGTGAGATTCTTCGAGCAATCAGATCTTTGATTACTGCTTAACGTAGAACAGATCAATTATAGTTTTCTTAAGTGCAGCTTCATCAGCATAGAATTCCATGAATTTCTCCCCTTTTACGGAGTTGCCTTCAGGCGAGATAATGCCGTCGAGAGTGTAATCGGAGAACTGGGAAATATAGTTCGTTAACTGATCTACTGTACAATCCGTAACCATATAAGGTGAAAGCTTATCAAAAAGCCTGAGGGCAAAATTATCGTCATTAGCGGTCTTCTCGCCCAGCATAGGAAGCAATGATGACATATATGTGCGTTGTCTGCTCATTCTGTTGATATTTGTCGGATCATTAACGACACTCATTCTGCCTCTGACGTAGTGCTCAGCCTGATCTCCTTGGAGCTTTATGGTCTCACCCTTTACAAGTGTCGGATCGATCTCAGAGAAATCATCCTCAATAGTTACAGTAACACCGCCAACAGAATTGTTTATTACCGGTATCGCGTCCATAGTAAGGCAGAAATAATTCGATATATCGATATCGTATAGGTATCTGGATACAGCAAATACAGTATCCTCACATGAATCTTCCTTGCCGGACCTATATGTGTGTGCCAGAGCTATCTGCTCGTTTATGAGTCCAGTATAGGTTCCGTGATAGTCGTAACACATCATATCAGCCATGGTGTCACGGTTAATCTGAAGTAAAGTGTAAGTCTTCTTATCTTTATTAAATATAGCGAGTAACAGAAGGTCTGCCTGGGCATGGTTACGGCCGTCTACGCCATAATCTATTACTTCCCTGTCATCAACGCCAATAAACAGCAAGACTTCCAGGTTATCGTTATAGGCATAAGTGCTGCCGTTATACTCTATGGATCTGATAGGCTTGGAATTGTTAAGTATATCGTTACGATCGTTATTGGCAGCATCAACCTCAGCGCGGCTTAACGCCTGTCCTGCGCCTACAGGAGCTGTGGAATACTTCTTCTCAAGGAGCGAAGACACAATAACAGCGCCGCCAATTACGGCTGCTATTCCGGCTAAAACACCTACTGCTTTAATTGTCTGTTTGTTGATCTTCATGGTGTGATTATAGCATAGAATGAATTACCGGGACGTCTTATAGCCTAAGCCATCTGCATTTGCAGATTAGAAGTCGTATTCTGATACCGGTGCATGCGGTTCTCTCTTATCTTCAGGCGGCAGCGTCATGTAGTCACCGTAGAGGAATTCGAGGAACGCATCGTAGTCTTTTATACCGAAGAACTGATGACCTTCAAATTCATAGAGGTCACGCTCAAGAAACCACTTCTTAGGCATGGAATATCTCTGCTTCAGCGGATGCTTTCTCCAGATCTTGCCCCAGGACATAATGCTCAGAAGTCTGACATTATTAGGTGTGGAGTTGTTGCTCTTCTTGGCATAATGTTCAATGCGCTTGAATGACCACTCGACAGGAAATAATGAAAGGAACTTATAACCTAGCTTCTCGAGGCCCTTGGAACTGTATTTCGCAACACGGGAATATGGTATCTTCCTGATAAAGAAGCAGTCGATATCCTGAAAGAACTGGCCGATGATGCTCTTCGGGCAATCGTCCAGAGGGAAGATATCTATGGCAACACCGGTCTTACAATGAATGTGCTCCTGCCCTACTCTTACGAACTTTGTGCCTGTTCTTCTTATCTTGGCATAGCCCCAGAGATATTCAGGGTCGTTATAGTGATCCTGGAAGAAAGCAATGGAGGGGTCCATCTCATGAGCGACTTTCCGGAACTTCTCATAGTCTTCCCTTAACATCGTAATATCCGCATCGTCATCCCACGGGATATAGCCCTTATGTCTTACCGCGCCGAGCAACGAACCGCATGCTATCGTGTATTTGATATCATGCTTTCTGCAGACACGGTCTAATTCTTCAATAAGGGGCAGCTGTGCAAGCTGCAGTTTGCGGAATTCTTCCGGTGTAAGGTATTTGATTGTTCCCATCTGGTAAAAGTTCCAGCCTTTCAATAGGTTCTTCTGTTAGAGAGTCTTTAAATACTCCATGAAGTTCTCTTTATTCTCAAGTGCCGTGGTCGTCGGTCTTCCGAGATCGTCACGGGCACCGATGCTGCAGGATACTTCGATCAGAGACAGCTCATTACGCTCTTTTGCAGCCTGAAGTTCTTTATCAAGATCCTCAAAAGACTCAACCTTGACAGCATAAGGATATCCGCATGCTTTTGCAACACCTACAAGATCAATTGAGCCTGCTACTGTGGGCATACCACCAACAGTCTCGTGAGCTCCGTTATTGATAACTACATGAACGAGATTCTTAGGTTTATTGGCACCGAGAACTGCCATAGAACCCATGTGCATGAGAACGGCACCGTCACCGTCTACGCACCAGATCTTCTGCTCAGGCTTGTTGATAGCTACACCAAGCGCTATAGATGAGCTGTGACCCATGGAGCCTACAGTAAGGAAATCGTACTTGTGAGACTGGCCATTGGCAACTCTGGTCTCAAAGAGCTCTCTGGAAGCCTTACCGGTCGTAGATACGATAGGATCTTCGCCTGTAACCTTAACGATATGCTTGATGATGTCTTCTCTTACCATTGTGTTGTCGTTCTTGTAGACGACCTTCTCATCGTAAGTAAGGGCACCTTTTCTGATGACGAATGCAACGTCTTTGCCCTGTGCGAGGACATTCTTAAATTCAGCCATGGCAGCTTCGACTTCTTCATCAGTAGTCTCTTTTCCAATAACGAATGTCTTGATATCCATGTCTTCAAGGAGCTTGACTGTAACTTCACCCTGATAGATATGCTGGGGCTCGTCGTGGATGCCGGGCTCGCCTCTCCAGCCGACGATGAATACGACCGGAATAGCATAGACCTTATCGTTAAGAAGTGAAGCAACAGGGTTTATGATGTTGCCCTCACCTGAATTCTGCATGTAAACTACAGGAACCTTGCCTGTTGCAAGATGGTATCCTGCTGCCAAGGCAGTGCAGTTACCTTCGTTTGCTGCAATAACATGATGGTGCTCATCGATGCCATAGGTGTTCATAAGATAATTACACAGTGCTTTGAGCTGTGAATCCGGAACACCGGAATAGAAATCAGAACCAATTATCTGTACTAACTTTTCAACCTTCAAATCAATTCACCTCGTTTATTTATTTAGTCCCTTTTCTAATGCGGGATTAATTATATTGTCAATGATGAAGTTCGCGGTATTGTCGATCTCATCAAAATGTACGGTCTTGGGAAGCGTAACATCAAAAGCCTTCTGAGCCTTTGCAATGAGGGCATCCGTATAGATAAGGCAGCCGTCCTTTATGTCCTCTACGCCGTCAAGAGCCAGAGATTCCCTGTTCTTCCTGATCATATCATCCATGGTAAAGATGCTGTCATCGATATAGCACTTGGGCTCATCAGATGTTCCGTCAACGATAACGGGGAATCCGCCGATATTGCCGAATACTCCGGGTGAGAAGAACTTGGTCTTTGTATTCTCTCTTATTGCCTTAAGAATGCAGGAGATAATGTCAAAGTTGGATGAAGCGTTCATCATGTTGCGTTTTGAGTCCGTAGGCATGGAGATAACGCACTTCTTTAAGATGTCATTCTGGTCTATATCGATCTTCTGACCCTTATATTCAACGTTAATAAGCTGCTCAACGCCTTCATTCTGGCCTTCCTTGCTGATTACAACATCATGGAAATGAGCTGTAGCGATATCTACATTGATATTCCAGAAGTCCTCGATACCGTTCTCTGCAGCTATTGCAAACTTAAGTCTGGGCAAAAGGTGATTTAAGTTGCCTGAACCGAAATCAGGATATGCCTTTCCTGCGCTCTTGAGCCACGGGATAGTACCATCTGAATAAGATGTGTTGATGACGATTCCCTTGCCGTCTGCCTTCTCGTAAGCGAGCATGATATTTCTGATATACTTGATCGACAGAGGTGTCCAGATGCCGTATGCACGGACATTCTTCCAGGAGATAGTACCGTACTTAAGTCCGGAATATACACGGCTTGTGTTAACGATAAAATCAGGCTGGTATCTGGATATGCATGCTGCGATGGAATCTACATTCTCAAGATCACAGGTTCCGTCTACGATAACATTGGATCTGTTCTGGCGTCTGATGAGAGCTGCAACTCTTGCAATGTTTACATCGCACTGGAGCTTATCAGCATTACGGCCTGCAACAATGATCTCGAGCTTCTCATCTGCTGTGGAAAGAAGATATGTGAGAAGGTAATTACCTACACTTCCGAGACCAATGATCATGATCCTGATCTTGCCTTCACTGTCGTGCTGCTTCAATAACTTTAACTTTTCGTCGATCATTTCCTTATATCCTTTCTTTTAGAGCCCTGCAATTACAAAATCATTGATCGTATTGCAGTTGATCCAAGTGTTCATAGGTATTACATCAATAGTTCTGCCGCTTCTGGCAAGTCTCTGAAAATACTCGTTAATCAGAACAAGGTTCGTTCCCTCATGCTGCTCAGGCTTGATGTCATTTGCAGCCTGTTCAAGCAGTTTGCTGTCAGTAAACTTCCAGATCTGGCCTGAGTTGTAGATGGCCGTAAATGGCTCATCGATCTTAAGCTGGCCGTGAGAAGTGTCATAGATATAATGAGGGACCTCGTCAAGGTCATAATAGAGGGCTACAGCCTTCTTGGCTCTGATAGCTTCTGTGTTTATGGTGATGACACTTTCCTTTGTATCAGCGACCTTATTAAAGCTCTCATCGTCTACAAAGAGATCGCCCTCGGCAAAGAGCAACTCGTCAAAGTCCGTACCAAACTTGTCAAATACAGCCTTTACTCCGAGATAGAGGCTCCAGCCGGAGCCGTATTCCTTATAGAACTTATTGTCTACGAGAATGATCTTGTTCTTCTGTTCCTCTGTGAGGACTTCATCAATATACTTTTCGAGCTCGCCAATAAGGAATCCGCCGACGATAACATATACATCGTAGTCCTTAGCCTGTGTAAGCATATGGTTAAGAAGCGTCTTCTTCGGGTCTTCCCTGTTGAAGATACACTTGACCGTTGGCTTTCCGACGCTCTCGGAGAACCTTGTTGCCGAACCTGCTACTGTAGTAAGAAATATTCTCATGAATTCTTCCTAAAATCGACGATCATGTCGATGCCTTCAGATAATGTAATCTTGGGTGCCCAGCCTGTTCTTGTTCTGAGCTTTTCTGTGCTCAATACTCTTCTTACGGGGTCAGATTCCCTGTAGCCTTCAAATGTGATCTCAGGATCCTTGATTCCAAGCTTATCAGCAACAAGTGCAACGAGGTCGAGGATAGAGATCTCTTCTTCTGTTGCTACGTTATAAACGCTGCCGTCAAGAGCATCCTCATGCTCTAGGAGGTGAAGGACTGCATCACAGCTGTCGATGTTGTGCAGGAATGTTCTCTTATTGATCTTGGAGTTCTCAAGGAGGACAACCTTGCCGTCGTTAATAAGGCTGTTAACGATATGAGGCAGGATGTGCTTAGCAAATCTCTCGTTCTTGCTGTATACATTAGCAAATCTCAATGATGCACCCTTGATCTGACCGTTATCAACAGCGTCCTTCATGAAGAACTCTGTAAGGAGCTTGCCCGTGGCATAAGATGTTCTCTGTGAGTGCTCAGCATCAGACATGAGAAGGAAGTCAGATTCCTTAACGCCGCCTTCCTTGAAGGACTGCATGGAATAAACTTCAGATGTGGAGCAGTTGATGTAAGCATCAGCTCCGACTGCGATTGCCTGGTTCAGGAATGTTCTCATACCGAGAAGGTTCGTATCAAATGTTGTATTTACGTGATAGAAATACTCGGTATGAACTACTGCTGCGCAGTTGATGTAAAAGACCTTGTCAAAGTCCTTCTTCATCTTCTGGATCTTATATTCGATCTCAGCCATCTGAGCTGCATTGTTGATGTCATACTGGAAGAATTCGAATCTCGGATCGTCGATACAATCTTCAACAGTATCGATAGAAGAGCAGAAGAAGTTGTCAAAGCCTACTACACTGCCCTTGTTGCCGCCTAAGATCTGTCTTACGAGTTCGTTGCCGGTCATGCCGGTTACACCGCTGATTACGTAGAGATTATTCATGTTGATCACACTCCGTTCGTTAATCTGTCTCTATAGAAAGCATCCACCTCACCGGTGAAAAAGCTTTGTTCGTATGAAATATTGTATGGGACCGATATAAGGGATATCCCTTTAACGGTATCAAGTATAGCATATTGGGCATTCGGATTATGGTTCCTGGGCTGCCCTACACTGCCCGGATTAATGAATGTTACCTTTTTCTTATTGCGGTATGCGGGGTTGTCACACGGATAGTATTTCTCGAATACGTGAGCATAGTGGCTGTGTCCTGAAAGAACATAATCGTAAGCCTCATATCCTTCAAAAGCCCCGTCCGTTCCGTTGCCCTTATCAGGGAATATCGCCTTCCAATAAGGATCTGTAAGGCTTCCGTGTATTGCCAGGAACTTCTTTCCTTCAAGTTCAAACGTTATCCAGCCATCCTTGCCTTCGATATTCTCAAGATATTCAAAAGATTCTTTGGAAAGGTGAGCCTTTGTATTCCTGGCTGATACCCTGCCTCTCTCGGATGAGAAGCGCTCGTAGTCGTCTTCCATAATTGCCTGCTCATGGTTGCCCCAGATATTGCAGACAACAGGAATATCGAGATCCCTTATCATGGAAATAGCTTCATTAGAGCGCATTCCGTAGTCGATGAAGTCACCTAATAAAGCTATTTTTTGCGGGTTATGATTTGTCTTAATATCATTTAAGACACTTGTAAGAGCGGAAACATTACCATGTATGTCCGATACGATCGCTATTTCCATAATCAAAGCTCATCAATCAGGGAGATAATTTCTTTGATAGGCAGGAGCTTTGAATCTACCTCGGCAGCTCTGTGATATCTGAGGATATCTTCTGCCGTGGACTTCATTGCCGGGAAAGCAGCTCTCGTAAGCTGGTTAGCGTAGATTACGATGTTAACGCCGTGAGCAACAAGCTCATCCTCATAAACTGTATTGAAAGAGCTCGGTACAACGACAAGAGGTGTCTCCTTGTTAAAGCTCCTGAACTTGTCGCAGAACTCGAGGATCTCAGCAGGATCCTTCTTGCGGCTGTGGATCATGATGCCATCAGCGCCTGCCTCAACGAATGCCTTTGCACGTGCGATAGCATCATCCATACCCTGCTCAAGGATAAGGCTCTCGATACGTGCGATGATCATGAACTCTTCAGAAAGCTGAGCCTTCTTGCCTGCTCTGATCTTCTCGGAGAACTCTTCGATTGTAGCCTGTGTCTGCTTAACCTCTGTACCGAAGAGCGAATTCTTCTTCAAACCCTTCTTGTCCTCGATGATGATCGCAGATACGCCCATTCTCTCAAGAGTACGTACCGTATAAACGAAGTGCTCTGTAAGTCCGCCTGTATCACCGTCGAAGATGATAGGCTTTGTGGTAACTTCCATGACATCATCGATAGTTCTGAAACGGCTTGTCATGTCAACGAGCTCGATGTCAGGCTTACCCTTTGCAGTTGAATCACAAAGAGAGCTGATCCACATTGCGTCGAACTGGTCGATGTGCTCGCCGTTTGCAACGACGGTCTTCTCAGCGATAAGTCCGGTGATTCCGCTGTGAACTTCAATAGTCTTAACGATAGGAACGATGGAAAGAAGCTTCTTGAGTCTGCCTCTTCTGAACTCAGGCATAGCGAGCTTCTCTGTCATCTGACGGTCGATCTTCTGGATGGATTCGCTGAATGTATAAGGAACCTCAACGAGCTCTCCGCCGTATTCTGCAAGAAGACTCGTGATATTCTCCTTGATTACTGCCATTGCAGGTGAAGACCAGTTATTGCCATGAACGATATAGTCAGGACGGAGCTCCTTGATGACCTCATCATACATGATATGATTCTGAACGATAACGTTATCAACACCGGGAATGGCCTTGATCATCTCGATCTTCTCTTCAACAGACTTCTGAGGGAATCTGTTATAACGTACCATCTCGGAATCACAGAGTACGCCTACAGTAACAGAACCAAGCTCTTTGGCCTTGTTGATGATATTCAAGTGTCCTTCATGGATAATGTCAGTACAAAAACAGGTATAAACCTTCTTATCGCTCATTTAAACGATCCTCCAAATTCAATATCGACTTATTATAATATATATAAAAGAATTCGCCAAACAAAATAAGTTTAATTTGTCGTAATAATCCTACGGTAAAGTATAACTCAAGAGGTTATGTGACTTATTTAAATAACTAACTGCTTTATCCGCCAAAACCCGATTGACAACTATTTTTAACAGGTGTACTATCCACTTGTTCAATTTCCTGATCAGCTTTGCAGGATTCTGAACAAAATAAAGGAGAAACACATGAAATTAAGCAGAAAACAGTTCGATATCTTAACGGCCATGGTCGAAGATAAAACAGCAGCCAAGACTCAAAGAGAACTGGAATCAATAACAGGATTCTCACTTGGAACTGTCAACAGAGTCGTTAATGAGCTCGTCGAAAATGGCCTGATCAAAGACGGAAAGATCACAAACAAAGGCATCAATGCACTTGAACCCTACAGAGCAAAAAGAGCCGTATTCATTGCAGCAGGCTTTGGTTCACGCATGGTTCCTATCACTCTTAATACTCCCAAGCCGCTCGTTCGTGTTCAGGGAAAGCGGATAATCGATACACTTCTGGACGCCGTTCTGGAAGCCGGCATTGAGGAGATATATGTTACAAGAGGCTATCTTGCCGAGCAGTTCGATCAGCTTCTTTATAAATATCCGATGATCAAGTTTTTCGAGAACCCCGTATATAACGAGGCAAACAATATATCAAGCGCTCTGCTTGCAAGGAACCTTCTGTCCAATTCTTATGTTTTCGAGGCAGATCTCCTGCTCTCAAATCCCAAGATCATCAAGAAATACCACTATACATCTGACTTCCTTGCAATTAAAAAGGACTGGACTGACGACTGGTGCTTTACCGTAAAAGACGGCATCATCAAGGAAGAAAAGGTCGGCGGCGAAGATTGCTGGCAGATGGTCGGCATCTCCTACTGGGACGAGGAAGACGGCAAAAAGCTCGCAAAAGACATTGCCGAAGTATATAACACTCCGGGCGGCAAGGAACGTTACTGGGAACAGGTACCGCTCGTTTACAAGAAAGAGAACTATGCAGTTGAAGTTATGGAGTGCCACGAAGAAGATATCGTAGAGATCGATACTTTCAGAGAACTCAAACAGATCGATAAATCTTACGATGTCTAAATGGAGGATAAATATATGGAACCTGTAAAAAGAAATGTACTTCTTAACCCCGGTCCGTCTACAACGACAGACACAGTTAAATATGCTCAGGTCGTGCCTGACATCTGCCCCCGCGAGAAAGAGTTCGCCGGCCTTATGAAGGGGCTTCGTGAAGACCTCGTAAAAGTCGTTCACGGCGACCTTCAGAAATACACATCTGTTATCTTCTGCGGTTCAGGCACACTTAACATCGACGTTTGCATCAACTCACTTCTTGATAAGGACAAGAAGGTCCTGGTCGTAAATAATGGTGCTTATTCTTCAAGAGCAGTCGAGATCTGCGAAGGCTACGGTCTTCCCCACATCGACCTGAAATTCCCCGTTGACCAGCTTCCTGACCTTGATAAGATCGAAGAAACACTTAAAGCTAATCCCGATATCGGACTTATTCATACAACTCACAATGAGACCGGAACCGGTATTCTTAACCCTATCCGTGAGATCGGCGCGCTTGCCCACAAGTACGGAGCTATCTTTACGGTAGATACAACAAGTTCTTACGCCATGATCCCCATCGACATCGAGAAGGATAACGTTGACTTCTGTATGGCATCTGCCCAGAAAGGTCTTATGTCAATGACCGGCCTCTCATTCGTCGTAGGCAACAGAGCAATTATAGAGAAGTCCAAAGACTTCCCCAGAAGAAGCTACTACTGCAACCTCTTCTTACAGTACGACTGCTTTGAGAAGACCGGCGAGATGCACTTCACTCCCCCGGTACAGACGATCTACGCAACTCTTCAGGCAATCAAGGAATACAAGGCTGAAGGCGAAGAAGCTAAATGGGCAAGACATACAAGAGTATTTAACGCCATCTGCGACGGACTTGACAGGCTCGGCTTCAAGCAGGTCATCAGGCCCGAATGGAGAGCAGGTCTTGTTGCTTGCGTTATCTACCCTGACGATCCCAACTTCAGCTTCGAAAAGGTTCACGACTACTGCTACGACAGAGGCTTTACTATCTATCCCGGCAAGATCGAATCCACAAAGACATTCAGACTCTGCGCTCTCGGTGCAATCGACAAGAAAGACATTGAGGATTTCTTCGTTGTTTTCGAGCAGGCCCTTAAAGAAACAGGTGTTCAGATCCCTGTCATCTACAAGGATTAAGGAGGATTCAAAGTGAAGACTGCATACACCTGCTTCTGCACCGACGTTATCCACGAAGGTCACCTGAATATTATTGCCAATGCCAGGAAATACGGCCGCGTAGTTGTCGGATGTCTTTCCGACAGGGCTCTTATCAGATACAACCGCTTCCCTACCGTATCACAGGAGAACAGACTCAAGCTCTACAGATCCCTTGACGGCGTCGATGAAGTCGTCATTCAGGACGATATGCTCTACGATGACGTTATCACGCTCATAAAGCCCGACTACGTAATCCACGGTGACAACTGGAAAGAAGGTCCCGAGAGCGCTATCAGAAAGCACGTTGACGAACTCGTCAGTGCCTACGGCGGCAAGATCATTGATGTTCCCTACACCTACAGCGACAAGGTAAAGAAGATCGATCTCGTATTAAGAGCCAAGCTCGCTATGCCTGAATACAGACGTAAGAGATTGAGAGATCTCATCAAGATGACGCCCATCGTAAAGGCGATGGAAGCCCACAGCGGTCTTACAGGTCTCATCGTAGAGAAGACCGTCGTTGAAGTTGACGGTAAGCTCGACCAGTTCGACGCTATGTGGATCAGCTCTCTTTGTGATTCAACAGCAAAGGGTAAGCCTGACATCGAGCTTGTCGACATGACAAGCCGCTTCAGAACAATAGACGATATCACAGAAGTAACAACCAAACCTATTATCTTCGACGGTGACACCGGCGGACTTACGGAGCACTTCGTCTACACAGTACGTTCTCTCGAGAGAATGGGTGTATCAGCAGTTATCATCGAAGACAAAAAAGGCTTAAAGAAAAATTCCCTCTTCGGCACTGAAGTTCAGCAGACACAGGCAACGATTGAGGAATTCTCAGAGAAGATCAGAGCAGGCAAGGAAGCCCAGCTTACAAAAGATTTCATGATCATTGCCCGTATCGAGAGCCTTATCCTCGAGAAAGGCATGGAAGACGCTCTTGCACGTGCCAAAGCCTTCGTCGAGGCCGGCGCTGACGGCATCATGATCCACAGCCGCAAGAAAGATCCTGCCGAGATAATAGAATTCTGTGATAAGTTCCGTGCCGAAGATTCTACAACACCTATCGTTGTTGTTCCTTCCAGCTTCAACTCCATCACAGAGGAAGAACTTGCAGATCACGGCGTCAACATCGTAATCTACGCAAACCAGCTCACCAGAGCGGCCTTCCCGGCAATGAAGAAAACTGCCGAGGACATCCTCAAGCACCACAGAGCAATGGAAGTCGACGACAGCCTCATGTCGATAAAAGAGATCATCACGCTGATCGACGAGCTGTAATAGTTTATTCGAATTACTTTATAAGGGTTGTCTCAAAATGAGGCAGCTCTTATTCATATTTGGACAGGAAGAGCAACAGAATTGAAGGTCATGCTGAACGCACGGAGCGACGGGTAAAATCGTACTTTTTTCGGGTGTGAAAAAGTACGGTATCCCTACAAAAAAGGAACACTTCTCCTCACAACTTAAAACTCCCACTCTTCGGCGGGATCTTTTGGCGTCCGCTTGTCTTCAGGCGGAAGCTTCATATAGTCACCATATCTCGAAGTGAGATATCCGTCGTAGTCCTTCGTGCCGAAGAACTTTCTGTCTTCAAAATCATATTCTGCCAGTTCAAGATGCCATGCCTTGGGCACGCCGTACTTAAGACTGACGTCATTCTTACCTTCATGATAGAGCTTGCTCCTCTCCTTGCCGCCTGAAGGCAAAGTAAGGACTCTGACAGGTTTGTCGCTTGAATTGCTGCTCTTTTTTGCTGCCTTAGCCAATGCTTTATAAACAACTGAAACCGGGATCTTGTTTAAGATCTTCCATCTCAATTGATTGCTGTTCGCAACGGCTACTCTTGCCCAGAGGATCTTCCTTAAGAATGTCCATTTAAGATTATTGATTTCCTGTCCGATGGCTGATTTTGGAATGTCATCAGCAGGCATGATATCTATATAGACGCCGGTCTTGCAATGGATATGCCCTTGCCCTTCTCTTACAAAAGTCGTGCCGGTCTTACGGACTTTGCCATAACCCCAGAGATAATCCGGATCGGTATCGTGGTCCTGGAAGAAGCAGATCGAAGGATCCATCTCGTCTGCGACTTGCTTGAACTTCTCATAGTCTTCCCTAAGCATAGAGATATCTGCGTCATTGTCCCACGGAATAAAGCCCTTATGCCTTATTGCACCCAGAAGGGTTCCGCATGTGATCGTATACTTGATATCGTGCTTTCTGCAGACTCTGTCAAACTCGGACATCAGCTCGAGCTGAATGCCCTGCAAACGTTTTAAGTCTTCTCCTGTAACTATTCCACTGCCCTTTATCATTATTCTATAATCCTGATGTTTACTTTACTGTCTTTGAGATGATCGCATCTCTAATCTGGGTACTGCTCGTACCCTGCGTATAAGGGAAATAGATGATCTCAACCCCCTTATCCTTGAAATATTCCTCATAACGGTTGAATCTTTCAGATCCCTTATAGTCCGAACCTACGAACAGTCTGTCGTAATGGTAGATGGGCCATGCGTCGCAGTCTTCCCTGCAGGAATCGACGACCTTATCAACATATCTGCATGAAGCAACGATAGCTTTACGCTCTTCTAACGGAATAAAGGTCTCTTTGCCCTTCCATGCTCCGGAATCGTGGACACCAACGATCAGGTAATCGCAGTGTTCCTTGGCTCTTCTCAAAAGATTCAGGTGACCTACATGGAAGAGGTCAAAAGTACCTGCAAGATAGCCGATAACGACCTTCTTGCCGTTATCAAGACGACCTGAATCCTTCTTATACTGATAGCTGTGGAGCCCGTATTCATGAGCATCGTTATGGTAACGCTCAAGAACGCCCTTGAATGTCTCCTCATACTGGGGAATGAATAAGGTATCTCCTGCAAAGAGGTGTTCTAATATCTCGCCTGCAAGAGGACCCGTAAGCGAGAGATCATTATTGCCACCGCCGAACTTGGAACCCTTGAAAGATGCGGGTGATACATCAAGTATCCTGTTCGGAGTACCTGACACTTCAAGTTCGATGTTTACTGACTCTATCGTTCTTACAAGTCCGGCCTTTGCTCCGGCATATACTGATGCAGCTGGTGAACTCATCCAGCCGCTTATGGAACCCATGCAGCCTGTATAGAACTTCTCAGTATCAAGCATTCTGTCGTAGAAGATACGGATGATCTTAAGCGCAGTTACTGTATCTATCTCAAAGATCTTGTCTATCTCAGCGATGTGATGAGCCTTAAAATCCGCAATTCTACCGATGCCGGCCGATATAAACAGGACTTCGACATCCTTATCTGCTGCAAGAGTCTCAAACAGATCCTCATCAAACTCAAGAAGATCACAATGAGTATATTCATATGATCCTTCCGGAAGGAGTTTAAGGTCGCCTTCATTACGGTCTAATACATTAACGAAATATCCGCGCTCAATAAGTCCGGATGATACGGCTAATCCCATACCATTGCTTCCGCCGACAACTACCGCTTTCTTCACGATCAAATCCTCCTTAACATCGCCTTGTCAGGCGAACGTTCTTATTATCTCACTCTTGCTTTATCTGTTACCGTACATTTTCTCATAGTAATTCTGATATTCTCCTGAGATGATCTCCTCCCACCATGATCTGTTATCCAGATACCACTTGATGGTCTTCTTTATGCCGTCTGCAAACTTAGTCTCAGGGAGCCATCCGAGTTCGTTATGGATCTTTGTCGGATCAATTGCATAACGAAGGTCATGGCCTTTACGGTCAGCAACATATGTGATCAGGTCCTCAGACTTGCCGAGTTCCTTGATTATAAGCTTAACGATATCGATATTAGCCATCTCGTTATGGCCGCCTACATTGTACACCTCTCCGATCGTACCCTTACGTACAATGAGATCGATCGCTTTGCAGTGATCTTCGACATAGAGCCAGTCACGGACATTCTTTCCTTCACCGTATACCGGAAGCGGCTTGTCATTAAGACAGTTGGCGATCATCAAAGGTATGAGCTTTTCCGGGAAATGATACGGTCCGTAGTTATTTGAACACCTTGAGATGGTTACGGGGAGTCCGTATGTCCTGTAATAAGCCATTACCAGAAGGTCAGCACCTGCCTTGGATGAGCTGTAGGGACTTGATGTGTGAATCGGTGTCTCCTCTGTAAAGAACAAGTCGGGACGGTCCAGAGGAAGGTCTCCATAGACCTCGTCCGTGGATACCTGGTGATATCTGATGTTGCCGTATTCTCTGCAGGCATCCATCATGGTTGCAGTACCGATGATATTAGTCTGAAGGAAGATCCCCGGGTCAACGATGCTTCTGTCGACATGAGATTCTGCAGCGAAGTTGATAACTGCATCAGGCTTCTCCTCTTTAAAAAGCTTCATTACGCCTTCCCTGTCACAGATATCGAGCTTAACAAATCTGAAGTTCGGGTTGTCCATAACAGGAGCAAGCGTTGAAAGATTGCCTGCATAAGTAAGCTTATCTATACAGACCACCCTGTCTTCAGGATGCTCTTTAAGATGGTAGTGAACGAAGTTGCCGCCGATAAAGCCGGCACCGCCGGTTACGATGATAGTCATTATTAATCCTCCGCAATGGACAGGATATATTGTCCATAATCAGTCATTTTAAGTTCTTCGCCCAAAGCCTTGAGCTGTTCCTTAGTAATAAATCCCCTTCTCCAGGCGATCTCTTCGATACAAGAGATGTAATATCCCTGCATCTCCTGAACGGTCTTAACGAAGTTACCGGCCTTCTGCATGCCCTTGGGCGTACCTGTATCAAGCCATGAAATACCTCTGCCGATTGGAGTTACCTTAAGTCTGCCCTCAGCAAGATAGTGGTTATTGATAGCCGTTATCTCAATCTCGCCTCGCTCGGAAGGCTTAACATTCTTGGCGATCTCTACTACTTCGTTGTCGTAGAAATAAAGGCCCGGAACAGCATAATTGGACTTGGGATGCTGAGGCTTCTCCTCGATCGAGATAACATTATTGTCCTTATCGAATTCAACGACGCCGAACTGCCTGGGATCCTTTACTTCAAAACCGAAGATTACGGCACCGGTCTTCTCTGCTGTCGCCATGGACTCATGGAGGAATGAAGTAAAACCTCTGCCGTAGAATACATTATCACCGAGAACAAGGCATACACTGTCATCGCCGATAAAATCAGCCCCAAGGATAAATGCGTCAGCAAGACCTCTCGGTGTATCCTGCACTTTATACCGGATCTTAACGCCAATACGGCTTCCGTCACCTAAGAGCTTCTCATAATTAGGTGTATCTTCAGGTGTGGAGATAACGAGTATATCGCTGATCCCTGCCAGCAGGAGCACTGACAATGGATAGTAGATAAGCGGCTTATCGTATATGGGCAATAACTGCTTGCTTACAGCTATCGTATTCGGATAAAGCCTGGTTCCCTTACCGCCTGCAAGAATAATGCCTTTCATGTTAATACCTCTTTCCGATATGGTTAGATTATACCCTAACGTCCTGTTCTTTCTTATTTACAACGTACCAAAAGTACTTCTTTTTCTGTTCTTCCGTGTAATCCCCTGCTATAACGAGCTTGTCAGCCGGGATCCTCTGATAGCCGTTCTTATCGTAGAACCTTACCGCCCTGGCATTATCAGGTGATACACACCAGTAGATAGATGAGAGACCTAATTCATCAAGGCCTTTGCTGATGATGGCCTTCATAGCATCTTTGGATATTCCTTTGCCCATCGCAGATTTCCTGATCGTGATGGCAAATTCTGCCGAACCGTCTTCAATATGCTTAAGGCTTACAGTGCCCTGATATTCATCACTGTCATCAGTTATTGCCAGATGAAGATTCTTATCATCTGTAAGACTTGCGTTAATGAAGTTCTCACAGTCTTCTAACGTCTTGCTCATGAAGTCAGCCTGAAGGCCTTCTACTACCGAAGGGTCATGCATCCATTCGAGCATTAAGGGCGCATCATTAAGTTTTAACGGTCTAAGATTCATTATCCTTCGCCTTTCTGTTCTTGATGATCGTCTTGAGCTTGTTAAGTTCATCCTTGTAGAGCAATACCATTATCACCGTAAAGACTATTGCCGCAGCAAGTCCTATCAGGATCCTGTCGCTGAAGAAGAATCTCCATGAGACCATGAAGACAGCCATTAAAAGTGATGAGATAATAAATCTCGAAGAGACAACCATGAGCTTCATGCGGCAGAGCACTATAACGCAGATAATGTCAGATACGATATATCCTGAAAGTGTCGCGATAGATGCGCCTTCAATTCCGAGTACCGGGATCAGGTAAAGATTAAGGAACAGATTCAGAATAGCGCCTGATGACAGTATGAAGAGATTAGGCCAGGTCTTCTTTACAACCAGGAACTGGTTAGCTGCAACCTGGAAGAGCATTTGGAGTAATGGTGCAAGGAAGAGATACGGCGCAGAGATAAAGCCTTCGAGATAATCAGGCTTAAAGATCTGGAATATGCCGAAGCTCAGTGCGCAGACAAAGCATGTGGCTGCAAAAGAGATGATCCCCAGATATTCAAAGATACCGGAATTAGACTTTACCTGGTCTTTCTCCTTCATTGTGGAGAAAGCAAAGAACTGCCAGCCGCCTGCAAAAGCCGTATAGATGAGCTGGCTTGCGTGACCGAGCTTGGAGCTGACTGAATATACGCCGGAAGCGCCGATTCCTAAGATGTTTGTGATCATAAGCTTATCGCAGGAATTAAATACCCAGTAGATAAGGAAATTCGGCAATAGCGGGACCGCAATTATAAGAAGGCTCTTAAGGAGCTTCTTATCAAAGAGCTTTGGCTTGAACCACTTCCTGTTCATGATGCCGAAAGTGATCTCCATAGTTACA
This sequence comes from Clostridiales bacterium, assembly GCA_017509245.1. Taxonomy (GTDB): domain Bacteria; phylum Bacillota; class Clostridia; order Saccharofermentanales; family Saccharofermentanaceae; genus Saccharofermentans. The sequence continues at coordinate 29,932 of JAFWQC010000039.1, read as the reverse complement.
GCAGAGATCAGGGCCGAGAGCGGCAGAGCGATGACATAATATCCTGCCAGAAGGAGCGGAATCGCGATTACATAGGATAAAAGCGAGCTGACTGTATTGGTTACCAGGAATACTTTCTTCTTGTTCTGCATTCTGGTGGGCGCTGAGATTATGCTGTTTGTCGCGCCTATAAGTGTCGCCATAGCTGAAATGTAGACTACATAAGCATACATTCTGTCACTTAAGAAGTAGACAGCAATGATATCTTTGAAGATGAGCATCACAATGAATACAATGACGGACGTAAAGACAGTGAATAATAATGCCGTTGAGCAGACTTTCCGCTGATATTCCTCATCCTTTTTCTCAAAGAACATTCTGTACATTGCATCGTACATGCCCATGACTGCTATTGCACTTGCAAACTGGACAACGGTATTGGACATATCACTGATACCGAAGTAATCGGTCGTAGGCAGGATATATGTAACGATAGGCACCATGATGAGGGGGATCAGTTTACTGATTATTCCCCCGAGTCCGTATACCAGAAAGTTCTCAACAAAAAGCTTCAGCTTATTCATTCTTATCTCCGTCAGTTAAAGCTGTTGAGCGCGTCAATAACATAACTGATCTCTTCGTCAGTCATTCCGTAATACATCGGAATGCTGAGTTCCGTTCTGCTTATTTCCTCAGCGATAGGATAATCGCCTTCATTAAATCCAAGGTCCTTATAGCACTCCTGAAGATGCATCGGGATCGGATAATGCTTATTGGTCATTATCTCTGCCTTCTTAAGGTGCTCTTCAAGCCTTTCCCTCTCATCACATCTGATACCGAATATGTGCCATACAGGTTCGGCATAATCAGGCACATAGGGTAATGTGATCTTAGGATTATTGATCTCAGACAGATATCTTCCTGCGATCCTTCTTCTCTCGGCATTCATCCTGTCGAGGATAGGGAGCTTTGCTGACAGGAAGGCTGCCTGAAGCTCATCAAGACGGCTGTTGTTGCCCTTATAGATGTGGTGATATTTGTAATCGGATCCGTAGTTGCCAAGAGCCCTCACCTTTTGAGCAAGTGCCTCATCGTTAGTTACAACGGCGCCAGCATCACCTAATGCACCGAGGTTCTTGCCCGGATAGAAGCTGAAACCTGCTGCATCACCGAATGTGCTGATCTTTTTGCCCTTATATGTCGCACCGTGAGCCTGGGCACAGTCTTCGATGACCTTGAGGCTGTATTTTTTCGCGATCGCCATAACAGGATCCATATCACAGGGCTGACCATATAGATGGACAGGCATAATCGCCTTAGTCTTTGCTGTGATTGCCGCTTCGATCTTAGCGGGATCAATATTAAATGTCCTGATGTCGGGCTCGACGAATACAGGGGTCGCACCTGCGTAAGTGGATGCAAGGGCTGTTGCAATATAAGTATTTGAAGGAACGATGACCTCATCGCCCTCACCTATTTCCATCGCCTTTAAGATCATGACAAGAGCATCTAGGCCGTTGCCTACGCCGATGCAGTACTTAGTACCGCAGTATTCTGCAAAAGCTTTCTCAAATGCCTCGTCTTCTTTGCCTTCTATATACCAGGATGAAGCAAAGACACGGTCAAAGGCCGATCTTAATTCTTTATCCAGTTCTCTTTCCATCGGAAGGAATGAAACAAACGGTATCTTCATGTTCACCTCTTAAGTTGCTTCTATCTCGCCGCAGTTCTTAACATATTCAAGGAACTCATCGTAATTACGGATATAATCCGATTCGTCATATAATTCGGACGCAAGGACCATCAGGACAGCATCAGGAGAGAAATCGAACATCTCTCTCCACATAGCATTTGATACATAAAGTCCCTCATAAGGCTTCTCTAATGGGATGACCTTCTTCTCCCTGCCGTTATCGAGTCTTATCTTGCAGCTTCCGTGAATGCAGATAAGGATCTGCTGCAGGCTCTTATGTGCATGATAACCTCTCGTTACACCCGCACCCGTATCGTACATGTAGTAGACTCTCTTGATGCGGAAAGGAATGTCTTTAAATTCCTCGAGAGCAACAAGCTGTCCCCTGTCATCACCATGCGGCTGAAAAACATACTTAATTACCTGCATATTCTTTACCTCTCTTAAAGTCCCAAAAGTGTTTCTTAGTAGGTTCAGTGTCAGTACAATATTTATAGAATGCTCCTATAAGGATCAGCAGGAAGTGAAGTCCGTAGTAAGACGGCCTCTGGTACATGTTTGCAATGAAGACAATGACCAGTGACCAGCAGTAAAAACTCCACTTGCTTCCACGCTTATTTAAGAACTCGACTGTTGCATAAGCCATCCAGGCCAGCTGGCTTAAAAAGCCCAGAATGCCGTAGTTATAGATAAGATTTTTGTAGCTTGCGCCGTCCACGAGTTCCTTGGACAGTACCGCTTCAATGCTCCCGTAGCCTTTACCGAACAGCATGCCCATTATATTTCCGCTGAACAGCGCCTTGAATATCCTGTCGTAGTCTTCATTGGTCCTGTTGTCAACTACTTCACCGCCAAATACTCTGAGTCTGTCCTGGAATCGCGCAAGAGCGGCAACCGGCATCTTGATGTTGATAAAGACGACATATAAAACAACAAGGCCGAGAACTGCAAGGACCCACTTCTTATCCATCTTAAGGAGCTTGATGATGAAATAGATCGCCACAATGCCATAGAAAGCAAAGGAGAAACTGATTATTCCGGCGATGAGGAGCACGATGTTCTGCCACTTCCATCTGAGCTTAAACCGCTCTGCACAAAGAAGGAGCGCTGAGAATGTGCCTACAACACCCGGTTCACGGAACACGCCGCAAAATCTTAAAGCATAGTAGTCCTTGCTCCATCTGCCCATCCACTGTGCAGTAAACGGATATATCTGGTAGTACATGCCTCTGGCATTCTTCACCGCTTCGTTGGACTCAAGATTATATACCGGAACCTTCACGCCGATCTTCAAAAGGAAGTAAACGATTATCGGAATGATAAGAAGCAGCGGAAATACCGTATGGAAACAGTTATAAGTATGGACCTTCACATTGTCCGAACTTAACATGTAGATCGCGAAGATGATTATTACCATCCACTGTGTGCTGAACATGATGTCAGGCCCTGCGATCACATAACTTAAAGCCATTGAGAGTACAGCCCAAAGGGTAAGTATTATCTGAGATCTTGATATCTTCTCAGGAAGCGAGAAGCAGAATACTATGAGTATCAGTCCGCTTATTACAATCTTGGGGTGAAGCGAATGTATGAATCCCCAGATGCCCCTGTCGTAAACATCCCAGAGGAAATAAGGCATCAGTTCATATGAGAAGAAACAAAAGCATACCAAAAGGAAGCCCAGGAGCTTAGCCCAGTTATCCTTGTTGAGTATCATCTTTGAATCTATTACCGAATCAGTCAATTCCTTTATCCCCTTGTCAGAATACGCTCTTTATATAATCCTCATCCGTTACTGTTGAAGTATGTCTGTGACATAGTTTGATCTTTAATTTTCTTGTAATGACCTTAGGCGTGACACACCAGAACTTGAGCTTATTTCCTTTTGTTGTGTTATCACGCTCAGTTATTGCCGCATTAAATTTCTTCAGGAATGCTTTATCACCGGCTTTGACTGCAAGGACTTCCTTATCGGATTCCTGAAGATCCTTTCTGATAATGGCCTTCCACTTATCCTCTTTGGTGGTGGAGATACCTCCGCCGAATGAATAACAGACGATGTCAGAGCCGCAGTATGAGACCTTGACGCCGTCTGCGATCATTATCCTGTATACGCAGTCTTCGGCAAACTTGATCCTGCCCTGCTGCTTGCTTAAATATCTTACGAGAACGTCTTTTTCCACAAGTGTTGAAACGCCGTGGATAGTGTCATTGACAATAAGATAATTATATTGGATGTTCTTATCATCATGTTTGATGAATGGCTTTATAAGCTGCGGATGCGCTGAATGGCTTATCGCGCTGAACTGTTCCTTATCAGCGTCATAATAGATAACATCACCATATACGAATGGTGCATTATCTCTTACAGCCGTATCAACGAGTTTTTTAAGTGCATCTTTTCCGTAAAGGAAATCACCAGGGCTTATGAGCTTGATAAACCTGCCTTTGCATGACTCTAAACCGCGGCAGATATTCATTACCGTACCGCCGTTAGCCTCAGCAATATCGATGATATAGCTGCTGAATCCGCGCTCATTAAAATATTCCCTGATCTGCTCTTCCTTGTTATCGGCAGATCCGTCATCACAGATAACGATCTCAAGATCCACGCCCTGTTGAGCGAGAACAGAATTCAATGTTCTCTTAAGTTCCGGCCACTTCGGATTATATGTGGCAACCAGGACTGATACCATTACTCCGTTATCCATAATTTATGCCCTGTACCCCTGGCTCTTACGCATTAGCTTGTAAGAGATCTCATATAGCTTCGGATGGATATAAAACAAAAGAAGCTTTACCTTCTGCTTGGAAGAAATACCTGAATACTTCTTTCCTGTCTTGTAGTTATCCTTAAAACGCTTAACGAGCGACTTATGGATATTCTTCTTCCACTCCTTATCTTCTGAATCGTTTGCGAAAAGATAGATCAGGGGGCAATACATAAGATATGAGAAAGCTGTCTCGCTTGTAAGATCCGGGCATTCCCTGAAGAGGAATTCATTACGCTCTGAAAGCGCATTATAGAAGTCCTCACAGAACTTGATGCTTGCCTTCTTCGTATGAATGCTCGAAGAATCGCCCTGATAGTAATAGTAGTAAGCGCCTTTGGCAAATACGACTTTGCTGCACTTAAGGAAGATCTTCCATAGCGTTCCCAAGTCCTCATGGAGCTTTCCAACAGGGAAAACATCCTCGCCATTTGCAAGCCAGACAGATTTCTTCGCAAGCCTTCCGCATGCTGTCGAGCCGAACTCATTATTGGTAAGGAGTTTGCTCAATGCCTCATTAGTGGAAAGGACTATATTGTCATTGATGTCATTGGGTTTATCTGAGACCTGATCATAGCTGCTTACAGCCTTAAGTTCACCGATAACAAGATCTGCACCGGTATCCTTTGAAAGCTTTAAGAGATTATGGACCATGTCCTTGCTTACAACATCATCGCTGTCAATGAAGATGACATAATCGCCCCCGGAGACCTTAAGTCCGTAATTTCTAGCCGCAGACAAGCCCTGGTTTACTTCCCTGTTATGTATAGAGATACGAGGATCCTTTTGAGCCTCATTCTCGAGCACATCAGAGTATTCAGAGCCTGAGCCATCGTCAACAACGATGATCTCGATATCCTCATAAGACTGGCTTATAAGGCTCTCCATGCAGACTGCAAACTGGTCTTTGCCGGTCTTATAGAATGGAACCACGATGGATACAAGCTCTGAACTCATTGTCTTTACCTTTTATCAGTCACCCATCAGTGCTTCGAATCTGTCGAAGACTTCTTCAGGGAATGTGTAGTGAACGACCTTCTCAGGCAGGCTGTGAACCATGTCGAGGATCTTCTTAACGTCAATATCAGGATTTGCAAGTTCCTTTACGATATAAGCGACCTTATCAAGTGCTTCATCGTTCCAGTCGTATCTTGCGAGCTCCTGTGTACCGAGACGGATGCCGTAGCCGAGGAAAAGGTCCTTATGCTTCTTGTTAAGTGTTACTTCGCACTTATATGCGTTCTCATAGATAAGATCCATCTCCTCCTTGCTGCAGCGGATGAAGACCTGATGAGTCTGTGAGATCTGTCCGTGGCAGTCAGCGATATCGAATCCGTAATCGCGGAGCTTCTGTCCGAGATAATTGGAGCAATGGACCATATGGCTCATGTACTTATCGCCGTATTCCTCAAATTCGAGGAGCGAGAAGAGCAATGAGATCTTCTGGTGCATCTGTGAGTTCCTCAAATACTTGGGGTTGATGTTCTTCTCCATGAGGTCGTGCAGATACTTCTCATTTGTCATGATGAGACCTGATGCAGGACCCGGGAAAGTCTTATGAGTACCGCCGAACATGACGATATTCTTCATTGTCTTTAACGGGTTCGGGCAAAGACCTGCTGCAATGAGTCCCAGAAGCTGGCTGCAGTCCCAGAGCAGAACGCAGTTTGTGGTATCGATCTTCTCAACATCAAGAGGCTTGATGAGGTCGGAAGGTGCAAGGAGAACATAACCGATGCCCTCTTCCTTGATCATCTTATTTGCTGCCTCATAGTCAAGATCATACTCATCCTGGATATAGGGAGCTGAATATACCTTGACGCCGAGTCTCTCGACAACAGGCTTAACGGAAGCATGTCCGCCCTGCTCCTTGTCAAGGATCATCATCTTGTCGCCCGGCTTGCAGATAGTCTTTGTGATCATGTCGAGTGTCTGCATTCCGGTGAACGGACGGGGATCTGTGTACTTGGCTCCGAAGATCCTCTCGCATGAGTCGGAGATCATCTGATAATAAGGGAACAGCTTCTCACATCCGATGAAGTTGTCGTCCATATTGAATGAATATGTGTTGTTCATGATGTAGCGTTCCTGGAATCCGAACGCAAGAGGGAGATTTGCAAACGGTGAGACGATATTCTCAGCAGCGCACAAAGGTAATGCCCTCTCATGGTATTCCCTGAAGTCCTTGCTTAATGCATAGACTTTGTCCAATTCCGCTTTGATATCCACTCCGGTATCTCCTTTTAACATGATATTCTTCTCCATCTTGTAAAGACGGATATCATCCATGGCGTTGTTGCACATGTAGAATGCACGGCCGTGGTAATAGATCTTCTCATCTTCCTCAGGCTCGACATCACAGATAAAGATGTCGCCCTTGCAGCGGAATTTGAAAAGTGAAGGCTTGATCTTCTTCAAAGATTCAATGCCGATGATCCCGTTCTCGTGAACGGCAAGGAGCTTGCAGAGCTTCTTCATGATCTTTGAGCCTGAATCGTAAAGATACTTGCTGTCGAATTCACGGAGTTCCTCAAGAGAGTCAAACTCGTGGATGATGCTCGAATCAACTTTCTTGGCATACATGAAGAGCTCATCAAGGTGCTCGTCCTGGATGTCTGCCCAGAACTTGTTAGCCGTCTCGGGAAGGTCGAATTCCTTCTCCATGATCTTCAGGAAATTATCTGAAAATCTCTTTGAGAAGAATGCATAACCCAGTGTTACCCAGATGTCGTAGCACTTGTCACCGTAGAAGGTCTTTAAGATCTTCTCATCGTCATCTGTCTCGATTCCGCGCTCAGCGGTCTTTCCGGGAATGAAGATCGTGCAGTAATATGCATCATAAGCATATGTCTGGAAGATATTCTCTGTGAAATAGAGGTCTGAAGACGTGATGATGGTGTTCTTCAGATAATCACGTGCAGCATATACGCTTGCGTGATTATTTTTCTCTGCATAGTCGGCAGCCTCAACAAGGATTACACCATACTTGTCCTTCAGGTATTCGAAGTGCTCTTTCATATGTCCTACGACAACGATGATCTCTTCTATTCCCTTCTCTCTTAACTGTCTGATCTGACGCTCGATAAGGACTTCTCCCTTGACTTCAAGAAGGCCCTTAGGCATCTCGTAGTTGAACGGGACAAAACGCGTGGACATTCCTGCTGCGAGGATAATGGCATTATCTATCCTGTGTTCTTCAAGATAATCCTTAGCCTTGGCCGTAAGACCTTCGCCGTCGATATAGCCGTCCGCCTTAAGTTCGGAGAACTGCTTTCTTATATCGTCTTCCGGTCTGAAGAGCTTTGCTGCCAGTTCCGCATACGTGATCAATCCTTCTTCATTGACCGTATTAAGAATGTCGAATTTTACTTTACCTATGGTCTTCATGATGACCTCCTCATAATTTGACTTCTATTGCAAAATGCTTTTCCTGTTTTTCCGGCGGCGGGACCTTCATATAATCACCATATAGTCTGGTCAACGCCCAATCATAATCTTTTATAACGTTAAACTCAGTATCTTCGAACTTGAGCTTAGCCGTAACCCCGTATATGTCGCGGGGGAAGATCTCCTTGAAATAGTGCTTTAGTCCCACAACGCAGACAACATATCTGGAATCGTCGTTATGGCACATCGAGTTCCACTTGTCGTATCTCTTATTCCATGTTGCAACTGACAGGAACTTAAAGAATGCTCCCTTGCGCGCCTTGGACTTGATGGCATTTGTCACTTCATCTCCGGCATCCGCGTAGACCTTAAGAAGGTCATCTCTCATGCGGTTGAACCTGGAGCACGAGAGACCGTATCCCCAGAAAAGGCTTCCCAGGCCGTGGAGTTTTCTTAATATTGCGTTGTCCGGCGCATTTTCGAGCACGAAAAGGTCGATATAGATACCGCACCTGTCGCCTGTGGGATTGTTATATGTCCTGAATACCGTGTCCTTCTTCATAATCTGGGTAACGGGAACACCGATCTCCGGATTGATAGAAGGTGCATTGATTATATATTTGTCACCGAGTTCCTTATCGAATATCTCAAGGAACTTGTTGTAGTCTTTCCTTAACATGAAGACATCGACATCGTCATCCCACGGGATGAAGCCCTGATGTCTTACGGCGCCCAGAGCGGAACCGCCGCAGAGCGAATAATAGAATCCGTTCCTGTCACAGACAGCAGCAAAATCCTTAAGCATCTGAAGAAGAGTCCCCTGGACCTGCTTTAACAGATCGCCGGTGATCTCGACCTTATTGCTTGACGAAGCCTTCTTCAGGATGTTAAATGTCGAACCCTTCTTCATCTCTTGCTCTTCTTCTCTATCTTTCTGCTTATTCTTGCTATATTTCCCGGACGCCATTTGTTGTAAAGGAATGATACGATTGCGATCATTAATCCTTTGGGAAGTCCGTGGACAACGGCGTCTTTGAACTTGGTCTTCGCGTCTCTTCTGTCCTTATCAAGGATATCGACGCCCCAGTCGTACTTCCTGCAGTATTCGACAAATCTTTCCCTGTCAGGGTGATTGGTCACTTCGTTCCATGCTCTGTTGATGACATAGAAGAAACCTGTCATGTGGACGATAAGCGGATCCTTCTTAGCTTCCTCAACCTCTTCCTCACTGTAGAAATGCAGAGGCTTTCGAAGCTTCATCAGGTCCTTATACGAAAGCACCTGTACGAGTGAACTTACGTTGTATCTGAAAGGAAGATAAACTGTCTCATTCTGGAGCACGCAGTTAAATACAGTCTGCTCCATGAAGAAAACATATCCGTTATTCTTACGGACGTGCTCTTTTACCTTCTGTGCGATATTCTTAGTCTTCCACGCCTTAAGGTCGATCAGGATAAGGCCGCTGTTGCAGTATCTGTTATCCGTATCGATATCAAAGAGCTTATAGTAAGGTTCGCTTACACAGTCAAGGCATGCCGCACAGCACTTGCCGCCCAGGTCCATGTTCCAGAGTTCTTTCAAAGAGCCCAGAACAAGCACATCGCCGTCAAGATATATGACTCTCTCGATGTCTTCAGGCAAAAGACTGTCTAAGAAAAGTCTGCTGTATGAATCGAACATCCACTTCTTCTTGATGCTTACAAGACCCAGACCGTAAGGCTCGCTGTTCAGATCCGGAAGCGGAACGAAGAAGATCTTCCTTCCGTACTTTTCCGCGAGCTTATTGAACTTATCCTTGGTCTCATCAGTAAAGCCGTTCTCGATAAGATAGACATTGATCTCGTCAACGTCTTTGTTGTTCTCGAAAAGCGATACTACAGAAGTACCGGATATCTTCGCATAATTATCTGTCAGATGATATGCTACGTTCATTAAGCTCCCCTTATAGTTCCATAAGCCCTGCGGTCTTCTTTATACCGTCGATAAAGCTTGTCTTGTATTCCCAACCGGCATCCTTCTTGAGCCTGTCGATAACAGGCATAAGGTCAATATAAAGGCCCTTATATTCGACAACGCCGAATCTTACATTGCTCTTACTGTTAAGAGCTTCCTTGATATCAAGGACAAAATCCTTAAGCTGCCTGTAATGGCCTGTTGCAAAGTTATAAGCGCCTTTGGCATCCTTATTTGCACAGAGCTTAAGAACGCCTTCGACCGCATCATCAACATAGAGATAATCCCAAAGCTGGGTGCATTCATTAAGGTCAACATCCCTGTTATCCTTCATCTTTGAGATAACGCTCATGATAAGCGTCTTCTCATAATCGCCGGGGCCATAGAGGCTGAAATATCGGGGTTCGATGAATCTGATACCGTGATCTTTTGCAAGTTTTGCAGTGTCATGGAACAGCCGGACCTTGTACTTGCCGTATTCCGTATTGGCATTAAGAGGTGTCTGTTCAGTGATAAGTCCGTGGCACTGGCCGTATTCAGCCTGGCTTCCTGCTGATACAAGCACCTTATATCCTGCTTCAGCCATGCTTTCCATTGCTGCAAGATTGCACTTATAGTTGAACTTCTGAAGTTCAGGCTCCTGTCTGTCAGCTCCTCTCGAACCAAGCCAAGGGAGGTCAATAAATACATCTCCTTCGCCGGCGAGCTTACCTAACTCCTTATAATCCTCCATGCCGCACTCAACGATCTTCGCATTAGAAGGCGCATCGATCCTGCTTCCTGCCCTTACGACAAGAGTAAGATCAATGTCAGGTCTTACGCCCGCAATCGCGGTCATCCTTCTGCCTATGAAGCTTGTTGCGCCTGCTATGGTTATCCTCATCTGCCAAGCTCCTTCATTATCACCGGAAGCAAAGTGTCAGCTGAGATCGTGTATTGATCACGCAGATATTCCTGGCTGCCGGTAGTATCGGAAAACCTGTTATCAAGTCCTGCGCGGTAAAGCTTGGCGTGCTTGTCTCCGATTGCGGAAATGACTTCGGCGACAGCGCCGCCAAGTCCGCAGCTTATCTGGTGTTCTTCCATCGTTACGAGGAGCTTTGAAGAGACAGCAATGTCAGTGATCCCTGCTTCATCAATAGGCTTAACTCTCGGAACGGAGAAGATGCCGGCACTTATTCCCTGCTCAGCCAAAAGCTTCTGAAGCTTGATGCCTTCTGTCAGGATCGAACCTGTAGTAAGGATATTTACGTCTGAACCCTTTGAGCTGTATGCTTCGATCTTTGTGATATCGACAACAGCGCCTTCATCGTGGAAGTTCTGCTCCTTATTCCTTGCAAGCCTTATGTATGCCGGACCCATGGTCTCATAAGCTTCCTTGATGCATGCAATTGCCTCATAAGCATCACCCGGAACATACACTCTCATGCCGGGAAGCGCTCTCATAACGGCAATATCCTCAGTAGCGTGGTGTGTCACACCCTGGTTGCCGTATACAAAACCGCCGCCTACGGCAAGGATCTTAACATTTGCATTGTGATAGCAGACATCATTTCTGATCTGCTCAAGGCAGCGAAGCGTCGGGAAATTACCTATTGAATATGTGAAGACGGTATTGCCTTCCAGAGCAAGACCTGCCGCAAGAGCAGTCATGTTCTGCTCGGCGATGCCGGCATTAATGAAGTTATCAGGAGCTGCTTCCCTGAATTTATCAAGGACAACATAACCGAGATCTCCGCAGATAAGATAGAGATTCGGATCCCTTTTTACGTATTCGACAAGTTCGCTTATTACATGATCTCTCATTATCTGTTACCTGCAACTCTCTCAAGTTCTGCGTTCAGTTCGTCTATGGCCTTCTGATAGTAATCGCCGAACGGGATCTGATAGTGCCACCAGAGGTCGTTCTCCATGAAGGAAACTCCGTGGCCCTTTATGGTATTGGATACGATGACCTTGGGCTTGCCGTCAGAAGGTGCATTAAATGCTGCTCTTAACGCATCATGGTCGTGACCGTCGATATCAAGAGCTGTCCAGCCGAATGAAGCCCACTTATCAGCAAGAGGCTGAAGGTTCATGATGTCCTTGGTATCACCCATTGCCTGCATCTTGTTGGCATCGATGATCACCGTGAAGTTATCAAGCTTATGCTGGCCTGCGAACATGACCATCTCCCATATGGAGCCCTCATTGCATTCGCCGTCTCCACAGATCGCATAGACCTTATAATCCTTATTCTGTAACTTGGCGTTCAGTGCCATGCCTGCCGCGACTGCAGCGCCGTGTCCGAGTGATCCGGATGAGAATTCGACTCCCGGCACCTTCTTGGATACATGGCATGAGAGCATTGAGCCGTCAACGCCGAAGTTATCCAATTCCTTAACAGGGAAGAATCCCTTCTCGGCAAGAAGCGCATATAATACAGCGCAGCAGTGGCCCTTACTAAGGATCACCCTGTCTCTTCCCTCATTATCAGGATCCTTCGGATCGATATTTAAGATGTCCGTATAGAGTACAGAGATAGCGTCAGCCATGGAGAAGTTGCCGCCCATATGGGACGCCTTTGCCTTATAGCCCATCTCCCAGGCTCTTAATCTGATTCTTACTGACAGTTCTTCGCTTGTCATAAAAGTTTCCCTTCTTAAGTCCTTACATTGCACCCTTGCCGGAAAATAAAACGGCTATGGTCTTGAATAATATCTTGAGATCCAATCCCAGACTCCAGTTTGCAATGTATTCCGTATCCAGTCTTACGACTTCCTCGAAGTCAGTGATCTCACTTCTTCCGCTTACCTGCCACATGCCGGTGATACCCGGTTTTACTGCAAGTCTTGCCCTGTGATGGAAGTGATATTTCTCATATTCATCGATCGTGGGAGGTCTTGTGCCTACAGTTGACATCGAACCGCCCAGAACATTAAAGAACTGCGGAAATTCATCAAGGCTCGTCTTCCTGATGAACTCGCCGATTCCGGTCTTCCTTGTGCCGTCAGGAAGGATCTTGTTGCCGATGATCCTCGGATCGAAATCCATCTTGAACATCATGCCATCCTTAACGCGGTTCTGCTCCATAAGATCCTTCTTGAGATCATCAGCGTCCATCATCATGGAACGTATCTTATAGATCTTGATATGCTTGCCGTTCTTACCGATACGCTCCTGCGTGAAAAGGATCGGACCGGGAGACTGGATCTTAATGATGGGACCGATGACAGCCATGATGATGAGCGCAATAAAGCTGCCCAGAAGGCCCGCAAATATGTCAAAGACTCTCTTCATGAGGATCTGAACGGGTGTTGCATAATTAATCGCTGTCGTAAGGACGGTAGTTCCGCCGATCTTCTCGGAGAATCTCTTTACTCCGGAACGGCTCATATAAGGAACATGATAATGTGTGGGCACGGCCATCGTAGCGCATGCATCCATAAGTCTTACGACCTTTTTGTCATTGATAGGAGCATCGATATAGACTGAATCGATCCATTCCTTTGCAATGTAATTTGCGGCATGTCTCATCTCGCAAACGACAGGAACACCGTGAACGCTCCTGAGGTTAGTCGTCTCGAGAAGGACTACGCCTACGATCTCATATCCTGCCTGTCTGTCACTTAAGAGCTTGGAGAGGAGCTCCTCGGCATTTGCCTCTGATACGACAACGAGCATATTGCTCCTTGTTCTCCTGAAGCTGGTGTTCTTGAGAATTATCTTCCACAATGTCCTGACACCGTAACCGAGCAGATAGTAGAAGATAAACGTATGAGCAAGGGCAAGTCTTGAATATGTGGCGCCCAACTGTGACGAGAACACATATACCAGAACGACTGCGAGAATAAGAACACTGTGCTTTGCGTGTTCAAAAGCCTCTTTGGTGTGATTACGCTTGATTACATCATGAAGCGAATTGTTGATAATGATGACAAGAACATCGGCCAGAACGAGAACAAGGCCGAGATTCCTGTAAGCGTGTCTGGAATAAACCCAGGCAAAATCACGAAGATAGTAAGCAAGAATAAATGAAATCTGAAGGATAACGATATCAAGCACCATGAAGTCAATGTGCTTTGACCATCCTTGAGCATTTCTCTTGTACACTTTATTTCCCCCTAGATAATACCGGCTCCTATCAACCGGCTGCTTAACTTAAATTCCTATTTTGTACACGTGAATGCTATATCACGGAGTACAAGTATACTGTTATGCCTTAAGTCAGGCTATCGGCAACAAATAATAAATATTGAGCCTTAACCCCGTGCAGAGTTATTCAACATATCACATTGGGTATTTTATCATTAAACGCGATATATAAATAAATAATAAATAAGGCAACCTTGCGGTAGCTTTTGGTAAAAGTGCGTATTAATTTGTTAAAGGCTTTTGATTTTCGAGCGCGAAAAAAACATCGCTTCATGTAAATAAATAGCCGGAAGATGTCAGTTCTGAAGTCTCAAAAGCATTGGAAAAAATACTTCAGCGGTTCTTCTTTTTTGCCTTTTTCTCAAGATACATAGCCTTATCAGCTTTATTCATGCATTCAATGAGCTCGTTCCACTGCGTAAGCTCGCAGGTGCCGATACTGGCGCTGAGCTCATAAGGATTGTTGCCCTTCTCATTAAACTCACGGATACCGTTCCTGAAAGCCCTTATGAACTGGCCGACGCGTCCGACTTCGGAAGTATTCAGGACAGCTGCGAACTCATCGCCGCCCATCCTCGCAACGAACTCGCCGGACTTCAAAGCGTTATCGATGCATCTTGTAAGAGACTTGATAGCCTCATCGCCGGTGTTATGGCCGTAAGTATCGTTGATCTCCTTAAGGCCGTCCATGTCAATGGATGCGATCGCAAGATCGTGGAGTTTGTGGCCGTTATTGTCAAAGAGTTCGGTAAGCCTGGTCTCAAAACCTCTCCTGTTAAGGATGCCCGTAAGAGGATCCTTGGTATAAAGATCCATGATATCGGCGATGCCGAAGAGCTTCTGATAGAGTTCAAGGCGGTTGATTATCTGGCCGACCTGAAGGAATATGAATTCGATCTTCTCGTTGATGAAGAACCTCTCTGTCATATCGACATCGAGCACGGCATAACCATAAGCCACGTTGGAATATGAGAGCGGAAGGAATATGTAAGATCCGATGTGGCCGTCCATAAATCCGTCCGGAAGCAGCTTGTCATTAGGGAATGCATCTGAGGCGATATAAAGGTCTCCCTTATCCTTATAATATCCGACAAGTTCCCTGCCGTTCTCCCTGTATCTGCAGAGGTAGCAGGACTTGACACTATGCATCGCCCTCAGATTATCCAGAGTTACATGTATTGCTGATTCTCCGGTAAGCGCGCTGTCGAAGAGAGCACTTATGACGGTAAACTCCCTCATCGCATCAATGGTATTGGCCTTTGTAAGCTTGAGATCACGCATTGCCTTATATATATCGCGGCCCTCGTCGACGTCGCCGGTACTTTCCCTTGCAACTATATTGCCCGATACTGTCACATAAAGGTCGGGACTCTCTTTGTCATGGATCTTCTCAAGAAGCTCCATCGCAGAATAAGCGAGAGCCTGATCCGAGATCTCTATCGTCGTGATCGAAGGTATGTGGTCAGACGCTTCTGTAAGGTTATCTACTCCGCTCACCATAACGTCTTCCGGTACCGAATATCCTCTTGCAATGAGTTCATCGATTAAAGCGATCGCCATGTAGTCATTGGAACAGACCACGGCTTCAGGAAGCTTTCCGCCATCTTTCAGGAAGAAATCAGCCATTTCAGGACCCTGATCGATCCAGTAATTACCATGGAAGACCATGTCCTCATTGACTTCCAAACCTGCTTCACGCATTGCATCTTCAAATCCCGCTCTTCTCTCGGCAGAATCGACGAGATCATCCCTTCCCGCGACAAAACCGATATTGCCGGTCTTACATTTGGAAATAACGTATCGGGATATCTCGTTCATTATGGCCCTGTTATCGGGAACGACATTGAAAAAACCGTTGATCTCGGCTCTTACACAGACTACAGGCGGAGAATCAGGGTCGGCAAGAAGTTCATCGATCAGCTCGTTTCCCATACCGGTATGGTTGATCGTATCGTAGCAGATTATGATTCCGTCGTAATCGTGAAAATTCGGTACATGAAGGATGCTCTTATATCCGATGACCTGGATGGGGTTTACGCTCGGTATCGAACAATTGCCGTAAACATCCACCCTATGCCCTTTTTCCCTGGCATAGGTATCAAGATACCGGATGATGGATGACGAATAATCCCTGTACATGTCGCCGATAAATGCACATATCTTCATATCCATATTGTAACGGATTTTTTAGAATTTTGAAGAAAATACGTGTTACCGGGATAGAAATTTTAGAGCTCTATCTCACCTGACTTGATCATCTGCTGTATCTCTTCCTTGGTAAGACACCTGGTAAGATCGACATATAAAGGCTTATGTGTTCTCTGCTTTTCCGGCGGCGGTATCTTCATATAATCGCCATAGTGGAGCCTCAATACACCGTCATAATCCTTTGGGCCCCAGAACAGGTGACCTTCATATTCATAGAGAGCGCGCTCAAGATAATGGGAATACGGACCCCAGCAATTATCGTAATACGTGTACGGATAACCTTTGGCATCAAGCTTTCTCATGCGGTTCTCTTCTCTTGCGATGAACTTAGCCCTGTTCCTTATCTTGAATGGTCCGTGCGCGAAAACAGCATTTATTATCTTGCCGAAGAACCTCTTCTTAGGCGTGTTCATGTGGTTTACATATGCAATGTCAAGGCACTCGTTGATGACGTTGAACCTGAAGCGCCTCTTCTTCTCACGCATGACATTCTTCATGCCTTCCTTAACTCTCGTGATCGGGAAGATATCGATAAAAACGCCCTGGCAGATATCCAGATCTATGTGCTCGTGATGAAGGAAAGTTGTAGTCTTGTCTCTTACTTTCGCGAAAACATTCGGGCAGTCGGCCTCATATCTCCAGTGCTGGATCATAAGATTATCAGGCAGCACGGCAGGCGCTTCCTTGATGAACCTGTCGTAGTTCTCCCATGTCATAGCGATGTCGATGTCATCATCCCACGGGATAAAGCCCTTATGTCTTACGGCGCCGATAAAGGTTCCGAAGCAAATGAAATACTCGATTCCGAGCTTCTCGCAGGTGTCGTGGACCTGCTGAAGTATGTCTATCTCTTTAAGCTGTAATGCTCTCAAATTAAATTCGTACATATTCCCGGTTCCTTATAACTCTATCTTGCCGCTCTTAACCATATCAAGGATCTCGTCTTTGGAGTAACCCTTTTCGAGATCGACGAATAATGGCTTATGGGTCCTTTGCTTCTCCGGCGGCGGAAGAGTCATGTAATCACCATAGTGGAGCTTTAATACCGTATCGTAATCCTTGGGACCCCAGAACTGATGGCCTTCGAATTCATAGAGGGCGCGCTCTTTCCACATGGATAAAGGTCCCCAGCATTCGTCGATATATGTAAAGTCGTAGCCCTTGGATGAGAGCTTCCTTCTTCTGTTCTCCTCCCTGGCGATGAACTTTCTCCTGTCACGGATCTTGAAGGGACCTTTGGTAAATACAGCATGAAGGAGCTTGGCCTTCCTGATGCTTGAAGCACGCTTTACCGTATCGACGAAGGACTGGTCAAGGCATCTGTTAACGGCACTGAAGAGCTCCTCTTTCTTAAGTTCGCGCTTCAAATGCTTCATATCCTTTACGATCAGGAGCGGGAAAATATCGATGAACACGCCCTGGTTGATATCAAGACCGACGTGCTCGGCGTGAAGGAATGTCGTATTGACGTCTCTTACCTTGGGGATAAGGTTCGGGCAGTCCTCATATTTCCAGTGCTGGATCTTAAGGTTCGGCGGAAGCACTGCCGGCGCCTCATTGATGAACCTGTCGAAATTCTCATATGTCATCATGATGTCGATGTCATCGTCCCACGGTATAAAACCCTTGTGTCTTACTGCTCCGATAAGCGTTCCAAAGCAGATATAATACTCGATGCCGAGCTTCTCGCAGGCATCGTGCACTGCCTGCATTATCTCAAGTTCCTTAAGCTGAAGGCCTCTGAGATCAAACATCGCCGTTCACCTTCGTCTTCTTATTCTTCTTCAAAAATCCCATGAGGAAATTCCATACTGTCTGGATAATTTCCTTAAGTTCCTTGAAATTATAGATGATCAGTACAGCCATGCAGACCGAAGGGATCAGATAAATGTGGAAATTCATGGTTGAAGCGATCGTCGCAAGCGCAAATACCGTGCTGTTGATGACCATCTTCGGGATGTTATAATCGATCTTCATGTATCTGTTAACATCGACCATTCTGTAGATTCCGAGCACGATATAAGATATCGCGGTACCCATGACCGCACCGACAACTCCGAAATAATAAATGCAGAGGAAGTTGGCAACAACATTCGTGATCGCAGCGACAAATGTCGAGAGCATATTGTTAACGCTCTTCTTGATAGCGCCGTAAAGCGCACCGAAATATCCGGAATAAGCCGAGAATACGGCAGAGAGCAGGAGGAGCGGAACGAGTTTCCAGGCATCCTCGTAGCCTTCACCCGGTTCATATATTGCCATGAAAGGCTTGATGATGATACATAATGCGAGCGATGCGAAAGTAACTGCTACACTAAAAACTTCAAATATCTTCTTGAAGTATGAAGTATCCCTCGTGGTGTCCATCTCCCTGCTCGACGAGATTCCGAACGCCGACTGGAATACGGTTACGAATACGCTGATGATCGAAGGGATCCTTGATGCCGCATTATAAAGGCCAAGGTCTGACTGGTTGATCATGCGCTCGATCATGAATTTGTCCGATGACTGGATCGCCCACCACGAAAGGTTATTTGCGATCAAAGGAGTCGAATACTTGATCATCTCCTTGCATATCTTCTTGTCAAACTTAGCCTGTCTTAAGTAAACAAATATCTTTCCTGCAAAGAGCGTTATGATGACCGCAACAGTGTGCGATATAAGGCTAGACAGGAGATAACCCTCGATAGTTATCCTGAATACGGCAATATATAAGATATTTGTAAGAGCATATACCAGTGTCTGTATTATCGACACGATCGCGAAAACCATATTCTTACCGACCGCCTTGATAAAACACATCAGGATGCTCAAGAGGATATTGAGAATGACATAGAGGTCAAAATAAATTATCCACGGCCTTAAAGTGTTATAGAAGACCAGGAAAAAGCTTAAAGGTATCGTTACTGCAGAACCGATCATCCAGACGATGATACCGACAAGCAGAACATCCTGCGGCCGCTCTTTATAGAAGATTCCGAATCTTATAACAGAGTCGAAGATAACGACAGAAACGATCGGTATTGCTACCTGCGCAGCAGCGAAAACAAGATCTGATACGCCCCATTCCTCAGTCGTGAGGTAGATCGAATA
This sequence comes from Clostridiales bacterium, assembly GCA_017509245.1. Taxonomy (GTDB): domain Bacteria; phylum Bacillota; class Clostridia; order Saccharofermentanales; family Saccharofermentanaceae; genus Saccharofermentans. Next base: position 10,714 of record JAFWQC010000039.1, on the reverse strand, counting down.
GAAAGGTACAAGGAAAAACATGATGATCTTGGACCCTATGCTTCCAAGGGCAAAGACCGCTGTATCCTTAAGTAATGTCTTTATCTTGCTCATACCGGATTATCTGTCCATGTTCTTCTTAAGTATTTCAGTAAACTGCCTGCATGCGACATCGATGTCGTAGCCCGCTTCCCTGACTTTGGAAGAATACTCCAATCTGTTATTTTTTCCAATAGGCAGCTGCAATATCTTATGGGCCCAGACGGAAGGCTCGCCGCTGATGGATGCTTTGGTTACAAGGCCCGTGATATCAAGTTCGCTGCTCAGAGTATCACTTATGATGCACTGAAGACCTGATGCCTGCGCTTCGATAACCGAGAAAGGCATGCCTTCCGAGAAAGACGGAAGAAGGAATACATCCATTGCGGATAATAACTGCGGAATATCCGTCCTTAAGCCCAAAAGCCTGCACTTGCCGCCTAAGCCGTTCTCATCGATCATCTGCTGCAACGCCTTATCGTCCTCACCGATTCCTGCGATGATGAGTATATAGTTATCAGGAAGGTCCTTCATCATGTTGATTATGAAAGGATAATTCTTGATGGCCGTAAGTCTTCCGACAGCGCCTAAAAGGACTTCGCCGTCACTTATCTCAAGCCCGTCCCTGACTTTTTTCCTGTCAGCTTCCGAGAAAACGAACTTATCAGTCTCAATGCCGTTAAAGATAACGGTTGACCGTTCAAGAAGCTTTTTATTCTTAAAGTAATGATCAGCCGCTGCATGAGAGCATGCAAGTGGGATATCTATCAGCTTATACATTGCAGGACCATGTAATCTGTCAAGCGCGGTAAGGATTATCTTGCGCTTGCCTGAAGTCTCAATGCTCATGCCGTGTATATGCGCAATGATCTTGCAATTTCCGGCCTTTTTGGCGATCCTTGGCAGATAGACATTAACTTTGCTCGAGTTATTGAACCAGAGATAGTCGTAATGTGTGTCAGTTACTATCTTCGTTATCGCTTCCTTATATTCGGAAGTTTTCGAGACAGGCGGAACAGCATAATACTTCTCCTTACGGTTCTCGAGAATCTCAAAATATCTCGAACCGGAAGGAACGAGGAACTCGAATTCGAAGCCGCCGTCTATCTCCCTGCTCTTATCGACTATGTTCATTATCAGGCTTCCGATGCCGCCAACAGTCCTCGGGAGTCCGTCAACCAATACCTTTATCACTTTAGAACCCCTCTGAATAATCTCGCAACGGGATAGAAATTAAATACTCCCGCCGCCAGTATCTTTCTCGACAAAGGAATGCCCTTGTCGTTATAGTAAGCGCGCTTATGCTGCACAAATTCTTTCTTAAACTCAGCTCTCTGAGTCTTCTCGTCTATCTCAGGCTTATATCCGTAGAGGCACATCCTTGCAGTAAGTCCCATAAGGGCTCTTGCATACAATGATTCAGCCTTGAGCTCCAGTTCATCATTGCCCTTGCCCTCATAATGCTCATAGATCTGCTTGCGGAAAGCCGTGTAGTTAAGCATGTTCTTATCAAGAGGGCCGTTACTTATGGATTCGGGATTGTGGTAGTAGAAATACTTGACCACGGGAACATCAACGAACTTTTGGGCCTTGCGGAAGATCTCAAAGTTATAAGGGATATCTTCGCTCGTCTTTCCTTCAGGGAATCTTGTATCTCCGATCAATTCACGCTTATAAAGGATGTCGCAGCAGCTGTCGATATTTAGATCCAGGAATGCCTTCTCTACTTCTTTACCTGAATATACCTTTATCTCGCCGGTCAGGCTTCTTTCCTGCGGTTCGTCGAAGGTCACTTCCTCATATAAGACCTTTGAGATGTCTGCATCATTCTCCTTGAGATTCTTATACAAAGCCTCAACGAAATCAGGTGCGATGAAATCATCGGAATCGACATAAGCGATAAGGCTTCCCTTTGCTTCATCAAGGCCCTTGTTCCTTGCAGAGGAAAGGCCCCCGTTGGGCTTATGCACTACCCTGATCCTGGTGTCGTTTTCTGCGATCCTCTCAGCTATCACGGCTGCATTATCCTTTGTGCCGTCATCGACGACTACGATCTCGATATTTTTGTATGTCTGAACGAGGATGCTCTTTAAGCACCTTGCTATGTATCTTTCAGTTCCATATACCGGAACAATGACACTGATCAGATCATCCATACCACTCAAAGCCTCTTAAAATGCAGAAGTCCGCATAATGTGCCGATTCCGTAACTTACGTGAAGGACCGGAAATATAGCGGGCATCAGGAGCATCGCGAAGCTGAATCCGTCATTTATCATGGCGATTATCATACTTACAAATGCGAAGAGCCCGTAAAGCCCCCACATTATAAGCGAAAGCCACGGGAACCCGAATACTGCAATGACCGACGTCACAATTATCGCGAGCACAAATGCCAGAGGCACGAAATGATAAAGCGATAAGCATCGCGGGCAAACTTTAACTGTTTGGCCGATCCAGTAACCGTTTCCGAACTTCTGCTTTATCATGCGCTTAAGGCTCGATCTCGCGTACTGGTAAGATACGATCTCCGGATCATAAAGGAGCTTATATCCTGCCTCGCGGATGCGGTAATGCATCTCATTATCTTCAGTTCTTATGAGTTTCTCATTAAAATGTCCGACCTTCTCGAAAACTTCCCTTCTGTAGGAAGCGTGGAACATCGTATTGATATAAGTCTTAGTCTCACTTCTTCTGCTCGAATTGATGCTGCTTCCGAAAAGAGCGTTCTCAGTTGAAAGAAGCATTTTCGCCCATTTCGAATCAGACTCGACAAGGCACGGACGCTTGCCGCCGACGACATTCTCGCCCTGCTCAATATCAGCCATTACCTTGCGCGAGAAATCAGACGGGATATGCGTATGCGCATCGATCCTGGACAAGACATCGCCCGTGAAATTATCTACCGCAACATTCCAGCCTGCAGCCTGAATCCGCTTGGGATTATCCAGCACCCGAACGTTATAAAAGCCGTTGTCCTCAGCCTTGAAAGCTTCCATTATCGCCTTCGTCTTATCCTGCGACATGCCGTCTATAAGCACGACCTCAGTATATTCATGAGGATATTCCTGAGACTTAATATCCTCCAAAAGCCTTGGAAGAAAATTCTCTTCGTTATATGCGATTATACAAATTGATAGCTTTAACATATCTCTCCTCTTGCCATCAGTATAACCTAGAAGACCGCCGCGACCGTCTTGAACAAAACGCCGATATCTTTGAAGAATCCGAACTCTTTAACGGACTTAAGATTGTACTTCATCTTCTCTGGAAGTATCTCATTGACATATACGTCATCAGCATCTTCGGCCTTCTCCAGAAGCTCGGCCTCATCCTTATATTCAATGCTCGCGATCGATGTAACGCCTGCGGGCATCAGGAGCGTTGCCATCATCTCGTCAGTATATCTGTCAACATATTTAACGACTTCAGGTCTTGTGCCGACGAATGTCATGTTGCCTGATAATACGTCGAAAAGCTGGGGAAGCTCATCGATCCTGTGGTCTCTGATCTTCGATCCGATCTTTGTGATCCTGCAATCGTTGCCGATAGTAACGCTGGTACCCATCTTATCGGCATTATTGACCATCGTCCTGAACTTGTGGATCCTGAACTTCGCGCCGAAAGTGGTAACCCTCTCCTGCCTGAAGAACACGGGACCCCTGGAATCACATTTGATGAGGATCGCGACGATCAGCATCGGCAAAGATAAGATGATTATCGCGATAAAAGATACTATGACATCGAAAACGCGCTTAAAGAACAACGATGCCTTGCGCTTTGAAAGGGCGTCATAATAAGGCATCACGACATCAGTCCTGAATTCATCCGGCAATTGCTCCCACTTCGGGAGAATAAACCATCTCTTAGGATTCAACCTCTTTACACCCGCCATCTCTTATCCTTTATTTCTCATCATACGGTCTGTATGTCTTAACGATCCCGGATACTATCTGCTTGATATCTTCACTCTCTGACTTAGCCGCAGCATCAAGTTCTTTAAGCTGTCTTAAGAACTCCTCATCATCCATCGGGATCGGCTGTGCGATCGAGATATCCTTATTCTCTTCCGTCTCTCTTAACCCTTCCTCATCCATCAGGCACTCTTCATAAAGCTTCTCGCCCGGTCTTAATCCCGTATAAACGACCTTGATGTCTACGTCGGGCACAAAACCGGAGAGCTTGATCATCCTGCGCGCAACATCATCGATCTTAACAGGGCTTCCCATATTGAGCACGAAGATCTCTCCGCCCCTCGCATAAGCGCCTGACTCCATAACGAGCACGACTGCTTCAGGAATAGTCATGAAATAACGGATGATGTTCTTGTCTGTAACTGTAACCGGACCGCCGTTGGCGATCTGCTTCTCGAAGATCTTAAGGACAGAACCGTTGGAGCCGATCACATTGCCGAATCTGACTGCCGAGAACGTGGTCCTTACCCTGATCTCGTCATTGTCAAACATCTCCTGGGCTTTCCTGTCCATCATCTGGATGACCATCTCGCATATTCTCTTGGATGCGCCCATGATGTTCGTCGGATTGACGGCCTTGTCCGTGGAGATAAGAACAAATCTCTTAACGCCGTATTTAACTGCCGCCTGCGCAACATTATATGTGCCGAAAACATTATTCTTGATTGCTTCATTCGGCGATACTTCCATGAGCGGAACATGCTTATGTGCAGCCGCATGGAATATTATCTCCGGACGGTATTTATCCATGATCCAGTCGACCCTGTTCGTGTTCCTGACAGAACCGATCAGCGCGATCACGTTGAGCTTATCGCCATATTTCTCCTTCAACTCGCGCTCGATCCAGAATGCGTTATTCTCGTAGATATCGAAGATTATCAGGAGTTTGGGCTTTGCCATCGCGATCTGTCTGCAAAGCTCGGATCCGATCGATCCGCCGCCGCCCGTAACCATGACGGTCTTGTCCTTGATATAAGCCCTTATGCTGTCGACGTTAGCCTTGACCGGGTCTCTTCCGAGAAGGTCCTCGATCTGGACATTTCTGATCGTATTAACGGTAACTGAGCCGTCTATTATCTGATACATTCCCGGAATTATCCTTACCTTGCAGTTCGTGGACGAACAGATATCAAGTATGTCCTTGCGGTCGACGCCCCTTGCGTCCGGGATCGCGAAAATGATCTCGTCGATATTGTATTCTTCCGCAATTCTGGGAATGTCATTCCTGTTGCCGACGATCGGCACGCCGTCGATCTCTCTGCCGATCTTGACCGGGTTATCATCGATCGCGCAACAGACCTTTGCATTAACATGGCGGCTCATGACGATCTCATGGATAACGTCCTTGCCGCAGGCGCCCGCGCCGATGATCATGATATTCGAGCAGTCCTTGGTTACGGACTTGTCCTTATTCATAAAGTTGATGAACCTGAATCCGAATCTAAGCGACGTCGTAGTGACAAAGCCGAATATGATCGCAATGATCCATACCGATATCGGGAAGATCCTCACATGCGTTGCGAATGTGTTTATGAGCTCGAAAACTAATACCAGCAGCGTAAAGCATGCCCATGACTTAACGATCCGCTCAAATTCGGAGAATGACGCGAAACGCCATATGCTGTGGTACATCTTGAAGATCCCGAAGATCGTAATGATGACCACTGCGCATACAGGCACGGCGATCAGGTATTTTACGACATACTGCTGTTCGATCTGTGAAAACTTCAGATCAAACCTGATAAGCAGTGCCGCAGCAAAACTAAGAGCCATCAAAACAAAGTCAAGAACAGCAAGTATTATGGCTCTATACAGCCAATGTCTGCTCATTGCCGGCTTTGTTTTCGCGTTGTCAGCCAATTGATCAAACCTTACTTTCTTAAGTCTTAAATGATTACCGCGCCTACGATCTTTGTCCCGCCGTTACTGATGAGCTCGATCTCGTTGGAAACGTTCTTGAATGTTGATACGCCGCGCTGCTCGATGAGAACGACGCCGTCGTAATCCGGAACTGCTGTTAAGATATCAGGATCACTGAAAATGTCAGGCTTGTAGTCGCCCTTAAGTCCGAGTGCTTTAACAGTCTCGTCCATCTTTTTCTTATCTGCAGTACCGGTAATGAGTACTTTGCCAAGATCTCTTGTAAGGTTGCCGTAGTTGGCACTGATGAGCTTTTTGGTGTTATCAGCACTCATCCTGGAATCATCTTCAGCCTTGATCTCGATGAACTCGGTATACTTGCATCTGTTGCCGGAGGGCTTTAAAACGCCGATCTTCTTTATTCCGCCGAATACGCTGAAGAACTGTGCCTGTGTAATGATCTTCTTTCCGAAGATGTACTTCAGGATATAGAACAATACGACAATGAAAGCACCTGCAAGGAATCCGAGGACCGCATACTTCAATGAAGACTTGATCATGCTCATCGTGCTTACGTCAGATTCCGCATAATCAGAAGGGATTTCGTCTACGACGACTCTCTCATTTGCTTCGAAATAATTGATGATATCATTTCTCTTAACTCCGAGAACATCAGCAACACTGTCAAGTGAATCATAATAAGTGGCGATCTGCTTCTGCAAAGTCTCAAGCTTGCCGGTGTGGTTAACCTGATAATCCCTAGACTGAGGATCATACTTAACGACCTCCTGGGTTCCGAGAACCGTAACCTTGTGAGGCGCAACGCTCTTGCTGAGCTCGGCATTAACACCTTGTACCTCTGCAATAACAAGATCCATTACTTCCTTCGTAAACTCATATGTGGGGCCGTAGACCCTGATATACATCGAAATTGCATAGTTATTAACACTGATGAAGGAATATTCGGGAGCGTCACTTGTAAAGATTATCAATTCCTTCACATAGTCAGGCCTGGTGCCTATCTTCTCCGAATATTCATCGAGGAACGAACCGCCCCTGATATCACGCTCATAAGCACTTACGAGAGCCATATCAAGGCCGCTTGTACTGCTGTCCTCAAGAGTGATAAGTATCTGCGTGGTTGATTCATATTCATTCTCGGGATCGATCTTCATGAATACTGAATCTGACACATAGTGTCTCTGGTTATCGATCTGCTCATTCAATTCTCCGATCGCATCAACGATATCTCTTGCTCTCTCAACATTGCCGACACGGGTCTGATATTCCTTATCAGTCTCACTTGCACTTATCCTGACAGTTGTATCGAGAACGTTGGCTGTTGTTGTCTTCTTGGCAAATCTGTAACCAAACAGCGCGCCGCCCAAAACGATGCCCGCAATAAGGATTATCCCCAAATTCTTCAAGAGCACATATATCAGGTCCCTGACCTTGATATAGACCTCAGAAGACTCATTCTTACTCGACTCCATCCATATATCTCCTTAATTATAATTATTAGATTATAGACTTTTATCGATTTTTATACAAATCACCGGAACTTGCCTCACACCACAAAGCCAGCAGATTAAAGGCAATTGCCTCATCTTTGCCATATTGGGCTTTCCCCTGATAGCATCCGCTCCCATTGTGATATCATTCTCATAAATAAGCGATTGATAGTTACCGGCTCCTAAGCAGCAGGATGATAACTCACCAATCACAAATAAGCGGTTTATAACCAACCGGCCCGGAGGCACATAATGGACAATTCAACACTGACTCAGGAAGAATATAAATTCATCAAAGATCTCATCGCGATCGAAAGCACAGGCTCAACTCCTGCCGAAGACCCCGTTTACGGCACGCTTCCATACGGCGCGAAGCCCTTCGAAGCCCTGAAATTCTTTTTAGACACCGCATCTTCTGCCGGCATGAGGACCGGCGTCATCGAAAACCGTGTCGGCTGGGTCGAATTCGGCCCCGAGAACGCCGATCTCATCGGCATCGTATGCCACCTCGACGTCGTCCCCGCAGGCGACGGCTGGGACACTCCCCCTTTCGAGCTGACACTTAAAGACGGTTACCTCTACGGCCGCGGCATCGTTGACGACAAAGGCCCCGCCTTAGCTTCATATATCGCAATGAAAAGGCTCATGGACAGCGGTTTTGCCCCCGCCAAAAGGATCCGCCTCATCTTAGGAACCGACGAGGAGCGCACCTGCTCATGCGTCGAAACCTACGCAGCCAAAGGCGAGCTCCCTTCATTCGCGATAACTCCCGACGGCGAATTCCCCGTCATCTATGCCGAGAAAGGCATCCTTCATATCAAAGTCTCATCTGACGAGGCTTCTCCCGTCGTTGCAAAAGCCGGCTCAGCAGCCAACATGGTCCCCGCTTCAAGTTCTTGCATCATCGACGGCAAGGAATATACGGTTCGCGGAAAGACGGCGCATGCATCCAAGCCTGATCTTGGCGTGAATGCGATTTTCGAGATGATCAAAGAGATCGAAAACGACGGCGCAGACTACCGCAATTCCCCCCTCCTAAGCTTCATCGCCAAAGAGCTGGTACCCTGCACCGCAGCCGAATACACCGGCTGCAACATCACCGACGAATCAGGCAGCGTAACCGCAAACCCCGCCGTACTGCTCTGCGGCGAGGACGGCGAATCGCTCGTAATCGACATCAGATGCCCTGTAAGCTACAGCATGGACGCGATCACTTCGCACATCGCAATGAGAGCCGCAGAATACGGCCTTTCCGTCGAAGTATTAAACCAGATGGCACCGCTTTATAAAACCAGAGACCTTCCTGAGATCTCTTTGCTCACTGACATCTGGAAAGAAAACATGCCATTATACACAGGCTTCATGCCGGATTATCTGAACTCTTACACCGAACCGATCGCCATCGGCGGCGGCACATACGCAAGGCACATGCCAAACACGATCGCATTCGGCATACAGACGCCCTGGCAGGAAGACCAGTGCCACCAGGCAAACGAATGCCGCGCAGTCAGGGACTTCGACGCCGACATAAAGATACTGACTGAAGCTATTAAGGGGTTGTGCGGAAAGTAAGTCGTTGTATTCGAGGTGTGGCGCTGGAGTGTGCGGTAGTGTGCTGTACCGCACTGCTACACGCTTATTCGCGACAGTCAACCTTTGAGAAATCAATATGCAAATCGGCTTGGTTACGAAATGGTGACGGAATTCACCACTCCCCGTCACCGCGCCCCAGAGTCAATCGGGCGCACTAACAGAACATTATCTTACACGTCTGATGTGAGCGATACCCGTAGCCGATGAGAATGTGGATTCAACAACGCCTGTGGCGGAACCCTGCGCATGTACGTATTTGTCATTACCTACGTAGAGTGCGGAGTGTTCCATTGTGCCGTCACCGTCACGGTCGAAGCAGATGATGTCGCCTACCTGGATCTCGTCCTTGGATACTTCCCAGCCCTTCTTTGACTGGCTTGTAGCGCCGTGAGGCAGAGAGATTCCGTAATATGTATCGTAGCAATACATAACGAATCCGGAACAGTCGAAGCCCTTCGTCGGCGAAGCTCCGCCATATACATATTTACATCCGATGAAGCTCCTGATAAATGTAGCAAAGTCGGAAGACGTATCGCCCATTGAGGAGCTTGAATCACCACTTGAGGATTCCGGCTTAGGTGTAGGTGTAGGCTCTGTTTCCTGTGTAAGGCTTGCCTTTACGTAATAGCCGGAAGATGACTTATACCAGCCGTTGTCCGTCTCTGCAACGACAGAGATCTTTGAGCCGATTGAAAGCGTTGAGAGCAACGAGTATGAGATACCCGGGCCGGATCTTGTATTGAGTGCACAGCCTGCATAAACAGTCTTGTCGCATGAAGTTTCCTTATAGTCGCTGCTTGAGCTGCTCGAACTGCTTGAGCTGCTTGAAGAACTGCTCGAAGAAGACGAACTGTTCGAAGGCTTTGAAGTCGGCTTCGGTGTGGGAGTGTTCGTAGGAATAGGTGTTGCTGTAGGAACAGGTGTGATCTCCGTTTCGGAAAGATCGCTGTTCTTGATATAACCAAGCTTGCCGTCAGGAAGCTTTACGTGTGACCATTCATTTGTATAAGCGATCCTGATGACGGTATCACCGATCTTGAGATTGGTTACTTCCTCTTCCTCATCAGATTCTTCTGTGGATTCTTCACCGTTGCTTTCAGCCTTCTCCGCAATGAGGATCGTATCAGCATTGAGCCAGCATGTCTTGCCGTCATAAGTTGAAGGATCAGCGGGATTCTTGCCGAATTCGGAAGCAATGTCAGAATAAGACGTCATTGCGATAAATGTGTAATCGTCGATGTCAACGGAAGCATTGCCGAGGCTGATCGGAACATATGCTGTCTCTGACGCTTCCTCATAGCCGGCTGACTCGAGTTCGCAGAAAGGGACGGCGTTGGGGCCGATCAAAGACGGACTCTGAAGCGAGATGTCCGTGCTCGATCCGCATTCATGCACGGTAATAGCGCCGACCGCGATCGATCCGGCAACACATGCTGAAACAAGATTAATTACCCTTTTACTTACCATTCTCGTCCTTCAAAGCGTGCTCGAAAAAGCTATCCGCAAATTTTTCATCTTAATTCTAACATCGAACGCAATTAAATAATCCTTTAAATCAAGCAAAAATCGGGCAAGCGGCTAAAAAGTCACGAGTTTGTAATCTAAAACTAAATAATCGTTGATGTTTCACGGCCGTTGTACGATGTTTGTTCAAAAAAATTGCTCAAGGACATAATATCCTTGAGCAATGAATATTCATTGGTGGCTCACTGGAGGTTCGAACTCCAGACCCCTTGATTAAAAGTCAAGTGCTCTACCG
>JAFWQC010000038.1 GCA_017509245.1 Clostridiales bacterium | reverse complement strand
TAAGTGCGATGGGCGCACTCCAAACCTTCTTTACGCTCATGTTAATCTCTCCAAATGCAATCTTGAAATGATCCCCATCTCTTACGAGAATGCCTACCTGACAATTTTATTCTAAAAAGCGTAAAAATCATATACTTTTTACTAAATACATTTGCTTTTTAACCGCTTGCAATAATCTTAGAACATTAGTGTTATACTATAATATCTTCTAATATAGGGGAGGTCTTGTTATGAGAAAATCTAATGCCAGCTTACTTGGCAAGTATTCGGACGGTTCTTATAAACGTAAGGGCAAGAAGGATGCTCCTGCAATAGTTGAGTATAAGCAGCTTTATAAAGGAGAGATCAAAGCAAAGACCGTAACCGAGAAGAAATACATAACATTAGAAGATAAGATCCAGGCAAGGAACAAGCCTGCCGAATCTAAAGACCCCAAGGAAGAGAGCGCACAGGTAACTATCGGCGGTGTGCAGTATCTTGTAAGAAGCGGTGATGCAGGATATGACCGCATCATGAAGGTAGGTTCTCTTGCTGACGAGATCTATACAGATACAAAAAAGAACAATCCATATATAGCAACGAACAAAACTGCGGTTTTATCTCTTTTCGAGGCGTGTGACCAGCTCATCACATTAAGGGCTGAGAACCAGGCTTTAAAGACAGAACTTGCTTACTATAAGAATAAGGACCGACTCAATCAGGAAGAGAAGAAGGCCGATGTTCCTCCTACGCCTATGGAAGAACTGGCTAACAAGGTAAATTCCGGTCTGTTCGATCATTTAAAGAAGACTGATGATAAATAACAAAATCGAATTACTGGCCCCTTGCGGCAATCTCGCGATACTTAAAACGGCAATAGACAGCGGAGCTGATTCCGTTTATCTTGGCTTGAAAGAATTCTCCGCCAGAGCATCGGCTGAGAATTTTACTCTGGATGAACTTGAAGAAGGCGTTGATTATGCTCACGCCAGATCTTCTAAGGTTTTTCTTGCCGTTAACACATTGATGAGCGACAGCGAATTTGAGGTTTTCTACCCGACGGTTGCAGAAGCAGTCAATATCGGTGTGGACGGGCTCATTATTCAGGACCTTGCAGTATTGACCAAACTCGCTGCAGATTTTCCTGACGTTACCATTAACTGCAGTACACAGATGAATGTCTATTCTGCAGATGAATTTAAGAATCTCGCTGAGATCGGCGCGAACAGAGTTGTTCTGCCGAGAGAGCTCTCATGTGATGAGATCGCTACCAGAACTAAAGCAGCATCCAAAGCAGGCCTTGAGACTGAAGTGTTTGCTCATGGTGTCGTATGTGTATGCGCTTCAGGGCTTTGTCTTTTCTCTGCGATGAACAGGAGCGGCACAAGATCAGGCAACAGAGGATCATGCGCTCAGCCATGCAGGGAAGAATATGCACTATATAATGACGGCTTGAGGTTAAGGGAAGGTCATCTGATTTCACCTAAAGACAGGGATGTCTCTGAATACCTCGCACGACTGATCAAAAGCGGAGTTAAGAGCCTTAAGATCGAAGGCCGCATGCGTGATGAGAACTATGTTAGATCTGCGGTTTATTGTTACCGCCGCATGATCGATGCTTATTACGAAGGCAAACTGGACAGGGAATTGATCAAAGAGATAACAGCTGAATTACTTATTAACTTTAACCGCGGCGGATCGTTTACTTCCCAGTATCTGAGCGGCAATAAGGACGATAAATTCCTTTCAGGTGAATATCCCGGCAAATACGGCGTCAGGATTGGCCGTATCAGCCGCCTTGATAACGGAAACGGAATCGTTACTGTCGGAATCAAGAACGGTGCTGTAGAGCCTGATAAAGGCGATTTCCTGTCGATCAGGGATAACTCCAGAGAGATATGTTCTTTCCCAGTAGGAAAGACTAATTCAGGACTTAACGGTCTTAACATCAAGGGGCTTCATCCTGACATGATAAAGAAGCTCAAGCCGGGCTATGAAGTATTCCTGATGAATCACGAGACCGTTATAGCCAAGCAGGACTTGAGGAGAACTCCTGTGCGCATCTTGCTTACAAACAACGGTTCCGAACTTATTGCCAAAGCTGCCGTTGCTAGCGGTATCGCCGAAGGTATTATATCTGAAGCATCTGCAGTTCTGCCTGATGATTTTGAAGGTAAAGCACTTGATAAGGCAAGGGTATCAGAGCAGCTCGGAAAGACTCTGGATACAGCTTTCAAGGTTGTTTCTGTTGATTATGAAGGAGAAGACAGTTTCTCTTGTCCTGTCAGCGTTATTAATTCTTTAAGACGCTCCTTGCTCGAAAATCTTGAATCTGCAGTGATCTCCTCATTTAAAAGAAACTATGGCCTTGATTATGTTGATGATTCAGAGATCTGTGAGACCGATCCTGAAAGAACAGGCGAGCTCAAGAATATGTACACATATCCTGTCTTAAGACTTGAAGAGGATATCCTTGAGGAAGGCGCTGACATATATGCATTCAGTATCTATGACCTTGCAGATAGTGATATCTATGCGAAGGCAGTTGAGTTCGTAAAAGATCAGGGAGCAGAACTTGTTCTGTTATTGCCTGATTTTCACCATGATAAGATCAACAAGATAATCGATACTGTTATAGCTTCACTTAAAAACGATCTTGGCAGCGGATTTAAGGCGGTAATGAGTTCAAGGCTTTTTACGGACCGCAAGTTCTTAAAGGGAAGACTTGAGCATTTCGCTTCGGCAGGAACGAATATATACAGCAGCAGATCGCTTACAAAAGCATTCGAATATGCTGATGCTGTTATGCCGTCTTATGAGATCACGGCTGATGATATCGTCGAGAAATGCAGATATCTTTCTGAGACATGGAGTGCAGGGAAGAAGAATCCCAGGATAATCCTTCATACTGAAGGTCTCATTCCATGGATGCAGTCAGATTTCTGTGCTGCCGGAAGGAATCAGAGACCGTGCAATTTCTGCGGCGCCAAGTCAGTTTTCGAGATGAAGACAAAGAGGGAAGGGGAAGGCACAAAGTTAAAGGTCATCCCGCATCCTCTGGACTGCTCATGTGCTATTTACGGCAGGACGAAGAACCCCGTAGATCAGGCAACTGCGCAATATATTGCAGATCTCGGATTTGATGTCATCTGCAACTACACAATATTACCGGGAGGACAGATCTATGACTGAGATCTATATCGAAAAGTGCAGGGAAGACGCCAAGCTTCCGGCATATGCTCATAACGGCGATGCAGGCATGGATCTCTATGCCGCTGAAGAAGTTATCATCGAACCCGGAAGATCTGCTCTTGTTCCTGTAGGGATCAAGCTTGCTATTCCTTACGGATATGAAGTTCAGATAAGACCCAGGAGCGGAGTTTCTCTCAAAACGCCTCTCCGCATTCCTAACAGCCCCGGAACCATTGACTGCGGTTACAGGGATGAAGTAAACGTAATAGTCTATAACGCTTCAATGATGCATGAAGAAGGTATCGAAGCTGAGCCTTTAACGCTTGACCAGAAAGGCTGCATTCATGGTACTTACAAGATCCGTAAAGGTGACCGTATCGCGCAGATGGTAGTTGCAAAGGTCGAATACTGCAGCTTTAAAGAAACTGATGATGTTAAAGCCATCGGTGAAGACCGTGGCGGCGGATTCGGATCCAGTGGTGTGAACTAATGGCAAACAGAGGATTCGTCAGTTTTAACGGCAATGCGACAAGGCGTAAAAACCCTTTCGTCATGAGACTCGCACTGGTATTAAGTATCATTGCGTTTATCCTTATCTCATTTATCGCACTGACCGTTTTCTCGTCAAACAGATTGATGAACATCAACAAATACGAAGTAACCAATGTTCCTTCCAACATTCTTCCTTCGTACAGCACAACAAGTTTTGAGTCTGCTGACGGCCAGACATCTCTTCAGGGATGGTTCTTTAAGACCAAAAAGCCTATCTCGACCATAATAGTTGTTCATGACGCAGGCTCTAACAGACTTCCGTTCGGCGTTGAAATGATCGATATGATCGAAGGCTGGCTTGAGAGCGGTTATAACGTATTCATGTTCGATCAGCGAAATTCAGGTACATCAGGCGGCGATATCTGTTCCTACGGATATCTTGAATGGCAGGATGTATTAGGTGCCATTGCGATCGTTAAACAGATCTCAGTAACGACCGACGTTATCTTATATGGTATCGGCACAGGATGCACATCATCTATCATCGCTTATAAAAGTCTTCCGCCGGCAGGTGCGCCGGAGATGGTCCTTTCCGGTTACAGCCAGAATATTAGAAATCTCGGCTTCGACAAGTCATATGTTATCGGCATGATCCTTGATTCTCCGGCAAAAGAGTCAGATGATTATATCCGTCCTGAAGTTGTTCAGAGCGAGCCTCTGGGATTCATTACCCAGTATTCTGTTCCTTATGCGATCAGAGTATCTTCAGGCGGCGAGAATGTAAGCCTTGCAGCAGAGATTGCAAGACTTCCGATACCTGTCCTTATAATCTATGGCGGTCACGATACTTTCATCGGAGCCGATAAGATCGACCAGATTATCACTGAGCGCAACAGGCTCAATTCCAGCATCACCAGGAGCGTAATGGTCGCCGGCGCAGGTTATCTGGAAGAATACGGCATTAACAAGAACCTTTACATGAATTCGATTACAGATTTCCTTAATTCATACTATCTGGTTGAAGATAAATGATAAGTTTAGAAAAAGACATCCTGATACTCGGCATCGAGAGTTCGTGTGACGAGACAGCCGCATCCGTAGTTAAGAACGGACGTGTGATCTTAAGCAACTGCATTGCATCCCAGGCTGATTTCCATGAACAGTACGGCGGTGTAGTTCCTGAGCTTGCTTCACGAATGCATGTAGACGCTGTATATCCGACCGTCCAAAAGGCTTTATCTGACGCCGGAGTAACGCTCAACGACATTGATGCGGTTGCTGTTACTTACGGCCCCGGTCTTGTAGGTGCGCTGCTCGTTGGCCTATCGTGTGCCAAAGGTCTATGCGAAGTTTCAGGCAAGCCTCTTTTAGGTGTAAACCACCTAAAAGGACATATAGCCGCTAATTATCTTTGTTTTGAAGAGCTGGAGCCGCCATTTTTGTGCCTTTGCGTCAGCGGCGGCAACTCCATGATCGTCCGTGTTGACGATTATACAGACATGACCGTTCTAGGCCGCACCAGAGATGATGCAGCAGGCGAAGCTATTGATAAGATCGCCCGTGTTGTCGGTCTCGGTTATCCCGGTGGTCCCAAGATGGACAAAGCAGGGCAGGGGGGCGACATTACCCGTTATGCGTTCTCGAAAACTCATATGGCAGACACACTCGATTTCTCTTTCTCTGGTCTTAAGACCTCAGCGCTAAATCTCCTGAATGGCCTGAAACAAAAAGGTGAAGAGATCGATCTAAAGGATTTTGCCGCATCTTATCAGAATGCGATTGCCGAGACATTGCTCAAGAATACTATGTCAGCAGTAAAACAGACCGGCATAAAGAAACTCTGCCTTGCGGGCGGCGTTTCAGCCAATTCATTCCTAAGGGATGTTTTCGCGAAAGAAGCAAAGAAAAAGGGCGTTAAGCTCTACTATCCTGAACTTAAATACTGTACGGATAATGCTGCAATGATAGCTTCCTGCGGATACTACGAGTACATTAACGGCAAGCGTGACACATTGGATCTCAACGCTTATCCGTCACTTCAGATGTAAAGATCAATCATTATAGCTTAAATCTTGATTCTCTTATCAGCCGTCAGATTCAGATCCGCCACCAGACTCAGAACCAGAACCACCGCCGCTCTCGGAGCCGCCGCCACCGGTTTCAGATCCACTGCCGCCTGACTCAGAGCCGGAACCTCCGCCGCTTTCAAAACCACCACCGGATTCAGATCCGCCGCCAGACTCAGAACCAGAACCACCGCCGCTCTCGGAGCCGCCGCCACCGGTTTCAGATCCACTGCCGCCTTCGCCTTCAGAGCCGGAACCGCCACCAGTCTCAGTGCCTTCTCCACCAGTTGTAACAGTAGGCTCAGGTACAGTCGTAGAGGTGCTTGTATTTCTGCGCGGAGGCGTGTATGTGTAGTTATTGTTATTATTCTGCGGAACAGGTGTATTAGTAGGGGAGGGTGTTGGAGTATTAGTAGGTTCAGGAGTGCTTGTAGGTGTATTTGTAGCTTTTTTAGGAGCCGGAGTGGGAGTTGCCGTAGCCTTTGCAGCCTCAGTTGACTCAGTTACGGCAGGAGCCGTCGTCTCATAACTGCCCTCAGCAGCCTGGACAGGTCTTCTGTCAAAATATCGTGCCGTAAAGAGCAGCGCAGATACCGCTACAATGAACACGGCGATCGGAATTATAAAACCTCTAACGTTATACATTCATTAACTCCTGATATAAGCGGGCATAATTATGCACAGTAATCTTCAATTATTATTTACATGTAGACTATAACACTAATCTTCTGAAAATCTTGTTAAATTTGCAAAAAATAAGTTTGAATATAAAATATACGATTATGGCAATCAAAAAAGGAACAAAATTAATAGCAGAAAACCGTAAAGCCTACCACGATTATTTCATCGAGGAGAGGTTTGAAGCGGGTGTGGCTCTTTCCGGAACGGAAGTAAAGAGCTTAAGGGCAGGGAAGATAAACCTCAAGGATTCGTACGTCCAGGTAAAAGACGGCGAAATGTGGCTCATCGGCGTTCACATAAGCCCTTACGAGAACGGCAACAGATATAATCTTGACCCCGAGCGCACCAGAAAGCTCCTGATGCACAAAAGAGAGATCATCAGGCTTTATTCAACCGTCAAACAGGACGGTCTTACGCTGGTGCCCACCAAATGTTACTTCAAAGACAGCAAAGTCAAATTTGAGATCGGTCTTGCCAGAGGTAAGAAAGATTACGACAAGCGTGATGTCATGGCCAAAAAAGAAGCTGCAAGAGACATCGACAGAGCAATGAAGAACGCAAAAAAATATCAGGATTGATATATAATAAGTCTATATAAAAGTCAGCAGGGAAGATATGACTACCAAAAAGATCATCAACAAGGCTCACGAGAAGGAAATATCGATAAGATATTCCCTTTTGGCAGGTTTTTTCTGGATCCTGACGATCATCTGGATAATAGTAATCTTCCATTTATCTTCCGAGAATGCGTCTGAATCATCAGATCTGTCTCACGTTTTCCTAAGCTTTATCAACGAGATGTTCGGAACAGAGCTCTACGATGACAGCGTACTCAGAATGGCTGCCCATGCATCGGAATTCGCATTGCTGACATTCCTGTCATACATGGCTCTGTCATCAACCAACAAGATCTCAAATAAGACATCATATGCCGAGAGCCCGGTTAAGCTCATGAGATCCGATAACGAGATGAACATCATTTTCACATTATGGTTCACGATCCTTAATGCGATCTTTGATGAATATCATCAGCTGTTCGTCATGGGCCGCGACGGATCGATCGTCGACGTATTGATCGACCTCATCGGAATAGTCATTGTCCTGGCAATCATCAGAGTAGTATTTACGATCTACCTGAGAAGTAAAGGCAGGAAAGAAGTCGTCTATACCTGATTTCCCCAAATCCATGATCTGCCCGTTTTCGTAATTTCTCTCTATATGCAATTCGGTATAATTACAATTTTGGTGAATTGAGAAGAGGTAAAAATACATTAAACGTGCGTATGATCGTTTTAGCGTGCTCGAAAATATCCCTTTTCCGGAATCAGCCTCTTTCAAAGTCTGATTCGGTGTGTCTTATGAAACATATTCTTTTTCCAGTTCGAAATACTTTTATATTTGATTTTCTTAATGCATATCTATTTAACGTACTCACATATTTAATTCTGTAATCACTTCCGGATTGATTCATATAATGATTTCATTGAATTCTTATTAATGATTCGTTTTATTTATTCGGATTAATCGAGATCATTTCAAATTCCTGCAAAGATCCGACAGCGTGTATTACATCAATCTCTGAACGTCTACAGAATTTCCGACAATTTGCAGACTTTACCGACAATTCCCTACAAACCATACCTGAAATTACTGCAATAAACCGACAAAAAACTATAGATAAACCTGTCTCCTATTTTCGTGTTCACATCTTCATCGAATAAATGTTCGTTTTTTGTTCGGAAGGGAAATGGGTTACATTTTTGGTGGTGATTTTTGCTTCGTAGCATCTGCAGTCTTCGCCGTCAATGAACGGCAAGCCTGGCCAACAGGCCTCATTGACTGCGAATCCTAGGCAGATGCTGTGTTGTGTTCAAGACGGTGCAAGCACCGCCCTGCCTCTTACGATGCCAGGCTCTAAAATTCAAAAATTCAAAAAAAGAACTGCCCCTAAATGAGACAGTTCTTAAAGATTTATTCTATTGTTTTAGATCAGCCTATCTTATCCAAAGCCTGCTTGAGGTCTGCAATGATGTCATCAGGATCTTCCATACCGACGGAGAATCTGATAAGGTCACCGGGGATTCCTGCTTCTGCAAGCTGCTCGTCTGTAAGCTGTCTGTGTGTATGTGATGCGGGATGCAGCAACAAAGTCTTGCAGTCAGCAACGTGTGTAGCGATCGTAGCGAATTCAAGAGAATCCATGAACTTGATGGAAGCCTCTCTTCCTCCCTTTACGCCGAAGCACATTACGCCGCATGTTCCCTTAGGGCAGTACTTCTTTGCGAGTTCGTGCTGTGAATCGCTCTCAAGACCGGGATACTTGACCCATGCAATACGGTCATCGGAAGCCAGGAATTCAGCTACCTTCTGTGCATTAGCGCAATGACGAGCCATACGTACGGGCAATGACTCAAGACCGAGCTGGATATAGTAAGCATTCTGAGGTGACTGGATCGAGCCGAAGTCTCTCATGAGCTGAGCTGTTGCCTTTGTGATGTAAGCTGCCTTGCCGAACTTGGTAGCATATGTGAGGCCGTGATAAGACTCGTCAGGTGTGCAAAGTCCGGGGAACTTGTCTGCATGAGCCATCCAGTCAAAGTTGCCGGAATCGATGATTGCGCCGCCTACTGATGAGCCGTGGCCGTCGATGTACTTTGTTGTTGAGTGTGTAACGATATCGCATCCGAATTCGAAAGGACGGCAGTTTACAGGTGTTGCAAATGTGTTGTCCATGATGAGCGGGATGCCGTTGTTGTGTGCAAGTGCAGCAAACTTCTCAATATCGAGAACGTCAACTGTGGGGTTCGTGATCGTCTCACCGAATACGCACTTTGTGTTAGGTCTGATATATTTCTGGAGTTCTTCAAGAGGCAGTGTCTGGTCAACAAATGTGCACTCGATGCCCATCTTCTTGAAGGTTACGCCGAAGAGATTATATGTTCCGCCGTAGATGTTTGCTGATGCGATGAAGTGATCGCCTGCTTCGCAGATATTGAATACTGCAAAGAAGTTAGCAGCCTGGCCGGAGCATGTGAGCATTCCTGCAAAACCGCCTTCCATTGCGCAAAGCTTGGAAGCAACGTAATCATTAGTGGGGTTCTGAAGTCTGGTGTAAAAATAACCTGATGCTTCGAGATCGAAGAGCTTGCCCATGTCTTCAGATGTGGCATACTTCCACGTTGTGCTCTGATAGATCGGAACCTGACGAGGTTCACCGTTGCCGGGATTATAGCCGCCATGAAGTGCGATTGTGTCAACTGAATTGCCCATTACCTAATACCTCTTTTGATTTATTCTTCGTCACCGGATATAGCCAGTGAACTTACCAAAACTGATGGAGTAAAGAATTCTCCCTCGCCTGAAGGCACGTTAATTATATCATTTCCTACAGACTTGATAGATTTTATTACATCATAGAAGTTTCCTGCAACAGTTATTTGTTCAACAGGTCTTCCCTTTTTGCCGTTTTCGATCAAATAGCCTTCACAAAGTAGCGAAAAGTCTCCGCTTATTGCATTAACACCTGCATGTAAACCGGAAAGGTCTGACAGGATTATACCGTTACCGGCCTCTTCAAGGAGCCCTTCAAAGGTATAATCACCCGGCTCGACGATAAGATTCGTAGGAAGTTCGCCAACATTGCTGCCGCCTCTGAAACCGTTTCCGGAAGACGGACGGCCTGCTTTATTCGCGGACTTTAAGTTATATAATGCAGTCGCAAAAACACCTTTATCGATGATTGCTTTCGCAGTTGTAAGAACGCCTTCATCGTCAAAAGGAATCTTGGTAAGAGCTTTCTCATACATTGGCTCTTCCTTCAATGTGAATACGGAAGATGCAATGGTCTCCCCTTCCCTGTCAGCCAGTAATGAAAGTCCTCTTTGCATCGGAGTAGCCATGAAATTGCTGAAGAAAGCCATAAAGAACTGCTGGAATGCTTCAGCTTTAAAGACTACGCTGTAATTATCTGATTTGCAGGACTTAGCGCCCATCTTGCCTAGAAGCTTTTCGCCGAACTTGGCAAGGAATGCATCAATATCGAAATTATCAATGTCCTTGCCGATCCAGTAATGATCTCCGCTCTTGACGCTGCCGTCCTCATCCGTTGCCCTTGCAGAAGCTACAATAGAGATTCCGTCGGAATCCCGGTAAGAATGAAGCCCCTTTGAGTTAATGATGAGATAAGGACCCGTGCTGCATGCAACAGTAAGGAAATCAACTGCATCGATCCTTGAATCCAATGCAAGTATTGCTTTCTCAAGATTAAGACCGAGCTCAGAAAAGCTCTTGTATGTATTCTTTGAATAAGCATCCGTAACCTGTGAGAAATAAAGATTTTTATTATTCTCATCGCAATAGATGAACTGGGGATCCTCGTCATTTAAGACCTCGCAGTTCTCCATTGCAGATCTTAAAAGGAAATCAATCGATGACTCTTCAAGGATATTGGACGAGCAATATCCCATCTGTCCGTTCTTCAAGCCTCTGAAAGAAAGCGAACTCGTTGCGCTGTTCTCATAACTGGAGACTTCTCCGTTCAATATATCTATGCTCATGGAATTCTCGGAGGCAAAGGCAGCTTCGCACTCTTCAAAGCCGAATTCCTTGCCCGCCTTAACGAGCTTTTCCATGAATTTCTCAGCTGTTTTTATATCCATTACTTATTCCTCACTCTCTGCCGCCGACAAGGATCGAAGAGACCCTGATGGTGGGCTGTCCGACCGTTACGGGAACGCCGCCTGATACGGAACCGCAAACACCGGCTGAAAGTTCAAGGTCGTTACCGACCATGTCGATATTCTTTAATATCTCCTGTCCCTTTCCGATAAGAGTTGCGCCTCTTACGGGTTCAGCGATCTTACCGTCACGGATGATGAATGCCTCGTTTACTGCGAAGTTGAAGTCTCCCGTGGACGTATCAACAGAACCGCCGCCCATCTGTGTTGCATAAAGACCATACTCGGTATTTGCAATGATGTCTTTGGGATCGGATTCGCCGTTACAAATATAGGTGTTGCTCATTCTTGATGTCGGAGCATATGAATAATTCTGACGGCGTGAGCAGCCTGTCGGAGCACAGTTCATACGGCGCGAACCGAGCTCATCTACGAGATAGTTCTTTAAGATTCCATTTTCGATGAGCAAAAGATCAGAAGAAGTATTTCCTTCATCGTCAGTTGCATAAGAGCCCCACTCACCGTCTATAGTCGCATTATCTCTGGCACTGACGATCGAAGATGCGATCTGCTGGCCGAGCATATCTGTAAAATACGAATTCCTGATTCCGACGGCAGTTGCTTCCAGCGCGTGACCGCAGGCTTCATGGAAGATAACGCCGCCGAATGCATTACCCAGGATAACAGGCATCTTTGCAGAAGGCGCGTATCCGGCATTTACCATGCGGATCGCGGTATCGCAGCACTCACGGGTCTTATCAATGACAGGATAATCGTTGATGAACTCATAACCCTTCATGGTTCCGGGCGCGACTCTTCCGCTCTGCTTCTCGTTATCTTTAGTTGCAATGGTCTCGATCGAGAGTCTGATGCGCTTGGTCGTATCTTCAGAATTCACGCCCCTGGTATTGATTACCCTGGCTGACCTTTTAGTGCAAGCAATGCTTGAAGCAGCCTGAGTGATCAAAGGATCGTAGGATAAAGCATAATCCGAAGACTTGCGCAGGAAATCGACCATATCAGTCTTGGATACAGACATCGGATCGATCTCTACCGTGGCCTTGGATGTGGAACAAAGGGCCTTCAATGCTTCAATAGAGCCCTTATCAGCGCCCTTAATAGCAGAAGCAGCTTCTTTTGCAAGCTTTAACAATACTTCGATATCGTTATCGCTTGAATAAACATAAACGGAATTCGTACCGGCAAGCAGCCTGATGCCCGTGCCTGAATCAAATCCGGTTGCCGCTCTTATTACCTGACCGTTAAGAAGACTTACTGACTTGGATTCAGTGACTTCCTGAAAGATCTCGGCAAAATCGGCAGTCGTAGACATTGCCTGTTCAAGAATTCGCAGACAATCACTATCGTTAAACATATGATTCCTCATTTCTAATCACAGATGCTGTCCCGAAATATAAATTTTGAGACAGCACCTTCTATTTTCTTAACTATGTTATCAGATTATATAAATGATTTATTAGAATCTCTTTATCTTTTTTGAGGTATTTTTCTCAAATTCAGTCATTCTAAGGACTGTCTTCTTGATCTTCTTATAGCTCTCGAGCTTCTCATTTGTAGCAGTTACAACATCCTTCAAGATGTCCATGATCTGTTCTTCTGTAGGATCAGTCTCGATTCCGAGCTTGCCCTTGATCTCTTCAAGATCCGGGAAGATCGTAGCGGTAATCACGATATCGTCCTTAGCCTTGTCATCTTCGCCTGATACGACAGACTCAGCAACATAGGGTGAGAGTGAGAGCAGATACTCGATCTCCTCAGGGAATACGTTCTTACCGTTCTTGGCAATGATAACGTTCTTCTTACGTCCGGTAATGATGCAGAAGCCGTCCTCATCGATATAGCCTAAGTCACCTGTGTGATAGTAACCGTCCTTATCGAGTGCAAGTGCTGTATTCTCAGGATCTTTGTAATAACCCATGAAGTTATTGTCGCCCTTTGAGATGAACTCACCGATTCCGTCAGAATCAGGATCAAGGATCTTAACGTCACAGCCCGGAAGCGGCAGGCCGGCAGCGTGATTCTTGAAGAACTTGTCGCGGTTCAGAGCAAGGATAGGAGCGCACTCTGTAAGGCCGTAGCCCTGAACGCACTTGAATCCCATAGTCTGGAAGAATGTGAGGATCTCAGGATTTACCGGAGCTCCCCCAAGGATGATGAGTCTCATTCTGCCGCCGAAGATATCGTGGATCGGCTTAAAGAGCTTCTTCCTCATGCTGACAGGCAGATGGAGCGCATTAGCGATCTTCATACCCTTCTTAAGCTTAGCTTCCTTCTCAGGATCAGCCTTAAGGCCCTTCATGATCTTCTTATAGAAGAGTTCGAGCATGACAGGAACCATGAGGATACATGTAGGTCTTACTTCCTGGATATTCTGTGCGATATATCTCAAGCCTTCGCAGATAGCAACTGTCGTGCCTCTGTATACCTGACCTAAGAATCCGCATGTGCATTCATATGTGTGATGCAAAGGAAGAACTGAAAGCCATACGTCGCTTCTGTCGATATAGAGCATCGAGAACATTGACATCAGGTTCTTGCAGATGTTCTTCTGGCAGAGCATTACAGCCTTTGACTTAGCAGTCGTGCCTGATGTGAACAGCAAGATAGTCATCTCTTCAGGATCGATGGTTGCTTCAGTGAAGATCTTATCTCCTGCTTCAAGCTTCTTCTCACCGATCTTTAAGCAGTCCTGATAGTAAAGGAATCTGTCGTCATCGATCTCATCCATGCAGATCCAGTACTTCATGGTATCGACTTTGCCGTAAACCTGGTTAACGATGTCGAGCTTTGACTTGGAGAACAAAAGAATCTCAACTTCAGCTCTTGTAAGCATGTTGAGAACGTCATCTACAGGAAGTTCCTTATCGAGCGGTACAACGCATCCTGTGCCGTTTGTAGTTGCGAGATAAGATGTGTACCATTCATATCTTGTCTCAGAGAAAATAGCGATCCTTGCGCCCTTCTCGACTGTGTTCATGAAATATGTTCCGAGTGAATCGATGTCATGATCGTATTTCTCGGTTGAGATCGGGATATAATCTCCGCCTTTCTTCTCCTTTACAAGGAAAACAGGATTCTCCGGGAATTCGTGAAGTCTCTTCTTGATTACATCTCTGAGATTATGGATCTCAGTTACTTCATAAAGACCTGAATAGGGATCTTTCATACTTGGCAATATCCTTTCTCAATAGCTAACTCGGCACGTTCCTTATTCTTTCCGCCCTTGGCGATCTCGCCGGCGATGAAATCAGGATTTGCCTTGAGGAAAGCTGTCATATATTCAGAAGGCGATTCGAGGAAGTGAAGAATCATGGCTTTCTGTGCTTCATTTATAATACCATTAGATGTAGCTTCATCAAAAAGGTTTTTATCGATTCCTGTAAGCGCATGAAGCTCAACCCCAAGGTTTTTGAGCACTTCCCTGCCGTTTTGGCATCTGTCAACGACTGCAACGGTGTCAGTTATCTCTGAACCGAGCTCTCTGATAACAGGGATCCATGCTCTCTCGTAAGATGAAGCTTCAGTGATAAGATCAGCGATATGAAGCGCTTTCCTGCCCTTAAGATCAACATCTTTGGAATCAACTGCAGGTCCTTCAATGCTCTCGGAATAAACTGAAGTAAGATCCTTGAAGATCGTAAGATGAGGCTTGCCGAGCAGATATGCGGGCATCATGGAGAAGAAATAATCTCTTCTCTCACCGCCTGAGATATAGTCGAAATCAAGCTTTGAAGCTGCTTCAGCAAGCTTGTCGGATACCATCTTGAACGTGCCGCCCTTGTTGTAGTAAGCAAGCATCATGTCGAAGATCTCTTCGGGAGCAGTAAGCTTGTTATCAGATATCGCCTTCTCGATCCTCTTTAAGACTTCACCTGCTGCCGCCTCATTTTCGAGCAGGAAGTGAGTATTGATAAAGAAGGGGCCGAGTCTTCCCGATGTGTACCAGAAAGGCTGGTTCTCAGGTGCAACTCTGATTGCGTTTGTCGCGAAAAGCGCTTCGATGATGGTATTTTCCATATTTACTCCTTTGCAGTTACCAGCGCTGCAGTGTGCCGGTAAGGTCTTTTAATTCAACATTATTGTCTTTGCAGTATTTTTCCAGGTCTTCCGTTATATCAACCGGAAGCGAAGGATGAACAAGGCATGCTGTTCCGATCTCAACAGCTGATGCACCTGCGATCATGAATTCAAGAACGTCCTTATAATCAGCGATTCCGCCACAACCAACGATCGGGATATTAAGGACCTGAGAGCATTCCGCAACCATACGGATAGCAACAGGCTTAACAGCAGGTCCTGAATAACCGCCTGTATTATTCGTAAGAACAGGTCTTCTTGTTCTAATGTCGATCCTCATACCCATAAGAGTATTAATGAGAACAACAGCATCAGCTCCGCCCTCCTGGGCTGCAAGAGCAGTAGCTTTAATATCGGTTACATTAGGCGTCAGCTTGATCCACAAAGGAAGATCGGTAAGAGCTCTGAGTTTTGAAGTTATGAGCTTTATCGCAGCAGGATCACTTCCGATCGTCATGCAGCCTTCCTTAACGTTGGGACATGAGAGATTGATCTCAAGTGCATCGATCTTATCCTTGTGAGGATCCAAGGTCGTTACCATGTCGATATAGTCTTCGTAGGAGTGGCCGGCAACGTTAACGATAACGCCTGCACCGGATTCTTTCATGAAGTCGAGATCATTCTCGATGAAGTAATGAACACCGGGATTCTGAAGTCCGACGGAATTAAGCATTCCGGAAGCGCACTCAGCAACTCTTACACCGGGATTGCCGTTTCTCGGCTTGATGGTAAGACCCTTGGAAGAGATTCCGCCTAGAATAGAGAGGTCATAATATTCTGAGAGCTCACGGCCGAAATTACATGTGCCGGATGCAAGGATCAACGGGCTCTTGAGGCTTACATTGCCTACTTTAACGTTCAATGAAGTGCTCACCAGACCACCTCCCTGCTGTCGAAAACAGGACCTTCCTTGCAGCATCTGACATTCTTGAATCCGTCCGGTCCGTCATCCTTGACCTTAACCGTGCAGCACAGACAGATGCCGGCGCCGCAAGCCATTCTCTGTTCCATAGATACAAGGCAGTTCATATTCTTTTCAGCAGCCCATGAAGCTACAGCCTTCATCATGGGGATGGGGCCGACGCAGCAGATCAATGTTTTCGAGGGCTCAGAAATATCGATAGTATCAAGACCCGCGATTACAGTTCCCTTGATCCCGCAGTCGCCGCAATCAGTCGTAAGAATGTAGGACGGCTTGTTAAGGATAACCTGGTTTGCATTCCTGAAGCCTTCGCAAACAATGACGTTCTTACCTTGAGAAGTCAAAGTCTCATAAGCGAAGTTGATCGGGAACACGCCTGTTCCGCCGCCTGTAAGGATAATGGTGTCATAGCCGTCAAAATCAAAGCCTTTGCCCAGAGGGCCAAGACAGTCGACCATGAGGCCGGGCTCAAACGAGGATATCTCGGAGGTGCCCTTCCCTACTACCTTTACGCCGATATAAAAGATTCCGTTCTCCTTATCAACGCTTGCGATTCCGAAAGGTCTTTTAAGGAAAACCGTTCCTGCCGAAATGTTTACAAATTGTCCGGGGAAAGCATTGGAAGCTATTTCAGGGCATTCGAATCCCAGATAGCATGTGTCGCTGTTAAGGAATTCTTTTGAGATTAACTTGATTCTGTATTCTTTGCGGTTCATTACGTTATACAAACTTGCGGTTCTTAAGTGCTTCGTTGAGTTTTTCCTTCATGTCCAGTGCTTCGAGCCTTGCAGCCTTGCCGAAATCCTTGGGATCCATTTCGCGTGCTTTCCATGCAGTCATGATGGCTCTGGAGCTGTTAACGATTCCGCCCTTGCCGTCAGCAGTAAATCCTGCAACAGCGGCATCAGCGCCTGCGCCCTGTGCACCATAACCGGGAATGAGCATGAATGTCTTGGGCATTATCTTACGGAGCTCAACAGCCTGTTCAGGCCATGTGGCACCTACCACAGCGCCTACTGATGAGAATCCTTCCTCACCAACGAGCTCTTCGCCCCATTCGGAAACCTTGCCTGCAACGATCTCATAGAGCTTCTTTCCGTCAGCAAGTTCCTGATCCTGGAAATCACCTGCTGAAGGATTGGATGTTCTTACAAGGCAGAAGATGCCCTTACCGTCGCGCTTTGCTACATCGATGAAAGGCTTAACACCGTCGATTCCGAGATAGCAGTTTACTGTGCAGCAATCGAAGCCGCTCATCTCCATGTTCTCGCCAAGGAGGATGTCGGTATTGCCGAGAACTGCCTCAGCATAAGCAGTTGCAGTGGAACCGATGTCGTTGCGCTTGCAGTCAGCGATTACGAGCATGCCCTTCTTCTGGGCATATCTTGTTGTAAGGAGCATCGTCTTGATAGCTTCAACACCGTACATCTCATAGTAAGCGTACTGAAGCTTTAATGCCGGAACGATATCGCATGTCTGGTCGATTATCTCTTTGTTGAAGAGCCAGATTGCCTTTGCGGTTGCTTTTGCTGCTTCCTCAGGGAAAAGCTGCTCTGCGTATTCTTTAATGTATTCGGGAATGTAATCAAGCTTGGGATCAAGGCCGATTACTGTGGGGTTTTCAACTTCTGCGATCTTTCTTACAAGACTGTCAGCAAAGTTTTTCATAAGTGATCTTTCCTCCCATTACTGTAAGTATTGTCTCACCATAGAGTTTCCAGCCGTCGTAAGGCGTGTTTCTGGACTTTGAGAGCATCTTGTCCTTCTCGAAAATAAACTCGTTATCAATATCGAAGACCGCCAGATCAGCGTCATCTCCGACATTCATTCCGCCCCTGCCGAGCTTAAGGATCTTTGAAGGTCCGAAGCACATCAGGTCAATGAGTCTTTCGAGAGAAATCTCTCCTGTTTTAACAAGATAAGTGTACCCTAAAGCGAAGGCTGTCTCAAACCCTAAAATACCATTCAAAGCGACGGAAAATTCGCATACTTTCTCGTCAGCATGATGAGGTGCATTATCTGTTGCGATCGCATCGATCGTTCCATCCTTGATACCTTCGATGATAGCCTGCTTATGCTCTTCAGTTCTGAGCGGCGGATGCATCTTGAAGTTTGTATCGTAAGTCTCGCAGCAGTCATCTGTAAGAGTGAAGTAATGAGGGCATGTCTCGCATGTGACCTTTACTCCCCTGGCTTTTGCGTCTCTGATCATACGAACGCCGCCCTTCGTGCTTACGTGGCAGATATGTACCGGGATATCAAGATATTCGGAAAGGATTATGTCTCTAGCGATCATGATATCTTCAGCAGCCGTAGGGATACCTCTGATACCGATAGTAGTCGATACAACGCCCTCATTCATAGCGCCTTCCGAAAGGCTCTTATCTTCGCAGTGATTAAGTACGGGAAGATCAAAGTCTGAAGCATATTCCATGACTTTTCTCATGATGCCCGCATTCTTGATCGGGTGTCCGTCATCAGATACAGCAACGATTCCGGCTTCCTTCATGAGTCCCATCTCAGAGATAAGATCTCCGTTGATGCCCTTTGTAGCAGCACCGATCGGGTAAACCCTGCAGTTGTCGGCTTCTTTAGCCTTCTTGAGGATTCCGCTGATAACAGCTGCATTATCAGCCGTAGGATTTGTATTAGGCATGCAGCAGATTGATGTGTATCCGCCCTTTGCGGCACTTGCGGTACCGGTTGCAATCGTCTCTTTATATTCGCCGCCCGGTTCTCTTAAGTGGCAGTGCATATCTACAAGTCCGGGTGTTACCATAGCACCCTTAAGGTCTATTACCCTGTCTGCCTTATCTACAGCAAACTCATTGGCGAACTTGCCGTCTTCGATAAATACTTTATTGGCTTTCTCATCACCAAAAACCTTGCAATTGGTCAATATTATTCTCACAGATTGTTCCTCCTTGCCATGAGCAGGTATAAAACAGCCATTCTGACTGCAACACCGTTTGTTACCTGTTCATTAATGACCGACTGGTCGCAGTCGTAGACCGCTGTCGGCAGCTCTACTCCGTGGTTGCACGGACCCGGGTGCATCAGGAATGCGTCAGGCTTTGCAAGCGCGAGCATCTCGGGTGTTATCGCATAGAATTTTGCGTATTCTGCAATCGACGGGAAAAGTGATTTCTGCTGTCTTTCAAGCTGGACTCTTAAGCCCATAACCGCATCAGCATCCTTTACGCAGTCGGCGACACTGTCTGCAATCCTGACGCCCATATTCTCGATTCCGACGGGCATCATGGTCTTAGGGCCGTATACGCTTACGTTTGCGCCGAGTTTCTTAAGTCCGATCGCATTGGATCTTACTACTCTTGAGTGGTAGATGTCGCCGCAGATCGCGATGTTCTTGCCTTCGAAAGTATCGAATCTCTCATACATAGTGAGCATGTCTAAGAGCGCCTGAGTCGGGTGCTCATTCATTCCGTCGCCTGCATTAACCACTGATGCCTTGAGGTAAGGTGCGATAAAGTGCGGTGCGCCTGACTGGTTGTGTCTCATGATTATTATGTCAGTGCCCATCATGTCGATCGTTCTTGCGGTATCAAGGAGCGATTCGCCTTTGTTTACCGAGCTTCCGGAAGTTGAGATGTTGGCTGAAGCCGATCCCATGTATTTCGAAGCGAGCTCGAAAGATAATCTTGTTCTTGTGGAATTCTCATAGAAGAGAGTTACAACAGATTTGCCCTGAAGGTGTGATGTCTTCTTATTAGCAGAAGACAAAACCAGCTTCATGGTCTTAGCAGTGTCAAGGATCTCCATGATCTCATCTGCGGTAAGCTGCTTCATACCGAGGAGATCTTTACTCTTAAGTCCCATTAGTCCTTATCCTCCTCTTTAAGCAGTATTACGCGGTCCTGGCCGTCAACCTCTTTGACTTCAACATCGATGTGCTCAGTGATCGCGGTCGGTACGTTCTTTCCTACATAATCAGCTCTGAACGGCAGCTGCCTGTGGCCTCTGTCTATAAGTATCGCGAGCTGGATGTTTGCAGGCCTTCCCATGTCGAAAATATTCTCGATCGCTGCCCTCGTCGTTCTTCCGGTGAAGAGCACGTCATCGACCAGGATTATCTTCTTGTCGTTTACATCGAAAGGGATGTCAGTGCCGTTTACAACAGGATGAGCTGAAAGCATCGAGAGGTCGTCTCTGTAGAAGGTAATGTCCAGGATGCCCATCGGCACCTTAACGCCTTCGATCTCCTCCAAGAGCTTTCTAAGCCTCATCGCAAGAGGCACTCCCCTTTTCTGGATACCAATGATGGCTACATTCTCAAGGCCGTCATTGTGCTCAACGATCTCATGTGAAATCCTTATCAGCGCACGGGACATGGCGGCTTCATCCATCAGTTCATGACCGGGAATCAAAACCATAAAAAAACTCCTTCCTAAAGCTACATGTGTGGCTATGCGCCACCCGTCCGGCTAGAGAAGGAATCCGTAAATACAAGTTATATTAACAGCCACTTACGGCCTCGCCGGACCGTTTAAAGTTTTGCTGATAGAATTCTATTCTTCTTAAGAAGGAAATGCAACAAGGATTATGCGGCAATGATAAAAATCCCAAAGTGATCTAAAAAACCAATTTGGGATCTATTAATTAGAATTCCAGGGTAAGCTCCGTAATGATCTTAAGCCCATAAGTTTTACTGTAAGCATCAGGATCACCGGTTGGAGCCGGATCGTCGTAAGTTGAATTAGTGATGGCAATATTAAAGTATCCGGGATTATATTCTTCAACGGAAACGATCAAATAGAAATAGTATGGATCCGAATCATTATACTCAGGCATATAGGTAGCCATATTAAAGTTCCTGCCAGATCCGTCCTCAAAATACAACTCGTAATTATGGTCGCCGTTCCAGCCGGTGATAATGCCGGAAATATAATAATCCAAAGATCCGTCATCGTTCTCTATCTTATACAACTTGCAGTCTACTCCATCCGCAGAACCTTTGTTGATAAGCATATAACCGATCTCGTCAGGATGATATTCATGATCATAGTTAGAGTCAAAAACAATAGGAAAACCTTCGCCCGGACCATAAAAGTCAACACGGGACTCGTTCTTAACCATTAACATTGAAAGCGGGTAAATGATACCTGCGACAAGGATAAGCTGCGCGCCTAACACAATAAGTGTAAAGCCCCAGGGAGCGATCCATTTGCGGGACTTTTTCGAGCCTTCCTCAAAAACCTTATTAGTATGCTTATCGTAAAATTTCTTGTAGATGAAAAAAGCCGCGACTGTGATGATGGCAATTGCCGGAACGATCAACGCTATCAATCCAACTGAAAAACCAAACATAGTAATCTCCTTCTTATATCCCTATTCTTTCTCTGAAAATGTAGTAGTAGCTTCTTGTAACGTCGACTTTAGAACCGTTTGACATGTGAAGAATGAATTTCTGCATCAGGGTTGATTCGATGCGTCTTATCATTTTCAGATTGACGATCGCCGAACTGCTTACGCGCAAGAACCGGTCTGCCGGCAAGACCTGTTCTAACGCTTTAAGTCTATCCCCGGAGTTATATGTGCCGTCAGATGTGTGGATCAGGATGTCATGCCCCATGCTTTCGATAAAACAGACATCGCTAATATCAAGGTAAAACTGCTGGTCTTCCCTTTTACCCGCAATGTAATTAACCCCCACGCCTTTGCGGATCAAAATGTATTCGGATTCAGGATCATCTTCTATTCCTGATTTAAGCAGATCTGCTCTGATAGGGTCGTTAGGATCCAGCAATAGCTTGATTTTCACCTTTGGCACTCCTTTCCTCAGGTATGAAGATACAATAAAACAAAAAATAAATCTCGAATTTGGAATGATTTACACGTTTTCGTGCACAAATTGCAAAAATATGCGAATGTTATAATCCGGCGCGCCCGAAAACCGCACTTACAAAATACCTATATCATTAAGAAATTTACTGATATAACCGGTATAAGCATCAAAACCCGCAACCAGTCTGCAGGAAGCATGTCCTGCACCGTCAACCAGCACAAGTTCACAATGGGCGCCGTTCTTTCCGGCAACTTCATACATCTTCTGACTGTGGTGCGGCTTAATGAATGTGTCTCCTGCGCCATGGATGAAAAGCACAGGATAATGATTATTCTCAAGAGCTTTGATCGCAGATGTTTTCTTAAGATCGACTTTATACAAGATCTTGCCTGCGAGATTGACCGGATGTGCAAGAAAGCCAAGATGAATATTGCCGTAGCCTTCATGAATAACATCAAAGCAACTGGTAAAACCGCAGTCAGCGACTATAAAATCAACAGGCGGCTCTAATGATGTCTCGATCAGAATAGTTGAACTTCCCATCGATTCGCCGTGCAGACCCAGAACACGAACATCATTGAATCTGGTCTTTGTATCCTCGATCACTTTTGCAAGGTCATACGACTCAATATTTCCGAGTGTACAAATATCAGGCGCGTTAGAACCATGGCATCTTGCATCGTACAGGATACATGTAAAGCCAAGCTTGATATAGGAATTAGCATATTTGACCGAGCCGAATCTGCTTGAAGTATGGCCGTGGCATATGATCACATACCTGCCTGTACCGCGCGTTTTTTCAGTGGAAACGCACATAGCATGAAGGATATAGCCGTCCTTGCCTTCGATCTCATAATCTGTACGGTCATAGGAATCAAAATCAAGCCAGAGACCCTTCTTCCTGTTCCATTCGATCTCTCTTTCGGTGGTAATTACAGTTGGTTTTATCGAGCGTTTTGCATTACGCCATGAGAAAATGACGAGCCCTAAAAGGGTTATGAAAACGAACACAGATACAACAATTATCCAGACCATACTCACTGCTCCAAGCCAAGCGGATATGTTTAATCTTACAAAAGACCGGTGCCTTCTTCAATAAAGAAACAAAGCGTTTTCCGATCTCCCGTGCCCGAAAATCAGTCCGGGCAGAGCATCATGTAAGAATCAATGATAACAAGGCAGTCAGGATCAACATGCTGCATAACATAGATCATGTCTACCTGAGGAATCGAGACGCAGCCCATCGTGTAATCATTATTGCCGATACAGTGAAGAAAAATCGCAGAACCGGCATTTACAATACACTCCTCATTGTAGTTGATGTTAAGACAATACTGGTAAGCCTTTGTATAATCGATCAGGTGCTCGCTGGCACTCTTATTAAGGTCGGGATAATCATTAATGTCGACCATCTCGTTATATCTGTAACCTGTGCGTGTATCGCCGGACCAGTAATCATTATCTGTTACCTTGTGATAAGGGATTGCACATCCGGGGTCATCAGCGATGCCGAAGGCCGCATTAAAACCAAACGTTCCTACCGGCGTTTTCTTATCGCCTTCCTTGGTCTTTCCAAGACCGTTTAAACCGATATAACCCTTGGTCATCATTATCTGCTTCCAGTTCCCTTGAGAATCCTTCTGATGCATTGTTATGTCAGCATTAGAACCTTCAAGGACAGCAACAATAAAGAGCTGACTGGCACTTCTTGACTGAGGCAGATCCTTGACCCACGACGGAGAATCAGGGAATTCCGCCATCCAGTCAGCAGTAGTCGTAACTTCTGCTGTAGTCGTCGCAACGGTAGTAGTCTCAACGGTTTCAACTGTAAATGTGGTTGTCTCGGAAGTCTCGGTCATAACAGTAGTTTCGGTCGAAAAAAACGGATCAGTTGTAGTTGTGGTAACGATAACCATTTCAGATGTCTCCGTTTCTTCACTTGTTGTCTCTGTGGAAACACTGTCATTACAAGCGCATAGGCCGAGAGCAAGCGCCCCGGTCAGGATTAATGCAACTAACTTCTTTGATCTCATCCGAAAACCTCCAAGACATTCTTGGAAGATTATAACATCTAGATAAATGATTCAAATGAAATAATACAATTCGGAAAAATAAAAAATCCCGTTTTTAGGACATTTTTATTCAACCCTATGGAGTTAAGCATTATTCAATATTAGAATGATTCCGGGTGATATCCACTGACTTAAGACGGTTACCTCCACCCTCTTTTGAGAGGAGGTGGTGCCAATGACAGACTATGAGATTCTTATTGTGATCTTCACAGTAATAGCAATTATTATAGACCTAATCATTGAGTATATAAAAAAGTAGCCGTCCACTACCAATGATTCGACTACTTTAGTTAGTACTTTTTGAGGTAACCGTCTGTGGGTATTACCTATTTATTTAAATTATAGAATTTTTGCAAATTAATGTAAATAGGTTCGTCTACTAGTTATTTGCGACAGCTATGGGGACCCCGAGTAAGTAATAGGGCATCTCTACTAGTTATTTGCGTTATGGGGCACCCGAGAAAAAATAGAGCATCCGTACTAGTTATTTGCGACAGCAAATACTGTTCGTAGTACGGATGCTCTATTTTTTCTCGTGGTGGGGCTGGTGGGACTTGAACCCACACGATTTATGGTCGGCAGATTTTGAGTCTGCTGCGTCTGCCATTCCGCCACAACCCCTCGTGCGCTAGTAATTATATTAAAGCGCATTTTCTTTGTCAATTTATGGCTCTTCGACCGGCTCAGTTGCTTCTTTTGAAGCCTCTTTTTGAGCATTCTTCTTCTCTTTCCATGCCTTCTGGAAACGGAAAGTGTAAATGAGCGCGTAAACTGCGACGATCACAACGATAAAGCTGCCATATTCGGGTTTACCGTTCATGTCCCAAAAAGCATAGATATTAAAGCCTGCATAAATGGCAAGGATTACGGCTGCGGCCCTGCTCTGCAGGAATAATATCAGAAGACCGATGATTACCATAAATCCAACATCAATAAGTGATAAGGGTTCCTGTGCCTTGATCACGTTAGCGACCAGTGAGAAAACTGCAAGTGCAAAGCAGCAACCTGAACTTGCAATTAGGTTAGTCCGCATTCCGCGAGCCTCGTCTGACTTGAAAAACTGCCATCTGGTCATAGTATCAGCCTCCTTTTCGAGATTTGTTAAGCGGCAAATAAAGCCTCATCCTTAGATTCAATAACACCGGCGTTGATGAGGAAGTTTGCGATATGTTCCTCATAGGCCTCTTCTCCTGCAATCTGCCTGGAATCAGCATGTTCGGCTTCGGGAACGAGCCAGAATTCCGTATAGCAAGACTCCCGGGCTACAGCATACATGTCTTCACTGTTTTCGACATCGATCCAGTCATCGGCAGCGCCATGGACAAAGAGTATCGGCACATCTTTGCCTCTGATTGCGTCTATCGCACTGATTTTCGATGTATCTATATTATAAAATATCTTGAATCCGATATCAGCACAGAATCCGAACGGATACAGGTGCATGTCGTTATACATGTCATGGAGCATGAACTTGAGACTCTCAAATCCGCAGTCGGCGACGACGAAGTCGACTTTATCAGTGTAATTCAGGGCATTTAAAGTCGCGGAAGTGCCCATGGATTCACCCTGAAGGCCCAATATCTCGACGTCTTCATATCTCGAAAATGTATCTTCAATGATGCAATTCAAGTCTATTGCTTCATAACCGCCCATGGAGCAGATGGCCTTGGCATTCTCGCCGTGTGCCCGCAGATCGTAGATAATGCACGTAAAACCAAGGTTGATATACGGGTCGCAATATTTAACATCGCCGTATTTATTGGACTTGTAGCCGTGGCTGATGATCACATAACGGCCTGTTCCGGCAGTATTGAATGATGATACCTTGGTGCAGTGAAGGTCATATTCATCCATTCCCTTAACGATATAGTCTTCCTTGACATAATCGTCGAAGTTGCCCCAAATCAGTCTTTCTTTGATCGAAATTATCTCTTCATCATAAGTGGGGCCTTTAGGATGCGTGATCGATGCCGATGTTCCTATGGCGGCACCGAAAAGATTGAGCACAAGGAATAGCGCCAGGCAGACCAGAACGATCTTTATGACCTTCTTCATATTCACTTTTTTGCCTGTTCCTGACATAAAAACACCCCACAAATATATAAAGTCATTATAACAAAAATAAAGTGAAAATCATTCTGCCCCTAAGTCAAGGAAAATTAACAACTGCGGGGCAGAAACCTATAAATTGACCCCCAAAATCCCAAAATATATAAATACTTTTTTGAAAGCCAAGGGGTATAATGACTTTGTTAAATTTAAAGGAAAGAGGTTACCGATTATGGCAAACATTGATTTGACAAAGTACGGCATCACCGGTACAACCGAGATCGTCTACAACCCTTCTTATGAGCTTCTCTTTGAAGAAGAGACGAAGGAAGGTCTCACAGGTTATGAGGTAGGCCAGGTTACTGAGCTTGATACCGTTAACGTTATGACAGGTATCTTTACTGGACGTTCCCCTAAAGATAAGTACATCGTTATGGATGAGAACTCCAAGGATACAGTTTGGTGGACAACAGACGAGTACAAGAACGACAACCATCCTATGACAGAGGCTACATGGGCTGTTGTTAAGGATATCGCTCAGAAAGAGCTTTCCAACAAGAGACTTTTCGTAGTTGATGCATTCTGCGGTGCAAACAAGGATACAAGAATGGCTATCCGTTTCATCGTTGAGGTTGCTTGGCAGGCTCACTTCGTAAAGAACATGTTCATCGTTCCTTCTGACGAGGAACTCGCTTCTTTCGAGCCTGACTTCGTTATCTACAACGCTTCCAAGGCTAAGATCGAGAACTTCGCAGAGCTCGGACTCAACTCTGAGACATGCGCTGCTTTCAACATCACATCCCGTGAGCAGGTTATCATCAACACATGGTACGGCGGTGAGATGAAGAAGGGTATGTTCTCCATGATGAACTACTACCTCCCTCTCAAGGGCATCGCTTCAATGCACTGCTCTGCTAACACAGACATGGAAGGTAAGCACACAGCAATCTTCTTCGGTCTTTCCGGTACAGGTAAGACAACACTTTCAACAGATCCTAAGAGACTCCTCATCGGTGACGACGAGCACGGTTGGGACGACAACGGCGTCTTCAATTTCGAGGGCGGCTGCTATGCTAAGGTTATCAACCTCTCTAAGGAGAACGAGCCTGACATCTACAACGCAATCAAGAGAAATGCTCTTCTTGAGAACGTTACAGTAGACGCTGAGGGCAAGATCGACTTCGCTGACAAGTCCGTTACAGAGAACACACGTGTTTCCTATCCTATCGACCACATCGAGAAGATCGCTAAGAATGTTAACAAGATCTCTGCAGGTCCTGCAGCTGAGAACGTAATCTTCCTTTCTGCTGACGCATTCGGCGTACTCCCTCCTGTTTCCATCCTCACACCTGAGCAGACAAAGTACTACTTCCTCTCAGGCTTCACAGCTAAGCTTGCAGGTACAGAGCGTGGAATCACAGAGCCTACACCTACATTCTCCGCTTGCTTTGGTCAGGCATTCCTTGAGCTCCACCCTACAAAGTATGCTGAAGAGCTCGTAAAGAAGATGGAGAAGTCCGGCGCTAAGGCTTACCTCGTAAACACAGGTTGGAACGGCACAGGCAAGAGAATTTCCATCCCTGATACACGTGGTATCATCGACGCTATCCTTGATGGTTCTATCAAGAACGCTCCTACAAAGAAGATCCCTTACTTCGATTTCGAAGTACCTACAGAGCTTCCGGGCGTTTCCACAGAAATCCTCGATCCTCGTGACACATATGCTGATGCAGCTGAGTGGGACAAGAAGGCTCAGGATCTCGCAGGCAGATTCATCAAGAACTTCAAGAAGTATGAGACTAACGAAGCGGGTAAGGCATTAGTTGAGGCTGGTCCTAAGCTCTAATGCTTCTTAAGTATTAAACTTAAACTTATAATCCCGGAGTTTTCGGACTCCGGGATTTTTTTAATAATGTATAAATTATTTTGCGATTTAGAATAATTAACATACTTAAGTGGTATATTGATAATATCTATTAAGTATACTTCAGGTTATGGATATGAAAAAACAATTAGATATCAGAGTAGTCAGAACACAGAACACGCTTCTCGAATCCCTGGAAGAAATCATAGCGACCAAAAAGCTTTCACAGATCACCATTACGGAGCTCTGTTCTAAGGCTGCGATCAACCGCAACACGTTCTACTATCACTATAACAACATCTACGAACTTCTTAACGAGAATAAGCTGGCTATCGTCGAAGAGATGACTTCTATTCTTGTGGATAACAAACGCCACGATAATTCCGGTCTAATAAACATCTGCAGATGCATTAAGAATCACCCGCACTTCCTTAATATCCTTATCTCCCCTAACTGTGATCTGGATTTCTTTAATGAAGTTTTTAATCTTGCTGCAAATAAGACCGAAGTTTTTATTATAAATAATGAGAACATTCAAAATTCCCGCGATAGATATCTGACCACTTACTGCACCGCTGCAGCCAATGCCGTTATACGTTCATGGATCATCAAAGGCATGGTCGAGTCACCCGAAGAGATTGCCGACATTATCTGGCAATGCTCCAAGCAGGGCGTTTTCTCGCTTATGTTCCCTAATGAAAAATTCAACTGACTTAACTTTGCATGGTTATAAATATTAATGGCTGTCCGATAATTCATACGGGCAGCCATTATTCTTTTTGATTAACTATTCCCCTTCAGTTGCATTAATAAATCAGGCTATAATCGTTGAAATCGAATGAGAAGCTGCTGTAACCAGGAACATAGTAAACACTGAGACTGATTTCGCAGCCATGGTCAACCGAATAGTACGAATAAAGGAAATCCTCGTCTTCATTCATTTCGGTAAAAACTCCATATCTGCCGCTCATATATTTATAAAACTTATCATAAGTTTCCACACCCGGCTTATCATCCTCATGGTAGCTGCTGAAATATACCTGGAAGACCTTTCCCGTCTCCTTATTGGCACTCAACTGCAAGGAGTCAAAATCCACGCCGTCAATAGTGTAGTTAACTTCATAATACCGTGTGTCATAGTAAGTATCACTGGTACTGCTTACGACAAGGAATACGCCGAAATATTCATTTATCATCTTCTCGGCAGTCTGCAGATCAACACCGTCGATTGCATAACAAAGTTCGATCACAGCTTCGATCTCGTTATTATAGTTGTTCTTATCGGGAACGATGCCGCTTCCGGTTCCACCTGAAGGTGGTACAAAACCGCCACTTGTCTCAGTCGATACCGGATTTGTTCCAACAATATCTGTAGGACCGACTGTTGATACAATGCCGCCCTCACTCTTAACGACATCAGTCTGCTTGGCACCCTTCCCTTTCCTGGATTTGTCAACGCCGCCAAACATCTGGCACGAGCATACCGATAACGCTACAGCGAAAACAAGGCCGGCAGAAATCCCCTTAATAAGCTTACCCATATTGAACCCCCTTCAATTCAAATAATATTGAGATTCTAACATTAAACGCTGATATTGAGAATAGATGGGGTGGGATGAGTGGATTTTACATTTAATCTTCAATACGCCAATTGCACTTTTAATTGGATACTTTTTTCATATAATAAAATTATAAATTTCCCGGGGGTGTAAATATGGACGAAAATGTTGTTGCTGCTTTAGTTGGTGCCGGTTCAGCTATTATAGTTTCAATAATTACAGTAATCATAAATCTGTTTATCAGCAGAAAAGGTGTTAAAACAGAAACCATAACCAAAAACAGAATTTCATGGATAGAGGATGTTCGTAAACTTACGATGGAATTCATGGAATATTATGCTAATACTTCATCAGTTACACGAATTAAAGACTTGAAGAGAATCAGGAACAAAGTGTGTTTATACACAAGACGCGGAGTTAAATCATACTCTGCTTTTACTACGGCTATGGATAAATGCATTTCAAATCCTGACTCAATGAACAGGATTTAGAAGCACTTATTGAATCCGCTCAATACACATTTAGCGAAGTATGGCTTCGTGCTAAAAGAGAAGCCGGTATTTCACAGAGAGAAGATAATAAGTTTAAACTCGAATGCGATGAGGAATTCAATAAAAGTCACAATCAAGAATCCAGCGAAGATAATTCGAGTGACCAGATCGCTGTTATGTCATAAAACTTGAATATTCATATATTTATGATACGGAGAGACTTTAAAATATCATAAAACATTATTTTGAAACAATTTATGATACGGAAAAGCGAATAAAGTATCATAAACGCGAAAATGCTCACTCAAGCCACACACCAAAAACACATCCCGGACAGAACCGCCTGCCCGGGATGCAATGAATTCAAAAATTAAAACAACCTTACGCCGTTACGATCTTGCTGGCGTTGTCGAGGCCGTGTCTTTCGACTGCCTCTTCCCTCATCTTGTACTTCAGGATCTTGCCTGCGGCATTCATCGGGAAGCCTTCAACGAAGTCGACGTATCTCGGAACCTTGTGCTTTGCCATGTGGGTCATGACGTATTCCTTGATCTCTTCCTCGGATGACTCTTCGCCGGGTTTTAAGACGACTGCTGCGAGGATCTCTTCGCCGTAGTCAGCGTCAGGAACGCCGATAACCTGGACGTCCTGGATCTTGGGGTGCGTATAGAGGAAGTCCTCGATCTCCTTAGGGTAGATGTTCTCGCCGCCGCGGATGATCATGTCCTTGATACGGCCGGTGATCTTGTAGTAACCGTCTTCAGGTCTCTTGAGGGCGAGGTCGCCGGAGTGGAGCCAGCCGTCTTCGTCGATGGCAGCGGCTGTTGCTTCGGGCATCTTGTAGTAACCCTTCATGATGTTGTAGCCGCGTGCGCAGAACTCGCCGGGCACACCGTCAGGAAGCTCTTCACCTGTCTCAGGATCGACAATCTTGGTCTCGACGCCAAAGATGGAAGGTCCGACAGTATTAACTCTCTGCTCGATCGTATCTGTGGTCTTACTCATCGTTGTTGCGGGAGAAGCTTCTGTCTGACCATATGTGATAACGATCTCAGGCATGTGCATCTTCTCGATAACTTCTTCCATGGTCTTGATCGGACAAGGTGAACCTGCCATAATGCCTGTTCTCATGTGCGAAAAGTCTGTCTTAGGGAAATTCTCGTGACCGAGCATTGCGATGAACATAGTTGGAACGCCGTGGAAGCAGGTGATCTTCTCCTGGTTGATGCAGTTTAAGCCCTTGCGGGGTGAGAATGCGGTGATAGGAGACATTGTAACTGCGTGGGTTACGGAAGCTGTCATTGCGAGAACCATGCCGAAGCAGTGGAACATAGGAACCTGGATCATCATTCTGTCGAAGGATGACAGATCCATGCAGTCGCCAATGGCCTTACCGTTATTTACAACGTTATAG
Source organism: Clostridiales bacterium (assembly GCA_017509245.1). Lineage (GTDB taxonomy): Bacteria > Bacillota > Clostridia > Saccharofermentanales > Saccharofermentanaceae > Saccharofermentans. Next base: position 13,783 of record JAFWQC010000038.1, on the reverse strand, counting down.
TGTGTGAGCATTACGCCCTTAGGGAATCCTGTTGTGCCGGATGTGTACTGCATGTTGCAGACATCGTGCTTGTCGATAGTGCGGCGGATCTTCTCAACGTCAGATACGTTGACCTTCTCAGCAAGAGCAGGCATGTCGTCCCAGTGGAAACATCCGGGTACTCTGGATTCGCATGTGATGACGTTCTTTAATACCGGAAGTCTTGCAGATTCAAGCTTACCGGGTTCGGAATCCTTCAATTCAGGGCAGATCTCGTTGATGATCTGGAGATAATCGCAGTCCTTGAACTTGTCGATCATGACCAGAGTGCATGTGTCAGACTGTCTGAGCAGATATTCGATCTCGTGGATCTTATAAGCTGTGTTAACAGTAACCAATACGCAGCCGATCTTTGTAGCTGCCCAGAATGTCAGATACCACTGGGGAACGTTGGTTGCCCAGATCGCGATGTGATCACCCTTCTTACAACCCATTGCAAGGAAGGCGCGTGCGAGGTTATCAACGTCGTCTCTGAATTCAGGATATGTTCTTGTGTAGTCTAATTCTGTATATCTGAAAGCATACTGGTTCGGGAAAAGTTCGCAGATCTTATCCAGTACATCCGGGAATGTGAGGTCAATCAGAGTCTCTTTGGGCCAGGGATAGTAGCCTGTGCCTCTAGTATCCAACTGAAGCTCTGTCTTCTGCTTCGGACGGTATGTTTCCATGTAGCTTGCGAACTGGGGAACGACGATTCCGGCACTGTCCAGATTCTTGGACCATCTGTATACCCACTCGAGGGAAACGTAGCCGAGATAGTCGATGGACATAAGGGCATCGAACATCTCCTTCAAAGGCATGTCACCTGAGCCCATGAGCTTATAAACGACCTTGCCGTCAACCATGACGGAATCTTTTACGTGAACGTGCTTAATGTACTCGCCCAGGTTATTGACTGTCTCTGTGGGAGTCTCGCCCATAAAACGGTAAGGGTGATGCATATCCCAGAGGGCTGCTGCTTTTCGAGAACCGATGGCATCAAGAACTTTCTTGAGTCTCTTCGTATCGCAGTAAACGCCGTTTGTCTCAAGGAGCAGAGTAACGTTCATCTCTTCTGCGTAGGGAACGAGTTCCTTCATGATGGAGATAACGACTTCGTCGTCGATCTCCTTCTCCGGAGCGGGATTGCGGTCGCCAAGGACACGGATATAGGATGTGCCGAGCTTATTTGCGAGCTCGATGTAAGCCTTGATCTCAGCAATAGCCTTATCCTTTGTAGCCAGATCGTTTACGGGCTCGCCGGAAGAAAGGCAAGGAATAGTAAGCTTTAATTCCTTAAGCTTAGCTACTGTCTTAGGGAGCTGGGATTCAGTAAAAGGCGGAGCTTTTACCGAGAATATATCATTACCAAGACCTCTGATCTCAATACCGTTGAAATTGAAGTCCTTAGCCATCGAATAGATTTCTTGCCAGGAGAAATCAGGGCAAGCGAGTGTTGAAAAACAAGTTAACATATTTATCTCCTCTTTTCTTATTAAACAACCTTGTGATTATATAGGTTTTCGGGCATTTTGTAAAACAACTGCGTGATTTTTGGCATACGCAAAGCCGAACATGAATATATAGCTGCGTTAGCAGCCTAGCGCCTGTAGTAGGCAGTTGTAAATGGATGAAGCGTCAGCCTTGCCGTGAGCCTTGATAATGGGCTTGTTTATGCCAAGGATGACAGCTCCACCGAGATCGTTGTATTTATAAAGCGAACCAAGTTCGGAAATGCGCTGTTCTACTATTGCTTTTGAGGAATCATCAAGATCTGAAGTCAGCATAGATCTCAAAGAATTAACGAGGAAATGGCCTTTTGCTTCAAGGCCTTTAAGGAGAGCGTTGCCAGCAAGACCGCCACAGATATAGACATCTGCAACGCCGTCAAAGATATGGTCAGGCTCAACATTGCCGACGAAGTTGATATCGGAATGCATGAGCAGATCGTAAGCGGCGATCATCTCGGGTGTTCCCTTCCCTTCTTCGGAACCGACGTTGAGCATAGCGACTCTGGGGTTGATAGAACGGCCTGTTGTCAGCATATATTCGCTTCCAAGAAGAGCATACTGGTTATAATCTTCAACCGAAGGGTTCAGATTGGATCCGCAGTCAACGAGAAGGAATCTGCCGCCCTTGCTGTCGGAGGGCAAAAGAGCGCCCAGCACGGGCTTGTGAGCGTTTTCCTTAAGTCCGACCTTAACAAGCGAACTGACGATCAGGGCACCTGTTGATCCGATGCTTACAAAAGCTTTTGCGTCTGTGGAAGCTAATAATTCACAACCCTTGATAAGCGTAAAAGGCTCACCGCTTCTTACGGCAACCATGGGATTTAACTGATTATTTAAGATATTGGGGCAACTGACGATCTCATATCTTCCGTCGAATTCGGGATGTTTATTGAGTCGAGCAGTGAGAACTTCAAAAGGTCCTACAAAGGTGATAAAGAGGTCAGAACGCTCTGACAGCGCCCTATAAGCGCCGTCTATCAAGACGTCAACTGAATTGTCCCCTCCAAAGAGGTCTAAGATGATCTTCTCCATCCTTCATCTTCGAACCTGACCTTCTGATATTTTGCGTTATGAGAACGCAATAACGTAATTATATATATTTTGACCGCCTAAGCAAGAGAAAATTTCCGCTGAGGGGCAAAAACTCCTGATATCGACTGTCATGCCGTCCGATAATGCTTTATCTTCTTCCGTGCCAGCGAAAATCAGGACCGATTCACAGTTGTCCGCGGCAGGTACCGTGGGAATGAACTTTGCAAGGCACGACTTAAGATCAGTATCAGCGCAGGTGATGATGTCATCATCAAGGACACCTATGTAATCGCCGGCATTAACATCAACGCCATTATAGACGCCTGTCTTGTCAGATTTTGCAATAAGGCCTGTGTGGACGCCTTCCAAAGCTTTATTCATCGCCTTTTCGATCTCTTCGTAAGATGCGCCGGAATCGATCAGTGACAGCGCCAGATATCCTTCAGCCATGGATTTGGTCGGAACGATGTGGATGATCGCATCCTTATAGACTTCCCTGACCTTCTCGGCTGTCATTATGATGTTCTTATTATTTGGAAGCAGGATAACATGCTTGGCAGATGCGTTCATGCAGGCATCAACGAGATCCTGCAAAGATACGTTATCTGACTGGCCGCCTCTTGCGACTTCAGTAACACCCATTTCGGTAAAGAGATCAGCAAAACCGTCACCGTCAGCAACTGCAACTATAGCAACATCCTTCTTATTTGCGACGAATGATTCATGGTGCTGGATCGTCATGTTCTCGATCTTTAGCTTAACGAACTCGCCGTATCTGTGGTAGTAAGCCATAACAGACTCAGGCTTTAAGGTGTGGATATGGATCTTTACCTGGTTGCCGTCTTTTACGAGAACTAATGAATTACCGAAGTCTCTCATGTCGGATCTGACGAGTTCCTCATTAAATGAATCAACCTTATCGTCATCGATCCGGATGATCATCTCAGTGCAGTAACCGAATTCGGCAAGACCCTTGCCGCCCATGCCGACCGGAGCACCGGAAACGGGCTTAGCAACTGCACTCTTGAATTCGCTGAGATCTACAGAGAATGTCTCATCAAGAGCTTCAAGCATACCTGTTACAAGGCATACGAAGCCCATGGCGCCTGAATCGAGAACGTTATATTCCTTAAGCACCGGAAGCAGCTCAGGCGTGTGCTTTAACGATTCGGAGGCACCCTCAACAACATCCTTCATGAACTGCTCTGCAGTAGTATCTTCGTCAAGATTATCTTCGGCATTCTCCTGTGCCTCACGGCAAACAGTAAGGAATGTGCCTTCGACAGGCTCAGCTACAGAGTTATATGCACTCTCTGTACCTGAAAGGAATGCTGCATAAAGTGAACCGGCATTAACTTCATCGTAGTCCTTGAAAGCTTTGAGGAAGCCCTTAAGCCACTGTGAGAGGATTACGCCGGAATTACCCTGTGAGCTCATGAGAGCCGCAGTGTAAAGAGTATCGAAATCCTTGGGTTCAAGATCCCTGTCCCCTATCTCGATCAATTCCTTGATGATTCCGGACATGGTCTTATCCATATTGGTTCCCGTATCACCATCCGGGATCGGGAACACGTTCATCTCATTTAAAGTCTGTTTGTTATCAAGGATCTTCTTGGCACCGCCAACAAGCATCTTTTTAAGTACCGATAATTCCATCTACCCTTATTACTACCTGCTTTACTTAGTATTCTCGAGCTGCTCACTCTTTGCTTTGCCTGTATAATTACATATCAATGTGCCGGGACCTACTGAAACTCCTACGATAGGTCCGATGACATACTTCTTGATATTTGCGTTAGGTATCTTGTTCCTGATCTCAAGCTCCAGAGCTTCAGCGTCAAAGAAACAGTCAGCATGACCGATCCAGATCGTCTGCTTCTCGGGAGAGATTATATATTCTGCAATATGTTCTGCAATAGTCGCAAAGGAGGATTTTCTGCCCTTGACCTTCTCTATTGCAAGATTCTGACCCATTGTATCTGATATTATTATCGGCTTTACCGCGAAGAGATTACCGAAGAAAGCCGAAGACGCCGTAACGCGGCCGGCTTCCTTAAGATAGGACAGTGTCTCTGTCGTCGAGCACTGGTTATAGAAGAACTTGTTTGTCTCGATCCACTCTTCGCATTCTTCGATCGACTTGCCGGAAGCGGCCATTTTCGCGCACTCGATGGCAAGCATGCCCTGAGCCATGCCGCTGATAAGAGAGTCGATGCAGATGACCTTGCGGTCAGGAAATTCGGCTTTAAGCTCGTCCCTTACAACATAAGCGGTCTTAACGGAGCTTGATAAAGCCGAAGAACATGCGATGTAGATGACATCCTGTCCTGCTGACAAGTGCTTCTTAAGTTTGTCGGTAAAAGTCTTGACGGAAACCTGGGCGGTCTTGTATTTGACGCCATTTCTCATGGATTCATAGAATTCATGAGATCCGATCTCATCCCAGTCAAGTGAGGCCGAATACTCCTTATCACCTGAAGAGAAACCCATTTGGAAATAATCGATATTATATTCCTGTCTGAGATCAAGAGTTAAATCCGAAGTGGAGTCAGTAATAACGTCAAAACCTGCCATAAGATCACCCTCCGTAATTGATAAAATCGGTGACTGCCTTATCGTATGCCTCAAGGTTTCTGATCCTTAAGTGAGAGTGTGCGCCCTCATCGAACCACACCATATGCTTTCTCACAGAACCGCTTGCTTCATTAATTCTATCAAAATATTTAGGGAGCGACGACACGTCCTGCCTGCCGCAGATCATGAGCTGCGGTACCTGAACGTTCTTTATGGCTTTTATAGGTGTGTTCGCGAAAATATTGATTCCGGCGATCTTCCTGAATAAAAGTCCCATCTGGAAACATACAGGGAATGTAGGCTTTCCGAGGTTCTTCGTCCTCTGCTTCAATACGTTATAGAAGGAGATGAACGGACCTTCGAGAACGATGGCATCAAGATACGGATTGTGCTCTGCAGCAACATAGATAGCTGCAACGGAACCGATGCAGATACCGTGAATGACGAAGTGCGAGATGCCGAACTGCTCATGAACAACGTCAAGCCATGAATTGACATCCTTGCCTTCGAGCATTCCTGCGCCGGTCGTATGGCCTTCGCTAAGACCGGCTGCTCTCGGATCAACAACGATGATGTTGTACTTATTCTTCTGATAGAGGTCGGCAAAGTAGTAGCAATACTTGCATGTCTCTGCCCTGCCCGCCATTATGAGGCAGGCCTTATCGTAGCCGAAGTCAAAGTATTCACCCTTCATCTTAAGACCGTCGAACGAAGTCATCTCGATCTCTTTCATGTATGAAGCATTCTCTTCTCCCCACTTCATACCGGTATCGAACATGACCGTGTGCTCAGCATTATCGGGTGCTGAATTACCGCGTGCCCACTTCTCTTTGGACTCGCGGATAAACATATTGGTATACTGCCTCTTTGCTATCTTCATGCAGTAGACCCACATGAAGACAAAGCCGCCGCCAAATACAACGAGCAAAGAAACAATTATTATCAGAGGAACCGGATTAAAGACACCAAAAATCATTATAGCTTTGCCTTGATGTCCTCTAAGATCTTAGTCTCTTCAACAAGACCTTCGGAGATCTCCTTACCCATGTAGAAAGTAACTACCATGCCGGGGCCGATGGAAGCTCCGTTAGCCATGTTAACGGTCGTAGGAATGATCTCTGCTGTGGGGAACTCTTCCTTGATGAGCTCCTGGAGCTGCAGCCACTGAGCCTTACGGTAAGAGTGGGATACGAAGATCCTCTTAGGCTCAGGTTCGATCGTAGCCTTCATGTATTCGATCATGGCTGTGAAGAGCTTCTTATAGCCTGTGACCTTTGTGATGATCTGGTTCATACCGTCACGGTTGAATTCAGCAAGAGGCTTGATATTGATAAGTGAACCCATGAATGCGGATACGTTGGAGCAGCGTCCCATCTTAGCGAGGAACTTAAGGTCATCAACCGTACCGGTCTGGTGGCACTTCTGCTTGTTATTTTCGAGCCACTCGGCAACTTCATCAATGGACTTGCCGGCCTTCTTCATCTCACCTGCAAAGGATACGAGAAGTCCGTCACCGCCTGAATAGCGCAGTGAGTCAACAACGATGATCTTTCTGTCAGGATACTTCTCCTGAAGATTTGCAGCTGCTTTGCGGCACATGTCATATGTATTTGAAAGAGCATGGGAAAGTGAGATATTGAGGATATCCTTGCCCTGCTTGAGATACTTCTCGAAGAATGCCTCCTGGACTTCGATGTTCTTGATTCCCGTTGTATACATGGAATCCTTTGACATGCTTGTATAGAAGTCCTGAGGTGAGATGCTCTCCCAGTCAAGAGTGGAATCTTCGGTATGTCCGTCAGGGAATGTAATATTTCCGGGAAGGTAATCGTCTACGCCGAATCTTTCTCTTAATTCCTTGGTAAGGTCTGTTGAGCTGTCTGTGAGAAGTACATAATCAGCCATTTTAATTTCTCCTTATATTAATAATTATTTTGAAGACTCAATCATATTAATAACATCGCCCACGGTCTTCAATGTGAAGTTACCGTCCATGGGCAATGAGATATTCATGCGGCTCTCGATGTTCATCAGGATAACGACAAAGGATAAGCTGTCGATGCCGATCTCTTTAAGATCTGAATCAACAGTAATAGAATCGAGCGGAACATCAAAGGTTCTGTTCATAGTCTTGTAAGTATCGCAGATAATGGAATATAACTCAGGTATCATTTCCATATCCTATTTCCCACCCTTTGCATTCCTGGCCTCTTCAATCTCCTGGCTTATTGCGGCAAGATTCTTCTTCATCTGTGCTCTTACCTGCCTGATATAAGCATTCATCTGAGGCTTGGTCTCAGAGAGAGCCTGACGCTTAAGCGCACAGAGCGATTCACGCATCATTTCATTGGCTTTCTCTATCGAATCATTATCTGTTACAAGCCCTGCTTTGTCAAATTCCAAAGGGTCTCCGACAACGAATCTCGTGGGCTTGAACATCTTATAGGATGTGTGGATATAAACGGGCACTACAGGCACGTGAGTGTAGAGCGAGAGCATCGCGGGGCCCTTCATGAACGGAAGGAACTCATCATCGTAATTCATGTGGCCTTCCGGGAATATGATGAACGGCTCATGATTCTTCAGGCCTACCATCATGGTCTTCAATGACGGCCAGTCGAATCCCGAGCGGTCCAGTAATACGCATCCCATGGCTTTCTCGAAAAATCCCCACGACTTATTAACTTCAGCTACGTCCTTCGCCGCAAGGCTCCTGCAGTACACCCTGCGGAAAACATAATACAAAAGCGCGGAATCGATCCACCATGAGTGGTTCGACACGATTATCATGCCTTTATCCATGAACCTGGTTCCGCGTGCAAGATCTCCGCCGTAAGTTATCTTAGTTCTCATAAGGGTCTTGATACCCGGCAGAGCGGTATATTTCATGAAGTTATATAAGAATCCGGCATACTTGGGGCGCATTAATTTAGCACCGTCAGCGATCATGAAGTTCTTAAGATAGAACTGGCGGTAAGTTTCTGTACGCTCCTGAAGATCCGATGTAAAAGCTGCGGCGCGGTCTGATAATGAATCCAGGTCTTCTCTGCAGATATATGTATCAGGATACATAAGGCTTCCTATGAACATCAGGTCACGCTTGCCGGGTCCGATGCGTCCGTTATGGAACACCGGAACGATCGGTACGCCTGAACTTAATGAGATGAGAGCCGCTGCCTGCTTATATTCCAAAAGCTTTCCTTCTGTCTCAATATGTCCTTCAGGAAATACAAGTACTGAGTGTCCTTTTGCAAGCACCTCCACTGCCCTGTTCACTGCATCCATATTGCCGGTAACGCTGTCGACACGGATAACACCCATTGCCTTAAGCAGGAATGTGAGAACCGGATTATATGCATAGAACTGTGCGCCGACCAGGACATGGATACGGCGGAAAGGAAATGCGAGCAAAGCTTCCAGATAATCAAGGAAAGCAGTATGGTTCAAGCATATGATAAGAGGTCCCTTGTATTTCTCTTTCTTCTCTTTACGAAGGAAGATCTTCTTTATCGGGAATAGGATCAATGCGGGAATAATGCTGTTTAAGATAAGGAGCCAGCGGATAATGAACATTATTCTTTAGTCTCCTTATTCTGTTCTATGAGATAGTCAGCGATCGCCATAGGAGTGATCAAAGGTGTCTCAGTCATGTTGATCTGTCGTCCGCATTCAGTTGAGACCTTTGACAGGAGTTCAACATACTGCATCGAGTCACCGCCAAGTGATATGAAGTTCGATGTCTCAGTAATGGTGGAACGCTCTACACCCAGTACTTCAGCGAATACATCACATACTTTGCCTATAAGCTCTGCATATTCTGCTGTACGTGTACGTGTAACCTCTTCATCCGTTGGACGCACACAATCAGTTGCAAAGAGAGAACCTGATTCAAGAGACAAAGCCAGTGCCTTGCGGTCAATGCCCTTGAAGTTCTCAGGCATCTTACCGATAAGATTAAATACCTTAACAGGTCTTTCAGACATAGTAAGAAGATCTATCGAATTATAAACACTCCTGAGTGAAGATGCCTTCTCAAATGCGCCCATCGATCCGTCATCAGAAAGCACTAATACCATCTCTTTATCGGAGGCGCCGTTAACCTTCGCATTGATCATTGCAGCAGCCGTAAACGAGCCCTTGTCGATGACTGACTCGATCTGCTCAGGAGAGATATTCTCACCATTAGGTCCGATGATAACATCATCAAGACGGCCGATTATATGAAGGCGCCCGGTCTCATCGATATTTACAAGGTCATTTGTCGGATAGTATTCATCTGTAAACTCAGTAAATTTTCCATCGACATAGATGCCATTCATGGAGTGGTCTTTGGGAATCAGGAGCTCGCCTGATTCACTTATCTTATAAGCAACATTGCTGAAGATCTTACCTGTGCTTGTACTGCAGCGGAACTGTGCCTTGCGCGATAGTTCAACACAAAGAACACCGCACTCTGTAAGACCATATCCGGAGTAGATAGAATAACCAAGACCGTTAAGCACTTCCAGAGTCCCGGGCGAGATGAAGCCTCCGCCTGATATAAGGAACGTGGGCCTCTCACCCATAAGCTGACGTCTGACCTTCTTAAAAAGAACCTTACGCACGAAGACAGGTCCGAGCAGCGGAAATATATTCTGGAGCTTGTTAGAGAACCTGATCGCTTTATTGAACTTCTCAGTCTTTCCCTGCTTTGCCACTTCACGCTCAAGCGATGCAACAGTCTTATTCCACACAAGAGGGATCGCAAAGAAATGCGTTACGCCAAGTCTTTTGCAAACATACTGGATGCTCTGCGCGTCGTACTTGGGCAGGAATACAAAGCATCTGCCGAAGAACATGAACCACATGAGAGTCGCAATAAGGCCGAAGATGTGATAGAAAGGCAGGAAAGCAAGATTATGTATATCAAGCTTTGCATTGTACTGTATAGACTGGTTGGTCTTTACGATATCTTCGCTCATCTCGACCTGCAGGCAGATCGTCTTGCCGCTGTGGCTGATGATCTTGGGCTTCGATGTCGAACCGGAAGTAATGAGAATGATCTCATCAGCCCAGTTAGCCATGGACTGTGTGAACTTTACGCCCTTGCCGACCTCAAGCAGATCTTTTATTGTAATAGCTCTCTCAACGCGCGGGTCTTCCGATACGACAAACACTGGATCCATATCTTCAATGATCCCATTCGTTACCGCGATATTATGGCGGGTATTAAGAAGTAACGGCTTAAATCCTGCCTGCAAAAGGCCCCAGAACAGAGCGACCCAGTCAACAGAATTCTCAAGATATATACCGACGAACCTGGTATTTCCGCCTGCACCGTATTTCGTTGCCGCGCCCGAAAATTCATCCACCCGGTCATAGAGTTCAAAGTAGGACATTGTCCTGACCTGGCCATTTTCGAGCCATTCTCCGAACCTCTCGCTCGAGAATCTGCCCTTTATGATCCTGTATATCGATTCAAATGTCTGCGGAGCCTCTTTAAGCGCAGCGATATTCTCAGTAACTATCCTGGAAACCATTTCCCCTTATAATCCCCAAACCTTTCTTACTGGTTCACACATCTCAAGAAGCGCTGCCTGTGCCTGCGGCAGTATGCCGAAATAATCCAGGAAAGCATGTGACACGCCACGGTATCTTACATGCTTATTAGGAATTCCGGCCTTATCCAGAAGTCTTGAATAATATTCAGCCTGAACGCGGAGTCCGTCGTACTCTGCCGTAAACACACCGGTAAAAGGCATTCCCGACAGATCAGCATAGACAGGGCTTACATCAGGCAGACACTTAACTTCATCATATCTGCCGCCTGAATATGCCATAAGGATATTAGCCATAAGCGTGTTATTGCCCTGACCGTCGGCGCGTCCGAGCTGAAGACGGGATGTAATAAGTTCTTTCTGCTCTTCTGCAATGTCATACATACTGATATCCCAGTCGTAAAGTTTGTCCTGAGAGAACAGGTCTACGCAGGGATAGAAAAGTCCGGCATAGCTGATCTTAGCAGCAGATTTGTTATCAAGGATCGCCGCAAGAGCCAGGTTTCCGCCTGAACTGTCACCAAAGACGCCGATGTGTTCTGCATCAACATTAAGAGAAGCAGCATTTGAACTGATGTAGTCAACAGCTGCACATACATCCTCAATAGCAGCAGGATAGCAATTCTCGGGAGCAAGGCTGTAGTCAACATTAAATACGCGGCAGCCAAGATTCTCAGCAACATAACGGCAAGGTTCCTGATAGTACTCTGCCTTTGAAGCCATGAACGATCCGCCGTGGATATAGACCATTGCAGGCAGAACGGAATCAGAAGAACCGGCAGGACTGTAGCAGAAAAGCCTAACGGTGCGGACGTTAACCGTAAGGTCAACAAACGAGACTGATACATCCGTGTTACACATATCAAGGCAATAAGTCTTTGTAACCTGCCTCATGCCTTCGACAGAGAACTTCACAGGTGCTGACTTCTGGAAAGCATAGATCGCACTTCTGATGAAGAACTCTCTTGGATCCATCTTCCCTGTTCCGTCGCCGTCAGGTACCGGCATAACAACTATCTCCTGTGATCCGGTGTTAACAACCTCACCGGATGACATGATCTTCTCGACTAATTCAAAATCGCATTTATTCATGAATCAAACCTTTCCCAATATTCCGGAGCGTCCGAAGACGTAACTTAATAACATTATTGTAAGTAAGGATACAACGCCTCCCAAAATCATGTTCCACCCCTGTGAGTAGAACAGGAGCATCAGCAAGGAAGCAATACAGTACTTGATGGAGCAAGTAACATAATAAACAACACTGATCTTCTGTCTGTGCCTGATTCCCGCAGAGAAAACATTAAGAACGGCATGCATGGCAGTAACCCAGATATAAATACCGATAAGCCAGTAATAGAAATAAGGGATACCGAACCAAACAAGGACACAGATGGTCAGGATATATAAGAAATACAGCAAAGCAGAGATAAGACCATAAGACCAAAGTGACTTCTGGATCCTAATGGTATCCTTTATCGGTCTGAAGTGCGTATTCTTGTTGTTATTCTCATAGATGGTCTTAATATCTATGCCGATGACCTTCATGCCCTCCTTGTGGGCTGTCGCAAGCACATTAAGCTCAAATTCATACTTGTTGCCCGGAATGTCCTGGAGCCACATGCATAATCTGACCGGAAAACCCCTGAGACCGGACTGGTTGTCACGAAGATAAACACCCGTAACGATCGTATAAACGATCTTTGACATGTCATTGCCTATCCTGGACTTGATCGGTATCTTCTCGGAAAGGTCTCTCATGCCGAGTACGATGCCGTCAGTCTTTCTGGTGAGCTTTGCAACACGCTCAATGTCTTCTATGGCATGCTGGCCGTCGGAATCGGCCGTAACGATATAGTCGACCTCATCTGCCAGATTATTACCGATATACTCAAAGCCGCGCTTCAAGGCATAGCCCTTGCCCTTGTTCTCTTTATATCCGATAACATCAGCAAAGCGCTCGGCGCGCTTAAAGAACTCATCGCAACGCTCAAGACTGCCGTCATTAACAGCTACGACTTTAAATCCACGCTTACTAAGTTCTTCCACCAAATGAAGGAACTTCTCATCAGGATTATAAACAGGCAACAAAACAGCCGTCTTCATCAAAAATCAGCCTTACCCTTACACCTTCCTCTTACCCGGGACAAGCACAAACCCGGCAAGAAACTTAACAAGTAATTTTACTATATATAAAATATAAATTAAAGGCTGGTCATATCATCAATACGTTTAAAATGCCTTAATTCATTAATCAAATTCATTTGCGCAGCCAAACCAATAATGTTAATATCTCAATATCATTTAAACTCTATGGAGGGTAATAATATGTTCTGTACTAATTGTGGATCCCAATTTGAAGACGGCAACTCTTTCTGCCCTAACTGCGGCTCAAAGGTTGAGTCTGTTGCTCAGCCCATAGCTGAACCTGCACCCGTTGCAACACCCGTAGAAGCAGCTCCCGTACAGGCTACACCTGTTGAGGCAGCTCCCGTTGTCGCTGCAGCAGTTGAAGCACCTGCTCCGCAGGCAGTTCCGGTCGCTACTCCCGTTGAACCCGTAGCACCCGTTCAGCCCGTTTATGCAGTTCCCGAGACTCCCGTATCTTCTGAAGATGCAGAATCTAAAGCAAAGAGCATTCTTGTCATGGGTATCGTTTCCGTTGCACTCGCATGCACATTCTGGTGCTCACTCATCGGTATCATCTTCGGTGGCATCGGTCTTTCGAAGGCAAGGAAGTTCATCGAAGAGTTCGGCCAGCTCTATGGTAAGGCTAAGGTCGGTAAGTACCTCTCTCTCGGCGGGCTTATCGGTTCCTGCGTAATCGGCGGCATCGCAGCAATTTACATCCTTATCATCATCATAGCAGCCGTAGCAAGCGCAGCTTCTTACTATTAATCAGTAGTTTTTACTAGAAGTTCTAGGAGCTGTCTCAAAATGAGGCAGCTCTTATTTATATTTGGACAGGAAGAGCAACAGAATTGAAGGTCATGCTGAACGCACGGAGCGACAGGTAAAATCGTACTTTTTTCGGGTATGAAAAAGTACGATATGAGGTCCCGCACGGAGCGACAGGTAAAATCGTACTTTTTTCGGGTGTGAAAAAGTACG
>JAFWQC010000004.1 GCA_017509245.1 Clostridiales bacterium | reverse complement strand
TATATGAGGTCAAATGAAGGAAGTCGTAGATTGCGGAAAAGTAGAAGCGTTAAAGAGCGTGAGGCCGAGAACTGAACCGCCGTATGCCGAACGGCACGTACGGTGGTGTGAGAGGGGGAGGCAAACTCCCCCTACTCGATTCGGGATTACGCGAAAAAGGAATAGTTGTGTAAAATAGGAAAGATACTAAAGAATCTTTGCGTTTGTTTTTTATTTATTAACAATAAACGATGATTTTAAGGTGTAAAAGAATAACACAGCGTTATATAATACCCAATAGATATGGACCTCTTTTGATGAGAGTATAGGAAAATGAAACACAGGATCGCGATCTACTCAAACGGATATAACGGCAATATAACCCTCAAAGCGATTGAGGGTTTTAAGGAGTATGCCGCAGTCAGGGATTTCGACATGCATTTCTATATCGGATTTGCAGCCTATAACGAGACCGAGATGTTTAATGTAGGTCAGTTCAATATCTATAAACTCGTAAAGTACGACGAGTATGACGGCATCATAGTATTCTCCGGCCTTCTTAATAACAACGCTCTTGCAGAGAGGATCTGCAGGGAAGCAAGGGACAATAATGTTCCCGTTGTAAGTGTCGGCATGAAGATAGACGATATCCCTTATGTGGGCATCAACAACAAGGACGGAATGCACGATCTCGTAGAGCACCTCGTGACTGAACACGGTGTTAAGAATGTAATATATATTGGCGGTTCCGAAGGACATGTTGATACGGTGGAAAGACTTGAAGTCGTACAGGAGGTCCTTAAGGAGCACGGCATCGAGTTAAAAGATGAGAATATCTATTACGGTGACTGGATCAATGAGAAGGCCATAGCGATCGCTGATGAGCTCAGCAAAAGGCCTGAGGGTCTTCCTGATGCGATCATCTGTGCTAATGACATCATGGCTCTCGCGGCAGCATGCGAACTCCGTACTTTGGGATATGATCTTCCCAAGGACGTGATCGTTACGGGTTTTGACCATAACGGTGAGAGCGAGGTTTCCTATCCCGCACTTACCACGGTGGATCAGGACTATAAGACTGTCGGCTATAATGCGTGCAAGCTGCTATACAACATAATCGACGGCGTCAATGACAACAGTGATCTTGCATCAGTCGCATCCAGGGCGATAATTGCCGAGAGCTGCGGCTGTAATGACGATGTTGACAGTGAATATAACATCAAGAGAAAAGACTTCTGCAGAAACATCCATGCAAAGAGCAAATCAGCGGATTTCTTTAACAGGTTCATGCGTGCGGAGAGGACCACGATCCTTAAGTCCGCAGACTACGATGAACTCAAGAAGTCATTAAGGAATCTCTATGCAATTAATCACGATTATATCGGCGATAATTACTGCGTAATGCTCAACAGGGAATACTTCGATGATGTCGGAGCCGATGAGAGCGAGACTCTTGCAAAATGCTATGACGCAAAATTCGATGTCACGGCCGCTGTATTTAACGGCGAGATCTCCGAAGAAGGCATCGACAAGGATCTTAATATGCCGGGTTTTATCAGAACGCCGGGCGAGCAGCACATCTATTTCTACTATCCTCTGCATACAGAGCAGTATAACTACGGCTACGTCGTTTTCAGGGACAGGACCTACATAATCGAGGAGAACTTCCGTATCTACGAATATCTCGAGAAGATGGAACATTCCTTCATGGAATTAAGGATCAACATGCGCCTGGAGATGGTAAACCGTGAGCTCCGTTTCCTCTATGACAAGGATCCGATGACCGGTCTTTATAACAGGTTCTGTTTTGTAAGCCATGCGGTCCCGATCGTTGACGACTGCAAGGCAAACGGTCAGCGTGCTCTCATCATGTTCTCGGATATCAATAACATGAAGAGGATCAACGACCGTTACGGCCATGTCTTCGGCGACAGGGCGATTACCACGGTTGCAGATGCGATCAAGAAAGCCCTTGGCGATGATGATGCCATTGGCATACGTTACGGCGGAGATGAATTCCTGATCATTGCTTCAAATGCTGATGAGGCATATGCAGAGAAGATCAAGAAGAGCATTACGTCTTATATCGAGAAAGAGAATAAACTCGGCATAAATCCGTTTAAATTCTCACTCAGTATCGGCTATGTCCTCACTGATCCTGCTTCAGACAAGACCGTCAACGATTATGTCGAAGAAGCAGACGTACTGATGTACGACATTAAGAACGAATTCCACAAGGCTAATCCTGCTGATAATCAGTAGATCTTGTAGATTACTGTATTCTCCTCTGCGAAGTAAGCTGCCTGGGGCAGATTATCCTTGAAGAACTGTGCATTCAATGTTACGCCGTTCTCGAAAACCGCATTCTCAAATTCAGGCTCACAGATAAGATATCTGATGTGACGCTCTTTGCAGTATCTCGTGAATTCATTTATATCACCGCCGCAGCCTGATACAAGCCACTGATAGATAGTATTTCTCGTATAGGTGTCGTGTCCTGCAGACCATGCGTAATAAGGCCAGCCGAAGTACATCGGACGTCCGGCAAGCAGGAAGCGGTTCATGGACCACTGAGGTGTAAGGAATACATCCTGGGGATCCGTATTCTCGATGATCCACTTGGTTACGGGTGAATCCACGTTAAGCGACATGGGGGTGCTGTTGAGGTTAATATATGTAGCCCATTCGGACACGCCTGTTGCAGTAAGAGGAACCATGAGTGCCAATGCGAGGATAACTCCGGCAAGTTCCAAAGCGATCCATGCGGGAAGCGGGATGCCCTTGGCCTTTTTGGTCTTTACGGGCTCATGCTTCAATGATTCTGAAGGACCGGGAGCAGGAGCGGGTGCGGGTGCCGGAGCCGGAGCAGCCTCAGAAACAGGCTCTTCAGCAGCATTTGCATCAGCAGCGTCAGGTGTTTCTTCACCGAATGTAAGACCCAAAGCAACAGAACCGGGGCGCATAGCAATATGTGCCGGCTCAGGTGTGGATTCCATGAGTGCTTCATCGGAATCATCAGCATCGTCGGAATCGATGACTTCAAACATCTCATCTGCGGTCTCATCGTCGATATTATCTTCTTTGGATACTTCGACAGGAGCGTCAACGGGAGCTTTTTCAGGCTTATCTGCAGGAGCTTCTTTGTCTTCAGCTGCGGATTCTTCCTTGGCATCCTTATCAGCATCATCTTCTCCGAAGAGAGCTGCAATGGCTGCGACGCCGGCTTTAGCCTCTTCGTCCTCTTCTTCGCTGTTGTCTGAACCCTTATCGGGATCTCCGAAGAGAAGATCCGATGTGACTTCTTCTTCGATTATCTCTTCGGGGAGATTTTCAGACTTTTCTTCTGTATTGTCAGAAGCCTTGTCAGGTTTGATCTCTTCAGGAAGCTTGTTGCTTAGATCATTGATGTCTGCGTCAATGCCCGTGTGAGCATCGAGAGCTTCGATGTCAGGAGCATCTTCCTTTTCTTCCGTCTCAGTCAGAGGCTCACCGAAAGCGCTCTCAGTAGAGATGACAGGTGTTCTGATGCTCTTGTCATTTGCAGCAGCGGCAATTGCGATCTCGCTGTCGGCTGCAACGGCAGTGATGATATCGTTCTCTTCGGAAGTTTCCTCAACCTCTGCACCGGATGCTTTTCTTCTCTTGATCGGGATATACAATAGATTGGCGATAAGAGCCGCAACAAATGCGTCAACCAGGATCAGTGTGACCTGAATAAACTTGTGGTTTGCGAGCATCTCAAGTGATACTTTGCAAAGGAATGCAAAGATCATGGGGTTTAAGAAGCAGATGAACAGCAGGAAGCGGTAAACAGGCTTCTTGCGTGCGAGGTCTGTAATAAGTGATACGATGGCAAATACAGCTGCAAGTATAAGGGTCAGTCCCGTAACGATAACGAGATAACGTACAAGCTCTTCAGCCGTGACTTCCTTGCCGAGGATAAAGCCGGGCTCAAACATGAACGATACGACGTTCTTGTATCCGCCTGAGAATACCAGTGTCTGGATGTATGACGAGACAACGCCGCAGACGGCAACTATGAGATAAAGAAGTCTGCTCTCGGAGAAGACTGCCATGCCGAAGAGTACCAGAAGGAGCGCGATAAGGCACGAACCGTGGAAATAGGGCATGACTATGACAAGAACGGATGCGAGGAGCACGATGGACATAGGATAGAGCGGATCCTGGGATCTGGTGATCCAGGCATTTCTGGAGAATGCGAAAGTCTTTATGCCGTCACCGAAGCCGTCGGCTCTCGAAAGCGATATGCCGAGTCTTCTGACAAAAGGCAGGAATAAGATGATCAATATGAGTATTACCGATACGCCGAGCATCAGGTGACGCTGGTTGGGATATACGTTGATCGCCCAGATGCCCCATGCATCATAAGGAGTTACCTCGTACCACTCCCTGAAAGCGAGGATGTCCTTGATGGCCTGAACAGGTGTATCGCCTGCAAGCATAAGATCCTTGATATGGAAGAAGACGTTAAGTGAACTTCTGAAGAATACAAGTACCGGAGCAACGAGGAAAGCTGCACGCCTTGAACTGATAAGCACGGCGAGAAGTCCCAGAAGGACCATTGCGCATACCATCGTTATTATCGAAGGGAAGTTAAGAGCATAGTCGATTGGCAGTCCGAGATATTCCAGTGTTCCTGCAAGGAAATAGAAGAGGAAGTGGTATTTGATTCCGTCTCCCGAGAAGTGATTATACTGCGTAGGGAAGTTGAAGCCCTTGCCGAAAGAAGAGACCATTGCCGTGTGGGGCGAGAGGTCTGAGAATGTGGAATAACCGTTCATGAGATTGTTGCCGTTGATCCTGTATGTGTAGAACATCAGGAATGTTGCGGCGACCGTGATGGCGAGGATCACAGCACCATAGAATATTGAATCGAAGATGCTGAACTTGTAATCATCGATCATGGTGGCTCCGGATTCCCTGAGTGCCTCACGCTTTACTCTCTTACGGTTGATGAGGATAAGGCATGTGAGGATCATCCAGAGGAAGAATACGAATGTGATGAGCACACCGAGCTTTTTGCACAGTTCGTTATTATCCAAGAGATAAGAAAGGCCAAGTGTTACGTAGTAATTGAAAAAAGGTACGCACATGAAGCCCGTTACGATACCTGCGGGAACAGTGAACAGAGTGTTCGGAATATGGGCGATCGCTTTTGCAGACGGGCTGCAGGCTACATATAATCTTCTGACATCAGGTACAGAAAGACCGACGAAGCACATTCCGAATGCCGCACAAAAAACTAAATACAAAACCGCGAGCATACAAATCCCCTTATTTTAAGATTTAAATAATAATATCATAACTTGCAAATTTACAAACATGTGGCAATTTGTGCGGATTTATGAAGACCCCACCCGAAAAAGAGTATAATATGTCAATCTTGAGTTAAAAGGGGAATTTGAATGAAAATTACTGTTCTTGGCGGCGGTTTATCACCTGAAAGAGATGTATCACTTAAGTCAGCAAGCCTTATCGCAAACGCTCTTCTGTCCAAGGGACATGAAGTCGCGCTGGTCGATCTTTACGACGGAATAGAGACTTCAGAGCCTTGCGAATATTTCTTCAGAAGAGGAACAGTTAATCCGTTCTCCTACGATATTCCCGAGACAGAGCCTGATCTTGAAGAGATCATCAGGCAGCACGGCGGAAGAAAGAGCTGGGTCGGCCCCAGAGTTATCGAGATGTGCAAATATGCCGACAGAGTATTCCTGGGTCTTCACGGAAGTCACGGCGAGAACGGCCAGGTCCAGGCGCTTCTGGATGCTTTTGACATCAAATATACAGGTTGTGATTATCTGGGATGCGCCATCGCAATGGATAAGGATCTTTCGAAGTCCCTTGCAAGAGCAGCAGGTTATCTTACGGCAGACTGGATCGTAGACGATCCCGAGAGTCTTACTTTCGAGCGCGTGGAAAAAGAGATCGGAATCCCTTGCGTTGTAAAGCCTATCGGCAACGGATCTTCCTGCGGTGTATCCATCGTTAAGTCACGTGATGAATATGAGGCTGCGATCAATTATGCCGCTTCATACCACCAGAGGATACTCATCGAGAAGTTCATCAAGGCACGTGAGATCACCATCTCTATTGTAAACAACAAGGCGCTCCCCATAACTGAGATCATTCCCCATCAGGGTTTTTACGATTACAAGAACAAGTATCAGGACGGCCTTACGACACACGTATGTCCTGCACAGATAGAAGAGGAAGACTATAAGAAGTGCCAGAAGATGGCTTTGAAGATCTTCAACCTCTTGAGAATGACCCAGTACGGCAGAGTTGACATGATGTACGATGACGTTAAGCACGAATTCTGGTTCATCGAAGCCAACAACCTTCCGGGCATGACAAATGCATCACTTCTTCCGGAGGCTGCAAAGGTTGACGGCATTACGTATGAAGACCTCTGCGAGAGCCTTGTCATGGCCTGCGGTGAGAACAAGTCTGCGTATTATTAATATTTTGTTTTGTTGCGGTGAAAACTCTGTTCGGATAAAATTAGATTGTTTCACATATCTATTCGGAGGAGCTTATGAGCGACAAGAGAACGGACTACATCAGCTGGGATGAATACTTTATGGGCGTTGCCAAGCTTGCTTCAATGAGAAGCAAGGATCCGAGCACGCAAGTCGGTGCCTGCATCGTTGATAAGGACAATTACATCTTATCCGTAGGCTACAACGGCTTCCCGCTCGGCTGTGACGATGAGGACTTTCCGTGGGCAAGAGCAGGCGGAATGCTCGACACGAAGTATGCATTTGTTGCTCATGCTGAACTCAATGCGATCCTTAATTCCAAAGAGGGCAATCTTTCCGGTTCCACCGTTTATGTTACGCTCTTTCCCTGCAATGAATGCACCAAGGCTTTGATCCAGAAGCGCGTTGCCAAAGTCGTTTATTTCGACGACAAATATCACGATACTGATGCTTCCAAAGCAGCTCGAAAAATGCTCGACGCGGCAGGCGTCATATACGAGCAGTACAAGCCTTCCGGCCGCAAGGCGGAGATTAGCCTGTAACGGAGTCATAATATGCGCCGCATCTTTAGACGGAAAATACTTCCGTTGTTTATTGCATCCTTATTTGTCATTCTTGCGCTCCCCACATCCTCTCTGGCAGCTCCCTCAGGCTCTGCCACATCCAACTGCTGGGGAAGCGGCGGACAACTGGAGATAAAACTTTCAGGCTGCAGCGGATATCAGAAGATCACCGTGGTTGCCGAATTCTCAGGAAGCATAGATTCCGCAACCGGATGGGGTTTTGATTCATATAACATAAAAGGCAATCAGGTCACTGCTGTCGTATCCTCAACAGGTCCAAACAGCTGGGCCTTTGACAACAGTACCGGAATACAGGTCACAGGCAGTGACGTCAATTCCGCAAAACTCATATCGGTATCCGGTGACGGCGAATCCGGCACCGTAAACGAACCTGCTTCAACCACCACATCAACTGCTGCCATCACTCAAACAACTCAAGGAGCGGTAACTGATCCTGCCCGCAACAGAATAGGTGCTGCAGGAGATGACTGGCTCACCACGGAAGGCTCACACATTGTTGACATGAACGGCACTGAAGTCTGGCTTACCGGATGCAACTGGTTTGGTTACAACACGGGCACTAACATGTTCGACGGAGTGTGGAACTGCAATCTTGAGGATTCCCTTAAAGCCATAGCCGACAGGGGTTTTAACGTTTTAAGAGTTCCAATGAGCGCCGAGCTTCTTCTTCAATGGAAGAGGGGTGAATACCCTAGGGCGAACTATAACAATGCCTACAACGAGCGGCTCAATACGATGAATTCGCTTGAGATCTTCGACTACGTTCTTGCGCTCTGTGAGCAGAACGGCATGAAGGTGATAATCGATATTCACACAGTAAAGACCGACGCTTCAGGCCACAATCACCCTGTATGGTACAGGGATGACATGACCGTCGATGACTTTGTCGAATCACTTTCCTGGGTAGCCGGAAGATACAAGGATAACGACACCATAATAGGCTACGATCTTAAGAACGAACCTCACGGCAAGGCAGCCGAATCCCCGCATGCGATATGGAATGATTCTGACGACCCCGACAACTGGAAAAAGGTTGCAGAGCGTGCAGGCAATGCGGTCCTCGACGCAAATCCCCACGCCCTCATCATCATCGAGGGCATCCAGATTTATCCTAAAGACATAAAGACAAATAACTTCGTCTCGACTGACGACGATAAGGATTACTACAACACATGGTGGGGTGCAAACCTCATGGCAGTAAGGGATTTCCCTATCGATCTCGGCTCTCCTGAACGCAATAAACAGATAGTCTATTCTCCACACGATTACGGTCCGAGAGTATATGAGCAGCCATGGTTCCAGGGTGGCTTTACCTACGATTCACTCATGAAGGATGCATGGTACGACTACTGGCTCTATATTCAGGAGGAAGGCATTGCGCCCATCTTTGTCGGTGAGTGGGGCGGCTTCATGGAAGGCGATAACCTTAAGTGGATGGAATACTTCAGGCAGCTCATCGCTCAAAAGCATCTGCACCATACTTTCTGGTGCTTCAATGCCAATTCCGGCGACACAGGCGGTCTTGTAAAAGACGACTTCAAGACCTGGGATGAAGAGAAATACAGCTTTGTAAAAGAAGTATTGTGGCAGACGGAAGACGGCAAATTCATTGGACTTGATCACGCCGTTCCGCTGGGACTTAACGGCATTGCATTGTGCGATTACGACGGTGTAACTATAACGCCCGCTCCGGTAACTCCTGTACAGGAGACAACGGTTGCTTCGCAAAGTCCCGTTGCCACCCCGGAATCATCAGCGGAGATAACAGATCAGAATGAACAGACTGATCCAGAAGCGGAATTTGATACCTTTAAGAAGATGACAAGAGGACTCATAATTACGGCAATAATCGCAGTCTTATTGATTATTGTCATTGTTACTGTCAGAATAGTTTTAAAGCGTTCCGGGGACAAAAAAGAGGCAGAAGAAGAAACCAAACCTGCCGACAATGCCTCCGGCTCTGACTTAATTCCGGCTGATGGTGTAAAATCTGTCAGACCCATTGGGGATATTAAGGAATTACCGGACAATGTACGGGAGGATGAATAACATGTTAAACGCTCTGCTGTCGATCAATGTCAATGACAACAGTCAGATTGGGCCAATTGTGTATTCCATAATCATTTGCGTTGCCGTAGGAATCATCATTGCTACGATAATCCTCAAGATCAGGGATAAGAATAAAGAGAAGACAGACCGTGAGATCGATACCGAATGGCATGCCGAGCAGGTCCTTCACGGTGTGAACAGAAGATCTAAAAAGGCCTCAAAAGACAAGCAGATCCAGCAGATAAAGCGCGAGACCAGAGACCCGAAGAAAAAAGCCGAAGAGGAAGCAGCGGCTAAGAACACATTGCTCGGAGGCAGAAGCGAAGCCCAGCTGGAAGAGAAGGGGGCATCCGAAGTCTTCGGATCACTGGGTATTTCCTCCAAAAAAGCCGAAGAGATAGACAAAGCCAAGGAACAGATAATCATCAACGGATATCTGCAAAAGTCCAATACTGCACCGATAAGACCCGTTTATTCCAATACTCTCGAAGCACGTCAGCAGCAGCGGAAAGAACTTGAATCCGATAAGGTCGGCAAGGAGGCTGAGACCCCTGCTCTTGTTATGGATTCCGCCGCTCCTTCAGTTGTAAAGATCACTGAAGCTGCACCTCAGAAGGTCAAGCCCACAGCATTAAAGCGTCCTACTGCCGCAAGAGTTACCCAGGGCGAAGAAGAGGAGCCGGACACGACTTACGGGGCAGCTATCAAACCTCAGTTAGGAACAGAAGTATCCAATGCGGTAATCGACCGTCCTGCAACAGTTCAGGAGGAAAAGCCCGAGATTTTGAAATCCGGTGAGGAAGCCATAATCCCTGCTGCCACCGAACCCGTAAAGGGGTTTGTTCCGAGCAAGGAATTGACCGAAGAACAGGCTGAAGAGCAATCCTAAAGGGAATTTTATATTACTTCCATACTACCCGCGAGCACTTGAAAATACAGTCTTTGCAACTGTATAATCAATTTATCTTCTAATATTTTTATATTAGTAGAATGGTGTGTGCTTTGTTTTGGAGGTTAAGAAAATGTCGGGACGCTTTTCGGGACGCTTCTCGCTTAAACCTTTATGTTTGCTCCTTTGCTTCATAATCGGTTTTTCTTTTGCGATCAATACCATTGAAACTAAAGAAGTTTATGCTGCTCCTGGCTGGCATTACTGGAAACAGAATTCCGGCGATGATGACAGCCTGACCATCGGTTTTACCATTTGGGGTCTGGATTCCGGAGACAAGGTTGAAGTTACTTTTTCAATAGACAGAGACTATTTTGACGTCTCGGGCGGTAGCGGTGTGACTGTTACCTCGGTCAACAGTTATACGGTTAAGGCTGAATTAAAGCCTACCAACTCCGAATCGTACTATCTTTATTACTATGAAACCGGTATTGCTTCCGCCTCTATTGACGGCGCAAGTTTCAGGGTCATCAAGTCCACTCCCACCAGCACAAATACAAATACTCCTACCAATACAAACACACCTACACCGACAAAGAAGCCAAGAAATACCAACACAAATACACCTACGCCTACAAAGAGGCCAAGGAATACAAATACAAACACGCCTACACCGACAAAGAAGCCAAGGAATACCAATACAAACACGCCCACACCTACCAGGAAGCCCAGGAATACCAACACTAATACACCTACGCCTACAAAGAGGCCAAGGAATACCAATACCAATACACCTACAAATAAGCCGAGAAACACCAATACAAACACGCCCACACCTACCAGGAAGCCCAGGAATACCAACACTAATACACCTACGCCTACGAACAAGCCAAGGGCAACTAATACAAATACACCTACACCAACTAAGAAGCCGAATAATACCAACACAAACACACCTACACCTGTAAAGAACACCACAGGTCCTACAAACACACCTGCCAATGGTCAGGGCGATCCTACCAAGGCACCTACCACCAAACCTGCCGATCCGACTAAGGCACCTACAAAGGGTCCTTCCAACGAGACAACGGAGGGAACAACTACCGGCAATACAGATACCACGACTACCACTTTGGAGAATGGCGAAGTAACCACTGAGACAGGTTCCTCAAATGGAACCGGTGAGGCCGGTGCAGTTCTGATCGGAGGCGCTATTGCAGGTCAGGACGGACAGGAAACTTCACCTTCCGGCGAAGGCGGAGACGGTGCAGAAGTCGTAGAAGGCGACGGAACACCTACGCCCACGCCTGTTGTTGCCGGACTTGTCGTTACGGGAAAGAATGGCCCCAAGAAGGCTTCCTTTACGAGCTGGCTTTGGATAATCCTGCTTATCGTTATACTCGGACTGCTTTATCTCAGATACAGATATCTCCACGACAAGAAGGAACTTGAAGGCAAGGATCTTGTAATTGCCTTTATTCCGGGTGTTCCCGCCATTGCCGAGAAGTTTGGTTATTTAGGTCCTGTCAAGGAGATGAAACCTATTGCTGATTCCGGTTCAAGCAGGAGATTTAATACGGCTACTGCCATGAAGGAACTCAAGGCTATGGAGAGAGCTGAAGCCGATGCCGCTAATAAGACGAACAGCACTGCTGCAACTTCGAAGGCACCTGTTAAGCGCCCTGCTGAGCTTTCAGTTAACCATGCCAAGGCTGTCGCTGACGGAAAAGCAGCTCCTGCAAACCGTCCTGCGGTCAAGTCGATAATACCTGACAACAAGCCTGCCGCTAAGGCACCTGAGCAAAGACCTGCTGCTACAGCATCCGGGCAAAGGCCTGCGGCTAAAGCTGCTGAGCAGAAGCCTGCAAGCATAATCCCTAATAAGGCAGCTGCAAACGGAGCACAGACTAAGTCTTCCGGCACGATTTCCAATAAGACAGTTTCAACCGGAACTCAGACAAGACCTGCAGCATCCGGTGTTAATGCTAAGCCCGTAACAACATCAGCTGCTTCAAAGACATCTGTCGCAAGCAAGAGTACCGGATCAACCGTTAATAATTCCGCGGCAAAGACTGCGGCTTCAGGTACTGCACCTAAGACAACCACTTCCGGTGTTGCACCCAAAACAGCCGCATCAGGTACTGCACCTAAGACAGCTGCTTCAAGCACTGCGCCCAAGACAACCACATCCGGTGTTGCACCCAAGACTTCTGCAGCAAGCAATACAACCGCTGCAAAGACAACATCATTTAATTCTGCAGCACAGAATACACAGCCGGCAGCACAGAAACCTGCTGCTGAAGCAAAGCCTGCAAAGGGATTTGCTTCGATATTCAAGCCTGCTACCCAGAAAGGCGGGCTTGTCGGAAAGAAGGCTGCTCCGGAGTCCAAACCTCTTACCGGAGCTGCTATTGCCGGAACCGTATTTTCGGCATTCAAAAAAGATAAAGATACTGAAGACAATGCAGTTGCTTCACCATTCAAGCCTGCTCCGCAGCAGGATAAGCCTGAAGCAGATCAGAAGGCATCACCTGTTGCGGCCGCATCTTTCAAGGCTGAGGCTAAGCCCGTATCTGACGCCTTTGCTTCACCTTTCAAGCCCGCACCACAGCAGGTTCAGCCCGCAGCTGAACAGAAGATTCAGCCCGCAGCTCAGACTGCAGCCGTAAAGAAGGAACAGCCTTCTGAACAGAAGACAGAGCCTGAGATGTCATCCAGATTTGCAGGCAAGGTATTCATGCCTGAGACAAATCTTAAGGCTAACAAGCCGGTCACTGCCGGTGCAGCTGCTTCACCGTTCATGTCCGTACGCAAGGTACAGGCTGCTGAGCAGAAGGCTATGCCTGACGTGAAGGTTGTTAAGAGCATTGAACAGAGCAATGCGACAAGGAATCCTGCAAGTCTTGCATTCAATAAGTCAGTGGCGGCAGGTACCACTACGGCGGCCGGTGCAGGAGTATTCAGTTCCGCATTCAAGCCTGCAGTATTTAAGAAAGATGAGACTGAAGAAAAGCCTGCCGAGAAGAAGGATGAAGCTGTTCAGACAGGACCGATCAGACGTCCTAAGAACGAGCTGACACCTGAACAGAAGGCTGAGCGCGAAAAGGCTCTCAAGATCCTCGAAGAGAAGAGAGCTGCGCAGGCTGCAAGAGTCGAAGAGATAAGAAGAAAAGCTGAAGCCAGAAAGGCAGAGGAAGCAAGAAAAGCCGAAGAGGCAAGGAAAGCTGAAGAAGCCAGAAAGGCAGAGGAAGCGAGAAAAGCTGAAGAGGCAAGAAAGGCCGAGGAGGCACGTCTCGCGAAAGAAGCTGCTGAAGCAGCTGAGCGCGCAAGACAGGAAGAAGTCAGGAAAGCAGAAGAGGCAGCAAAGGCTGCTGCGGCACTTCAGGCTGAAGCAGAGGCTAAGGCAGCAGAAGCAAGAAGAATGCAGGAAGCTGCAAAGGCTGTCGAGGAAGCAAGAAAGGCTGAAGAGGCAAGAAAAGCCGCTGAGACTGCTGAAGAAGCAAGGAAGGCTGAGGAAGCGCGTCTTGCAAAGGAAGCAGCTGAAGCTGCAGATCGCGCAAGACAGGAAGAAGCCAGAAGAGCAGTTGAGGCAGCAAAGGCTGCAGCTCTTGCCAAGGCTGAAGCTGAATTAAGAGCTGAGGAAGCCAGAAAAGCTCAGGAAGCTGCAAAGCTCGCAGAACAGGCGAGATTGGCAGAGGAAGCAAAGAAGGCTGAAGAAGCTAAGAAAGCTGAAGAAGCAAGGCGTGCCGAAGAAGAAAGAAGAAAGCAGGAAGAAGCTAAGGCTTTAGAAGAGGCCAAAAAGGCTGAAGCTGCTAAGCAGGCAGAAGAGGCAAGAAGACTCCAGGAAGAAGCTAAGGCTTTAGAGCTCGAAAGACAGGCAGAAGCTGCTAAGGCAGAAGAAGCAGCAAGGCAGGCAGCGGCAGCAAAGGCTGAAGCCGAAGCGAAGCTCGCTGAAGCGCAGAAGGCTATTGCCGCAGCAGAGGCTGCCAGAGAAGCCAAGGCTACCATGACCAAGCAGCAAAGCAAGACTTCAGAGGTCTTCAAGTCTGCCATTATGTCCAACGAGAATAAGATCCTTCCCGGAATATCCGCGATAGCTTCCGCAGAAGGATATAACATCGGAGTTAAGCCGACAGAGGAACACATTAAGGGCGAGGCTGTCAGGAAGAATACAAATCCTCTGAGTTCATTCAGCAGCGGTGCGTCATCAGGTGTCGGTGCCGGTGCTTCATCTTCAGTAAGCGGTCCCTCCATCTCAAATGAGCGTGCTAAGGCTTCTTCCAACTCCAACCAGTTAGGAAGCCTCCTCGCAGGAAAGAGCTATAACAACTCCGGAAGAGCACCTGTATGGGCAGCTCCGGGAAGAAATGTAGCAGCTTTCAAGGAGAGCGAGGAAGCAAAGGAAGCAAGACTCCGCGAAGAGCAGAAGCGCATCGAGGAAGAGGAAGCAAAGAAGCTTGCTGAAGAGAAGGCAAAGTCTTCTTACACGAGTATTGCTGACAGTGCGAGAACGCATAAGTCCGCATTCTTCAAGAGAGCGCAGACAGACCGTGATCAGAGTTCACAAGACGAGCATACCTCCGCATACGGCGGAATCGTAAGACCTTCCGCTATCGTAGATGAGGAACGCGACGTAAGACGGGCATCAGCACCTGCCATGGGTTCGGCTCTTGAAGGCCAGAGACCTTCTATTATGGATCCTAATTCCAAGGCAGCACCTACGGCGTCAAGACCTGTGGCCGGATTCAAGCCGATCACTTCTGACGAGTCAGGTGCTGACAGTGCCGATGAGGATAAGCAGGATATTTCTTAATTTCTGATAAGGGAGAAAGTATTTTATGAAAAGATCAAAGAAGCCGCTGACTTTTACCGCTATTGCAGCAGGTATCGGAGCGCTCAGCATGGCTGTTGAAGGCTGTGTATACGGACCTCCGCCGGAGACTAATGTATATGGACCTCCGCCGGATAATCCGGTAAGTGAACAGACACTTGAGAGTATTGATGTTGATCTGCCGGGTTCCAAGCCTGAGAATACGGAAGATGAAGTTTGCGTATACGGACCTCCGCCGGATGAGACGGATGGACCTGAAGTTGATGTTTACGGACCTCCGCCGGGCGATGTTGTCGACGGGCAGGAAGAGGATGTTTACGGACCGCCGATCGACGATTCCGAGGGCTGATCTTAGTGGACATAAAAGAAGCCAAGATACCTTACCTCAACAGGAAGGCTGAATTCAGGGCAGAACTGTTTAAGAAGCCCGATCTTATCTACCTGTTTTTCGAGTTGACAAGGAGCTGCAATGAGAAGTGTTTCCATTGCGGTTCCTCCTGTGCGCCCGGATTGGGACACGGACCTGATAAAGAGGCCTTCAAAGCCGTATTGAGAGATGTTAAGGAGAACTTCGATCTGAAGAAAGTCCAGCTCTGCATTACGGGCGGAGAGCCCCTTCTTTATCCTGATTTTGCTGAGCTTCTGGGCTATGCAGTTGACCAGGGTTTTCACTGGGGCATGACCACGAATGCAACTCTCATTACCAAAGATGTTGCGAAAATGCTCGAAGACACCCGCATGGGCACGGTATCTGTAAGCATCGACGGCCTCCGAGATACCCACGACAGACAGCGCGGCATGAAGGGCGGATACGATAAGGCTATGCGCGGCATCGAAAATCTTATCGAGAGAAAGGCTTTCAAGCACATTCAGGTAACGACGGTAGTTAACCACAAGAATATCGTTGAGCTTGACGAGCTTTACAAGATACTTGATGAGATGGATATCGATTCATGGCGTGTTATCGGTATCGAGCCGATGGGACGTGCGCTGGATTTCCCCGACATGCTCCTTACGCCTGATGATCAGAGATATCTTTTTAACTTCATTCGCGAAAAAAGGGAACAGGGGATCCCCGTAAATTACGGCTGCTCACATTTCCTCGGGCTCGAGTTCGAGAGAGAGGTAAGAGACTGGTTCTTCTATTGCGGTGCCGGTACACACACTGCCGCTGTAAGAGTTAACGGCGATATCACCGCATGCCTTGATATTGAGGAAAGACCCGAATTCGTTCAGGGCAACATCTATAAAGACAAGTTCAGCGACGTCTGGTTCAACAGATTCCAGGTGTTCAGACAGCCCCTGTCGTCACTTTGCAAGGAGTGTCAGGAATGCGAATGGGAGAAGTGGTGTGCAGGTGGTTCAAGACACTGCTTTGATTACGACAACAACAAGCAGAGAGTCTGCTTTAAAGACATTCTCTTTTAATATTTTTTTATAGAGTGTATTATTTAAGGTACTTAGAACTTCTTCGGGGAGAAGCTTTGTGTACCAGAGAATAGCGATAATAACAGGTGCTTCATCAGGCATAGGCAAGTCTTTCATTGAGCTTTTGGCACGTGATAACGGTGAATATTTCAAGACACCTTTTGATGAGATATGGGCTGTGGCAAGGCGCTCAGAAGCACTTAATGAGATCGCATCATCTCTGGACGGCGTAAAGATAATCCCTGTTGTAGCGGATCTTTCCGATGACTCCGGCATAAAGATAATCGAAGATAAGCTGAAGGCGGAAGAACCTAAAGTGGGTCTTCTGATCAACTCTGCAGGCATGGGCATTAAGGGCCGCATGATGGATAAGCCTGCCAAAGCACTGGATGATACAGTCAGCATCAACTGCAGCGCATTGAGTCAGCTGACCAGGATCACGGCGCCATATATGAAGAGCAGCGGAAAAGATCATTCAAAGATTATCAATATAGGATCTTCGGCTGGATTCCTGCCTCAGCCCGGCTTTGCGTGCTATGCGGCAAGCAAGGCGTATGTGATCTCATTTTCGAGAGCTATGAGCGTTGAACTTAAACAATACGGAATAGATGTCATGGTTGTATGCCCGGGTCCTGTCGCAACTGATTTCCAGAGAAGAGCCACGGACGGCAAGGAAACGGACTTCAACGACTGGCGCAAGAACTTCGTCATCGATCCGGTTAAGCTCGCTGCCAAGTCATTAAAGGCATCTTCAAAGGGAAAGAAGATGTTCGTATACCCATTCTCACAGAAGTTATTACACCTTGCTTCAAAGATCATTCCGGTATCCTGGATACTGGCTTTCGAGGGCAAGGCAGTAAATGATTAATACATGATAGAAGAGGTGATCTAAATGAAGAAAATCGAAGCTGAATTCGGCAGTATCTTCAAGGCAGTCAGGGAAAGAGCATCCAAGGTCTCATTCCTTCAGGACACGGCTACCCAGATTACGTTGAACGGCAATCTGGACAATCTTCCGTTATATGTGAAGATCGAAGACGGCATCGCCGAGGTCGCCCCTTACGAATACATCAATGCACCTTTTTATATCGATGCTGATGCTGAGACATTCGCAGCTGTCTTAAGCGGACAGAAGGATTTCGTTGTGGCAACGGCCCAGGGAAGCATCACCATCAACGGAGATGCTGCACAGGCGCTGGTTTTCTGCTCGAAAATGTTCGGCTAATAAGTTCTTTAAAAATTATTCATCAGATGTTTAGGGCTTGTTGTTTTGTGCCTAATATATTTCGTTTATTGTAATATCAGGAAACCCTTGCAAGCAAGTTACTCAGACATTTGATATGTCGTCGCTTCGCTCGACATATTCAAATTATTCGCAACCCTTGCAAGCAAGTTACTCAGACATTTGATATGTCGTCGCTTCGCTCGACATATTCAAATTATTCGCAGCCCTTGCAAGCAAGTTGCTCAGACATTTGATATAATAAAAAGGTATGGCAATTAAACTTAACGGCATATTTAAAGATAAAATGGTCTTCCAGTGGGGCGCCGAACTCCGTGTGTTCGGTTATTCCGATAAGACCTGCGTTATCAGGTGTACGCTTTGCAAGGATGGGGAGGAGATCTCCTCCGGTACATGCGGTACCGAGCAGGATGGAAGCTTCCTTGTATGCCTTGAGCCCGTGGATGAACCGGGCGGACCTTATGAGATCAAGGTCTCGGAAGACGAAGTTGAATCCCTGATCATCAGAGACGCGTATGCCGGTGAGGTCTGGCTTGCTGCAGGCGGCGGCAACATGGATTATCCTCTCGTCAGGTCCGAATTTGCCAAGTTTATCATTCCAAAGATAGGTCAGACTGAGATCAGGTACTATAAGGTGCCTGCATTCGGTCATTTAAATGAAGATCAGGCAAGAGCCGAAGATGCTGCCCAGTGGACTGAGGTCAACAGTGAGACAGCAGGGCAGATGAGCGCTGTTGCTTTCTATTTCGCAAGAGAACTCGAGGCCAGGCTTGATGCCAAGATCGGTATCATTCAGTGCTGCGCCACAAGAGCCACGATAGATAACTGGCAGAGCGTTGAATCCCTTCTTACAACGAAGGAAGGCACGCAGTATATCAAGGATTTCGACGATGCGGCTTCTGAGCTCACACCGGAGGAATTCGACAAGGCTGATGCCGAGTTCAATGAAAGATATGCAAAATATAACGAGATCCTCAATGAGGCCCTTGCTGAGAACCCCTGGATGACATATCCGGAGGCTGATCTCAAGTTCGGTCCCGCACCGTGGCCGGCGCCGGTCGGACACAGGTCTTCAAGGCATCCCGGAGCTGCTTTTGAGTGCATGATCTTAAGGATCGCGCCCTATACTTTAAGAGGCGTTATATTCTACCAGGGTGAGGCGGATACTGACGGACATCAGTCAGAGTATGGCCATGTTTTCGAGACCATGATAAAAGAATGGCGCGACGTCTTCTTCGACGACCAGCTGCCGTTCATCTTCTGCCAGCTTCCTATGTATATTTCAAAAGACCGTAAATACATGAACTACGACGATATGTCCTGGCCGCTCCTCCGCGAGCAGCAGCAGATCGTGGCGATCGACATGCCCAATGTCTACATGGCTGTCATCGTCGACTGCGGCGAGTTCAATAACCTGTTCCCGTCAGACAAGAAGACTCCGGGCGACAGGCTTGCGCTCCTTGCAGAGAAGTTCGTTTACGGATTTGAAAAGGTCGACGCCGTATCGCCTTTCATAATTGACGCAAGAAGAGGCGAAGGCGTTGAGATCACATTTGGCGGAGATTACCTCCTCCTCAACCTTACAACAGGCTTCGGACCGGATGATTCGGGCTTTGAACTTGCAGGTGATGACGGAACATTCTATCCGGCTGAGGCTTCGGTGGACTTCGACGGAAAGACCGTCCTGCTCTCATGCCCGCTGGTTGAATTCCCTTCCAAGGTAAGATATGCATTCTTCTCATACGGGCCGACTCCACTGCACGCGCAGAACGGTCTTACCGCTACACCTTTCCAGGTAAGAATTGATAAGGATTTAGGCGGCGCTTAATGAATATAGCTTTTTTCACCAGACCCAAGCAGGAGATCACATATCTTTATAACGACATTACGGTTGATCAGGCATTGGAGAAGATGCACAGCACCTCTTATGCGGCAGTTCCTGTCATCGACAGGGAAGGACACTATGTCGGAACGGTAAGCGAAGGTGATCTTCTGTGGTTCATCGTAAAGGGTGAGGGCGGAGAGCCCCACACAATGGCAATCGAGAGCTTAAAGCAGTTCAAGCTGTCAGATGTAAATCTCAACAAATATAAGTACAGGCCGGTTCTGATAACACAGTCTGTTGAGGAACTGATCACCAAGACCATGGATTCAAACTTCGTACCGATCACGGATGACAGGGGAATGTTCATAGGGATCGTTACAAGAAGGTCGATCATCAAGCATTATTACGAGAAAAACATACTGCCGCCGGAGAAATAAGCCCAAGCCGTAGTGCCAGCCAAAACCGGGCCGCATTTGAAAACCTTGTATCCTGTATGCCGCAACCTTCCCCTCAGCCCACGTCCTCATCAGTCAGTGTTCCGCCTGTGAGGACTTTGTTCACCAGAGCGGCACCTCTGTTTACGGAGTCCTGGTCAGGATATGTTACATAGAGATTCTGGCCGGGCATCGAATAGGTGATGTCAGAGCCGCCGGTGCCTGTTACTGCATAGGATTTGACGTTCCATGAAGCGAGGTCGTTCAGCTGCATCTTGACGAGTGCGTCGATCTCATCTGATTCCATGTTGGTTACTATGAAGCCCTGAAGATCTGTCAGGATAGCCTTGTACTTGATGATGTATTCAGCTGAAGGTGATGTGAGTTTCTTGATTATTGCAGTAATGAGGCGCATCTGGTTCTGGCCGCGCATATTGTCGCCGGTCGTGAATGCATAGCGCTCACGGGCATAGACGACTGCCTGTGGTCCGTTAAGAGTGATATCTCCGGCAGGGAAGTTATATCCTCTTGCACTGAAGCTCTGCGGGTTGTTGATGGAAACGCCGCCTATGTCGTCGATAAGAGTCTCTGTACCTGTGAAGTTAATCTGGACATAGTAGTTGATGTCTACGCCATACAGATTCTCAAGACCCGTGATCGAACAGTCGACTCCGTAGATGCCGAGATGAGTCAGCTTATCCTTGGTGCCGTAGCTCGATCTCGGGTTAGGAATGTAATAGTCACGCGGGGTGTTGAGCAGGAGAATCTGCTTGGTCTGGGGATTTACGACCATGAGGATATTTACGTCGCTTCTGGAGACCTTGAACATCTTGTCTCTCGTATCTGAACCGCTGATATAAACGATGAAAGGTTCGATATCAACGTTGTTTACCTTGCCGGTGGCAGGCGCTATCTCAACGGGCTTGTCAACAGGTCCCTTTTGGTAGGAATGTGATGCTTCTGCAGCGCTTAATTCTTCAGGTGTAATATTGACTGCCGCGATGAATTTTGCCTTGTCATCGAAATCAGCAAACTTCTCAGTCTCTTTGAGTATCTCAACATAATTAGTGTCGATGACAGCCGCGCCGATCTCGCCCTTGTAAAGTGCTTCGGCAAGTCCGGATATGGATTCGTAAGATTTGTCACTGAGC
The DNA here is from genome assembly GCA_017509245.1 of Clostridiales bacterium. Lineage (GTDB taxonomy): Bacteria > Bacillota > Clostridia > Saccharofermentanales > Saccharofermentanaceae > Saccharofermentans. The sequence continues at coordinate 22,671 of JAFWQC010000004.1, read as the reverse complement.
TCAGAGCCGAGCTCGGTCTTTATCTTTGTTATTGCCGCGAAAGAGGCGGCGCCGTCATTTCCTCCGACCACGCCGAAAGAATAGTTTTTGCAGTCTGAAAGGCTCACGGCCCTGTCCCTGGTCACGACATAGACATTCATGGTTGCGGCTACGGTTTCCTTGTCCGTAACCGTTATCTCATCTACCGTGGAATTGATATCCCTCATGAAGTTTCCCGCATAAAAGCATCCTGCGCCGATGGCTAATGCCAGGATAACCGCTATGGAGCGGCGGAATGCCCTTGCGCCGTTTGCCTTGACGCCTGCAAAGAAGAGAAGGTAGTTGAGGAAGAAGAGCACAAGGAGCAAGCCTCCGAACATAAAAAGGAGTTTGCCCGGAAGCATTCCCAGCGTGTATGCTCTGTAGAAGGCGTAGCCTGAAGATATGCCCTGGGCAAGGAGAAATATTCCTGCAAATGCCTTCCATGCGCGGTTCTTCCGTTTCTCTCGCGCTTTCTTTTCCCGGTCGATCTTGATCTTCTCGAATGTGTGCTTCATATGAACATTATCCCTTTACATTCTTATATGGATTCCGCTGCGTTCTTCTTTCTGCGCAATTTGCGCTTGAGCTTTTTGTTTTCCTTTATCTCCTGCTTGACGGGTTCAAAGTCCTTGAGGCCAAGGAGTTCTGTCAGCATCGGTATCTCAGGCTTATAACGTGAGGACATGACGAGCTCGAGTTTAAGATCTTCAGTGCGGATCTTTATGAATCTCGCACAGTTCTCAAGATATACTGTCTTGCCCTCATGATTTTCGAGAAGGGCGCTCCACGAAATTATGTAGGGCTTTCTGATGAGTCTTTTATATACGAGATCTGTCCTGTCACCTTCCTTGATGAGCCAGACCCTTGAGCGCTTTGCAAGACGCGCAACGCCGTGGAATGTGTAGACTGACATCGCGATCTCCATTGAAGGATAGAGTTTCTTAAGTCTGCGCGGGACGTGCTTCTCGATCTTCGGAACGGGATCGTTGCGCTTGAATATCCTGCGGAGCACCGTGTAAACATAGACGTCTTTGTAGTACTGAGAGATCCTCGATAAGATCCGGAACAGGATAAGGCCTGCCACCGCAAGATGTATGCTGACTATGAAGCTTACCACGGGCGCGAAAATCTGGAGTACGAGAAGGACTGTATGAAGAACGGCCTTTATGATCTGCCAGATAAGGCTTGTTCCCTTTACGGGGATCGCGGCAACGATAAGTTCCCAGTCGTTGACGCACGAATAAATACAGTTATAGAAGATGGTTATGGCGATGACCGTGACACCTGCGAGAAGATATGTGCCAAGACCAGGAGCAGCTGACCTGCTGAATGCGCCTGCAGCTTTGAAGATCACGACACCGCCTTTTGCTCCCGGAGGGTCTGCTTCAAGAGCTTCCGTAGTAATGAACGGCAGGAGTGATATTGAGACGGTGCATATATAACCGATAAGTTTGTCGAGCTTGTCGATCGTCTCCTCAGATACCATCTTGGATTCTGCAAATGAGTGAACGACGATGAGTGCTGCTGCAACAAGGGTAAGGAATACTGCTGCGTATGGGTTGGCGATGGGGAGCTTGCCCACCTCCCTGATGATGGGGACACCGTTAAGGAAATCCGCGACATTATTAAGTGCAGCAGAATCAGGTGAGTATATTGCGGCATTCTCGATGGAGCCTAAAATGGCCAGGACTGCCATGGTGGCGGAAGGGTTGACGGAAGCTGTGACTGCAGTAGAGAAAGCGCCCGCATAAAATGCCAGATCCGTCACGAATCTTGAGCCGCCGGACGTATCGGGGCCTGCTGCAAGACTGACCATGGGGATCAGGAAAACGCATAAGAGCGCAGCAAAGACACCAATTGTCCTTTTTAAACGGGCATTGTCTGTTTCGATAATGCGCATACTTCAGTACCCCCTCATTGCCCTGTAAATAAAAGGCGTGCGGGCATTCATATGTCCATGAATGCTCACCTTAAAGTATACACCCCTGAAAAGAAGTAAATATTATTTAATGATTACAGCGGTTTCAATCTGATTTCGAACCGCCGGTCAGGACATAGATCAGTAGACGCCAAGTCTTTCCCAGTTGTCAGGGTCGTGCGGATCGCCTTCGACCGTATACCATATGCCGGGGAAGAATTTATTGCCGTTATTCTCGTCCACCTGCCAGCGGTTGGTATAAAAGACAGTCTGAGGACCGTTCTTGAGATCTGAATTTATGGGATTCTTTGTAAAGGGGTTAACCGGGTTTTCGATGAGACCGGAAGTGGCAAGGACAGGCGTGTCGCCGTTGGTCATGAACTCATCCGATACGGTATATCCGTGAGCATCAAAGTCCTTTACCATTAAGGTCGGCATGAAATTCTCGAGGTCTGCGCCGTTAAGGTCGTAGCCGAACTGGCCGAGGTTCTTTCCGTGGTCGGATACGATGATGATCCTTGTATTGTCGTAGACATCATTTTCGCGCAGGTAGTCAAACCATTCGCCGAGTTTGAGGAAAGCGGCCATATCAACGTGATACTGGGTGATCTGGCTTTCCTCTGTCATCTTCATCGTCACACCGTCTACCGTGTATTTGGAGATCATGTCCTTATCGTATTCAGTGTTGTCGATTATCAGGGCAGGCACATAATCAGGTTCCTGCAAAAGGCACGGTGAATGTGTCGTGTCGTTGGCCATCAGCAGGAAAGTATTCTTATCACTGTCACTGACTGCCGTAAGTTCAGGAAGATTATCAAGCACGGCATAAGAGTCGAGGAAGACATTGCTGAAACCGGTGCCTGTTGACAGGCCGGACATCTGCTGTTCAAGCGAGACTTTATGCGTGCTGTTCTTATCAGTACCGGTGTACAGTGCTTCGTTATACTTTCCTCCGTTGTATAGTGTGCCCTGGATCAGCAGGGGAGAGACCTTCATGAGTGAGTAGCAGAAGAAATTGCGGTTACGGATCTCATCGGTCCTTAACGCGATCAGAGGCGCAAGGTCACTGTCATCGCTGTTCTCGAAGTAGTTAAATCTTCCGCTCAGATTGCTGCAGTTGAATTCAGGGTGGTCATCGTAGATCGACAGATCCGGAACGTAGCTGTAGCCTGCGAACGGGGGATCGAAAATCGTGACTTCATAGCCTTTATCGCCGAAGATGACAGGCATGACCTTTAAGGACTCATTGTGCTTGCTCTCAAGGCTTTCGCTATCTCGGGCATTAATCCTCTCGGGCGTGTACTCGTAGCCTCCCCAGATAGCAGGAGATGCAATGTTTGTGCACTGGCCGAAGGATATTGTGTTCTTGTAATAGGTAAAGCCGTCGAACTGTTCCTTGAGTTCAGGCTTCTCATTGAATATATAGGGCACCTGGGTTCCCATCGCACGGTCCAGCATAAGGACAACAACATTCTTACCATCCTTGCTTAAGGGGATCTCAGGCATCTCTTCAGAGGCTGCATTGTTGGAAAGATACCAGGAATATGTCTTGCATATGCCAGAGATATTTAACATGCCGATCCCGGCGGCTGCAAGGATGCCCGCGGTGAGAAGCGTTCTTGTTATCTTTGGGAATCTGGAATGTAAAAGGATAAGTATCAGAGCAACTGCAAATACGACAGCTGTGTTTAACAGATATGCAGGAACCGGATATTCGGGCAAGACCTCGTAATGCAGTGTTGAGGACATGACGCCTAAGCGGGTTCCGAAGAGCAGATAGTTGATGACCGCCGTTCCGCAGATGGCGCAGATCACTTTGCTGAATAATGCTTTGGCTCTGACGCTCATGAAATAATAGAATACGCTGACCCATAAGACCCAGCTTCCGAAGGCGAGCAGTGCCGAATTGATTATATAATCAGCAGGATTATGAGGATTGACCGGATTAATGAACTCCACTGTAGAATCGTTGATAACGGCTGCAGGTATAAGTATTCCCGTAATTACCGCCATCAGGATGACTCCTGCGGCAAATGTTCCCCTGTCTTCCGTAACCGGCCCCGCAGGGCGTTTTTTGATCTTATTCTTTATAAGATTTACTGCGAGAGGAATAACGAGTAATAAGCCGAATAAAGCAAGGAACAGCTTGCGCTTCGGTGTGTAGTCCTCTCTTGTAAGAGCAATAACAGGGATAATGACACCTGCAATTGCGAGAACAATGCCCAGAGCTTTCTTCGGATCCTTGAGCTTATAGAATACGTTCTTAACGAGCGAGAATACGTTGTTTAAGAGCCAGTAGAAGACAAGTCCTGAAGGTGATCTGTAGAGCAGTACAAGGAATACTGCAGCAAGTCCGTAGACCTGTATCTTTTCCTTCAAGGGGTGTCCCTTTGTGTAAATGATTCCGGAAACGACATTGATCAATGTCATGAGGATAGGGAGGATGTTAACGGGGAAGCTTCCTATCATGAACATTGCGTCTTCCTTGCCGAGATCGCTTATGAAGCCGAACGGCATTCCCTGAAGACTCTGCATGCCTGACAGAAGGTTATATGCAGCGATGAAGAACGGGATCTGAAGGAGCAAAGAGAACGAGCTTCTTAAAGCATAGATGGGCTTGTAGTTATTGATGCGGTAGTATTCCTGGAGCATCATGAAGCGCTCGTCACCCTTGAAGGTCTCCTTTGTACGCTTGATCCTGTATGCCATCCTGGCCTGTATGTCACGCTCTTCCGCCTGAAGCTCATCAGCTCTCTTGTAAAGAGGAAGGACAAGGAAGTTGACTGCAAGGCTCAAGAAAATAATAGATAAACCCTCATTGCCTATTATCCTGTTGGCAATGGTGAAGATGGTTTCAAAGAGAAGCTCAAGAGGTGATATTACTAATGTGTATAATGCTGACAGAGTATTCATTACCAGTCTCCCAGATATTTCCAGTTTTCAGGATCATGAGGGTCACCATCCAACGAATACCAGGAGCCCGGAAAGAACGTATTGCCGTTATTGTCTTCGATATGAAGAATATCTGAATAGAAAACAGTCTGTGGTCCGTTTTTCGCATCCTCATTAATGGGATTCTGAGTAAATGGGTTTTCGGGGTTCTCGATGATACCGGCGGTTGCTATCGACGGCGTATCACCGTTGGTCATGAATTCATCAGAAACAGTAAATCCAGTTGCCCCGAAGTCTTTTACCATAAGCAGAGGGAAGAAGATCTCCATATCCTGATCGTTGCAGTTGATGCCGAACTGACCGAGATCCTTTCCGTGGTCGGATACGAGTATGATCCTGGTGTTGTCGTAGACGCCCTGTTCACGCAGGTAATCGAACCACTTTCCAAGCTGGAGGAATGTGGCTATATTTACGTGATAGTGAGTTATCTGGTCTTCAGTCGTCATCTGCATGGTGACGTTGTCTAAGGTATAGCGTGCTTCCATATCGACATCATATGCCGTGTTGTCGACATGCATTGCCGGAACATAATCAGGTTCCTGCAGTATCGTGAAGGAATGAGGTGTCTCATTGCACATCATAAGGAATGTATTCTCACTTGTGTCAGTAACACTTGTGATCTTCGGAAGGTTCATTAGGACGGCGTAGGATTCGAGGAATGTATGGTTATAGCCGCTGCTGACCGATGTGCTGTACCATTGCTGAACGAGCGCATCAGCCGTTATCACACCTTCCGTGTTTCCTGCAGAAGATATTGATTCGTTATATAGGCCGCCGTTGTAGAGTGTCTCCTGCAGTAAAACAGGCGATATCTTCATTATCGAGAAGCAGAAGAAATTGCGGTTGCGGATATCTCTTATCCTGGCTGATGTGTCAGATGAACTGAGGCCCGCGTCCTCGAAATAATTAAATCTGCCAATGGTGTTATAGCAATGGAATTCCGGATGATCGTCAAAGATCGACAGATCCGGGACATAACTGTATCCTGCATATGACGGATCGCAGATGGTAACTTCATAGCCGTTCTTCCCAAAGATCACAGGCATAACTTTCAATGCCTCATTCTGCTTGCTTTCAAGACTGTCGTCCGGGCGAGAATTCATACCCTCCGGAGTATATTCATAACCGCCGTACAAAGCCGGAGAGCCGAAAATCGTATAGGGACCGTAAGAGATCGTATTACGGTAATAAGTGAAGCCGTCATACTGCTCCTTAAGTTCAGGCTTCTCATTAAAGATATAGGGCACCTGAAGACCAAGTCCGCGGTCGAGCATCAGGACGATCACATTCTTTCCGTCCCTGCTTAACGGTATTTCCGGCATCTCTTTTGAAGGTCTCGAAAAGTTGTTATACCACGCAAATGATCCCAATACTTCTGCAAGACTTATTCCGCCGATACCGACGACGGTAATTATGCCTATGATAAGGATCGTTTTCGATATATTCTGAAAATGCCTGTATATGAAGTGCAAAACAATGGCTGCGGCAACTACCGCAAATGTGTTTATCAGGTATTCGGAAAACTTGAAGACAGGGGTCTTCTCATACTGCAAAGTTGATGAGATGATGCCGAGCTTTGTTCCGAACAGCATGTAATCGAAAACCGATACTCCGCACATTATCCATACCGCTTCGGAGAATCTGGATCTTGCTTCGCCGTTCATAAAAAATAGAAGACGCTGCCCCAAAGAACAAAACAACCGGATGACATTAATAACGAGTTCAGGATATAAAGAGCAGGATTATATGTGCTGGTAACATCTATGAATTCCGTTGCGGAAGCATTGATGACAGAAGCCGGTATAAGAAGACCGGTGATCAAAGCCATAAGTACAGCGCCTGCTATAAATCCGCCCCTGTCCACGACCTCTTCTTTTGTATTTGTCCTGATCTTTCCTTTAAGAAGTCCGGTTACGAGAGGAAGCGCAAGTAAAATGCATCCTGCAGCAAGAAGGAACTTCTGTCTTGCATCAAGGTCAGTCCTGATAAGCGTAGGAATAAGAAGGACCAATCCTGCGATGGCAAGAACGATACTCAATACCTTCTTAGGATCCTTGAGCTTATAGAATACATTCTTAACGAGCGAGAATACGTTGTTTAATAACCAGTAGAAAACGAGTCCTGAAGGTGATCTGTAGAGCAGTACGAGGAATACTGCCGCAAGTCCGTAGACCTGAACCTTCTCCTTAACAGGATGACCCTTCGTGTAGATGATTCCGGAGACAACGTTTATCAAAGTCATGAGGATGGGAAGGATGTTTACGGGGAAACTTCCTATCATGAACATCGCGTCTTCTTTGCCGAGATCAGCTATAGGACCGAACTGCATGCCCTGAAGGCTCTGCATACCGGAAAGAAGATTATAAGCCGCGATAAAGAACGGGATCTGCAGGAGCAAAGAGAACGAGCTTCTTAAAGCGTAGATCGGCTTGTAGTTATTGATGCGGTAGTATTCCTGGAGCATCATGAAGCGCTCATCACCCTTGAAGGTCGACTTGATGTGCTTTACCATCGGAGCCATCTTGAGCTGGATGTCACGTTCCTCCGCCTGGAGTTCATCTGCTCTCTTGTAGAGAGGCAGTACCAGGAAATTGACTGCAAGACTCAAGAAGATTATCGCTAATCCCTCATTGCCTATGAGTCTGTTGGCAATGGTAAAGATGACTTCGAAAAGAAGCTCCAAGGGAGATATTACCAATGTGTATAACGCTGACAGAAAAATCATGAGAGACAGTTCATCTCCTAGTGGGTTCCAAGATATGTCCAGCTGTCGGACTTGTAAGGATCACCCTCAAAAGAAAACCACATGCCCTCATGATAGGCATTTCCGGTGTTTTCATCCGGACTGTATATGTCGCAATAGAAGACAGTTTGAGGTCCGTTCTTCAGATCGGAGTTGATCGGATTCCTGGTAAACGGGTTAATCGGATTATCAATCAGACCATTGGTTGCGAGAACAGGCGTATCACCTATAGTCATGAACTCGTCTGATACGGTAAATCCGTGAGCGTCAAAATCCTTGACCATAAGCAGCGGCAGATAATATTCCATGTCCACACCGTTGCAGTAGAGATCATATTGTGCCAGACCTTTTCCGTGGTCACCTACAAGGATGATCCTTGTATTGTCATAGACACCCTGCTCACGAAGGTAATCGAACCATTCTCCAAGCTTAAGGTAAGTGGCCATGTTGGCATGATAATGGATCACCTGCTGCACATCGTACATGGGCAGAGTTACACCATTGACTGTATAGCGCTCAACCATGTTGACATCGTATTCGGTATTGTCGACATTTATGGCCGGGACATAATCCGGTTCCTGCAAAAGACACGGGGAGTGTGTCGTGTCGTTGCACATCATCATGAATGTGTTCTCGGAACTGTCACTTACCACTGTGATATCCGGAAGCTTCTGAAGGACGGTATAGGACTCGAGAAAGACCAGTTCATAACCGGTGCTTTTGGTAAGATCGGGATCTATGTAATGAACGAGGGAAGTAGCGCTGAGATTTGTGTTGACGTTATCTGCCGCAGTGTTAGCTTCGTTATATAACCCGTTGTCGTAGAGAGTTTCCTGGATCACAAGCGGAGCTACCTTCATCAGCGAGAAGCAGAAGAAATTGCGGTAGCGGATCTCTTTCAGACGTTCAGCGGTCTTTACCGAAGTGCTGCTTTCGTCATTGTCCTCGAAAAAGTTGAATCTGGCTCTTGTGATATAGCAGTGAAAATCCGGATAGTCGTCATAGATAGACAGATCCGGTATCCAGCCATATCCGGCATACGGAGGATCGCAGATCGTTACTTCATATCCGTTTTTGCCGAAGATGTCAGGCATGACCTTTAAGGCCTCATCGTTTTTGCTTGAAAGCTTCTCCGTAGACCTTGCGTTCATTCTTTCCGGCGTGTATTCATAACCGCCATAAAGAACGGGAGTGGCAAAAATCGTTCGTGTACCGTATGATATCGTGTTCGGATAGTATGTAAAACCATCGAACTGTTCTTCAAGCTCAGGTTTTTCATTGAGCAGGTAGGGAACAAACGGACCCATTGCACGGTCCAGCATAAGAACAATGACATTCTTGCCGTTTCTGCTTAACGGAATGCTCGGCATCTCAGTCGAAGGCGTGTTATATTCAGTAAACCAGTTGTATGTTTTCTGTATGATAACCGCATCCCAGGTTCCGAAGAACATGACGGTGATTATTCCGACCACAAGAATTATCCTGGCGATATTCTGGAGCTTGGCGTAAACAAGGTAAAGGAAACCGGCACACACAACTACGGCCAGAATATTGAGCAGATAATCCGTCAATTTGAAGGATGGCGTTATCTCGTATTGAAGCGTTGATGACAGTGTGCCGAGATTGGTTCCGAACAGCATGTAATCTATCAGGAAAACGCCGCAGAGCATCCAGACGCCCACACTGAAGACGGATTTGATCTTATCGCTCATAAAGAAGTAGAAGACACCGCCCCACAATACAAAACTTCCGACCGCCAGGAGCAAAGCGTTTACGATAAAAAGGACAGGATCTATGGGCTCCATAACATCGATGAATTCCTGTGCTGAAGCATCGATTACCGTCGCGGGAATAAGAAGTCCCGTGATCAATGCCATCATGAAAGCACCGGTAAAGAATGTAACCGGGTCCTTTGATTTAGCAGGTTTGTCTTTTTGGGGTCTGTTTTTCAGTTTGTTCTTAATAAGTCCTGTCAGGAGAGGCAGCGCCAGAAGGATGCATCCTGAAGCGAGCAGAAATCTTTGTCTTGCATCAATATCAGTTCTTATAAGAGTCGGGATGAGAAGGACTAATCCGGCAATGGCAAGAACGATGCTCAGAGCCTTCTTCGGATCCTTAAGTTTATAGAATACGTTCTTAACGAGCGAGAATACGTTGTTTAAGAGCCAGTAGAAAACGAGTCCTGATGGTGATCTGTAGAGCAGCACAAGGAATACTGCTGCAAGTCCGTAGACCTGTATCTTTTCCTTAAGCGGGTGTCCCTTTGTGTAGATAATTCCGGAAACAACGTTTATCAATGTCATGAGGATAGGAAGGATGTTAACAGGAAAGCTTCCTATCATCAACATTGCGTCTTCCTTACCGAGATCGCTTATAAAGCCGAACGGCATACCCTGAAGGCTCTGCATGCCTGACAAGAGGTTATATGCAGCGATGAAGAATGGGATCTGAAGGAGCAGGGAGAAAGTACTTCTTAAAGCATAGATCGGCTTGTAGTTATTGATGCGGTAGTATTCCCGGAGCATCATGAAGCGCTCGTCGCCTTTGAAGGTCTCCTTGGTGCGCTTGATCCTGTAAGCCATCTTCGCCTGAATGTCGCGCTCTTCAGCCTGGAGCTCATCAGCTCTCTTGTAGAGAGGGAGGACCAGGAAGTTGACTGCGAGACTTAAGAAGATAATGGATAATCCCTCGTTGCCTATAATCCTGTTGGCAATGGTAAATATAACTTCAAAAAGAAGTTCAAGAGGCGAGATTATCAAAGTGTAAAGTGCTGAAAGGATCGACAAAACTATCAAGCTCCTTTTTGCGCAACTTTGATCTTCTTAGTCTTTTTCTTGCTGTTAGTCTTAGCCGGAGTTTTGGCTTTGCGCTCTTCCTCGGCTTTCTTTGCGACTACCTCGTTATATTTTTCGATAACGAAGTCGGCTGATCTCTTAGCACCTTCGCCGATATAGCCCCAAGCCTCATCGCGGGCCTTTTCGCGGCCTTCGGTAAATGAAGGATCGTCGATGCATTTGTCGATGAGTTCTTTAATGTTGCCGACATTGTCTTCGCCGAGTTCGATGCCGAGATCGGGAAGGATCCTTAAGGTCCACGGTGTCTCGTCGATCCAGTCAGCGTCAAAAGGTCTTATGTCAAAATCAACATTCGTATAGATGAGCGGTTTGTTGAATACCAGTGTGAAATCGAAAATTACACCGGAGAAGTCGGAGATGAGGATGTCGGACATCCTTAAGACCTCAAAGTTGTCATTATCCCTGTTCCATTCAACCTTGGAAGGATCAGAGTATTTGGTCATAAGCTTGTCGAGCATTTCCTTCTCGGATGTGAACGACTGGGGGTGGGGTCTTACGATGACCTTATAACCTGTTGTCATCAGGGCATCGATCAGCTTCTCGCCGAATCTGGAGAGGAGGCCGTTCTCACCCCATGTAGGAGCAACCAGCACTGTTCTCTCGTGTGCCGGAACCTCGCCGGAATTTTCAAGGCGTTTCTTCATCTCATCCATGTAGGGAATGCCGCACAAAACGAGCTCCTTGGGACCGTTGTTTCTGAGTTCCTCAAGCTGTCTTAAAGGCTTTTCCTGATACTTTCCGGGAAGCATGACAGCATCAAAATGATCAGTGCTGTACATGCGGTACAGTACGATGTCACTTGCCATGTGCGGAATGTGAATATAGTAGTCAACGTTCTTGGAACGCTTCCACTGGAATACGTCAAGGCTGGGGGTGGAAGACAGAACAACATAAGCATTGAGGAGATTGAGCTTGGAGTATGCCTTGTTGCCCTCACCGATGTACTCGGCGGAAATGTGTTTATAGCTTTTTTTAAAAACCGGATCATCCTGGTAGCATGTCATGTAGACAACATCCTGACCGCGCTTCTCGAACTCTTCGAGAACCGGTTCAAAGGTGTTCCAGTATCTCTTGCTCTCAGCGAAAATAACGATTGGGAGTTTCTTACCCTTGATCTTGGCACTCTTGTCGCTGCCTACGGAGAATTTGAGCTTCATCATAAGCGCGCGGAATGCGAAAACGACCACACCAAAGAGGCCGAACAATACAGTAAAGAGCATTCCACCCGTGCCGGGATCGATGTATAAGACCTTTAAAAATTCCATAATAGCTAACTCCTCAAACAATTTTTTATTATATATCCATAGATTTTGTGCTTCAACTTGGTTGGCTTATGGGAGAACCCCACTCAGGTTACCAGTCCCCCAGGTATTCCCAGCTGGCCGGATCGTGCGGATTACCATCCACTCTGTACCACGAGCCCGGCAGATAAGTGTTGCCGTTATTGGTTGCAACATCCCATTCGTACGAGAGCAGAACGGTCTGAGGTCCTTCCTTTAAACTTGAATCAATGGGATTGTGTGTAAAAGGATTTTCCGGATTCTCGATAATGCCTGAAGTTGCAAGAGAAGGCACATCGCCGTTGGTCATGAACTCGTCCGATATTGTAAAGCCCGTGGCATCAAAGTCTTTTACCATAAGAAGAGGCGTGAAGAATTCCATGTCTTCACCGTTGCATATGTCGCCGAACTGGAACAGATCTCTTCCGTGATCGGCAACGATAATGATCCTTGTATTGTCGTAGACACCATTTTCGCGCAGGTAGTCAAACCATTTACCGAGCTGGATCAGTGATGCGATGTATGCGTGGTAAGATGTGACCTGCGCCTCGTTTTCCATGGGCATCGTCACACCGTTTACCGTATAACGCGATACCATATCGACATCATAAGCTGTGTTGTCAACTTCAAGCGAAGGCAGGTAATCGGGCTCCTGGAGGAGCATGGGCGAGTGCGTCGTATCATTTACCATCATGAGAAAAGTATTCTGATCACTGTCACTTACCGTTGTGATGATAGGCAGGTTCATAAGAACAGGGAATGCCTCAATGAAGCTGCGGTCATATCCCGTGCTCTTTGAAAGTCCGTCCATGTGCTGTACGACCGACGGGATCAATACGGTGTCGCTGCTGCTTCTGAAACTGGATTTATTGTACAGACCGCCGTCATAAAGTGTTTCCTGGATAAGAACGGGCGAGACTTTCATAAGCGAATAACAGAAGAAGTTACGATTGCGTATCTCGTCGGTACGCTTGGCCATTTCCAATGAAGACGCACTGTTATCCCCATTTTCGAAAAGACTGAATCTGCCGTTGGTCCTGTAGCAGTTGAATTCAGGATGTTCGTCGTAGATCGACAGGTCGGGAACCCATGAATAACCGGCATACGGAGGATCGCAGATCGTTACTTCATATCCGTTATTGCCGAAGATCTCAGGCATGACCTTCAGAGCTTCATTATGCTTGTCGGCAAGACTCTCTTCGGATCTTTCATTCATTCTCTCAGGTGTATATTCATAGCCGCCGAACAAAGGCGGTGTTCCGATATTTGTAAATGCTCCGTAAGAGATAGTGTTCGGATAATATGTAAAGCCGTCAAACTGCTCCTTGAGTTCGGGACGCTCATTAATTGCGTAGGGAAGCTGTGATGCGCTTGCCCTGTCGAGCATCAGCACGATTACATTCTGACCGTTTTGACTTAAACGTATCTCCGGCATCTCAATCGAAGGCTCAGTGAATACGTTATACCAGGTGAATGTTCCAAGGATCTCCGCAAGGCTTATCGCTCCGATGCCTATTACCGTCAAGATACCGATAAGGAGTACCGGCTTTGCAATTGACTGGACTTTTTTGTAGATAAACCGGAAGAGTGCCGCAACCGCGGAAACCGCCAGAATATTGATAAGGTAATCGGAGGCCGTGAAAACGGGTGTGTTCTCAAACTGCAGTGTTGATGAGAGGATGCCGAGTTTGGTTCCGAAAAGCATATAGTCTATTACGGATACACCGCAAATGATCCATATCATCTGACTGAATAATGACTTCATCTTATCGCTGACGAAGAAGTAGAAGACACCGCCCCACAATACAAAGCTCCCAAATGAAAGCAATACCGAGTTCAGAATATAGACAGCAGGATTGCTTGGATTTGTTGCGTCAATGAATTCAAGTGGGGAAGCATTGATAACCGTAGTCGGGATAAAGAATCCGGTTAACAGTGCCAATAATATTGCGCCTGCTATGAATACGCCCCTGTTCTTGACTGAGGGTTTGTCATTAGCCTTGAGCTTTCCTTTAAGCAGTCCTGACATGAGAGGAAGTGCAAGAAGGATGCATCCTGCAGCAAGAAGGAACTTCTGTCGTGCATCAAGGTCAGACTTAATAAGTGTCGGGATAAGAAGAGCCAGACCTGCGACAGCCAGAACAATGCTCAGTACTTTCTTAGGATCCTTGAGCTTATAGAATACATTCTTAACGAGCGAGAATACGTTGTTTAAGAGCCAGTAGAAGACGAGACCTGAAGGTGATCTGTAGAGCAGTACTAGGAATACTGCAGCAAGTCCGTAGACCTGTATCTTTTCCTTCAAGGGGTGTCCCTTGGTATAAATGATTCCGGAAACTACGTTGATCAATGTCATGAGGATAGGAAGGATGTTTACGGGGAAGCTTCCAATCATGAACATCGCGTCTTCCTTGCCTAAGTCAGATATAAAGCCGAACGGCATTCCCTGAAGACTCTGCATGCCTGACAGAAGGTTATATGCAGCGATGAAGAACGGAATCTGAAGCAGCAAAGAGAATGAGCTTCTTAAAGCATAGATCGGCTTGTAGTTATTGATGCGGTAATATTCCTGGAGCATCATGAAGCGCTCGTCGCCCTTGAAGGTTTCCTTTGTTCGCTTGATCCTGTATGCCATCCTGGCCTGTATGTCACGCTCTTCCGCCTGAAGCTCATCAGCTCTCTTATAAAGAGGAAGGACAAGGAAGTTGACTGCAAGGCTCAAAAATATGATCGATAATCCGGCATTGCCGATAAGTCTGTTGGCAATGATAAAGATGGTTTCGAAGAGAAGCTCCAGCGGAGAGATTATCAACGTGTATAGAGCCGATAGAAAACTCATGTCAGATTCCTTTCTTTAGTGGTTTCCCAGATAAGTCCAGCTGTCAGACTTATGCGGATCGCCGTCTAATGAATACCAGTCAGCGGGGAGGAACGTGTTGCCGTTGTTGTCATCCGGGCTGAATATGTGCGAGAAGATAACGGTCTGGGGACCGTTCTTGGCATCCGAGTTGATGGGATTGTGCGTAAACGGATTCTCGGGATTCTCAATGAGACCGGCAGTTGCTATCGTGGGAGTATCACCGTTCGTCATGAACTCGTCTGATACAGTAAATCCGTGAGCATCAAAATCCTTAACCATGTAAAGCGGTAACAGGTATTCCATGTTCTGTCCGTTACATGTGATATCAAACTGCTCAAGTCCTCTTCCGTGATCGGATACAAGTATGATCCTGGTGTTGTCATAGACGCCCTGCTCGCGCAGGTAATCGAACCACTTGCCGAGCTGCAGGAAAGCAGCCATGTTGACGTGATAGTGCGTGACCTGATATTTATTGGTCATCTGCATCGTTACGCCGTCTACCGTGTAACGGTCTACCATATCAATGTCATAAGCAGTGTTGTCAACGTTAAGCGCGGGAACATAATCGGGTTCCTGCAAAAGGCACGGTGAGTGTGTAGTATCGTTTGACATCATGAGGAATGTGTTCTCTGAGCTGTCGCTTACTGCCGTTATGTCCGGAAGTTTTTTCAGAACGGGATATGACTCAGTAAAGACCTGTTCATAGCCGGTGCTCTTTGAGATTCCATCTATGGTTTGTACGAGTGCAGTTGCGCTGAGATTCGTGGTTGTATTGTTTGCCGCGGTATTGGCTTCGTTATATACACCGTTATCGTAAAGTGTCTCCTGAATGATAAGAGGAGCGACCTTCATGAGTCCGAAGCAGAAAAAGTTGCGGCTGCGGATCTCGAAGACTCTTGCGGAAGTGCCTGCGATGGTCTCATCGTTCATCTCATCCTCGAAAAGGCTGAACCTTGCTTTGGTGTTATAGCAGTGGAAGTCCGGATAGTCATCGTAGATGGAAAGGTCAGGTATCCAACTATATCCTGCATACGGGGGATCGCATATGGTTATCTCATATCCGTTCTCGTAAAAGAGTACCGGCATGACCTTCAGAGCTTCATTCTGTTTGCTTACGAGACTCTCTTCAGATCTCTCATTCATTCTCTCGGGAGTATATTCATAACCGCCGTAAATGACCGGTGTTCCGAAATTCGTATAAGGTCCGTAGGATATCGTGTTCGGATAGTAGGTAAAGCCGTCGAACTGTTCCTTGAGTTCAGGTTTCTCATTAAAGATATAAGGGACCTGTGTTCCCATGGCACGGTCGAGCATAAGGACGATTACGTTCTTTCCGTTCCTGCTCAGAGGAATGCTGGGCATCTCCTTGGATGCTGAGCTTGAATTCTCATACCATCTGTAGGTGCGCCATACAAGGGCCGAATCCAGGGCGCCAAACAAAGCAACGGCAAGGATTCCGATGATTAAAAGAGTTTTCGCGATCGTATGAAGTTTTTTGTTAATGAAATAGAGCATGCCTGCAAGTGCCAATGCTCCGATCGCGTTCATAAAGTATTCTGTAAATCCGAAAGACGGCGTTACCTCATACTGAAGAGTTGAAGTCAGTACGCCCAGGTTTGTTCCGAATAACATGTAATCGAAAAGCGCCACGCCGCAAAGCATGAACAAAACGGCACTAAAGGCATTTTTGGCCTTGTCGCTCATGAAGAAATAGAACACGCCTCCCCACAATACAAAGCTTCCGAATGACAGCAGCATTGCATTAACGATAAAGATAACGGGGTTTACGGGATTCATGACATCAATGAATTCCTGGGCCGATGCGTCTATTACGGTTGCCGGGATGAGAAGACCGGTGATGAATGCCATCAGGATAGCACCGGCAAAGAAGAATATGACGTCCTTCTTTTCCTTTTTTGCCTTTTTGGGAGCAGTCTTGATGTTCTTCTTTACAAGTATCGTTATGAGCGGGACTGCCAGAAGAATGCATCCTGTGGCAAGCAGGAACTTCTGTCTTGCATCAAGGTCAGTCCTTATTAGTGTAGGGATAAGAAGAGCCAGACCTGCGATAGCAAGAACGATACTCAATACCTTCTTCGGATCCTTGAGCTTATAGAATACGTTCTTAACGAGCGAGAATACGTTGTTTAATAACCAGTAGAAAACGAGTCCTGAAGGTGATCTGTAGAGCAGCACGAGGAATACTGCCGCAAGTCCGTAGACCTGGATCTTTTCTTTAACAGGATGTCCCTTTGTGTAGATTATTCCCGATACTATGTTTATGAGTGTCATGAGAATAGGAAGGATGTTTACGGGGAAGTTTCCTATCATGAACATCGCGTCTTCCTTGCCAAGATCGGAGATGAATCCGAACGGCATTCCCTGAAGGCTCTGCATGCCTGACAACAGATTATAAGCGGCGATGAAGAACGGAATCTGGAGTAGCAAAGAGAACGAGCTTCTTAAAGCGTAGATCGGCTTGTAGTTATTGATGCGGTAGTATTCCTGGAGCATCATGAAGCGCTCGTCACCCTTGAAGGTCGACTTGATGTGCTTTACCATCGGAGCCATCTTGAGCTGGATGTCACGTTCCTCAGCCTGGAGTTCATCAGCTCTCTTATAGAGAGGCAATACCAGGAAATTGACTGCAAGACTCAAGAAGATTATCGCTAATCCCTCATTGCCTATGAGTCTGTTGGCAATGGTAAAGATGACTTCGAAAAGAAGCTCCAAGGGGGATATTATAAATGTGTAAAGCGCTGTTAATATCGACATCTATCTTTCCTTCTTACTTTTGTTTCTTTAAGCAAGCTCACCATTCTCCCAAAAACTCCCAGTTGTCAGGATCGTGGGGATCACCTTCAACGGAATACCATTCTCCGGGGATGAATGTGTTGCCGTTGTTGATGTAAATATTTATATCTTGCGAATAGAATATTTTCTGGGGGCCGTTCTTCGGGTCGGAGTTGATCGGATTCCCGGTAAACGGGTTAATCGGATTATCAATCAGACCATTGGTTGCGAGAACGGGCGTATCACCATTGGTCATGAATTCATCAGATACCGTAAAGCCTTCAGCATCAAAGTCCTTTACCAGCAAAATGGGCATGAAATACTGCATTGTCAGGTCATTGCACATTACATTAAACTGGTTGATGTTCCTTCCGTGATCGGCAACTATTATGATCCTCGTATTGTCGTAGACACCATTTTCGCGCAGGTAGTCAAACCATTTGCCGAACTGAATGAACGCAGCCATGTAGGAATGATAGTAGGTTACCTGGTCTTCCTGGTCCATGGGCATTGTGACTCCGTCTACGGTGTAACGTGCTTCCATATCGACATCGTAAGCGGTGTTATCGACACTTATGGCCGGAACGTAATCCGGTTCCTGCAGGAGGCTTGGTGAATGAACAGTATCGTTTGACATCATAAGGAATGTGTTTTGTGAACTGTCATTTATTCTCGTCATATTGGGCAGGTTGGTAAGCACAGGATAAGCTTCAAGGAAGAATTTATTGTATCCGGTGCTCTTTGAAAGACCATCGAAAGTCTGAACAAGAGAAGAAACGGTCAATACGCTTTCATCACTTGAATCCAGGGATATTGCTTCGTTATAGAGTCCGCCGTCATAGATCGTCTCCTGCAGGAGAAGCGGAGACACCTTCATCAGAGAGTAGCAGAAGAAGTTCCGGTTGCGGATCGTATTGGCGCGCTCGTGCATCTTCAATGACGAGCCGCTGTTCATGTCATCATCGAAAATGCTGAATCTCGCGTTTGTGATAAAACAGTTGAATTCCGGATGATCGTCATAGATGGACAGATCGGGGATGAAGCTGTATCCGGCATATGAGGGATCGAAAATCGTTACTTCATAGCCGTTATCGCCGAAGAGTACCGGCATAACCCTTAATGCTTCGTTCTGCTTTGAGGCAAGGCTCTCCTCAGATCTTTCGTTGATCCTTTCCGGAGTATAGTCATAACCGCCGTATAATGCCGGTGCACCGAAATTCGTATAGGAGCCGTAAGAGATAGTGTTTTCGTAGAAAGTGAAACCGTCAAACTGATCCTTTATCTCAGGCTTCTCATTGAAGACATACGGAAGCTGTGCACCCATTGCGCGGTCGAGCATAACGACGACAACATTTTTGCCGTTCCTGCTTAAAGGAATGGTAGGCATCTCTACTGACGGATTGAAGCTTTCCATATACTGACCGTAAATGTGAAGTATGCCTCTTGAATGCATTGCTCCGATCGTTACTATCGTAAAGATGCCTATGAGAAGAACGCACTTTACGATCTTCTTGTGCGTTGAAAGAACGTAGACTGCAACGATGATAACGGAAAAGATTACCAGCGTATTGAAAAGCTGATCGGTAATTGCAAAGGACGGCATAGTGTCATACTGCAGAGTGGATGACAGGTTGCCGAGGTTTTTCCCGAACAGCATGTAATCGGCAAATGAGATACCGCACATGGCCCAGATCGCTTTGCTGAATATATCCTTGAACTTCTCGTTCATGAAGAAGTAGAAAACGCCGCCCCAGAGAACAAAACTTCCGAATGCCAGAAGCACTGAGTTAATGATGTAATAGAACGGATTGGCAGGATAAAGGACATCAATAAATTCCTGTGTTGAAGTGTTTACCACTGAAGCAGGGATAAGGAAGCCTGTAAAAGATGCCATCATTACGGCTCCTGCAAAGAAAACAAAAGTATCCTTTGAATATTTCCTTTCGGGAAGCCCTTTGATCTTCTTCTTGAGAGCGCCTGCTGCAAGCGGCATAGCCAGAAGAACGCTTAATACTGCAAGCAGGAACTTCTGTCTTGCATCAAGGTCAGACCTGAAGACGGTAAGGACAAATATCAATGCACCGCCTATTGCAAGAACGATGCCCAGAGCCTTCTTCGGGTCCTTGAGCTTATAGAATACGTTCTTAACAAGTGAGAATACGTTGTTTAAGAGCCAGTAGAAAACGAGTCCTGATGGTGATCTGTAGAGCAGCACAAGAAACACTGCTGCAAGACCGTAGACCTGTATCTTTTCCTTAAGCGGGTGTCCCTTGGTGTAGATGATTCCTGATACCACATTGATCAAAGTCATTAAGATAGGGAGGATGTTTACAGGGAAGCTACCTATCATGAACATCGCATCTTCCTTGCCTAAGTCAGAGATGAATCCGAACGGCATTCCCTGAAGACTCTGCATTCCTGACAAGAGGTTATATGCGGCGATGAAGAAAGGGATCTGAAGGAGCAAAGAGAAAGAACTTCTTAAAGCATAGATCGGCTTGTAGTTGTTGATGCGGTAGTATTCCTGGAGCATCATGAAGCGCTCGTCGCCTTTGAAGGTCTCCTTGGTGCGCTTGATCCTGTAAGCCATCTTCGCCTGAATGTCGCGCTCTTCAGCCTGGAGCTCGTCAGCTCTCTTGTAGAGAGGCAACACGAGGAAGTTAACTGCAAGGCTCAAGAAAATGATCGATAAACCCTCATTGCCTATAATCCTGTTGGCAATGGTAAAGATAACTTCAAAGAGAAGCTCAAGAGGGGATATAACCAATGTGTAAAGTGCTGACAGAATATTCATTACCAGTCTCCCAGATATTTCCAGTTTTCAGCATCATAAGGATCACCATCCAATGAATACCAGGAACCCGGCAGGAAAGTCGTATGTCCCTCATGCTCACTCGGGCTCCAGTATTCTGAATAGAAAACCGTTTGTGTTCCGGCCTTGGCATCAGAGTTGATAGGATTTTGGGTAAACGGGTTAATGGGATCATCGATCAGACCATCGGTTGCGATAACAGCTGTATCGCCATTAGTCATGAAATCCTCACAGACATTAAATCCGTGAGCGTCGAAATCCTTTACCAGGAGGATCGGCAAATAGAATTCCATATCCTGGTCCCGGCAGGTGAGACCAAATTGACCCAGTCCCTCTCCGTGGTCAGCTACAAGGATTATCCTTGTATTGTCGTAGACCCCGTTTTCGCGCAGGTAATCGAACCATTCGCCAAGTTTGAGATATGTAGCCATACCTACATGATAATAGCCGATCTGCTTGATTTGTGTCATGTCCATGGTTACGCCATCAACAGTGTAGCGTGAGACCATATCAGTGTCATACGCTGAATTATCCACGTAGACTGAAGGGACATAATCAGGTTCCTGAAGGAAGCAGGCATTGTGAGAAGTCTCATTGCACATCATAAGGAACGTATCATCAGAGCTTTCATTAACAGCTGTTATATTTGGCAGATTGTTCAGGACTGAATATTCCTGCAAAAAGTCAAAACGGTAGCCGTAACTGCTTGTACGGCTGTACAGTGTCTGGAAAACATCAGAACCGGTCAATCCTGCACCTGCACTGCCTGAGAAGGAGGAATTATACGAACCATTGTTGTAGATAGTTTCCTGTAAAAGAACAGGTGAGACCTTCATCAGCGAGTGAACGAAGAAATTGCGGTTGCGGATCTCGTCAGTCCGGATGGATGCGTTGAGAATCTCTTCGCTCGAATCGATATCTTCGAAATAATTAAATCTTCCGGAAGTATTATAGTTATGGATATCCGGATATGCGTCAAAGACAGTCAGATCAGGGATCCAGCTGTATCCGGCAAAAGAAGCATCACATACCGTTACGTCGAACCCGTTTTCGTCAAAGAGTACCGGCATTACCTTAAGGGCTTCGTTATGTTTATCTACAAGGAGTTCAGTATCCCTGCTGTTTATTCTCTCTGGTGTATATTCATATCCGCCGTACAATGCAGGAGCGCCGAACAATGTATATGGACCATAAGATATTGTGTTCGGATAGTATGTAAATCCGTCAAACTTCTCCTTAAGCTCCGGTTTTTCATTGAAGATATAAGGGAGGAAAGGTCCGGTTAATCGGTCAAGCATGACAACGACAACGTTCTTGCCTTCTGTGCTAAAAGGAAGAACCGGCGTTTCTGATGCGGGTGCAATGAACTGCTGGAACCAGGAATATGCTCCCCAGATCTCCACAAAACTCATCGAACCGATTCCGAAGATCGTCAATATACCAATGATGATTACGAACTTTGCAATCTGCCTGAACTTTGAATAGATAAAGCAGAATAATGCGGCAACGGCAATTACAGCGACCGCGTTCAATACATATTCGGAAACCGCGAAAACAGGTTTGTTCTCATACTGTAAAGTCGATGACAGTATGCCGAGCTTTGTTCCGAATAACATGTAATCGAGAATGGAGATTCCGCAGAGCGCCCATATTCCTTTGCAGAAATATGACTTCATCTTACTGTTCATAAAGAAGTAGAACACTCCGCCCCAAAGAACAAAGCTGCCGAATGACAGGAGCATCGAATTAACAATGTAGAGGACCGGATTTGCAAGGTGGGTTGCGTCTATAAACTCAAGTGAAGAAGCATTTATTATTGTCGTGGGAATGAGAAATCCCGTAAGCATTGCCATAAATACGGCTCCTGCTATAAAGATTCCCTTATCGCTTGCGTATTCTTTCACTTCTGCCTTTTTCCCGGGCTTAATAAGCCCTGATACGAGCGGTAGCGCAAGCAAGATGCATCCTGCTGCAAGCAGGAACTTCTGTCTGTTATCAAGGTCAGGCCTTATAAGCGTCAGGACAAGAATTACGGCTCCTGCTATTGCAAGCACGATATTAAGTGCCTTCTTAGGATCCTTTAGCTTGTAGAATACATTCTTAACAAGTGAGAATACGTTGTTTAAAAGCCAGTAGAAGACAAGTCCCGAAGGTGATCTGTAGAGCAGTACTAGGAATACTGCAGCAAGTCCGTAGACCTGTATCTTTTCCTTCAAGGGGTGTCCCTTGGTGTAGATTATTCCCGATACTATGTTTATGAGTGTCATGAGAATAGGAAGGATGTTTACGGGGAAGTTTCCTATCATGAACATAGCGTCTTCTTTGCCGAGATCAGCTATAGGACCGAACTGCATGCCCTGAAGGCTCTGCATACCGGAAAGAAGATTATAAGCCGCGATAAAGAACGGGATCTGCAGGAGCAGGGAAGCCGTGCTCT
>JAFWQC010000037.1 GCA_017509245.1 Clostridiales bacterium | reverse complement strand
CTTTCAATTTTTTAAGCCACTAAAAAGCCACTAAAAACTCAAAATACGTCTTTTTGCATCATTAAAACTGAGTTGAAAGTACGCTAAGTGTTCTTGATTGGGATGATATAATTACCTTGTCTGAGGGAGTGATTCCTTAGTTCAGAAAATAAACAGTAAAACTTTCCAGCGGATAAATTCGGAGTTAAAACGGAGGAATGGAATGGGTACCTGGAGTGCCAGCATAACCGGCAATGATACAGCACTTGATATGATCGAGGAATATAAGGTTGCATTCTCGTATTTTGATGTTGCAACCGGACTTGAAAAACTGGATCGGTTTGTCAGGACGAATTTTGATGAATCCGATGAAGACGAGTGGTGCTCATACTTCTATTCTTTAGCTGATTTTATGTGGAAGAACGGCATCCTTACCGATGAGATCCGTGATAAAGCCGTACAGATGGTGGATTCTGATTTCGGCATGGAGACCTGGAGAGAAGCGGGTAGTGAAAAGCAAAGGCGTAAAGAACTTGCCAAGTTCCGTGAGAGGATCACATCTCCGCAGTGTGCGCCTAAGAAGATCAAAATCAGTCATATACATCCGGACGATATTTTCGAGGATGGCGAAGTAATCGCTATTCAATTGAAGACTTCAGGAAAGAAATACATGCCCAATTATCCCTGTGATCCGATACCGGATGAGGAATTCTTATCTTACGACAACAAATATGTCATTATACAGAAAGCCTATTCGAAGGAACAACATTTCAGCGGAGTTATGCCTGAGCTTTGTGACAGGACGGCTGTGTTCGTTTTATTTAAAGGCATTTACGATTCTCCGGAAGACGTTGATATCACTAAACTGGAAAAAGCTGACTTCAAATGCGATGACTCTGTTTTAGTATCGTTTTTCGAACATGAGAGCAGCCTGTTCCATTTTAAAAAGCGCGGTTACAAGATCATCGGCAAAATTGAACCAAAGTTTACACGCGCTGAAGAAGGCGTAATGGCCCATTTTCTGAATCTCGGTGATAACGGTTTTTCCTCTAATCCTGATTCAAGACTGATAGCTGCAGTGATTGACTATGATATTGAATTAAGAGAGTGCGGCGAAGGCATAGATGAGGAGGACCTGGCGGATCTGGTGAGCGCCGAGGTGCTCCGCAAACGCGAATATGAGAAGGGACTTAAAACCCCGAGAACTAAAGAAGATTTTCTGGAGCGGAGAAGCAGGATCAAGAAAGCTGAAGAAGAACAGTATGCCGCATATCGAGCGATCCTTGACAGCGGTGCCAAGGTTTACGAGATTCATTATGCTTATCCGTTAGGATATGCAATTAAAGTTCCGAACGAGCCTGTGAAAATACTGCTTGAGGGAACAACATATAAGTATTGGGACATAGTAGAAAAATATGTGCGTGAGCAGTTGGACAGTTAAATCAGGAAGTTAACTAACTAAGAAGCCTGCGAAAAATGACTCGCAGGCTTCATTAATTCCGGGTTGTTTTATAGCGGAAGATCATCAATACACATGTAATAGACACCTAGTCTCTTGATCCGCTCCGTCTCATCATGCTTGATGCGGGTCACCTCATAAGGTTTCCTTTTTAGCCTAGCTAGGAGAACAGCCATCGTTCCACACCAAACGATAGTCATATCGCTCGGCTTACCCATAAATCTCAACAAATTCTTTTATAGTAACTTTACTCGGATGATATAATGATTTACGAACGGGTAACCCTTAGAACAGAAAATTAACAGTATACAATGGTGAAAGCAAAAGTAATAAGAATCCATAAATTGAAAAGGATAGAATGAGATGCCAATGATCAGAGAAGTACACCGCGAAGATATTCCGGCATGTGTTAACTTAATAAAACAGAGCTTTATGACAGTAGCTGACGAGTTGGGGTTTACGGAAGAAAATGCTCCGAGATTTACAGCATTTGCAATCAATGAGGAGCGGCTTCTTTGGCAGTTTGATAATGAAAACAGACCTATGTATGTTTATGAGGATGCAGGTGTTTTGTGCGGGTATTATTCGCTATTCATGCAGGAGAATAATGAGTGCGAGCTTAACAACTTGGCTGTTTTGCCTGAATACCGACATAAGGGTATAGGTAAAGAACTTTTGGAGCATTCATACTCTACAGCCCGGGATAATGGCTGCAAACTGATGAATATCGGGATAGTGGAAGAAAACAAGAAACTCCGTAAGTGGTATGAGGATAACGAAGCGGTTCATTTGGGAACGCATAAATTTGATTTTTCCCTTTTACATGCGGATACATGAGAAAGGAACTTTAAGCTTTTTATACAGGCGATTACTTGTTCCTTCTTTGGAATTATTCATTCCTAATCGAAGGTTGTCGAGATAATTGAAGTCGATTCTTATGTTGATTTTAGTACGGAGGGAAGGAAAAAGATGAAATACCAATACAAAGAAATGCCGGAATCTATGAAGGGGACATACGGAGAATTTGCAAAAAACTTCGGCTTTGATTGGAAAGAGTTTATTATGGGAATCCCGACGCCGATGTTCCTTGTCACAACATATAAATCTAACGGACAGCCCAATGCTACGATGCAGTCATGGGCAGGGTTTACGAGTGCGAATCATGGGTGCGGGTATTACGTGATTCTGTGCAGCGTGAATAAGTGTGGACATCTTTACCAAAGCCTAAATGAAAAGAAGGCAGCAGTGCTGAATTTCATGTCTTCTGATTTATACAAAGCCTGCATGAAGACGATACAGAATAATCAGCTCGAGGCAGATGAGATAACTTCATCAGGGCTTACCGTGGAGAAAGCTTCATGGATAGAAGCGCCGATGGTCGCTGAATGTTTCATGAACCTTGAGTGCAAGTATTTGTGGGAGAAAGAAATCGTACCGGGTGATGATCATGTTATGATTTGCCTTGAAGTTGTTGGCGGGCATGTAGAGAAGGATTATATAGAGGATATGTTCGGAGACAAAGGGATTCTTTACAATGTCCATTATCCTATAAATCCGGAAAATGTGAAAGAAAAAAGCTGCGATTATGTAGCTGCACTTAGGAAAGTAAATCAATCCTACGAATATTGATCATCTACAAGGCAGCGCAATGCTAAAGCAGTGACAAATTCAAGTTTGTCGACCTGCTGTGATAGTACGTTTTATCGGAATATAACTTGCTTATATAAACTTATGTGTTTAGTACAATAGTACATCTCTTTTTGTAGGGTATAAAAAAATCAAAATAGGTTGATCATTTTTCTAAATAAGTGTAGAGATATTGTGAGTGGGTACATTTTGGGTACATTATAATATGAACTAAATGAATATTCATCAAAAGCGTATCAAATGATACGCATATAAGAACGAAAACTGCAGAAGAAATATGGATTGTATATTTAATATTATTGAGTACGAGTAATATTATTTGCTCGCTTAGGTCCTCCGCGCTTCGCTTGTGCGAAAATCGCTCGCAAACAATATTACTCTCTTGATTGAGATACAGACTTTAAAGCTCCTGATCATTCAGGAGTTTTTTTCTATGAGTACTTCAAAAAGACTAGAATAAGTAACAAAAAAGAGAGCACATAACATGCTCTCTTCTCTGTGGTAAAAATATATACCTTCGTTTATTAAGTTGTCTTTTCAGTTTCTGTTTCTTCGACAGGAGTCTCAGCAGTTTCACTAGTTTCAGTTACTTCAGTTGTCTTAGTCTCTTCAACATCAATGGGATTTCCATCCTTATCTACTTCACCGATAGACGCAAATCTAGCAGAATAGATAACTTCCCAACACTTAATCTCTTCATTAAAGAACATATGAGCAGAAGCCATAAAATCTAAAGCATTGTCCTTATCAGGTAAATATGCTGCATAGCCAACTAACGATTCAGATCTAACTTCTCTTGTTAAATCAGGATATTTCTCATCAACATATCCGCAAAGAATATCATAAAGTTGCTTAGCTCTTTCTTCATCATAAATGTGGAAATATACTGAACCGCCAGCAGGATAATCATGATCTGTGTATGACTTTCTATTACCTAAAACAATTGTAGGTGCATCTCCAATATCCCAGTCAATCTGATAACCGGAATAAGTCATAACACAAACATTATCTCTACCATTAATCCACCAACCATCTAATTCAACATCATTGGTGTTAGCGAATTCAATGTCAATGTCTGTTCCACGATAACTAAACAAACTATAACCACCATTTGGCTTATTGATATATTCAGTTACTCTCTTATAGATGTCATCTGTATTTTCACCCTTTTTAGGTTCACCAAGATAGAAACCATCAATTATAGTATAGATTTCGTCCTTATCTATCTTATCTAATAGATAAGTGGTCTTGTAGCCTACTTCATCAAATATGTCACCAGTTTCTGATGTATCTGTATCATTTGAAGCATCAGATGCCTTAGTGTCAGCTGGTGTAAGCTTAGTTTCATCTGTAGGTGCTTTTGTGCAGCTTGCTATTCCAACTGTCATAGTTGCTGTTAACAACGTTGCGATAAATTTTTCCTTGTTCATTTTCTTATTATCTCCTTATTTTTGTAATCGTAACGTTTGATAGATAAACTATTTCTCGTTCTCTAGAAATAGAGAATATCAAACTTAATGACCACTATGCAAATATAAATTGTGCAAATTACAATT
Organism: Clostridiales bacterium; assembly: GCA_017509245.1. Classification (GTDB taxonomy): domain Bacteria; phylum Bacillota; class Clostridia; order Saccharofermentanales; family Saccharofermentanaceae; genus Saccharofermentans. The sequence goes on along the minus strand of JAFWQC010000037.1, from coordinate 21,324 downwards.
TTGAAGTGGCTGGGAATTCTTAGCCCGGTAACAATGGTCTTGGTTCTTAGGCTTTTTGGAATAACATTTTGGTAAGACATAGTATAGACAACTAAATCCTGATAATCTGCTAAGAAGCCTGCGAAAAATGACTCGCAGGCTTCAATAATTTAGGGTTGTTTTACATCAGTAAATACGATAAGTAAATCATCAGCAAAACCAATTTGCGAAATAAGGTTATGTGGAAAAGAAAGATAACTGCTATTGCATTGGTTATGACCATGTTCCTGTGTACAGGTTGCCTGAAAGGTCATATATATAAATGCTCCGGGAATCTGGTGGACGATCTATATCAGAATCACTACAGACGAATAATTAAAGATATAGTGATTGAAATACCAAAAAACGGGGCTTACGGAATTTCCGAAGCCCCTGTTTTTACCTAATATATTGATACGCTATTACGTTTATTTATAGGGAATGAGCGTTCCGTCAGCCTGTACGTCATATTCCAGATGCGAACCTTCGAGTTTTTGGTCATTCCAGGTCATAGCCACACATTCTTGGAATATGAGGGCCGGAGATGGGACATCGTGTATATTACAGTCCTTAAAGTAGATTCCCTGGGTTCTTTCGTGATACGTTCCTCCCATGCTGCACTCAAAGATTTCGGTATTTGAGATTTTAATTTCGGAACAATCACAAGTCTCGATGCCAAGCGATCCACAACCGTAAAGCCGCATCTTCTCGACCCTGATCTCTGTACAGTTATTGAAATCGAGAACTCCGCCGCAGCATTCACCCTTTTCCTTCGTATGGCCTGCTGTGAAACCTTCAACAGCCACGTTCAAACAGTTAGTGAAGCTGAGCACGTCAGCATATCGCGGAAGAGTTTCAAGTGTCGTTGCGGCAGGATCGGTATCTTTGGCCTTGATGGTCAGATTATTTGCTTCACGGATGAGGAGTCCATAACCGTCTCCTCTATCTTCCCAACTATAGTACTTGGTGCCGTTGCCGCCGTAATTCGTTGCCTCGGACAGATTGAAGTTTGTTCCGTCCAGGACTATGGTCCTGTCAGGTCCGATGGCACTGAGGAATTCATCGACCGTCGTTACGTTGATCTCTGTTCCCGGCGGGACGTCCTGCGCCGTCATTTCGGACTGGTCGGGCACGACGTTTACCGGAATTACTGTTTCAGGCTTGATGTCACGGAACTCCATGGTTGTGAACTGGTTATCCTCAAGCAGGTTACCGTCAATATCAGCCGCTTTGCCGTATGATTCTCTCCTATACCATCTTGTACAGGTATTATCTTCAAAGCAACAGCCGTCAACCGTCGCACCATACGTCTCAAAACAGAAAGCGCCGAATACGAAAGTGTTATTTGTTACCTCATTTGAGAGGAATAATGCATTCTCCTCATCATCCGTGAATAGCAAGCCTTCCGTCTTGTTGTCGTGGATCTTGCAGTTATAGACTGTAATACCCGTGCCGTAATCAGCGGTGAAGATAGCGAATGCATCGTACTGGCCTTTGAGTCCGATGTCATGAATATCACAGTCGCTGACAAGAACATCCTCGCAATACTTAGCATCTATAGCGCCGATACTGCATTCATAGATATCGCAGTTCGTGACATTGAGCTTCTCGCAGCTAAGTCCCTTAACACCGATCGTACCGCATCCGTAAAGGCCGCATTTATCTACATTTACATCATTGCTGTTCTCAACGAGAATGACGCCGCCTGTGCAATAATCGAATCCATCCGTATGACCGGCTGTGAGTTCTGTTACTGTGATATTACTGCATCCTCTGAAATCAATTACATTCGATTCTCTCGGAACTGCCGCAATAGTTGTCTTACCTATTCCTGCACCACGGATCGTAAGATCCTTAACATCGTGGATGACCAGCTGGGGAGTAGAATAGTCGCTGTCCCAAGAATAATAATCACTCTTGGACTCCTTGTCATAATCCGATGCCTGACTCAGATCGAAAATACCTTCATCAAGTTCGATTACTGTGTTGGGACCAATCGCGGCAAGGAACTCATCAACATTCTTTGCCTTGATCACACCGCCTTTTGATTTAGGTGTGGAAGCTTCTGTTTCTGAAACATTTACATCTGATTCCTGATCTTTTCCGGAAACCGGACCGGCAGCCATTCCGCATCCTGTCAGAAGCGCTACGGCAAGGACTGCTGCGATCAGACGTTTGTGACTCTTCTTATAGTTCATTATCTGATTAAGCCTTTCTTTTAAATTTCTTTTTTCTGTTGCAAAAGTCGTTGCGACAACAGCTGAGGGCAAAGCCGTTGAGGCTGCCATCAGAAGGAGCGTGTTGCCGTAAGACTGTTTCTCGTCTTTATTCATTGAACGCAGCAGCACCTCATCACAACTCATCTCACACGCACGGTTAAGCTCCCTGCGGATAAGCCATGCTATTGGATTGAACCAGTGCAGAGAGAGGATTATAGCAGAACCCCATTTGTAAAGTATGTCAAAACGGCGGTAATGTGTAAGTTCGTGACGGAGAATGTTGTGAAGCAGTTCTTCGTTATACTTGCGAACAGGCAGAACGATCTTCGGCTTGAGAATACCTAACATCATAGGCGGGCGTACCGAATCCGAAAAATAGAGAGCAGGCTTTCTGCCGGGAATCGAATCATATACCGCCTTAGTAAAACCGTCTGGTTCCATAAGATTCCTCTTCAGTCCGGAACTGAACTTGAGATAAGAGAACACCGTGGCCGCCATGCAGATTAAAGCACCAACCGCCCAGACAGAAAGCCAAAGTTTCGGTGACTTCCAATCGATGGAAAGTGAAGCCTTGGGGGCTGATCCTGTAACTGTCATCTCCTTTGTTTCCGTTGCATTAAGGGCATTGTGTGATTCTGTTGATTCGGCCGGAACACTTTTCGCGGCATTATCATGCACAGATTCCGAAACCATTTGAGTGTTCTTATGAACGGTTTCGTGAAGAATCTCCTGATCGTTCATCTCGCTGTAAACAGCCGTCACTTCAGCAGGTGTGTTTGCCTTCTCTGCCAATGAAGGAACAAGTCCCGGAAGGGGCAATGCAAAACGCAAGAGCACCAGGAGCCATGCATAGTAATAAACCGTGCTAGGCATTTTTCGCAATACGGTATAGCGAAGAAACATTAGAAGAAGCGCAAGTACACTGCCGCTAAGGGTCATTACAAGCAATGAATACATTCCTATTCCTCCACCTTAAACATATCCCGCAATTCTGCAAGATCTTCCTGAGACAGACCGTCCGAATTAACAAGAGAAGCTACCAGATCTCGTGCCTTTCCGTTAAAGATACGGGTAATGAGATCCTTAGTAGCCCATGAACTGTATTCTTTCTCCGAAATTGCCGGAGAATAGTAATAAACATTCCGTTTTTCCTGACGTACGGCGCCTTTTGCTACGAGTCTGGAGATCAACGTCTTGATCGTCGCAGGCTCCCACCCCTTTGATTCCTGAAGGTGTTCACGAATCGCCGTAACAGGCAAAGCGTCCTTTGCGCACCACAGCAGCTTCATGACTTCCAGTTCGGAATCAGTTATTTTGCTGGCAAGATTATCTGACATGTAAAAATCCCCCATATACGGTCTACAATTGTAGCTTAAGCAAGTTCAATTTAGCATTGCAGACTACAACTGTCAACTGCATTGGCAGTATGCCTCAAATTTGCCTGAAAATGCAGCCATTTGCCAAAAGCTGCGGCCAAATTCCGATCATCCGCGTGTCCCTCTTTTTCTGATTTAGTTCCGCTCGTCCAGAGCTTTCTGAACTCTGTCCTGTGCAATCTTTGCTACTGAATCAATATCTTTTTGTCCGGTAAAATAAGCGGGCATCTCTTCTATGAGGATCGCGTTAATGGCAGCATCTGAGTATGGCATGTTTGAGCAGCTCAAGATGATATTCTCAAGCTCATCAATATTCTGATCGGAGAAGATAAGACGCTTATCGTTCGGATCTTCGCCTTCCCATCCGAAATAGGCCCAGTATCCGTCTCCGTTGATGTATTCGACTGCAGCTTCCCCCTGCTGTCTGAATGAAGTGCGGTTAATGACCAGATTATCATCTGATGCGATTAAATCCTGAATATCATCTGACAGAAGGATCTTTACGAATTGTGCGCATGCATCGACGTTATATGCCTTGGCTGATACTGCTACCGAGAGGTTTGCATTGGCAGAAGGTCCTCTGCCGTCAGCAGAAGGGATGCCCAGAATAGCTGAAGAACCGGTCATATCCGCGATCTTGTACATATAGTCACAACAGCCATAGCAGGAATATAATGCTGCATCTCTGTTGCGGAGAAGTTCAGGATCCCCTTCAAAATCCGCATAAAAGGCCGCCCACAAAACTGCGTCTTCCGGAGCATTATCCTTTACAAAGTCAGCGATCTCTTTGAATTCGGGAACGGAAAAATCCGCTTTGCCGTCCGAAATGAACTTATCGCTCATGTTGTTAAAGAGCTTAACAAAGTAATATGCCTGTCCATTGTCGATCACATCTTTGCCGTTAAGTATTGTATCGAGGAAGTTCTCATACTCAGGTATGGTAAAGCCGATTCCGGAACTGCCGGCATTCTCGCTGTCCGTGATGATCCCTTCTATGTAAAAACTGATTGGCAGGTTATAGAGCTTGCCATTAACTTTTGCTGAATCGATTATGTTGGTGAAGTATTTTCGCGAATCGAGATCATCTAAATAAGGAGTAAGATCCGTAAGGTATTCAGGGGTATTCAGCTGACCGTATTGACTTGCATTTATCAGGATATCCGGACCTTCACCGTTGATCAGATCCATTGCAAGTCGGGTACTCATCTCGGAATTGATATCCTGCAGAAATGCGGATTGTTCGTCGGAACTTGAGATCGTCCAATTAGTGTAATCGTAATTATATCGGTCTGTGACCTCGATATAGTATTCAGTGTTGCTCTCGTTGAATTCTATTATTGCGTCACTAACTGCAACGCCAATTTCTTCAATGTTTCCCTGGCATAGTTCAAGTATCTTTTTGCCTGCGTGAGGGTTAGCATCAGCTTTTGTAAATTCAATAATAGTGAAGTTCGATCTGTACGAGTCAGAGAATTCGTTGTATGACCAGTCGTCTCCCATGAGCACAAAGGAGTTCTCATTAATTTCGGCTATATAAAGTTCGGAAAGAGTGCTGCTGCCGACTCCGCACCAGGAGTAGTTGAAGAATTCATTTAAGGTTTTATCCACAAAATTGACAACATAGATCCCCCGGTCTGCCTGGAAATAAGTTCTGCCGTCGGTTCCGGTGACAGAATGTTCTATGGATTTCCCATCCAGCCAGCTGTATTCATCTGAATTATCAGAAGATAACGCGAGCGTATTAAGGTCGAGCTCATAGTAGATGCACTCATTTTTCTTATCGACCGGAATGACGACATTATTCTCATCCTTAGCCAGTATAGCTGAGATGTTGATATCCTCATTGTTTACATCTTTGATCTCGACGATTCTGTCTGAGCCGTCAGGCGAGATTATATGAAGATGATAGTAAGCTGAGTTGTATTTTTCATTCCAAAGACTTTCTGTTTTGATCAGATAATCTCCGATCTGGTAATCATCCAATACCCAGTCTAAGATTTCTCCGCATTCACCGGTTCCGATAAGTTCTCCCGTAAGCGGATCAAAGTCCCTGGAAAAGTGGATATAGTCTTCCTCTTCTTCACTGTTAGATCCGTATTTTGTAGTGATCTTGCCATTGGAATATTCAGTTCCATATATTTGAGAATTAGGCTTCAGGTCTTTTGTCAGATCAAGTGTCTGAATGGTCTGATTGGTGGCGCGGTCGATTACGGTTACAGTCTCGATATCGTAGTCATTGCAATTGACCTCGTCATAATCTATAAATTCCATTTCATATTCATAATCACCGCTTGTTAAGATCAGCAGTTTGTCATCATCAATTTCCAACAGACGCTGAGACACTCTGTTGACTTTTTTGCTCCCGTCTAATTCAGGATCGAAATGAAATATCTTTGTGTTGAACCATGGTGAATCAGCAGTGATCGTTTCACCGCTGCGGCTTTTGCCGTTACCGGATCCTTTTTTGCCGCACGCCGCAGCTGATAGTGCCATTGTCAGGATAAGCGTGACAGAAACCGCCTTAACAGAAAGCTTATGCATAATTACTCCTATTACCCCAAAATAAATAAACCTGTTCAACATTCTAACATCCTGTCAAAAGCAATTTGCGGTTATTTTGCGGGCATTTTCATTACGGTAAAACAGGTTTAAAATAAAAGTGTTGGGGAATTAGGAAAGGCAGGTGGGGATATTATGAAGCCTCGTAAACTCGCTGTAATTATTTCAGTAATCTTATATGTCTTATTTTTCCTTATTACCGCGATTGGGTATTACATTGATCTGCAAGTTAACCGGAGGAGTGCGTTAAACAAAATACAAGCCTGTAAATTAATAGAAGCCTCATATCAAATTTCTTTGAGCATTTTTACTTTGTCCCTCAGTTTTTTACTTTGTCCCTGAGTTTTGCGATTTTGCTTTATTTTTTTCTTTAACTGGTTATCTTCAGAAGTGAGAATAACCGTTCTTGTTATTTCAATGAAACTCATATTAGTTTTCTGCTAGTAATATCAACCCCGACTATTCGTGTAAAAAACGATGAGAGGAGGTGACAGAAGATGAAAAGAGCAAAATACGCGAAAGTCATTCTTGCGGTCAACAGCAAAGTGTCCGGCAAGAATAGTAGTGCCTTGTGTTCAAATCGCGAGCCTCCTTAAAAACCATTCGTTTATGTTCGAACAAAAAGCTTTTTTTAACTATGAAATGAGGATAATAAAATGAAAAAACTTATAGTCGCATTGACAGCAATGGGTATTATGGTTGGTTCTATAGCTACGATTAGTTTGGCTTCATCTGAACGATATCATGAAGTAATATATCAAGATTATAACAACAGATTCAACGGTTCTTACTATTACGATATTGGATGGTGTAAGACTAAAGTGTACTCAGGTTATAAATCTTATGTAAAAGTTTCTCTTAAGAAAAACGGATATTGGCAAGCACATTGCACTACAATTGTTAGCGGGGGTAATACGCTGACCTGCTATTCCGAAAAAATACAAGGTTCAGGGAGTACAGCCGTTAAATCCACAATATGGGATTACGGACCGTATAATTGATTATTTTGCAGAGAAAGATGTCAATCTTTCTCTGCATATTATTTTCTGCAAAGGAACATACTAAAATGAACACTAGTAGCAACATAATATCTATTAAAGTGCTTGTACTTTGTTTGCTGTTTTCTTTAACGTTGTCAAGCACATCGTGCTATTCGAAAGAATCGACAGTCAAAAAACAAACGGTTTCAGCAGACACTCCCTGGTACGATGCCGAGGTTATAGATTTTAAACTCGAGACTGATACCAATAAGCACTTAAACAGTTTGTTCCATTCAATAGCGGGGGCAGATGATAAATACATCGCGATCATTTCTGATGGAGGTTATCATGTTAAAGCCTGGACAGATGATATTGAATACAAAGACTGGCTGATATATGTTGTTACCATTATAGACAGAACAACTAAGCAAACAGTGAAAACTATCGATATTGTTAATATTCTTGGTAAATGTGCTTACCCTACAAACGTAAACTATATTGATGGCAAAATTTGGGTATATGCAGATACCTATCATCCCGATACCGGTATTTCGATGAATACGGAATATGAGATCGATCCGGTTACTGAGGAATTGTTAAACACCCGTGATATTAACAATTCAGAAGACGCTACTGCAAACTGGATACTGGATACTTATAATGTGGGGGAATACAAGATACTTCCGGAACAGGTGCTCACAGAAACCGAAGTATATTATGTTCTCAGAATAGTCGAGCCTGATGGAACAATAGCTGAAGTAGAAGTAAAAGATCCCAATGAGAACATCTATGTAATCCCGACAATTATATCTCTGAATGAAACCTCGGTACTGATACCGGCCGCAATGAACAGAGATTACAATTTTTACAAACTTGATCTTGAGACAAATAAGCTGTCGAAGGCTGATAAAGGAACATATTCCTGGCTTGATGTAGATCAGCTGGCAGGTTCATATAATAGCCCTAATGGAAATATTTACACCAAAACACAAAATGGTATTTCAAGAATCGACATGGAAAATAAAAAACTGGAACCGATCCTTGATTTTGATTCATGCGCAGTCAACAGAAACTATATCCCTCGTTTGGAGATAGTTGATTGTAATGAAGACAAGATCCTTCTGTGTGGTTCATACGAGTCTACGAACATGTTTAAATCCCTTCTTGTACAGGACTTTATCATCGTTGAATTAACGAAGGCTGCGAAAAATCCACATGCAGGAAAAACGATACTTGAATTATATGCACACGAAGGCGGGATAGACGGTACTATATCAGATGCCATAATCAAGTTTAATGAGAATAACAGCAAGTATTATATTCAGCCGACAAACCGCTACAACAAGCGGGATTATATGTCTTATGACGATCTGAGAAGCGATGATGATTATATATCAGCAGATCTTAAGGCGAGTGCAGATTTAAGTTATGAGCTTGCATCAGATATTGCAAACGGAGTAGGTCCTGACATAATCATGAATGCCAGCGGTTTAGGCCAGCTCAATAATGATAACTGTCTTGTGGATCTATCCCCGTATTTCCAGGATCTTGATTCAGATAAGTATTTTACGAACATAATCGACGGCGCAAGAATTAACGGTAAACTGTACCAGCTTCCGGTTTGTTACACGATCGAAGGCATACAGACCGATCCCGCGCTTGCCGGAAAAACAGGAATTGGATTTACGACTGAAGAATATAAAGCATTCATTTATGAAACTCTTAATGGCACAGATATAATCGAGAATGGCCAGGTTCATTACTTTGCGTTGTTGTTCAATAACATGAGGAACACATTTATCAATGAAGGCCTGGTTGATCTGACCGGTCCTGAATTCACTGAACTGGCGGGTTTTGTTAAAGACAACGTTCGGCAGAACAGTGCGATTTGGGACTATGAAGATGAAATTGATCCTGAAGAATTAGATAATTCAAGCCTTGCGGCAAGTAACAACAAAGCATACTACTGTAATTGCCCCGGAATCAGCGGATATCTTGTAAAACGGGCAAGGATAAAGAATGGAACCGCTATACTCGGACTCCCTTCTTCTGACGGGAGAGGGCCGATGTTCGGAACAAAACTCTCGGTCGCAGTTTCTGCGAATGCTCTAAATAAGGAAGCTTGCATTGAATTTGTCAGGATGATGCTGACAGATGAGATCCAAAAGGAATTCGTATTGAATGACAACTTCGTTTTAAACAGGGAAGCACTCAGGTATGGCTTAAATGAAGCAATAAAGTATTTTAACTCGGAAGAAGGTCAGAATAACATCTATGAGTATTCTTTGGGAAGATATGTAAGAGTTGACTCCAAGTTCACTGATGAAGATATCAACAACATAGAGAACATCATCCTTAGCTGCTCAAAGGCTGATTCAGTCGATGCCGCCATTAACATGATCCTTATTGAAGAGATGCCGGCATATTTTGCCGGTCAGAAAAAGCTGGATCAGGTTATACCGGTACTGCAGAACAGAATTCAGAAGGTTCTGGATGAACGGAAATAAGGCATATAAAACTTATTCAGTCTGCTGATTTCCAGTTTCCTTTGTGTCGTCGATCAGGACGTTCTTAAAGCTGCAGTTTTCCCGAACAATTGGCACAAAGAACTGCCATTTTCGCGCTCCACCTCATAAAAATTGACAAAATATATTGATAGCCAACAATTTACATTAATTTTGCCTTATATGGAAGTTCTTTTGATATTGAACTAAATATATCTAATGATTAGAATAGTATGCCGTGGGTGTCCTTGAGCACCTCTAATCATTATGGAAATTTTTAGCGAGATATCTATGGGGCTTATAAAAGTTTTATATATCGATCCCGGTACGGGAGGAATGTTATTTACCGTCTTATTCGGTATTTTCGGCGTCGCCATTTTTTCTTTTCGCGCGCTCATAATAAAGATCAAATACTCGGCCTCAGGCGACAAGAACGCAAAGCTCAATCAGAAGAAGATACCTATTGCGATCTTTGCCGAGGACAAGAGATACTGGAATACTTTCGAGACAGTGCTCGATGAGTTCGAGAAGAGGAAGCAGAAGGTCGTTTACATGACATGTTCCAAGGACGACCCGGTCTTCAATAAGAAATACGAATACATCACCGGTGAATTTATCGGTGAAGGCAACAAGGCATACTCAAGGCTCAACCTGCTCAATGCTTCCGTTGTGCTGTCATCGACGCCGAGCCTCGGAGTCTTCCAGTGGAAAAGGTCCAAGAACGTGGACTGCTATATTCATATCCCCCACATGGCAAGCGACATCATTCTGTACCGTATGTTCAGCGTTGACAGGTTTGATGCGATAATCCTTCCCGGCAAATATCAGGAGAAGCCTCTGAGACAGTTGGAGGAGATCCACGGGATCAAGCCGAGGGATATGGAGCTCTGCGGCATTCCCTACATGGACGTCATGAAGAAGAGACTCGATGCGGCAGGTGAAGTCCCCGCGCATGAGAGAACGGTTCTTCTTGCACCTACATGGGGAGAGAACGGCATTCTTACGAAATACGGCGAAAGATTGATCGACGCTCTGGTGTCCACCGGCTACAAGGTCATCGTAAGACCTCACCCCCAGTCATTTATCGCGGAAAAAGAGATCATTGATAGACTCACAACCAAATACAACGATCCTTCAAAGGTCGAATGGAACAGGGATAATGATAACTTCGAGGTACTGAGAAGATCGGATATCCTGATCTCGGACTTCTCCGGTGTCATCTTCGACTTCTCACTGGTATTCAACAAGCCCGTCATCTACACCGATCCGTCTAACATCGACACAGGTGTATTCGATGCTTACTGGATAGATGAGACTCCCTGGACTTTCAGGGTGCTTTCCGATCTCGGCATTGAATTAAATGACAGCAATATCGACAACATCAAGGACGTCATCGATAAGTGTCTTGAGGACCCTTCATTTGAAGAAGGCCGCAACAAGGCACGTTCCGAAGCATGGGCAAACATCGGTCAGGGCGCTGCCAGATCAGTCGATTTTGTAATGAGAAAGTACAAAGAGACAGTTGATAAGAGCAATGCCGCAAAGCAGGAAACTGCTAAAGCCGTCAAGGCAAAAACAAAAAAATCAAAGAAGAGAAAATAAACGGATATGTCTATATTATCGGGTCTTTACACATTAATATTCTCACCTCTCGAACTTCTGTTCGAAGTGGTCTTCACGATCGCAAACAGATTGATCGGCAATGCAGGCTTATCGATCATCTTCTTAAGCCTTGCAATCAACTTCCTGGTCCTCCCCCTCTATAAGAGAGCAGACGAACTCCAGGCGGAGGAGCGCGATATCCAGGCCAAGATGGCCCCTCACATCAAGCATATCAAGAAGAAGTTCAAGGGCGACGAGCGCTTCTTCATGCTCCAGGAATACTATTACCTCAACCACTATAAGCCGGTATATGCTCTGAAGAGTTCAGTATCCCTGCTCCTTCAGGTTCCGTTCTTCGTCGCTGCTTATAACCTCCTGTCAGGCATGCAGAGCCTTCAGGGAATGAAGTTCGGTTTTATAGCAGACTTAGGACAGCAGGATGCCCTTTTCTCGATCGGAAGCTTCCCCATAAACGTTCTCCCGATCCTCATGACTGTCATCAACATCGTATCAGGCATCATCTATACCAAGGGACATCCGGTTAAAGAGAAGATCCAGGTATACGGACTTGCCGCAGTATTCCTTGTACTGCTCTACAACTCCCCTTCCGGACTCGTATTCTACTGGCTCCTTAACAACGTGTTCTCTCTTGTAAAGAACATCTTCTACAAGCTCAAGAATCCGAGAAAGGTCTTAAGCGTTGTGGCGGCTATCGCAGGTGTTGTCATTCTCGTTCTTACGGCACGCACCTCTTCCACCGTACTCCTTTTGAGGCAGAAACTGCTCCTGGCATGCTTAAGCGGTCTGCTCATGCTTCCCCTTATACTGCCCGTTCTTAACCGCTGGCTCAAGCTCGACAGATTCTTTGCTCCAGCCAAAAAGGATGCCGGTGTTTTCTTTGCGGGCGCATTGCTGATGACATTGATCACGGGCTTCATGATCCCCGGATCCGTCATCAATTCCTCGCCGGAAGAGTTTGTTAATGCTTTAGATCCTGCCAACCCTTCAAAATATCTCATCAGTTCGATGCTTCTGGCATCCGGCAGCTTTGTTCTTTGGGGCGGCGTTTTCTATTTCTTCATGAGCGAAAAGATGAAGTCCGTCTTCAGTCACGGCATCTGGGTCATCTGCGGCGTTTCCGTGCTCAATTACATGTGCTTTGCCAAAGACCTCGGAATGCTTACATCCTACCTGCAATTCGAGACTTTCCCTGCATTCAGAGTCAGAGATTACTTTATAAACGCGTTTATCGTTGTCGTGGTTGCCGCAATTCTTTACTTCCTTTACAAGAAGTTCCAGAAGTTCGCGAAAATGATCCTTCTGGCAGGCGCGGTTGCCATTGCCGCAGTCGGCATAAGATATGTTGCCAACATCACCAAAATATATAAAGACGCTTTTGAGAACAACTCAAGCTATTCGTTAACTACAGAATCCGAGCCTATGTCCATACCTTTGAGCACGCAAGGCCAGAACGTTGTCGTTCTCATGATGGACCGTGCGGTCGGCAATCTCGTTCCTTACATCTTCAATGAAAGACCTGAGTTAAAGGAGCAGTTTGACGGTTTCACCTATTATCCCAACACGATATCGTACGGACCCTGTACAAACATTGGTGTTCCTGCCATATATGGCGGATATGAATATACTCCGGTGAATATGAATGCAAAACCGGACAGACCTCTTGTTGACAAGCACAATGAGGCGCTGAGGGTAATGCCTGTTCTTTTCGGCGAGAACGGATACAAGGTAACGGTTTTCGATCCGCCATATGCAAATTACAAGTGGACTTCAGACCTTTCCATTTACGATGATCATCCGGAGTTCCACTGCTTCACATCCATTGGTTCATTCAATTACTTTGAGGACGACGACATCGGAAAAGACTGGGGTTATATCACCTCACGCGAGGAAGATATCCGCAACCGTGATTTCTTCTGCTTCGGACTCATGAAGGTTGCCCCTGTTATCCTTCAGGAGACGATCTACGACAACGGTATGTATAACGAGGCAACGAACGTATCCGTAATCTCCCAGCGCGTCGAGCCGAACCTGAAGGAGTGTTCAGGCTACGATCTGTCATTTCTGAATTCCTATATCGTTCTCAAGAACCTTACGGACCTTACTACGATTGAAGACAGCACCGAGAACAATTTCTTCATTATGTCTAACGGCACGCCGCACAACCCGTGCATTTTGCAGGAACCTGATTACGTTCCCGCTCTTCACGTTGACAACACTGCTTATGATGTGGATATGGAATCCCGTTATACTCTGAATGGTGTTACCATGCCCATGACAACTGACATGCAGGTGGCACACTATCACATAAACATGGCTTCCTATCTCAAGCTCGGCGAATGGTTCGATTATCTGAAAGAGATGGGCGTTTACGACAACACCAGGATCATTATCGTATCAGACCACGGCAGAGGTCTCGATCAGGGAGATTTATACTGCAACGGCTTTGACATGCAGGACTACATGCCTGTGCTGCTGGTCAAGGACTTCAATGCCAGAGGCTTCACAACCGATGAGACTTTCATGACCAACGGTGATACTCCAGCAATTGCTACATCAGGTCTGATCGAGGATCCCAAGAATCCTTTCACAGGCCATCCTCTGGATTACAGCGGAAAGGAAGGCCCTCAGACCATCTTCTATACATACTTCTGGAACCCTGCAAGCAACAACGGAAACACATTCCTTCCGGGCTCCTGGTTCGAGTTTAACGGCACTGACCCCTGCGATATGGACAACTGGACATATCTGGGCGACTACTGATAGAAAATATAACACTAGGCAAAATGATGAGGCGGGGAATGATCTCCGCCTCTTTTTTTAGTAACGATTCCTTTGCGGCAGCTTTTAAGTCTCCCGCCAAACAAGGTCTGCGTAAAGCTCCCGTTCTCTTCAATAAGACACGTCTATGAAGCAATCAATGCATCGTAAAACAATAAATAATGAGGCAACTGATGCGGCAGTGCCTCATTACTGCAACATTATTTATCGGGAAACAATAAATAATGCGGCAAGTGATGTGGGGCTGCCACATTGCCTGCCGCATTACGAGCTGCATTGCACACCGCATTGCCCTTCACTTTTCCTGCCGCATTGGTGCCGGATCAGTAACAGACTTCATCAAAGACCGCCACTAAATTACACTCAAGACCTTACAGTTTTACTTCAGCAATAAACTTATCTGCTTCGGTCCTGAGTTCAAGCTTATATCCCAGCAATGCAAGATCGTTATCCGCGATTGCCAGGCCTAAGCCGCTGCCCCTGTTTCCGCGTGACGAGCTTCCCTTGACGAAAGCTTGTTTCAGTTTTCCGGCATCCTCGATCTTCTCACAGGCAGTGTTGACTATAGTAATCCTGTCTTTACCGCAGCTGATATCCACGGCAGATCCCTCTTCACAGTGAATGACAGCATTGCCTATGAGATTTGCAAGAGCCTGTTTGAAGAGCCCCGGATCGGTCTTTAACGTTACACTCTTCCGGTCGTAATTAACCGTCAGAGAACGCGTATTTATGGTGACCTCATTGTCGGATATGATCTTCTCTATGATCTGACTGATATCAGTCTCTTCCTTTTTGATCTTAACGCCGTTATCCTCAGATCTTGAGAATTCAAGAATGCTGTTCACCATACCGTTCATCTCGGAAACCGTCTCCATTATCTTTCCGGCATAATGCTCCTGCTTATCCGTGCCGATATGGTTGGAAAGATTCTCGGCATAGGCCGTAATTGCGGCCATTGGGGTCTTCAGGTCATGTGCCATGGCATCGGTCACCTTGCGTCTGTATTCAAATATCTGGTATCTTCTCTTCTTAATGCTGTAACTGATGGTCGCAGGAACGAATGCGAAGACAAGTGCACAGGCTGCGATGATGAGAATCCCGCGTATAAGCTGGTCTTTATACACCTTTACGAAAGGAACCGGTTCTAATTCAGTCGAATAACACTTTGCATGCGGCGGAACATCTGATATTTCTCTCATCCTGTAATCTTCATCAAGATCTTCACCTTCATATCCTCCGGCAATGCCGACTGCAGAAGACGATTTCTCAGGATCGTTAATATCACATATTATGTGTGTGAATCCTTCAGTATTATCAGGGTTAAAGCGGAGCTTCACTCCGCTAAGATCGTAATTGCTGTTGAACAGTTCGATCTCAACAGGAATAAACTTTCCATGCTCAACGTCTGCATAAAACTCAGTGCACATGAAATAGAGATACGGAATATCCGTAAAGATATTAGAATCACTGTCATTTATCTTAAAAGCCTCTGCTTCTTCTGTTTTAAAGTATTCCAGGTATTTCTTGTCAGCCAGTTCAAGGACCTCAACATTATCATCAACAAGAGTCCTTCTGTAAAATATTAATGCGCTCTCGCAGGGGGCTATCATACCGGTATCGTCATTTTGATATCTGTATCGCTGTCCCGTTGCCAGATAATGATTGATCAGAATTGCTTTGATCCTTACACTGACCGGTCCTTCAAATGATTCTTCATAGACTTCATTGTCAATATGAGCGCAAATAAAGTGATCCGCTTCTTCAATTTCTTCCATATATTCATTCAGTTCCGGCATTAAGATGAACAATCCCAGAAACGCGAATATGATCAGCAATATAACCGCACTCACCAGATATGAGAATATAAACTTCGGCCGTTTTATCTTTCCGTTGCGCACTTTCATATGATCAGTCCTCCGTGATCCGGTAACCTCTCCCGATTACCGTCTTGATCTGACCTGCCGCCTCTGCCAGACACTCACGGAGTCTTCTAATGACGTTGTCTACGGCCCTGTCACTGACATCGAGATCATCGTGCCATACGTGTTCGAGAATACTCTTTCTGGTTAATATGGAGCCCTTGTTTTCGAGCATGAAGAGAAGAAGGAAATATTCCCTGGAATTGATCTGGATCTCCCGGTTTCTGACTTTGACGAGCATGGTCTTCTTGTTAAGCAGAATGTCGCCGCATTTTATCTCGTCGCCGGCATAGCTCCTGCTTGCGCGCTTAAGCAGGGCCAGGCTCTTGGCATAGAGATGCCTGGTCGAGAAGGGCTTGATGACATAATCGTCGCAGCCGGTCTCATAACCTTTTAAGATGCTGTTTTCGGAGCCCAAAGCGGTAATGAATATTACAGGACAGTCGCTCCTTCTTCGAACAGCTCTGCAAATATCAAATCCGCTGGCTCCGGGGAGCATTATGTCAAGTATCATGAGATCGAAAGATTCCCCGGTGACAATACGCAAAGCATCATCCCCATTTGATGCGGTCACAACATTCCAAATCCCGGCCCCTTCCTCCCGGAAAAAGTCGCTCACTGCTTCAAGCAGCTCAGGTGAATCTTCGACAATCAATAATCTGTACGGCATATTCTCCTCCACGGCAACATATTACATGAGCGGTATGCCGTCAGTATGTCACGGAAATACGTTAACCATAAAAAACGCGGATTTCATCCGCTTCATATTATTACAGCTCCAAACGCCAGACAAACTGGACTTCGTCTGCAATTTCAGGCTCTGACTCGTATGCGTTCATATCGACCTTTGATAACAAAGCCCCTTGCTTCTTGTAGAAATTACATGCGGGCACATTGTTGTTCTGGCACTCTATGATCATTGTCTTATATCCGTCTGCTTTAGCTGCAGCTTTCCCGAGATCAAACAGCCCCTGCCCGATCCCCATGTGCTTGTATGCGTCAGCAACGCGGATGTCCCATAATACGCATGCGCCGGTGCTTTCGCCTAGCATATCCATGCCTTTTGTGGTTCCGGCAACAGTTACGGCTCCGACGGGGATGTCGCCGTCAAATGCCATAAAGAACCGCCACTTCGAGATGTCGAACATATCCTCATATTCGACGGCGCGTTCGTATTTGCTGAGATCCTTCACACATGGTGTTACCGGCACTTTCTCGAAAATAAGTCCTCCGAGTCCGCCGTCAATCCTGTTCACGCGGTATTCGGACCTGATATCAACATTTGCCGTAACCTGGTCATATAAGGGAAAATATGTCTTATCCACTTCTTTAAATTCAATCATTTATCTAACCTCCTAATCTTCATAAACCTCACTGCGGGCGTCTTTTCCACACCACATCAATGTATCTTTGAGTCATCGTGATTCACCGCATACGCAATGGCATTTCTGCTTTGAACGTATAATTCAAATGACAGATTTTTAAATTCCTCTCCTCTTCCGGTATCATCTGCAACGCAGGAAGGACTGTCATTCCATGAACCCATTCCGCCGAATACATCTGCAATATCAGCTGCCCAATACATTCTCTCCGCATCGCCCGAAAGGAGAGAATAATCAAACCCGGTCTTCACCCTGCCCCTGACATCAGTTATTGTCATCTCGCCGGTCAGCAGGCGGTATGCCCTGTCAAAAACCCGCGCATAATCCGGGAAACCAAGGTCTTTCGCAAGAATTCCGATATCATATAGGACGTTTTTAAAGTCTTCAATATTATTCCGGAATCCGCTCATCTCAACAGGCGGATTCTCCCAGACGCGTTCGGTAAAGGTGATCACCCATTTTTTAAAAAGCCTGTTAAACTCCCATCTTGAAAACCAGTAAGATACGGTGTCATCGTTATATATGGTCACAATGAACTGCCTTTCCGCGTTCGAAAAACCAATGTGTTCCGGATTGTTCAGATTCGGAGACGGATGATAGATGATGCGGCTGATCTTCCCGCTGATCCGTGCAAGCCAGTCTTCGGACGAGCCGGCCTTCGTTCCGTCAGCAAAGTTAAAAGTAATCGATCGCTCGTATGGGCTCATTGCAAATTTGACCATGACGTGGTCTCTTTGGAATGTGCGTGTGTATAAAACTATTCTAGTTAACAGATCTGTTTCCCCGTTCATATTATCCCTCCTTATATGTAATGAGATTATAACCTATATAGACCGCTTTATGTTTCAGGCTGCGAATCAGGGATCCTGTGCGGCTCTGAACTCATCTCCATACTGCCCTCACAAGCCTGGGAACTGGAAGTTCCTTGAAATCCGATGATCATCTCAGCCATGACTCAAGGTTGTGCTATAATCTTTAAGATCTTAAAACCTCTTTTAATATTGCACATTTAACGGAATAAATGATCAGAATAAGGGCATCACTAACCTGTAAATTAAGGAAAAACTATTGCTGCATATTAAGTGCACTGATAGTTTTTCTTGCCATGTCCGTTGTGCTCATGATCAACAAATGCGCACCTTTCGGGACCACATCCCTGACTTACGGTGACGGCGAGATCCAGTATCTGGATTTTTTCTCGTATCTTCATGATATCCTGCACGGCAAAAATGATCTGACTTACAGCTTTACGATAGGCATGGGGCAGTCAGGATGGGGGCTATTCACCTATTATCTGGCATCGCCTTTGAATCTTATGGTGTTCTTCTTCAGAAAAGATCAGATCAAGTCGTTCTTTGACCTTCTGATACTTCTCAAGCTCTCGCTCTGCGCTTTTACCATGAGCCTTTATCTCATAAGAAGATCCGAAGGCAAGGTAAATAACATCTTTTGCACCGTGCTCAGTATCTCTTATGCGATGATGCAGTATAACATCTCACAGGCAAGCAACATCATGTGGCTTGACGGTGTTTACATGCTGCCTTTGATGCTTCTGGGAATATATGAGCTCATCAATAAGAATAAGACCATACTTCTTATAGTCTCAACTGCGCTGTCCATTCTCTTCTCGTGGTATTCAGCCGGGATAAACTGTATTTTCACGGTCTTCTGGTTTCTTTTCGAGCTTGCGCTCTATAACTGTGAAGGATCCAAGGGGCTTAAGAAAAATCTCGGAAGCATCGGAAGATATGCGGTTGCCATGGGCACAGGAGTCCTCATCAGTGCCTTTTCGATGTTGCCAAACTACCTTCTGCTGAAGAACGGCAGGGGCGAATCCGTCGACAAATGGCTTTTCAGGTTCGACATAACCGGAAACCCCGTCACTCTTTTCTCAAAATACATGCTCGGCGGCAGGAATGATCTGACTACGGATATGGCCATTTTCAGCGGCTCGTTTCTCCTGATCTGCGCAGTCTCGTATTTCTTCAACGGCAAAGGGAAGAAAAGAAGGCTTTATGCGGCTTTCTTCGGGATACTTGTTATGCTCATGTACTTCTGGCAGCCTCTGGTGGCTTTCTTCTCGCTTTTTAAACAGACCAACAGTTACTGGTGCAGATATTCCTACTTGGCAGTCTTTTATCTGGTATTTATTTCCGTACTGAATCTTTCAGCCTCTCATGACAGCAAAAAGAAACGCATTATATCCGTGCTTGCCGTATGGGCTGTCTGCTCGGCATTTTTATTCTGGCCTCAGACATTCCAAAAGGAAAACACCGGGCTCGTGATATTGAGCATCATATCCTCTTTATGCGCTGCCGTATTGCTCCTCTTATCTTCCGTATCAGGCGCGAAAATCAGGCGGGCGGCAAGCTTATTGCTTGCGGTCTTAACAGCTCTCGAGCTGGGTTATAACGCTTCGCTTCTCATCGGAACATATTCGACAGACAGCGGGTCTCAGTTCCGGGACTATACGCTGGAAGAGGAAAAGACCATATCAGGGATCAAAGACAGTGACAGCGGCATCTACAGGATCAGCGCTGTCGCGGGAAGGGATTACGATCCCGGACAGTCCTTGCAGTACACATATAATGACGGAATGGCACATAACTATGCCGGTATCGCCTCTTACACTTCATATCCTGAAAGATCTTATATAATGCTCATCAACAGGCTGGGCTATAAGAGCGAAGAGGACTGCATCACAATAGTTAACACCTCCGTTGCTCCTTCTGACGCACTTCTCGCTGTAAAGTACGTGATATCCCCAAGAGAGATCTCGGGGTATAAACTTGTCGAAGAGAACAGCTCTTTTGGAAGGAATGTCTACTTAAATCCTTACTGCATCCCCATGGGTATTGCTTACTCAGTAAAGGAGCCTTCTAATTGCTCCAACTCCTTCGAGTATATAAACAGCCTTTATTCCGAGCTCCTGGGGCGTGATGCGGAAGTGTTCGTTAAGGCCGAATATGTATCTGAAGATTCCGGCAATACCAGAAGATATAACATCACCCTGCCTCAGGGAACCGATCACCTGTACGGAAATATCTATTCCGGTGCGCGTCTTGACGGCACGGTCGATGTTAACGGTCAGTATATGACTTTGTACTCCGGCTGGGGTGCACCGGCATTATTTGACATCCCTTCAGACGGAAGCAGTGCCTTGCTGGATTATACCTGTTCTGATGTCTCAAAGATCTCGGATGAACAGTTCTATGCCTTCAGCGAATCCGGACTCCTTGATATATGCACGGAATTAGCTGATAGAAGCTGCGTCATCCGTGAATTCTCGAACGGACGTATAAAATGCAGTATTGACGCAAAGACCGGTGAAGATCATTTATTCCTTCCCGTGATCAGAAGCGAGGGCTGGACCTGCAAAGTGAACGGCAAAAAGGTTTCCATGGATCTGTTTGCCGGAAGCATGATGTCCGTGCCTCTCGAGCAGGGTGTCAATGAGATCGAACTCAGCTATCACCTGCCCGGCAGGACTTCAGGTATTATATTATCGCTTGCGGGAACAGCAATTCTTGCCTTTGTGGCGGTAATTGAAAGAAAACGCGGGAAGAGTGCCTGAATATGACTTTGCTTGCAGCTTTATACACATTGATAATCTCACCTCTTGAGCTTCTGTTCGAAGTTGTCTTTACTGTTGCCAACAGGATTATAGGCAACGCAGGCTTATCCATAATCTTCTTAAGCCTTGCAGTTAACTTCCTGGTCCTCCCTCTCTATAAGCGCGCTGATGAACTTCAGGCTGAAGAGCGTGATATCCAGGTCAGGATGGCTCCCATGATCAAGCACATCAAATCCACCTTCAAGGGTGATGAGCGCTTCATGATGCTCCAGGAATACTATAAGATCAATCACTATAAGCCCGTATATGCTCTTAAGAGCACGGCTTCCCTGCTCCTGCAGATCCCGTTCTTTATCGCGGCTTATAATCTTCTTTCCGGTATGCAGAGCCTT
>JAFWQC010000036.1 GCA_017509245.1 Clostridiales bacterium | reverse complement strand
TGCAGACCAGATCATAAGTAAGGAAGAAGCAATGACAGCACTTATGGATTATTATATGAATAACGGCAGGTCAATCAAAATTCAGTGGGATCAACTGTATTAACAGGCAGCCGTATAGATAATAATCAGCAAGTACGACTATTTGACGCTGATGATATAATTATCAAGTAACATGCAAGGATAAAAACGCAACGCATACCGCAAGATATGCCAGAGCCGGTAGGTAGCCCGGCCGTCCTGTTCTTCAGGGTAAGTAACCTGCCCCTCCGGGTTGTCCGTTCTTTGCTCATCAATCTTAAAGGAGGGATTGTCATGGGCAAGATACGTTGTAACCTGACTGTGTATTTTGAGGAACCGTTTTGGGTGGGTGTTTTCGAGGTGATCGAGAACCGTAAGGTGACAGCCGCGAGAGTGGTTTTCGGAGCAGAACCGAAAGATTGCGAACTGTTCGAATATGTTCTCAGATACTACACAGGACTTCATTTCAGCCCGGCTGTGGACACTGTTGTAAAAGAGACCGCGAAGAATCCCAAACGGATTCAGCGTGAAGCGCGAAAACAGACTTCGGAAGCCGGCATTGGCACCAAGTCGCAGCAGGCGATCAAATTGCAGCAGGAGCAGAACAAACTGGACCGTAAGATCAGAAGCCGTGAAAAGAAACAGGCAGAAGAGATGCGTGAGTTTGAACTGAAGCAGCAAAAGAAAAGAGAGAAGCACAGGGGGCACTAAGCCCCCCGGCCTATCTCGTTTAGTTCAGTATTTTAACAGGATAGCAGACGGAGCTTAATATGAACTTTGAAAACTTTTGTGTTTTAGTTGAGCATTACAAAAAGAGTAAGCCTCACTTGTTCGAGTTGGAAGCTGATTGCACCGTGGATGACCGTCAGATTTCTATTATCGAAAATGAATATGGCATTGTCTTACCGGATAGTTATAAAAACCTGATTAAGAATTTCGGCGGAGGCTACTTTGGTTTTATAGCATTCTATTCTTTTGATCAGAATAGTCCATTTGATTTTTCTAAAAACGTCTCTGTGAAACTGATAAAGGAGTTAATGCTGTTGCCGGTTGTTGACCTTGAAACAGGCGATTACATTGGTTATGAGGTAAAAGACAATATATGTAATGAAAAACTCTTTCTGTTGAATCATGATGACAATAGCAAACGACCTCTTGATAAGAATATATACGAGATACTAATTTCATGCGGCATGGAGAATGAGCAAGTTTAGTTTTGTTGCTTAAATCAGGAATTAGTCGCGCTAATAAAGAACAAAGGACTCTATATGGATAATAACTGTGATAAAGACAGAGACAGCGAACATATAAGCTGTTGGACTCACTTTTATATTAGAAGTGTTGGAGAGTATTCTTCTGACAAAGGATATGTCAGCAAAAAAGAAGATACTTTCGATCCCGATGAGTTGACAGAATTGCTTGGTATCAAGCCGAGAAATGCATGGAAATACGGGGATCATGTTGAATTATCGAGCAATCCGAATCGCTGTCATATGAATTCCGGATGGTTTTCAGAAAGAGTATATGAGCCTCCGGTTGACAGGTTTGAGCATTTCGATACCATTATCCAAAACTTGATTTCTCATGAAAAAGAATTGATTGAATTCAAAAAAACTCATAATGTTTACTATGAGATTGAAATGTGTATATATGAAGGCTCGTGTTCTGATATATTACTTGAATCCGATGTTCTTGCATTTTGCAGCAGAGCTGGAATAGAAATCCGTTTTAATACGGTTCTCTTAACGTATGATCCGGAAGAGGATACCTAGATTTGATAATCACGAATATAATCTACCAAGGCACCTCTGAAAATGAGGTGCTTTTTAGGGTTTCAGGGCCGCCCTGACAAGAATTTTTGGTATTTGTATATACAAACCTGCTAACAAAAATCAATAGCAATCAGCAGGTTTGTCTTTGAATCAAACTGAGCATAGCAAACAGACCGGAATCAGATCCGGTCTATATTGTTAGATATGAATCGCTTATGCTTGCTGATAAACCTCCATTACTCTTGCTGTATTGAGATCTCACTAATAATACGATTCTAATGCTCAGATTCTGACATTCACAAGGGTATTATTAAGGGTATAAGAAAAAGCAAAAAGCCCCGAAACGCATTGTTTACGGGACTTTAGCCTAAAAAACTATGGCGGAGAAGGGGGGATTCGAACCCCCGCGCCAGTTGCCCGGCCTAAAGCTTTAGCAAAGCCTCCCCTTCGGCCTCTTGGGTACTTCTCCCTGCCTGCGAAAAGTATCTTAACATAAAGGCATTTTATTTGCCACTCTTATTTATTATTTAGATGATTTTCCGCACTATTCCTCCAGATTCTCCTCGCCCCATTTCTTCAGTTCCAGAAGGATCGGGATTATGCTCTTTGCCTTGTCAGTAAGCCTGTATTCAACGCGGACGGGCATCTCATCGTATTGCATCCGTAAGACCAGGCCGTCGGTCTCCATCTCCTTGAGAGACGTTGCGAGCATCGTGTTGGTGATCCCGAAGATCCCGCGCCTTAATTCGCCGTATCTTACGACTTCTTTCTTATCTATAAGGCAGAGGATCAGGATCTTCCACTTACCTCCGATTATGTCCAGAACACGCTTTAGGCCACAGCCTTTGCCTGCAATATCCTCACAAAGGGTCTCTTTATTGCTCATAAAATCTCCTCTTCCCTTCCTCCCGCCGGTAAGTTTTTCCGTACCAAGTCAATATAATCTGCGTACTTGATACGGAAATTATACCAGATATACTTGAAGTATCAAGAACAAACCTGAATCAATAAGGAGGTCCAACATGGAATACAGATTTAACGAAAACAACTTCACTGAAGAAGTAATCAACAGCAATATCCCCGTCATGATCGATTTTTACGCGGAATGGTGCGGTCCCTGCCGCATGATGTCCCCTATCGTCGGACAGTTTGCCAAGGAATACGAAGGCAGAGTGAAGATCGGCAAGATCAATGTGGACGAACAGTCCGAGCTTGCTTTTCGATACGGGGTACAGAGCATCCCTTCATTCATATTCATCAAGGACGGCAAGGTCATCGACAGAGTAACGGGCGCGATGCCGAAAGCCCTTCTGAATACTTACCTCGAAAATCTGGCCAAGAGTGCATAAGTCCACCAATAATGTCTCTTGCCTCCTGAGAGGATTAGTCCGATAATGACATCAGATAAACCTACTTTAGAAGGGGGTAAATATATGGAAAAGATCAAAATAGCTTTTTTCGATACAAAAGAATATGACAAACAGTCGTTTATAGATTCCAACAAGGACGGAGAATTTGAGATCACCTTCCTTGAGACCAGGCTCACTTCCAACACCTGCAAACTTGCCGAGGGCAACGATGTGGTCTGCGTCTTCGTAAACGACGACATCAACAAAGACGTTATCGATCAGCTGGCCAACATGGGCGTCAAGCTCATCGCATTAAGGTGCGCAGGCTATAACAACGTCGATATCGAGTATGCTTACGGCAAAGTCCATGTCGTCAGGGTTCCTGCCTACTCGCCTTACGCGGTAGCCGAGCACGCTATGGCGCTGCTTCTCACCTCGATCAGAAGGATCCACAAGGCCTACATCCGCACCAAGGACTTCAATTTCAGCCTGAACGGCCTTACGGGCTTTGACCTTCACGGCAAAACGGTCGGCGTTATCGGCACGGGCAAGATCGGCCGCATCTTCATCGACATCTGCCGCGGTTTCGGCATGAATATCATTGCCTACGACAAGTTCCCCGCCAAGGATTCCGGCATCGAATACGTAGCGCTCGACGAGCTTTGGGAGCGCAGCGACATCATATCATTCCACTGCCCGCTTACCGAAGAGAACCGTCACATGGTAAATGCTGACACGATCTCGAAAATGAAGAAGGGCGTTGTCCTCATCAACACCTCACGCGGTGCCCTGATCGATTCCGAAGCGCTGCTCGAGGGCATCAAGCAGCGCAAGATCGGCGCGGCCTGCCTCGATGTTTACGAAGAGGAATCCGACGTCTTCTTCCACGACTATTCGAACCACATCGTCAACGACGACACCCTGGCACGCCTCATCTCCATGCCGAATGTCATTGTCACTTCGCACCAGGCATTCCTCACAAATGAAGCTCTAAAGAACATCGCCGACACGACGCTGGTCAACATCAGGGAGTTTTTCGAGAAAGACACATGCCCAAACGAGGTCTGCTATAAATGCGCGAACCTCGCAAACTGCAAACAGACGCACGAGAAGAAGTGCTTCTGAAGCAGAAGCGCGTTCTCCACTATCACGTGATATGCCGGTTGGGGTCTCATAGGACTTATTGATAATTACCAAC
The DNA here is from genome assembly GCA_017509245.1 of Clostridiales bacterium. Classification (GTDB taxonomy): domain Bacteria; phylum Bacillota; class Clostridia; order Saccharofermentanales; family Saccharofermentanaceae; genus Saccharofermentans. The sequence goes on along the minus strand of JAFWQC010000036.1, from coordinate 62,744 downwards.
CGCAACCTGCCATTGTTGTTATACAGATCAGACATCAGCCGTCAAGCCTGCCTCACGGCACATTTTAACAAATGCTTCGGGCTTGACTCCATTGTCTGATCTGTTTTTTGTGTTCAAGCAGGTTGCGGGTCATTGGCGGTTATATAAAGCAAGGGTGCGTCAAATGCTGATTTTGTATGTTTCCGGAAACATAATTAAAAAGACACCGGCAAAATTGACCTTAATAGCCGACAACAAAACCGGCAAAACCAACATCAAACCTGCAAATTGTCATCAGTTATGTTTGACAACCGGCAAGAAAGCCTGCAAAACCCTGCAAACAACCGACAAGAAATTATATATTTTGAGAACTGTATTTTCCGGGCTTTTTCGCAGAGAGAGCCATTTTAGACACGCTTTGCAACACTAGCGTCCAAAATCATCGTTACCCGCTCTCCTCTGATATAATGACTCAGGGCCAAATCACACTCATGTGGGACCCATACTAAAAAACCGGGGATAAATATGCAGGACGAAGAGACATCCTTTAAAACGCCGCTAGTTACCGTTGACGGAACGCTCATGAGAATGGAGCCGGTCCATGATCTCGACAGGGAGACCAGAGATCAGTATGCGCAGGTGTTCAATATGCCGGAGGAATCTTACGCGGTCGATTTCGCAGAATATGCCAAGCCCGGGAAATACTTTGAGGACGGGCCTTCGCTGGAATTGAAAAAGGGCTGGAACGGCCAGTTCGGGAATGAAAAGGATTTCATTTATTTTGCATTTTGCTATATAGAAGATTCCGTGTACACAACTGAGATGTACGGGAGCGGCGCGCTGGATCCCAGGGAGATCCTGAACGTGCCGGAAGGACATGATGTTTACATTTATAAGCTCTATTGCCGCGTAAGAGACGGCAGGATCGAAGATGCCGTAAACCGCTATAACGACGGAACTTACTCGAAATACTGCGGGCCCATGCGGCTGTTCTACGCGTTCAACGAAAAAGGCGCGCCTGAAGCAGGCAGCGTTCTATGCAAGGATTCGGATTTCATTAACTTCCTTAATCAGGCAATAGAAAACACATCTGAAGATCACGCGGATGCAATAGTTGTCGAGATGATGAAGCTCTACCGCATCTAAGCACCGTTCCAAATAAATGTTTTGCAGAACCTGTCAGGGAGCTACCGGTCCTGTCCGTTCAGGGAACCACCAGGCACCTGTCATCTATAAGGTCAACGCTTGCAAAGCCCGTGCAGCTCATGATGAATCTGAGTTCATCGTTAACTCCACGGATAAACTTCGATACGCCCTCAACACCGCCTTCTACCAGAGACGGCAGCATCGATCTGCCGACTGCAGCTGCGTCCGCGCCCAGAGCAAGGCATTTATAGACATCGGCTCCTGAAGAAATCCCGCAGTCAACGATGATCTTCACATCACGGCCTTCAAGGGCTTTCTTTATCGAGGGAAGGATCATCATGGGCGGAACAGCATAAGGGAGCCTTCCGTGGTGGTGGCTTACGATTATTGCCTTTGCGCCAAGATCAGCGCACTTAACAGCTTCTTCCTCGCTTAGAACGCCTTTGATGAAGAACGGCAAGGAAGTCGATTCAATGTAGGAACGTATCATGTCAGAGGTCTGCACTGCCATCTGCTCACCGATGACGACATCGAGGCCGTCATTTCCGAATATGTGGTCGATGTCCATGCCGATGCCGAATGCGCCGTGGTCTTCCGCGAATTTCATCTGGTCACGGACCTTGGCATTATCGCCGTACGGCTTTACTATCCGGACGGTTTTCGCGCCCGTGGCAGCGATCCTCGCGAACATATCATTCTCCATCATGCCGACGAAGTTAAGGATATTAAGCTCTTTGGCGGCAATGGAGTATTCCTCAAGGCCTGTCAGATTACGGCCGTTGAACTCCTTAAGGTGCGAGAAAGCAGGTGTCATGACGGGGCTTGCGAATCCCGCGCCGAAGAACTCAGAAGAAGTATCCGCGACAACGGAATCTATGAGCCGCTCCTTGATAAGGATGCTGTCCATGTAGCGCGCGGTGATCTCGTTCGCGTCAGATATCCTGCTGTATGCCATAAAGCACCTCCTTAAGGTAATTCATGTATCTGATGTATTCCTCATCCGTATTCAGATGTTCCAGTATTACAGGCATGTCGGGATCTATGGAATTCATCTTCTCCGCATAATAACGGAGCGGGTATTCGCCAAGTCCGGGAGCGCACTCCTCAAGCTGGAAGGTGTATTCCTCCTTAAGGTGAACGTCCTTGATGTGACAGCTGCGGATCTTATCTCCGAGCAGCGACACACAGCGGTCGATGAAAGCCTCGGCTTCATAATATCTCTCAAGTGAATTGGTCATGTTGATGATGTCCATGTGGACGGCAAACCTGTCGCGGCCGACCTCTTCAATCAGCCTTGCATAATCCTCAGGGCCCGTCGGCACCATCCACGGCATCGGCTCAAGCGTGAAATATGTATTCTTAACGTCCGCCCTGTCGATTATCTCCTGCACCATCTTAACGATCTGTTCTCTTGTGGCGCTCGAAAAGTTTTCTTTATAGTGACCGTCCCACCTTGGGCCGACAGCACCTGCCACATTGACGGAGCAGCGTGCACCGATGCGGTCGGCAAGCTGAAGCTGTCTTACACAGTAATCCCTTTGCATTTTGCGCTCATCAGGATCTGTCGCCATCGCATTTTTCCAGATGCCCACTTCAGCTATCAGAAGGTCATTTGCTCTTGCTGCTTCAACATATTCAGAAATCTTATCTTCAGGGCTCTCACACGACAGGGGAAATACAACTGCCCTGCATCCGAGGGCTTTCTGATTTGCCGCCCACTCACCGGCGGAACCGTGATTCAGAGGACTTGATGTGCCTAATCTCATGATTTCTGTTTCCTCCTGCCGTTGCAACCTCATCTTAAACTGTTACACTGTTATATGATTATAACAGACATAAACATGCCGTCCCGGCACTTATTCTGAACCGGAGATATCTTTGATGAAAGACACAACAAAAAGGCACATTCTTAAGAGCGCTGCGGCAGTCTTGGCTTTATTCATTCTCACATTATCATTTGCCGGGTGCGGTGCGAAGGGCGATGTCAAAGAGCAGATAAAGAGAGCGCATCCTGAATGGTATGAGAGCATCAAGCCTGCCCTGGATGAATTAAAGGTCACGGGTTACACGGAAAAAGACGGCGCGATCACCATTGAGATCAAGAACAGTACATACTCTAATGACTTCGCGAGATTAGGCGAACTTCACAACACCTTTATCGGCAAGAATCCAAATTACTTCTCGAACGGAGAGCGTTTCTACTTCAGTCTCTACAAAGACGGGGAAGTCATCTGCTATCTGTCGAGCTGTGCCGACATAAAGGTTCCGAAGTCACGTGATCAGATAGACAGGTACGAGATCGTGGAAAAGGAGACCGGAAGGATCCTCTATGCATCCGTTTTATATGATGAGATCTCATGTCTTACAAGCGGCAAGAGCAGCATGCTCCTTAAGGATCTTCATGTCCTGTTCGTTAATATCAACAGCCCTCAAAAGGGCACGAAGAATGAGATCACCGACTGGAGCTTCATCGGCAAATTCACGGGGCTCAAAAAAATGGTTCTCGTAACAAACTGGGAATACGATCCCTCCGATTCGATGTACGATACGTTCGCAAGCTACTATCCGCAGATCAAGGTATTCACAAGCGGTTATTAAATCTCTGAATACTCAAGCTGCTGTTAAGGAAGAGAAAACATGGGACTTGCCACTCTTGGACAGACTGAAATAATAATGACGTTCATAGCTCTCGCGCTTCTTCTGGGCAGTGCATTCTTATTCGGTACCCTGATCGAAAAAATCAAGGGCCCTCGCGTTGTAGGCGAGATCCTGGGCGGAATGCTGATAGGAGGAAGCGGTCTTTTTCTCCTTGCGCCGGACTTCATGGGTTCGATATTCAACAGTTATCCCGAAGAGGGAAAAGTCCTTAATGTCTTCTATCAGTTGGGTCTCATCTTTCTCATGTTCCTTTCGGGGTTCTCTACAAAGATCGAAGTCGACCGCAAGAATTCAAAGATAATAACCCTGGTGTTTTTAGGGGCCACGGTTCTTCCGATGTTAGGGAGCATTCCGTTCTTTAACATGTTTCAGGAATACTTCATAGGAGATACGGGCAACGTGTTCTCTTACCGCCTTGTTTTCGCGATCGGCGTGGCAATAACATCGATACCCGTCATATCCAAGATATTCTTCGACATGGGCGTGATGAACACGAGATTCTCCAACGCGGTGCTCACGGTATCGACATTCCAGGACCTCCTTTTGTGGATACTCTTAAATATGGCAACAAGAGTCGCTGACTCCGGCAAACTGAGCTTCACGGATACACTGGCCGTATCGGCTGCGACCATTGGAATGTTCGCACTCGCAACGTTTGTCAGCAGGTTCATCAAGGACATAAAGATCAAGCTTCCGACGAATGTTTTCTTTACCTTGAGCTTCATAGCGCTCCTTCTCGTGTCGGGACTTCTTTACATGATAGGGATCAACATCATGTATTCAGCATTCCTGGTCGGATATATCGTTAAGACCCTCTTCGGCACGGCAGAAGAAGCAAAGGAAGGGATCAGGTATCTGGAGCACTTTGTTTTCTCATTCTTCGTGCCGATCTATTTCGCGCTTGTCGGCATCCAGCTCAATGTGTTCCACAATTTCTCGGTCTTAAGATTCCTCGCGTTCTTCGGCATCGCTTTCGGACTTGAGTTCATCGGAACGTGGCTTTTCCTCATCCCCGGCAAAGTCAGCAATTCCACAAAACTCAACTTCGCCGTCACAATGAACGCCAGAGGCGGCCCCGGCATCGTTCTTGCAACTGTCGCATACGGCTCAGGCATAATAAGCATCGAGTTCTTTACAGTGCTCATTCTCACGACGATGCTCTCTTCCATGATCGCGGGATATTATTTGAGGTTGCGCCAGAGGCAAGACAGTAGTATCTTTGATAAGCTTGAATAAGACGTGTGCAAAGACGTGTGCAAAGGCGTGAGTAAAGACAGGAGTACCTGAGATGGGAGATAATTCAAATTCAGAATTAGGCCTAGCAAGAGGAACTGTATCCGTAGTTCCCCACAATGACGAGTGGGAAGTTGCAGGTCGCAAGACCATTGCGAAACTCAAGGAATTACTTGGTGACACGGCAGTGGATATCCAGCATGTCGGAAGCACTTCGATCAAGGGTATTTATGCCAAACCCATTATTGACCTCGTGATCGGTGTCAATGATTTTGCCGATATCCTCGCGAAAAACGCTCTTCTCGAAGAGAACGGCTTCATTTACCGCGGGCAGGACCTTCCCGGCCAGCATCTCTACATCTGCGGAGAGGGCGAGATAAGGACGCACCACATCCACGTCGTGATCTATCAGGACACGAACTGGAATAACTACCTCACGATGCGCAATTACCTTAATTCGCACCCTGAAGACGCGAACAGGTATTCAGATCTTAAGAGATCACTCGGCGAGAAATATGCTGACGACCGCAATGCATATACAGCCATGAAGGAAGACTTCATCGACTCCATTCTTTATAAGGCAAAGATCGAGAGCGCCCAGACGATGAACGGGCTTTAAAGCACTCTTATGTCTGCCGGGAGCATCCGGACGGCAGCCTTGCTTTAAAGCACTCTTATGTCTTCGGCAAAATGCGACTCAGAGATTAGGAATCTGTTGTAGATTCCTTTTTTATTGATCTTTTCCGCCCACTGCGCGGCATCAAAGTCTCCATCCTTAGTGAGCACTTTTCCGCCGGTCTCATCGACATGCGTAAGGAGCAGCGACGGCTTGAATACAGACGCTTCAGAGTCTTTTATCACGTATTCATTGAACTCATCCTCATTGCCGTGCGGGGCAAATCTTATGGATCCCTGCCACTCGTTATGGACGTTTGTATCATCGGCAAAAGATATTCCCTGATCCAAAAAGATCTCCTCATAAGGAAGCCTTCCCGCGCCGTGCTTGGTGACATAGGTCCTTGAGACATAGACCGCCTCGCAATCCTCATTAATTCCAAGCCTTTTGAGCATCGCGTCAGGATTCGTAAGCCCCGTCCTCGAAGACGTGAGGTTCGGTGCAAAAGAGCGGTTCTCCTCATCAAGCACCAGTCCCTGTGCGCCCTCAAAGATCACGTCATCGTAAGACTTGATAACGCTCTCATCCACAAGCTTTATGTACCTGCTGTTCTCATACATCTGAAGCGCATAGTTATAGAGCACGTTCTCATCTCCGATCATCTCGCCGAACTCGCCCATTGCTGACGGCTCAAGGTCCAGTGCCTTCAGGCGTTCGGGAAGATATTCCCTTCGGATGCGGAGAAGTTTATTGTGGAATGCTTCGAATCCGTTCCCGAAAATATCACCCGGAGTGATCCTGTAATCTTCAAGAAGCGATCTTCTCTTCGCCTCGTCTATTCCCATTCCGCAGCTTCCGTGACGGTCCTTGCCGCGCCTTGTCTCAAGCGTCATGTTGATAAGGATATCGTCGATGTAAGTCAATGGGCAATCAGGAACGGACAGTATCAGAGGGAGCTTTGCGCCAATGCCCAAAAGCTCATCGATCTCTGACGAGAGCTTATAAAGATCGGGCATGAAAGTGGGCGCCCACAAAGTGTCAGCGCCCCTTAACGTGCCCGATGAGATCTCTCTGAATATGAATCTTTTTCCCGAAGCTTCAACCGTGTGCCCGGCCTGTGCGCCGCCGTTGTGGCGGACCACTATGCAGGAATGCCCGGCTCTTTTCGAGAGCATGGCAAGATAGTCCGTGGCAAGTCCTTTGCCCTCGTCTCCGAAATTCTTACCAATAACGGCTTTAATGCTCATTAATTACCGAAAAGCTTATCCAGTAAGGTCTTTTTAGGTTCTTCCTGTGCCCCGGAAGCAGCCTGGCTGTTCTTTGGAGGATCCACCTTGATATCGCAGACCGCATTTCTTATCTCATTTCTTACTTCAGCAGGCCACTGGTTGATAACGTCCTCTTTGCTCTGGCCGTTGACCATCTGCATTAAAGAGATGATTACCATGTAAAGGTTCGAGATGTTATCGCTGGACACAAGGGCGGTACTGTCAGGAAGGAGCTTGCGCCATGTCTTATAAACATTTGCATTAAGAGGCTTGGTTACGATATGGAATACATGATATTTCTCTCTTGCCATGGCAAGGATCTCCTCAGGAGCGAGATACTTTGTATAGTACTCATCATCGTCAAAGATCTCCTTGATGTAATGGCCGGCAATGGAACCCTTGATCGTATCATCGCCGATCGTGAAGAGGAATCCCTTTTTGCCTCTCTTCTCATATGAATCGATGCTCGTATGCTTTGCCGCGAAATACCAGATCAAAGGATCACCGCTGTCGCCTCTTCCTCTTAAGACCATCCAGAGGTCTAAAAGCTGCTCGACGATCTTGATGTCAGCTTCGAACTGTGTGACCTGCAAAGGTGCAACATCGCCTGCGTTGCCGTATGCGGCGCACATTACGTGAGGGTTGGTCACGGGATTCTTATCGTAGATCTCTGTGACTGTTTTATTGAGAGAATTCGTAGCGATCTCCGTTGCAAGATAACCCATTGAACCTGTATCGTCAAAAGATATGATGATCGGTGTCGATTCAGGTGAATCTTCACTGTCCCTGGATTCCCTCAAGTTGATCTTCAACGGATCGTATTTCTCATCAAGGTGCTTATTCTTGAAAAGGTCATTAACATTCGAATTGCTGTTAATGCCTCTGCTTGTCTTGAGCCTGCTCCAATCGGCTGATCTGTAACTTCCAAATCCCATATGATCTCCTTTCGTCAGAAGCTGATAGTATTGCTTGCTGCTTTCTTTATTTCTATGAATGACAGGGATCTTGCGATCCTTTCCGCTATGTTCTGGTCCATCCCCTGAAGCGCCTCATTGTGGGTCTTGCCGCTGTTAACGAGCATTATTGCCACGATGAGATTTGCCAGAAGGCCTATATCTTTCCTGTTGATAGGTGCGGCTCTTCCCGGAAGCATATCGTTCCAGTAGCGGTAAACTTCCTTATCGCTTGCCGTATCATTTTCGATATAGAGATGGAATATATCGTACTTTTGGCTTACTTCTCTGATAAGTTCCTCGTTGGAAAGCGTGTACGGCACGTTATCGGCAAATGCGTAGAAGATCTCGGTCCTTGAAAGATCAGCGTGGCACTTGTCGTCGCCGATCGTGAAAAGTATGCCCTTCTCATTTCTCTTCTCAAAACAGTCTGTCTTCGTGTGCCTTGACGCGAAATACCATACCAGATTGTAGGACTCGCCCCCGTTGCCGCCACCGCCGCCTTCAAGGCAGAGGGACATGAGCTGCCTTACCATCCTGATGTCAGATTCAAACTGCGTGACCTGCAAAGGATATTTATCACTCTTAACGTCGCCAATTGCCGCGCAGAGCACCTGCGGATCACGGACAGCCTTATTATCCAGGATCGTCGTGATCATCCTGTTAAGTGAATTAGTGGCGATCTCTTTTGCAAGATATCCCATCGATGCCGTAACATCGAAGCCAATTATCACCGGCGTGGACTTTGGCGAATCAGCATTATCACGGCTCTCCCTGATCCTGATGAGATTGGTCTTGTTGCCGTCATTTGCTGACTTGGAATCGAAAATCTGAACCGGAGTGTGATTCACGGACAATCTGTTGCTCGTTCTTAGAGCCGCCCAGTCGGCAGCCAGATAACTTCCGCGCCCCATTATGTATTACCCTGCTTTCCGTATACGTCAGAATCTTCAGTATCCATCTTTATGAATTTTCGCTCGCCGAATGCCTTGATGAGCATCTCATCCCAGTAAGCGAAATCCTCATAGGCATCAAATCTCGGCTCCGAACCGATAAAGTCCAGAAGCGCCTTGGGCGTGTCAGGCGTTACCTCTTCAGTCTCAAGCAGACTCCTGGCGGTAGTGCGGAGACCCTTGAGGTTGTCGGCAGTTGTAAGGAGCTGTCCATTATCGCCCCTCGTATTTCTCTGCTGTACGCTCCACCAGTTGCAGTAGAGGCATGCAGTGTGATTATTCGGATTGATATAAACGGTATCCGGATCGATCTCAGGGTGCACTACCGCATTATATTCAAGCACGCAGCAAAGATTTTCGAGCCTGCTGATGATCCAGGCAATATGCCTTCCTCCGAGCTTGCCGAAAAGTCTCAGCGGATACTCTTCCTCACGCTTGTTGATAACGATAAGAGACGTATCATCGTCGAGCATGAACGCACCCGTTACGCGCGGAAAAAAGTCTGCCAAGGACCTCGTGTCAGCGGAAGGATAATCCAGTGCCGATACCATCTTTCTGAAGTGCTCAGCCTTGTCATTCATGCCCTTTCTGAAATGGAACGCAATGTTCCTTCTCGTGACATAAACATCCGCGCACTTGTCGGTATAAGAATGCAGATACTTGAGCTCGATCACCTGTCCGTCGTTCGTGGTGAAGCTGATGACATCCGCATTCTCCCACAACGAATCGTTGCGGATCTTACGGTCCTCGTCCTTAGACGACTCGACCATCTGCTTGTAGAACGTCTTGAAGTAATCCGTGTCTTTGTGATCCAGCACATACGAAGTGCCGCAGAATCTGCAGTGGGCGGTCATGGAAGAGACGTCGTAGATCATGATCCCGCCGCAGTTCTTACAATTAAGGTTGCGCATATTTCTATCCCCTGCTTAAAATATTTTTAACTGCTTTCTAATATAGCAAAGTTAAAGTTCAATAACAAACAGTCAGGTATAATGTTCTTAATATGGATGCATGCGTATGTTTACCGGCATACGCAGCTATATCCGGAGCATTCGGGGAAAGGAAAATCTTATGATCACGATAATTACGGGCGCGTCCCACTGCGGCAAAACACTTCTCGCACAGAAATTTCTCGAGCGTTACAAAACGCCCTATCTTTGCATCGACCACCTCAAGATGGGTCTCATCCGAAGCGGCAACACCCGCCTAACTCCCGAAGATGACGATGAGCTCACCGATTACCTCTGGCCCATAGTCAGTGAAATTATCAAGACCGCCATTGAAAACGACCAGTCACTAACCATCGAGGGCTGTTATATTCCTTTTAACTGGCGCGAAAAGATGGACCCTGACTACCAGTCACACATAAGATTCATCTGCCTCGCATTCTCAGACGATTACATCGACGATCACTTCGAAGACATCGTATCCCACGCCTCCGACATAGAGGCACGTCTCGAAGAATCAGACCTGTCCCGCGAAAAGCTTAAGCAAGATAACTACTTCTACAGGGAAGGCTTCTGGGCCAGCAACGAAGACGTCACTTTGATAGAGGACAACTACGAACAGACTCTGGAAAGTTTGCTTGAGTAATGTCGCGCAGCCTTGAGCAAACGTGTTCCGTGAGAAACGGCATGTAATGCAGCTGCAATGCGGCATAGCCGCATTGGTTGCCTCATTTATGGTCAGCATCAGAGATTACGTCTTTTCGCGACCGCCTCATGATTGCCGTCCGGCAAAATCCAACTCTGCGTCCAACATTTTCGGGGTAAAAAGTTGGAAAAAATGTTGGCTTTTGGCGCAAAATCCAACTTCGCGTCCAACATTTTTAAGGAAAAAAGTTGGAAAAAATGTTGGACAATCTAAAAACCATGTTAGTGCTCGACTTCGTGACCGACTTTTCGGGCAAAAATAGTCGAGCATTATGTCGAGCATTGGCGGAAAACCGACTTCGTGACTGACTTTTCGGGCAAAAAAAGTCGAGCATTATGTCGAGCATCAGTTTTACTAACCGGTTATCTTCGAAGCAAACCCGGTAAAATGCGTGATAAATGAATCGTGATGAGCTTTGACGAATTCCGTGTTCTTTTCCCTTGAAGCATCCTCAAGCGCCTTGGCTTCATCCGCCAGTTCATCGGCGCCGACGGTTCTGGAGGTACTCTTGAGAGAGTGCACCAGGATCTCGTAATTTTCGAGATCGCCGTTATCAAGATATGAAGTCAATTCGGCTGCTTTGTCTTTTGCGTCATTGGCATAATCAGCCAGAAGTTCAAGGTAGAAATCTTCCTCCCCGGATGTGTATACGAGCGCGGCGTCAACATTGAGGCCCAACGCGCGCGCCTTGCCGATCGTAAGAGGCGCACGGGAATCATGACCGGGTTCAGGAACAGAGTCAGATACGGAATCAGGACCGGGTTCAGGAACAGAATCAGAAACGGGATCAGGACCGGGATCAGAAACAGAATCAGGAACGGGTTCCGCAACGGATTCAGGAACAGTCGTCTCAGCGGATTCACTCTCCGTTTCAGGAGCGGCGTCCGCATCATCTTCCACAACATCTTCAGCCGTCTTCCTGATCACGCCTGCAGGCAGATATTCCTTAAGTGTTTTCTCGAAATCATTGATAGTGACCGGCTTCGAAAGATATCCGTCAAAACCCGCGCTGAGATACTGCTCCTCGGCACCGACGACGGCGTTGGCAGTAAGCGCGATGACGGGCATTCCCTTAAGGAGACCTTCATCCTTCAGCACTTTCAAAGTCTCAAAGCCGTCCATCTGCGGCATCATGTGATCGAGGAACAGGATGTCGAATCTTTCCTTCCTGAGAAGCTCGATCGTCGCCATGCCCGAAGAGCATGTGACCGGCGTGATGCCGAAGATCTTGAGGAAGTTCGTTGCGACCTTGAGGTTCATCTCGTTATCGTCGGTTACGATGACTTTTGCTGCGGGCGCGAAAAGATGCTCTGTGTCATCACGCTGCATAAGGGCGGATTTTCTGTGCACTTCATATTTGCCGACCGGCTTGGGATCTACGATCTTAAGCGACAGATCGAAGCCGAATGTGGATCCGATCGCATATTTGCTGTCGACATCGAGCTTGCTGTTCATCATGGCAAGGAGCTTGCATACGATGGAGATGCCGAGTCCTGTGCCTTCGATGTGGCGGTTGCGCTTTTCTTCGATCCTCTCGAAAGATCTGTAGAGCTTGCTTATGTCTTCATCTTTGATTCCGATACCCGTATCAATGACATCGAAGCGGAGTCCGGCATAGCCGTCCTTGATGCGCTTGTTCTTGACGCGGAGCGTGACGCTGCCGCTCTCGGTGTACTTAACAGCATTGGTCAAGAGGTTGAGAACGATCTGGCTGATCCTGACGTCGTCGCCGTAAAGCTTTGAAGGAATCGTTTCGTCAACATCCACAATGAGGTCAAGGCCCGTTGCCCCGGCCCTGCCGCTTATTGAATTGTAAAGGTCTGTTATGAGTCCTGCGGTATCGAATTCTACAGGTACGAGAGACATTTTGCCGTCCTCGATTTTCGAGAAATCAAGAATATTATTGATGAGCGACAGAAGCGTGTTGCCGGAACTCTTGATGTTGGATGCGTACTCCAGGATCTGCTCGTCATGGGACTCTCTTAAGATCATCTCATTCATGCCGAGAACGGCGTTGATCGGCGTTCTTATCTCGTGCGACATGTCGGCAAGGAAATCACTCTTTGCCTTGTTCGCAGAATCGGCAGCGGTCTTCTCGAGCAAGAGGATCTTGGCTTCGTATTCTCTCTTCTGCTCATTCTGCTTCATTTCTTCGACGCGGCGGTTGATCTTGCGCTCATGCATGTAGCCCAATATGTAGAATGCCGATATGAGCGCGAAAACAACAAGGTTGATTAGAATGCTCGCGACGAGTACATTGCGCGTATCTTTATAGAGAACGCTTGATTCGACGACGATCACGAGGTGCCACTGGTCGAAGACCTTATCGGTAAAGACAGTATGCTTTTCGCCGTCGATCCTGAACTCGAAATTCCCTTTTCCCTCACTCATGACCTTCTCAAAAAGGTCCTTCTTTCCCGGTATCCTGCTGTAAACCTTACCCTTCTCGCCGCCGTCGCTGTGAGCGATCACGGTTCCGTCGAAATTAATGATAAATGCATATCCGCTGTCGTTAATGCGGATATCTTCAACCGTCTCTTGAATGCCCGCAAGCGTTAAGTCCAGGCCAAGGACATTGTTCCTGTCAGTCAACGCTTTACAGACGGAGATGATGACATTGCCTGTCTGTGCGTCCACATACGGTGAGACGACGATAGGCTGTCCGTCTGCAGCAACAGTGATCTTGTACCAGTCTCTTATGGTCGGGTCGTAATCGTCCGGCGGGGTCCAGCCCACACCATCGACATACTCTCCGTGGATGACGCCGTAAATGCCGGTATAACTATCGTCAAACTGCGATGCGGTATTGGCGGATTCACGCGAGATGTACTCGACTATCTCTTCATTTGTTGCACCATTGGCGACCATGTGGTCCACGGTATCGGCCGCAACCCAGAGGACTGATCTTGCGGTCTCAAGATAGTTCTCGATATCAGCTGTAATGGCCGCGGTCTTGTCGTTACCTAGTTCTTCGATATAGGAGTGGGACGACACGTAAGTAAGTCTTGTTGTGTATGTGACAAGAAGGGCCATCAGGACGAAAGTAGCGCCCAGGGTCAGCAATAGTGTCTTCCGGTTTCTCTTCATAACTCCCTCAAAAAAGCTCCCTGCAGCCTTCGCCTGCCTTGCAGGAACCTCCCGCTTAAATGATCTAAACGGACTCAATGTGAAAATAATATTATAAAATAAGATATTTGCAATCTGCTTAATGCACAAAAGGACGTGTATATACCTGACCTGTCTTGCGCGAAAATGTTCCTATGACGCAAAACACTTTAAATATGTCTGTCCGTCCTCCGGCGGGCACGTAAACAGCGGCGCCGTTGTTTAACGCTTGATTGGTCCCCACTGAAACCCCGATTCAACCACTATTGAAGCACCATACAGATCTTTATATAATCCGTGTCGATTTTTCTAATCATTTCAGAAAATTCGTTATAAAATCAGAATAGAAATTACGAAAAGCGAGGCATGATCATGAAACTCCGTAAATTACTTACACTGGGAATAACGGTAGCAGTAAGCATGGCATTCTCCGGGTGCTTCCGGGAGTCTCCCCCGCAGTCAACGGCTGCGCAGGAGGTCCCGACGGCTTTGTCTTCCGAAACGGACGCCGGTGTTATACCGGGAACAGATAACAGTGACGATATTTTCGTGAGCGCTTATCCCGGATTTGCCGTCACCTCCGAAAGCCTCCACGACGGCTTCTGGGACGGAATTACTTCCAACACGGACGAAGGCGAAAACAAGTCACCTCAGCTCTCCTGGGAACCTGTCGAGGGCGCAACGACCTATGCAATCTACATGATCGACCTGAGCACACACTACTTTATTCACTGGAAATCTTCCGGCATAACAGAGACTGATCTTCCCGAAGGCTGGGCATCCTCCGATGACTTCGTCGGTCCATGGCCTCCAAGCGGCACAACGCACAACTATATGGTTTATGTTTTCGCGCTCAAGGTACCCGTAGAACGCGTTAAGGGCACGGTCAACACACTCTCTGATAAAGTGCAGGATTTCATGGACGAGCTCGACACCGACAAGGACGGCAATACGGGCAACATCTTAGCCGTCGGGCGCATAGGCGGCAAATACACAGCAAAATAACTCTTGAGTTTTCCTTCCCGGAGTATCATAATATCCCCTATTTGAGTTGTACCGCTGAAGTCAGGTCAACTTCAGACATACGCGGATTCCAAAGGGGGGATAATTTATGATCGAAACAGAACGCCTGATCTTAAGGAACTACACATTAGAGGACTTTGACGCTTTATATGAGATCATGTCCGATCCCGAGACGATGCAGCACTATCCTGCCCCGTTTGACAAAGATAGGACGATGGGCTGGATCACCTGGAATCTCGACAACTATGAGAAATACGGCTTCGGCCTCTGGGCAGTTACGCTCAAGGAGACCGGCGAGTTCATCGGCGACTGCGGCATAACGATACAGGACATCGACGGTGAGATGCTCCCTGAGATCGGTTACCACATCAACAAGAAGCACTGGCGCAAGGGCTACGCAAAAGAGGCCGCAAGAGCATGCAGGGACTGGGTTTTCGAGCACACATCATATAACGAGATCTACTCATACATGAAGTACACCAACATCGGTTCCTACTCGACAGCCCTCGCCAACGGCATGAAGAAGGTTAAGGAATACCCGGATCCCAAGAATGAGATCTCCTACGCTTACTCGATCACGCGCGATGAGTGGGAGAAGCTGAAAAAGGGCTGAGGCGACCGGTGCTACAGTAAGGTGGACTGAGGCAGCAGGTGCTGCAGTATGGTGGGCTGAGGCGGTCTGAGGAACGGGATGTGATGGCTGATTTGCTCCGTTTCACACAAAGACAACCGGGGAATTCACACGTGTAACAATGTTACAAAACCAGGATTCACGGCGTTTTCACGGCATAGCCGGGAATTTGCCGTGAATATGAGCATTTCGGGGCCGGATTCACGGCATTTTCACGGCATGGCCGGGATTTTGCCGTGAATTTTAGAGTACGAGCCGGTTTTCCTATGTCCCGTCCCCGCTCCAAACTTCCGGTAATTCTTCCGGCTATAGCCGGAACTTTTACCGGAAAAACAGGCCAAAACAGCAAAAATTCCGGTAATTCTTCCGGCTATAGCCGGAACTTTTACCGGAACTTTTTGTCTGGAATGGATTGCAACCCTAAAGACTACTTATCCAAAATCAATAACTCTTTTAAGTATCCCCTTCATCTTGCCGATCGCGATGCCGTAGTTGGTCATGGGGATGCCCTGGTCTTTGGCCTTCCGGTATCGGCTGTTGACCTCGGTCTCGCCGAGCATGCAGGCGCCGCAGTGGATAATAAGATCGTAGGCGGACAGTTCTTTGGGGAATTCCAGTCCTGATGTGAACGAGAATTCAAAGTCCTTGCCGGTGTATTCCCTTATCCAGGAGGGAAGCTTGACCGTGCCGATGTCCTCGCACTGGCGGTGGTGTGTGCAGCCTTCGCTTATGAGGATCTTCGCGCCGTCTGCAAGCTCATCAAGCATATCCGCACCTTCGATCGACTGGTCGAGGATGCCCTTGAAGCGGGCCATGATTATCGAGAATGAGGTGAGGGGGATCTCCCGGGGAACGATTTTCGAGACCTTCGCGAAAGCCTGGCTGTCGGTGATAACCATGCGGACGGGGCCGACTTTACCGAGCGCGAGTTCAAGCTCAGTGTCCTTAACGACAACGGGAATCGCGCCTGCGCCGAGGAGGTCGCGGATGACCATCTGCTGGGGCAGGATCAGGCGGTCCTTGGGAGCCGATTTGTCGATGGGCACGACGAGCACGACGATGTCGCCTTCTTCAACAAGGTCGGACACGAGGGGACGGGTTTTGCGCTGCCTGATGATGACAGCGACCTTCTCCTTGAGTTCCTCTATGCCCTCGCCTTTGAGAGCGCTTACGACCATTGCACCGTCGGGTACTGCGGTCACGTCAAGATCGCCTTTGTTTATGACGACAAGATAAGGGATCTTCTTGTGCATAAATGCTTCAATAAGCTGCTTCTCGTCATCGCCAACGCCAAGAGAGCCGTCGACAACGAGGATAGCGATATCAGTCTCGTCGAGCACGCGGAGACTGCGCTCGATCCTCAGCGAACCAAGCGTGCCCTCATCGTCGATGCCGGGCGTGTCGATGATGACGACCGGGCCCAGAGGCAGGAGTTCCATCGTCTTGCGGACGGGGTCAGTCGTCGTGCCGGCAACGTCCGATACGATCGACAGTTCCTGCGATGTGAACCTGTTTACGAGGCTTGATTTGCCTGCGTTGCGGCGCCCGAAAAATGCAATGTGCGTGCGTTCCATGATCTACCTGCCTTCCTTTGTTGACCCTTGCATATATCTGATGTTGTCACCTCTGTCAGTGACTATTTCGTAGCCGATGTTCGATATCCTGTTCTTCAGGCAGTTCATGCATTCCGCGGCTTCTTCGCCGGTGCATATCTTGTTGTCGTACAAGGCGTATTTCTTCCTCACTCCGACGGGCGACAGGTTCGGCATCACGACATTTGCGCCCGCAAGGATCCCCAATTCCCTGCCGTTCGGTGCTATGGTTCCGAGCGCCGTGGTTGCAGGAAGCAATACCGTCGGAAGCATAAGTCTTATGATGCTCAGCAGCGCCAGCGTCAATTCCAGTCCGCCAGCTTTAAAGTCCGCGAAAACCGTATCCTTATGCGGAATGAATGGCCCGATGCCTACCATCTCGGGATCGAGTTTTTTGAGGAACAGCAGGTCGTCTGCAATATTCTCATAAGTCTGGTAAGGCGAACCCACCATGAATCCCGCGCCGGTCTGGAAACCGATCTTCTTGAGGTTATAAAGACACTGCTGCCTGTTCTCTGCCGAGAGATTTGCAGGATGAAGCTTTGCGTAGTGATCAAAGTCAGCAGTCTCGTGTCTTAAGAGATATCTGTCCGCGCCGGCATCGAAAAAAGCCTTGTAGGATTCATAGCTCTTCTCGCCGATCGACAGAGTGACCGCGCAGTCAGGATGTGCCGCCTTGATGGCCCTGATGATGTCCACCATCAGTTCATCCTTGTAGTAAGCATCCTCGCCGCCCTGCAAAACGATCGTCCTGAAGCCCAGGTCATAACCACAGGAAGCGCATCCGACTATCTCTTCTTTGGAGAGTCTGTAGCGCTCGGCATTCTTGTTGCCGCACCTGATGCCGCAGTAGTAGCAGTCGTTTTTGCAATAGTTGGTGAACTCGATGAGTCCTCTTACAAAGACCTTGTTGCCATAGTGCTCTCTTGCAATCGAAGATGCCCTTTCTGCAAGGGTCTGGCGGATCTCGGGTGTCAGATTTTCGAGAAGTGGGATGATCTCATCACGCGTGAGACTGCCTGTCTCTGTTAACTTATTTATGATGAAGGAAATGTCAGCCATTATTTGCGAATCTCGACAATGAGGCTGAAAATAGCAACTCTTGTCTCCATTTGACCTCCTTTCACCCTTTGGGCAAACAAGGTTCTGAAGCAATTTAAGCATGAAAATTTACTTAAAGCCTTCCGCGTCAGGCGCACCTTCCGCACTCAGAACTATCAAGCATAAAGTAACACCTTGGCGCGGCAAAAGCAATGCGGTTTTGGCGGTGCGCTTAAAGAGGTGAGTTTTCATAAGTTTTATGGATTGGTTCCTGTGGCAGGGCTATAGGGGTTGACTATCTGCGGCCGTAATCCTTTTCACGTGCGCGAAAAAAGCCGCCCCGCGGAAGCAACTGCCTCCCGCGGAGCGGCCCGTAAATCCAGAAGTTATCCCTCTATGGCGATCGTGTTGTTGCCAGGAAGCTCCTTTAATTCCTTCTTCGGAATCGTGAGCTTAAGCACTCCGTCTTCGAACTTCGCCTTAACATCCTCTGTCTTAACGGCATCACCTACGTAGAAGCTTCTCTGCATGGCGCCCGAGAATCTTTCCTGACGGATGATCTTGCCGTGTTTGTCCTTCTTCTCGACATCGTGGCCTTTGGAGGCACTGATGGTCATGTAACCTTCTTCAAGCTTTACATTGATCTGGTCTTTCTTGAATCCCGGCAGATCGATCTCAAGTTCATAATCGTTCTCGGTCTCCTGTACATCTGTCTTCATGAGACGGTCGGCATTCTTGCCGTACAGCCTCTTATCAATGTTTGCCAGTTCGTGTGACGGAAATCCCCAAAAATCATCGAACAAGTTCTCACCAAATAATCCGGACATCAACATAATAATCATCTCCTTTACGCTGTTATCATTGATCTGTTGTTATCCGAAGGGCGGAGGTCCTATTTCATTGATCTTCGTTCCTTTTCACCTCACATTATAGTCCGCGGATTAGCACTCGCAAGTGGTGAGTGCTAATCAATTCGATCAAATCTGAATATGTATTTTTGTGCAGTTTTTGTCCCGCCACTCCTCGAAAACGGAACTACAATGAAGTGGGTGACTCACTTTATCTTTCCCCGCAAAACCGAACTGCAATGAAGTGGGTGACTCACTTTGATCACCGCTCCTCCCAAGCGTTGCTTATCCCTTAAAAACTGACTGTTACACGCGCCCCGCCCCGCTCCAAAGCGCTGTTCCGGGCGGCCTTTTCGATGCAATCGTGTAATAATAAATAATTGTGGCAAATCAGTAAAAATTTATTGTAAATCAATAAAATTTTGTTGCAATTCAAATTTCCGCGGTGTATTATAGGCGAGAACCCGGGAACGGGTAAAAACTATGAAACAAATTAAAGGGAAAATAGGTATGAAAGCTTTAAAGATAACAACATTGATAATATGCGGTGTGGTCCTTTTGTCGGGATGCAACAGGATCAGGAAACCGGGATCAAGGTTTAACGACTTTGATCTGCCGTCTGATCCGGTGGTATTCAGTGAAGAACTAGACGAGAACATGAGGGCGATGTCCGTGACGGTAAACGGCAGGACATACACTGATTTCGGTGACCTCAAGGAAGATGACTCTGAATACAGCATAAAAGAATGCCTCGGCTACCTGAAGGACTATGAAAGAAGGCGTGTCTACACACTTACCGAGGATCCTAACGACAATTACATCCTCATAAAGAACCTTAACAGTCTTACCGGAGACACGAGATTTTTCCGTGCCAACGATACTCTTCACAAGGATATCTACACGCCGGAATACATCAGTTCACTCGGCTTCGAATGCTGGTGTGATTCAGGTCTTCACCACGAGATGAAGGATGCAGAAGTCAGCTTGATCCTGGATGCGGAAAACATTAAGTCCCTCGGATACTATTTCAAGATCAACGGCAAAGATGCATGCAGCGGAGCGAGCGAATATGCCGACAGTTCACCTTTTGAAAAGGGCAAGATGCTTACTGTCAGCATTTCAGAATATGAGCTTGAAGGAATTGCGGAATTGGACAAACCCTTCACTGTGGAATTGACGTTTACGGTCACAGGCACTGACGGTATAGAACACAAGGTCGAAGGTTCCTACAACCGCGAGATGATGCTCGGCGCATATCTGTGCAGTCTTTCGATCGAACAGGATAATGCCGGCGGCTATGTCCTTGAAGAGGATATCTAAAGGAGAATCAAAATGAAAAACATAAAGATCACAGTCTTACTGTTGTGCGGTATGGTGCTGCTGCCGGGATGCTCTTTGCCTGACGGGAATAGGGGTTTGGCAGAGCTTCCGCCGGCAGCCTCCGCTTACACACAAAGATTTGACAGTGACTCGGGCGAGGCGCTCATTGATTATAACGGACGTACTTATTCCTTTTTCGGAACCATCAGGAACAAGATGAGCAACAGCTCGGCACGTGAATGCATCGGCTATCTCGAAAATGATGAGAATACGCATCTGTACACGCTCAGTGAAGATCCGCTGGACAACTACATCCTGATGAAGAACACAACGGGCTTCATGGAACAGGCGACCTTCTACAGGGCCACCGATACAAAGCAGAAGGACATCTTTACGCCCGAATATATTGAGTCGCTGGGTTATGAATGCTGGGGTTCATCGGGCATTCACTATGAAGAGGCAGAAGCCTGCATAGGTATCATTTGCGAGGCACCGGATATAAGAGAGATCCTCTACACTGCCGAGTCAGACGGCAAGTTCATAGCAGAAGGCGGCACAAGATACTCGAACTGTAAAGAACTTAAGCGCGGTGACCTTTTTATGATCGAGATCATCGAAGAACGTTTGAAAGATAAAGTAGACACCTCAAAACCGTTCAATATCACGATGCATTTCTCGGTGATCACTGTTGACGGCGAAGAGAAAGAAGTAAGCGGCATCTTTAATCACGACATGATGCTCGGCGGTTATCTCCGCGGTCTTGAGATCAGATATGACGATAACAGCGGATACTATCTCTATCTGAATTACTGATATTCAATAAACCTTTGACACGGAAAGGAGAATACATATATGGGATTTGGAATTACCGGTTTTTTAGTGTTGCTCTATATGGTGCTCATCGCGCTGACTGTTTGCGCGTTCGTTAAGAAAAAGATCGTGATCGGCATAATTCTCTCAGTTCTGATGCTGGCAGGTATCGTGGCACTCGGAATTCTCTGGTTCACATCGCCGATGTAAGATCACTTTTTCTTTTGGATCTTCCCTGCCGCCCAATATGCCGGGTACTCCAAAAGCAGGACTGACGTGAGCAGCAAAACAAGTCCTGTGAGATAATACCTTTCGCCGGTCAGTCTGAATATCCATTCAAGCGGCGAATCCTCAGGCGGAAACCTGAGATACATGTAATTCATTTCTGTCAGCAGATTAACAAAATATACGATTGGAACTGCAAACAGAAGGAATGCATATGAATACCAGAAGTGTGCAAACGTCACATGTATCTTCCGTGCAGCCAGGAACACCAAAGGTATCAGCACGAGAAGCGAGTGCGTGAGAAAACACATCAGCGGAATATAAGACCAGAACGGCTTGTACGTCCAGTCAGGGAAAAGCAGTGCTCCCAACGATCCCGGCATTATTAGGACCAGCGATACTTCAGCAAAGAACGCCTGCACTTTGCCTTTTGTGAATGCGGCAAGAAGGTTTACGAATATGCCGAGATTACATAAGTGCAAAGGCAGGAATGCCAGGACATCGCGGCCGTCAATAAACAGGAAAACATCCAGGAGCGCTTCGCCCAGAAAGAGCGCAGCCGCCAGGATGCGTGAGAAGTTCCTGAATGCTGCTGCGGAACATTTTCGGGCACACAAAATACAAATGCCCATCACCATGAAAACAGCGATGAGCATCATTATGTGCTCAGGACAAAAATGCTCCCAAACGTTCATGTCTTACTGCTTTTGTTCCAAAACTTTGCTGAGCGGGACCCAGCCGATATATCTGGGATTAAAACCATGCGGTGTCTTCAGAGCTTCGACCGACATGTATTCGTCTATCCTGACCGTATCCCACGCGTGGATGATATCGCCCTCACCGATGTAGATACCGCAGTGGCCCACGTTAAAAAGCCCTTCGACGTTCGGCTCGTAGCAATCGTAGAAAACAAATGCGCCTCTCTCGGGAACGCCGTCACGCATGTCGTCGCTGTAAAGATCAGCAGACTCCTTGGGATTCTCTCCGCTGAATCTTCCGCTCTTGCTGCACTGCTCAAGCGCATCCCCGACAAAGGATAAGCCACCGCCTGCATACTCTTTGGATTCTACCTGGCTCTCTGCCCACTTGATCATGTTCTCGATCAAAACTGACTCTTCCATCCTGCACCTCCGGAACCAAAAGCTGCCGCACTTCCAATTACCGCATTCAAACGTTTCCCCATAACATAATAACACTATTTGGGCGTCAATGGCGGAAGGTTATTTAATTATGGGCGCGCGAAAATCAGGTCTGCCCAAGAATGCTTATCAGCATCATTATCACGTATGAAATAAAGGGTATGGAAAACACACCCAGAATGGCAAGTATGAGAAGAACTATCTTGGCCGCGGAGACAGGTCTGTCGCAAAGGCCCCTGTTGTCGTGACCGCTTGCAACGACGTAATAGATCTTGCCCTTGTAGGGACATGCAGCAAGCCACACCGGGAACAGGAAATATCTGAACTTGACGTTGCCGAAGTTTGTCGACATCTGCATGTTTCTGCAGAACTCGGCATTCTCCCTTTTACATGCAGCCCGCTCTATTCTCTTCTTAAATGTATCCTGAGCCAGCGTCCAGGCCTCATTGATGTCGATCGAATATTTCTCGGCAGCAAATCCCGCCAGCGCCTCAGGCGTATACGGCATGATCTCGGAAGGCTTAAACTGAACGACCCGGTTCATCTTCTTATTGCTGACAAAACGCTTGCTCGCACCGATGCATACGTCATCGATAAATGCTTCTGTAACACCAGAGCCCTTTCTGTATTCTGTTACCTGCGAATCGCCTCTTGTTACTGTCGTTCCGAAATCACCGGCATATGAAGTAACGGTGTCGGCATCAAACGTCCAGAAAGGCACGTAAACACCTACAAGGTTTCCGAGCACTTTGCCCTTCCTGAAACTCTCGGGTGACCAGAGAGCAAACTTGTTCCATTTATAGTAATTCTTCTCGACCTCTTCCTTCGTCGTAGTGAAAGGAATAATGCCTGTCGGCGCGATGCAGCTGTTGGTCTCAACGGCATCAAGAACGATCGCCGAACCGCAGTACGGGCACATGCCGGAGATCTGGTCAGCGTCGTAAAGAAGCGCAGCTCCACACTGCTTGCATGTTATCTGTCTTCTGGTAATTCCCCAGTCAGTCGATGCCTGACTCAACGAGGCATCAAAACTGCGCTCCACCTGGTCTGTCTGCTGCTCCGCCTTCTCCAAAGGCTTTACCGCTCCGCAGAAATCACATACCAGGCCCTGCTTCTCAACATCGTAGCGCATTGTACCGCCGCAGTTAATGCACTTCATGTTTGTGCCCTCCTTTTTCTGATCTATCCCTTTAGTTTTTGTGTGTGCCTTCTGAACCTTCTCAGGCGGTCTTTCTCCTGATATTTAACATAAGAAGTTCTTTCTTTACCGCTTCAAATTCCGCTTTTACTTCCGCATTAGCCTCCTGGAGCGGACCAACTTTTCTCCGGTCGATAAAATCACCCTTTGAATACTTGTCAATGAGCTTCAGATTAGCAGAAGACTCCTCAATGATTTCAATTAAGTCCTTAAACTTCAGGAAGTAATCCTTATCCTCATCCCGGCAGTGTTCAATAGCATCAGAGAGTCTTGCCCTGATATCATCAACCTTCGCAATTGGATGGAAACTGGTCTCGCTGATGCTGTGGATATCCTTCCATCTTCCCGCGCATAATATCCTTCCGTTAAGAGCCGTGAAATTATGAGGATCGAGCATGAGTTCCAATATGAATCTGTTATCTGCGTCACTGAAATCCTTTTTCTTCAGAAGTTCAACTGCTTTCTGAGCACCGTCAGTTTCCGACATCAAAGATGTGCTGTAAGCAACTCCGCATGATCTGCACTCATAAAGTCTTCTCTGACGGTCAAGCTCCAAAAAGCCTCCGCATTTGTTGCAGATAAGAGTCTGCGCTTCCCCGCTGAAGATATCTTCGGAAGTTTTCTTTATAAGCAGTTCCTTAGAAAGGGTTGTTTTCTTCACGTCTGGTGCAAGTTTCTGAAGTTCCTCGTATTCGCTCTTGTATTTATTTTCGAGCTCGAACATTCTGGAAGAACAATCGGAGATCCTTGACTGGTTATCCTTCAGCGCTTTTCTGTGGGGAGCTTTCTTCTTATTTTCGAGATGCCTGATAAACGCAAGAAGACCCAGAATGCCTGCAACGACTCCCGCCGAGATGGCGAATGCCCAGAGTCCGAATTTGAAGAACACGACAAGTATTATTCCGACGCCTATGACGCCCAGCGCAAACATCGCGGCATTCTCTCTGTCTTCCTTAGTGGTATCCTCACCGGCAAACGGAGCAGTGATGATCATTCCTATAATCAGAAGAACTGTAGTTACGTTGTCGACGGTCTGTTTGTGATTATCATCAACGCGCGCAATCTGCTTAAACTGTTTGTTTGAATCATCAGAGAGCGTATTGCGTTCGTTTTTAAGCTGAATATACTGCTTAGCAACGGAGAAAAGATCGAGGAGCTTACGGAAGTATTCCTTATCTTCTTCACGTGCGCGCGAAAGGACATCACCAATGATCCTGCTCATCTGATGGAACTTGCACCCCTCAAGCTTCGAAGGTGAGCTCAGATTCTTGAGCGCGATGATATTGCCCTCGCAGAGCACGAGACCTCTAAGCGCCGCAAAGTCCTGAGGATCATAAGCTAATACCTCTTCAAACCTGCGCTTTGCCATATCAAAGTCATAGCGGTACATGCAGGATTCCGCCTGCTCTATCATCTCTTTCCTGTAGAAATCATAGTAGTTGAAATCGGCACCGCAAAACGGGCAGTCAAAAAGCATATGCCCCGGCGCAACATTAAGAACTCCTCCGCACTTGGAGCAGGTATAGTTAACCATGTCAGCCATAAATCACACTCTCCCCTAACCAAAAACTACCCCTCAGCGGGAATAACTTTAGCCCGCTAAAGTATATTTTATCATATAAACAGCCGGGGTCATAGAATTATCGGGATAGTGAATGACTTCTTTTTTTGAACTGCAGTTTTTCCGGAAAAAATACCGGAACTTTTATTGGAGTCAGTCGCAGGCAGTTGTAAGCATCGCATAAAAACCAAATTTCCGGGTTTCCGCACCCCTTACTTAGTAAACGAGACCATGTAGTCGTAATTCATGCCGTCACACACTACATACATGGAATAAAAATGTTCCTCCGTGTCATATTCCATAGTTCGTACTTCATAGTCTCTGTTCGCATCGTTACGGGATGCGGCTTCAGCAACCTTGATTTTAACGCCGTCTTCCCCGATACTCTCGATCTTCAGCATCCACGCATCCTTATTGCCGAATTCTGTTTTCAGCGTTCCGTCGATGCGCTCGTATATGCAGTCCCCTTCCCTAAGATCCTTGATCTCATTTGTGAATTCCCCGTGACCCAAGTCATTTCCTGCTATGCCATATCCGCCATAAATGGTCCTGACCGTCATTGTTACGGTACCTTTATTCGGTTTGAACGCACAAGCGCACAAGGACAGAACCAGTGACAGCATAAGTACGGCCGATATCAATCTCTTCATAAATAGTCCTCCTGATAGTCAGGTCTTCCGGGGCGTAATTTCCCTTATATCATACATACAGATCAACGCTCGAAAAAGTTGCAGATCTCATCTACACAGGCTTCGTGGCTCTCGTTTACACGGTTTGTATTCTCGTGCGCCACAAACAGATAAAGCAGGAACAAGAGGATTTCAAATACTATAAAACTGAAGAGTACAACGATCACAAGCAGTTGTTATCTGCACCATTAATGAGACCATGCTGACGTTAAGTGTCAGACAGAATTCATTAAGAGAATCTATTATTCGCGAGATCGATGAACTCTCAGAGGAAGACATCAAGGAGAAATATCTCTTAAACGTCACTTGAACATGCCTTCATAATACTCAGGCGGATTGCCGCTCAAGTCACTTATCATGATCATGCAGAATAGATTATCGTCGATTTTTCTTACATAAAAATACTGGTTGAAAGAGTCGCCAGAACCCCTTGCAACGGTAGTCCTCATGTATTCATTGCCGCCCAGTATCACAGACCCGGTATCCCTGCGTTCCAGCGGTCCGCCTTCATCATCAGCTTCATTCCTGTCGATCAGACGCGCCTCGTAATCGTCGAGATAGAATTCTTCAGTAACGTTATTCTCATCCGGGAATGCGATATCAGTGTTCAGATAAGTAACCTCTATGACAGAACCGCTGCCGTTGCCGTCATATAAGAACACATCGTAGATCCTTGCGGATTCGTACTG
Source organism: Clostridiales bacterium (assembly GCA_017509245.1). Lineage (GTDB taxonomy): Bacteria > Bacillota > Clostridia > Saccharofermentanales > Saccharofermentanaceae > Saccharofermentans. Next base: position 36,414 of record JAFWQC010000036.1, on the reverse strand, counting down.
CCTGTCCTCATCGTCAACGCAGTAAGCCAGAGCATCAAGCCTTACCCAGTCAAGCTCGGATGCACCGAAAGCGATGTATTCTTCCGGAACATTCATCGTAAGCTCGGCGCATGCGTTGGAATACACGCCGTCTTTATATGTACCCTTAGCAAAAGCAGTACCGGCCGCAGGATCAATATCTGCAAAATCATCTGCGGGCTCATTGCTGTCGTGGTAGAGCTTGATCACATAAACATGACCGTATTCCTCAGATTCGGTTATCTTGTTTTCGGCCGAGCAGGTAAGCGAGGAACCGTTGTGCGTATAACCTGTTTTGGTTTTGGAAAGGCCGCAGCAATAGCCGTCCTCATCGGTCAGAAGGATATTCATTGAGTCTGCGCTTAAAAGCTTTCCTCCGAACAGCGCGCGGTCGAAAGCAACCATATCCGTAAGACATGAATGGATGCCACCGTCGCCCCTTGAATTGCCGGGGCACACGGGATAGCCGTTCTCATCGGTAAATCCGTAATGAACCAGATCGTCGAAGTTCACGGGCACATAAGTCATGTCACCGCTTTCCATCGAGGTCGTCTTCTTCATTCCGCACTTATCGAAAATATTTCTCTCGACATAATCGGAATAGCTCATGCCCGTGACATGTTCGATGATGAACGCAAGCAGGCGGTAATTCGTGTTGCTGTAACTGTATTTCGTACCGGGCTCGGTAAGCAGCGGAGCCTTATACAGTGCATTCAGAAACTCCTCATCGGATACCCTGTCGTTCAGGATGTCAGACAGAAGTTTGTTCACCACGTCGGCACCCTCGACGCCCCAGAACGGATCGGGGTTATTCATGTAATCCGGAATACCTGAGCGCATGTGCAGAAGGTCAAGAACCGTTATCATTTTTCCATTCTCATATTCAGGAAAATACTTGTCGATCGTATCGTATAAATTAAGTTGGCCTTTTTCGGCCAGCTGCAGAACACATACCGCCGTGAATGTTTTACTGCATGATGCGATATCGAAAACCGTGTCCTGCGACACAAGCGTTTTGCCGTCTTTCTCCAATGCATTTTCGCAATAGAGATAAACGATATCTTCATCAGTCGCGACAACCATGGCACCAGGGCATTCCGCGCCTTCGTAGGATCCGAGAAGCTCAGCATATTTATCCTCAGGGCACTTCCATGTGCGCTCTGTTTCTGTCAGTTTGATCTTATTAAGCGTGTATTGCGATCCTTTATTACAAGCTGTTGAAGTAATCAGCACCGATGCGAGCATGACGGCAGCCAATGCTTTATCAAGGGTCTTGCGGTTTACGTTAAGCATTTGATCTCTCCTCTTATTCTCATCCGGAAACTGAACGGAGGCATCCCTGTTCCGCCGTTGATTCTCCGTGTTAGATATGATGTCAATTTATTTTATCAGGCCGACATTGTCAATAAAGGAAGCTGCGTTCTTCGAAAGCCTGCAATGCAACAAAAACAGGACCTTGAACAAAGGTCCTGTCCCCATTTTCTTAATTGTTTTCTCTGCTGTCAGAGCGGAGGCATCTGGTCAGCTGTTACCTTCTCGATAACGACCGTATTTGTGATAAGACCCATCTTGAGGTGTGCCTTGAAATATACGATCCTCTCTTCAGGTGTAACGTCGAATTCCGCATCCTTGCACTTTCTGTTTCCGCCATGTGTCATGTGGAGCTTGTAGTGACCATAAGCAACCGGGATCCTGATGGATTCTGCGTTTGCGAGGTGTCCGAGCGGATTCTCATTGAGGTAGATTCCCATTCCTACTGCAATGCCCAAAGGTGAACCCATACGGTAGATCTGGACAACTCCGTCCTCCGGAAGGACGAGAGCGTTTCCGCACTTTTTGCAAGTATCATTGCCTGCAATGTCTACGACGGTTCCGCATGAAGGGCATTTGATCCTGAGTAACTGTGACATAATGACTCCTTTTCAATTGCGTCCTGCAATGTGGTTATTAGTCTCCTCTCTTGGAAAGACCAGTAACATTATAACATTATTTTGATTTTTAAAACCTGTTCCGGATATTCATCAGAATGCACTCATGTACTCCATCAGGATACACTCAAGTTCCACATCAGAATGCACTCAAGTACTCCATCAGGATGCAACCTGGTACTACTCAAGATCTTTCGTCTCGCCAATTATCTTTATTCCGATATCGCAGTTGACCTTGCTCTTCATCGCTTCTTTTGCATGTCCCAGGAAATGCCCGTATTTGAATGTTCCGATGGACACCGTAAGATCGGATCTTACATAAAGGTCACCAAGTCCCGTGTCGCCGTTAAGCCCGCTGTTGATGTCAGCACTGATGACGTATGCGCCGGATGCATTTATCTTCTCGATCGCGCTTCTGGCAGGCTCTTTGACTTCGCCCTTAAAACCTGTTCCGAAAATGCAGTCGAGGATGGTCTTATATCGCCCGTAAACGCCGTCTGAGACCGTTCTTATACCTTTTGCGTTACATATGTCGTAGAAGTATCTGCCATCCTCTGAGAACGCGTCATCGTAGAGCAGCACGATCTCGCAGTCTATTCCCTGATCCTTAAGAAGACTTGCGACAACGAATCCGTCACCTGCGTTGTTGCCTTTACCGCATATGATGCCAACGGGCGCTTCCCATCTGCCCTGTTCGAAAATCGCTTTTCCGGCTCTTGCCATCAATTCCTTTGAGGGCACGAGATTTTCGATGGTCCACTTATCGCTGGCTCTCATCACTTCCGTTGAAACACATAAAGGCATGTTGATTGGTCCTTTCCAGATCAGATTTTCGAGCACGGGGCATCAGCATCCGCCACCGTAGAAGAGATGGGGCATTACTTAACGCCGAACGTCTTTTTCGATATCACGATGGGATCGTCATAATTGCAGTCGGTGCACATCGTGACGGTAAAGTTATCAAGATCGTAGACGCACGACCACTCCGTTCCGAGATTATTGACGCCCCGGTTATCGTACCCCACCTTCTGAAGCAACGCCATAGCTTCGCCGGCGGACAGAACGCAATTGCATCCGTCAAGCTCTTCCATCATGACCTCATAGCGGTCATCGCTCCCCGGATCGATATAATACTTGTCCGTGCCGAAGATGTAATTCGTGCAGGCGGGATTCTCCGTGACATACATATCGTTATCAAACCATTCAACGATAACACTCTTACCCGTCTTGTCAGCAAGGAAGAAATGACACGAACCGCCGAGCATCATCTGAATGTCGTACTGCCTAAGCAGCTCCAGTGCCTCGTCGACCGTCGCGCATTTATCGAGGACCGCCCTGGCAGCAACACAGTAGATAACGTCCTTACGCTCTGTATCCTGGTGAAGCTCATCGGTACTGAGTGCGAGGATCGACATTCCGAACCCCGCTTCATTCATACCTTCGACCAGCGTGTACGGCATCGCAAGCGTGGCAACACGGCCAGCGAAAGAATTCTGCTTAACCTGACCCCCGCCGCTTCCGATGTTGATTATTCCGAGATCGACCACGGATATCGAATCGTAACCGTCATCCGTATCGTTGTACAGTATCAGGCAGTCGGCTTCGGGATAGTCCGTGTTGCGGCCCATCAGGTGATTGCCGTTCTCATCGGTCACGAGAAATGCCGAGCATCCGAATAGGTTGTCTTTCAGCGCGACAGGAAGGCCGAAATAAATGTTGTCTTCCAGCCAGTTCAGCAGGTCAGCTTCGCTCCCCAGATCCGCTTCGAGAATGCTGTCGAGCTTATAACCGGCAGTGTATTTCAACGTGTATACGCCGGGCCTGATCTCCTTGAGGGACGTAATGGTTGCGATCTGTTTTCTGACCGCGAAAATGCATACTCCCAAAGCCGCGAGAACCAGCACGGCAAATCCCAGAGCTATGGTCTTCGCCTTGAACCTGTAAGACAGCAGGATGCAGACCGCAGCAAGAGTTCCGGCCACGGCAACAGCAATGCCGATGGCTTTCATGAGTCCGTAATTGGGCGTTCGGGTGACTTTCAGCATCTGATGCGACAACGTGCTGTCGAGTTCTTCGTGTCCCTCCTCGGAAACAAGATGCTCGATTATATCCATATATTCCCGGTCAAGGCCTTCTCTTGCAAGAGCGCGTTCATACATTGAATCGAACAGGTCAACATAATAATTGTAGACCTGCTGCCTTATTTCTTCAGGACACGCCTCAACCTTGACATGGTAAACAAGTTTGCCCTCCTCATCATGAGGCACAAGGAAGTGACCTGCAGAATAACGGTTCTGATCAATTCCCCCGATCACCACTTCGTAATATTCATCTTCGCCTCTATAAAAGCCGGCCATGACGATACCGTTTTCCAGTTCGAAAACATCTTCCGGCGCCACATGCACCATTCCTTCAGCACCGGTCTTAAATGACTGCTGATTGAATACGTCTATCGCATTATCCTTTGACAGCATCCGGCTTCCGGAAACTGCACCTGCAGCCGCAATGCCCGCGCCGATAACAGCAGCCGCAGCCGCGATGGCAAGAGCCGTCTTTTTCCCCATTATCATTTCTCCAAATATACAAATTCGAGTTCGTCATCGATCTTCCTGCGCTTGAAGATCTTATATCCGAATTTCTCGTAAAGTCTTATGTTATCCTCACTTCTCGTGCTCGTAAAGAGCTCATAGCGCATGCCCGGAAAACTCTTCTCGACAGCCTTTAGCAGCATGCTCCCATAACCCCTGCACCTGTAATCGGGATGCACCATGAGCTTACCGATATAGACCGTTCCCTGCAGTTCATATGCGCGCACGGAACCTATGATCCTTCCGTCTTCGGTCATCTTAAGAATGACGCCGTTGTCGAACTCCTGAATAAGCTCATCGAGTGTTTCCTTCAAAGGCGGTATGTCCTTGTTTCTGAATAGTTGCGCCTCGCTCTGATATGCAAGATACTGCAGCTCCAGGATCTCCTGAAGGTCGTTAAATTCAGCATATTGAATATTCATATCAGGATCTTACTTATTAATGGTGATCTTATCGAAATCACACTTTACGTCATTTCCGTTCTTGACCGCAGGGAAATAAAGAATGACCTTGCCCTCTGAGTCAGAGTCGCACAGAACGACCGTGTAATCACCGTCCTCCAGGCCGCCTACATAATTTACCTCGAACTCGAAAACATACTTGGAGGAAGTTGATTTATCTGCATTATAATATGCGTAAGCGACATCATAATCGTCAGCGTCCACCTCGTCTTTATATCCGTTTGTTCCGGGGCAGAAACCGAGCCACGCATCTTCCTTAAGGTCAAAACTTGCGTCTACGTTAAATACGATATACTCGCCCTTTGCAGAGAAACCGACGGCTGAATCCTTGGAATTATCCTTATCATCCTGAGCAGCCGCAGTTGCCTTCGGCTTATCATCATCTCCGCCGGACTTTCCGCTGCCGGCATCCTTACTTGCGCACCCGAATAATGAGACTGACATTGCGCACAAAACTGCCAAAGCGACCACTTTCTTCATAGGATTCTCCCCCTTTGATCTCATCAGATGATCCCTCCTGAGCCTTCGTCCGGGGCACAGGAAATCTTAAAGAAATTTTATCACAAGAGGGGTGGTTTGTCGAAGATGTGCGCAGGGGTGAGGAGACTATGAAGAGGCGATGCAGCCGTCAACTTTCCGGGCGCGGAACTTTGCTGCTTAAGGGCAGCGCGGACACTCAATATCCACGCAAACAGCCTTACATGTCCCCGTAACTCAGTTCCTTGATCTCCCAGCGGTAGGTCTCATAGATCAGCACGTTTCTCTCGGTATCGATGCCCTTGTAGGTCATGCCGTAGCGGATGGGCGCGAACGTCTCATCAGTCGCGGAGAATGCCGAGAGGTCGTAATCAGACTTCCAGCCCCAAAGAAAATCGACCTGGAAGGTGGCGGGGTCGAAGCCGTCATTGATACGGTCCTCTTCCGTCATCATGAAATTTTCGAGAAGGAGCATGCCATCGGGCATCTCACCGTGAAGCGACCAGGTGGGATCGACGTGATAGCCGTTGCCGCCGATGACGACGTAGACCCAGTCGTGATTGCAGGAAGCGCCGTAAGGTGTGGCCTCGACGCCGGCCTGAAGGAGCAGATATGTTAATGCGTACGCGACCTCGCTGCAGATGCCGTCTCTGTTCATGAGGCATGCGTAGCAGCCGAAGTTGTCACAGGTATGTTCGGCGGTCTCGTCGTTATCGTAGACCCAGTATTTGCACATGTAGACATAAAGTTCCGTGAGCTTCTCAAAATCCGAATGATACACGCTCGTGGCCTCGTTCAGAATGGTCTCGATCGCATTTTCGAACGCGGCGCATCGTTCGCGGAAGCTGTCCTTGTCCATGTTGTACTTCAGCTTGGCAACATTGCCGGCATAGCCGTCGCCTTCGACGAGCGTGCATGCGGGCGGATAAGCCATGCCTACCGTTACCTCGTAAGTGCACCACGTATAAGCCTTCTCGCTTGAGCATTCGAACGTGTCTTCACCCGCGCGGATCGCATCGACCATGTTGTGCAGCGAATCCCACATGTCTTCGGTGACGTACTGCGACAGCAGATCCGTATGTATGTGTGGTTCGAAAACAAATTTCTCCGAAGCGGCCGGAACAATCGTGGCTTTCCCGGACTCCTCCTTCGGCGAATTAAGATCCTCTATCGTAATCTCCGAGAAGCTCCCGGATGCAGACGTTTCCGTACCGGTGTCCGACGGCGCGTCAGCGTCCGGTTTATTTATCTGAGAGCAGCCCGACACCATAAATGCCGCCGCAAGAATAATGATCAATATTTTAACGCTTTTCATAAATGTTCCTGCCTTTACTGCCCGATTTGGTCACATGTCACCGTAACTAAGCTCGCAGTGCTCCCCTGAATTATCGGCATAAAAAACAACATTTCCCGCAGTATCGATGCCTTCGTAACTTGCCCAGTTGTGGAACTGCCTGAAGGTGGGATCAGTTGCCGAGAACCTTGCAAGATCGTAATCGGTCTTCCAGAACCAGATGAGATCCGCCTGGAGAAAATCCTCGAAATGTCCGTCGGCGCGCTCTCTTTCGGTCATCATGAAATACTGGAGGCTGAGCTCCGTGTCAGGTGACTCTCCGTGAAGTGCCCAGGTTGCGTCAACGTGATAGCCCCGGCCGCCGATCAGTACATAATTCCATGAATGGAACCCTGAGCTGCCCTGACCTCCGAAATCCATCGCCTGCACACCCGTCTGAAGGAGCAGGTATGTCATCGCTCCGGCTATCTCGCAGCAGATTCCTTCCTTAGTCATTAAGCACGCGTAAGTGCCGAATCCGTCAGCATCTTCGCCGTCGATGTTCGTGAAATCATACTGGAAGTTTTTGCAAACATAATCATAGATCGTAATGAGCTTTTCGAAGTCCGAGTAATCAGATCTCGTCGCCTCATTGAGCATACGAACTATCTCTTCTTCAAATTTCTGTTCCCTTTCAAGGAACTCGTCTTTATCCATCTTGTACTCGAGCTTGGCTTTGCCGTACTCATACCCGTCACCGACAACGTGCGTGCATGCAGCAGGCAGGAAGGATCCGAGCGTGCACTCGTGCGTGCACCATTCGTAAGCTTTCTCATCCGCGCACTCGAAAGTGTCCTCGCCCGCTCTAATTGCGTCGACCATGTTGTAGAACGAATCCCACATCTCATCCGTCACGATCTCCGACAGCAATTCGCATTTTACGTGCGGCTCGAAAACAAACGGCTCCGCGTCCGCCTCTTCTGCCGACGGCTCCGTGATGCCTATGGTCTCAAGAGTTTCCTTTGCTTCGGTCATTTCCGTCACCGCACTTGAGGCAACGCCGGGCTCATCTTCTTTGACAACCTTGTTGCACCCTGATGCCATCGAAGGTACCACGAGCGCGAAAACAAGGACCGTACAAATCAATTTTCTCTTTAACATTTCAAAATCCCTACAGGTTCAGTTTATTTTTCCACTCATTGACTGCGCAGTCTTCCATTGCTGATTCAAAACAACAGTCTCCCGTTGGTCTTTGCCATTTCAAAACTGCATAGTCTCTCATTAAAATCGGCTCATTATAGCACCGCAAAAAAAGTAATAGGGCGAATACCCATAAATTACCCAGAAGCTGATGTTTTTTTGATGAAAGTTTTATTGGGTCCGCGTATTCATAACCGGCCCGTGCGTCACCGATCCGGGTGCTGCGCGGACTTCCGGCGTGTCAGGCTTCGCCGTTCAGAGTCACGCGAAGCCCCAATATTATATTTCGCCGTTCAGATAGTGCCTTGCGTACATGAGCTCGTAGTCGGCGCCAAGATCGTAGATGATATGAACCGCCTTGTCGTCAAGCGGGATCTTAACATCGAGCTCAACAGAACTCTTGCGGTCCGGTCCTGCGTCGAGAAGCACCTCTTCATTCTCGTCCAGAGTTGCGATTATCGGGTAACGGACACCGATGTTGCCGCCGCTCATCAGGATCTCGCCGCCTAATGCCTGCGCTGAACCCCACGTAGTGGTGATTCCCATCAATGTAACATTGTTACAAAGCGAGAGGCGGTACGCCAAAAGGTCGCCGCTGCTTGCACATCCGGCATTAACGAGCACGACCACCGGGATGTCCGAATATCTGCCGTCAGCCCGGACTGTCCACGCCCATTTATCGCTGGTCACAATTGAATCGCCTTCCCTGAAGCCGCCGAAACAGACGAAATCCTCTGTTGCAAACAGGGCAACGATCTCTTCATAAACAACATCAAGCCCGCCGTCATTGTCCCTGAGGTCAATTATCAGGCGGTCCATCCCCTGAGCTTTCAGGTCATCGATCCTTGAGATCACAAGCTCCCTTACTTCCGGATAATCATCATTTAAAGCCGCCTCGATATCCTTCTTGTCATCATAGCTTTCCCTCGGGATGCAGATATAACCGCAATGCTCATCCAGCATCTCGGTGTAGGCAAACTCGTCGCACCACTTGTGTGTGAGGGCCGAAGTCGCGGCATAAAGGCGGTCGAAATAACTGCCGGAACCTGTGATTCGGACCTCTTTTTCGAGCCCGTCAACGCCAACAAATCCGACACTTACGCTCTCGCCGCCCATTCCCGCAAGGAACATCGGCTTGAAGACCTCTTCATTCTCAGCTATCGGATACGCCAGAATGCTGATATTCGGGGACACGCAGCGCACCTCCGATATGGCCTCGCCGACCGGCACGCCGTCCCAGCTTATGATCTCAACGCCGTCGCGGATCCCCTGCCTGTAAGCATCAGAATCCTCATCAGTCAGGATCGCAGTCACGCGCCCGTCATCAGTCCTTATCATCGAAAATCCGTAGTCATTGCCCGCCATATTTTCGCGCACCACGCAAGCCAGATCATCGTCAGTAATGCGGATCGCGAGGTGTCCGTCATGGAACTCATAGCAAAGATTCGCGACAGCCTCAGCAAACGCCGCCTCGTCCTTATTCTTCCCCGCCTCAGCAGCAAGCGGAATGTATTTCTGCCGGAGCTCATCGAAATCAACACCCTTGTATTCCTTCAGGATGTAATTCTCCTCAAGCTCGTCGATAAGCGAAGCCATCGACTTCTCATACCGCTGATGGCTGAAGTTCCCGAAATGATATGCCGAGCCGAACGCAAGCACATAAAACACGGTCCACCCCGAGACCGCGACTGCCAGGATCCCGCTAACTATGAGCGGAATGATCTTATGCTTCCCGCGCGCCACGATCAGGCACGCCAACAGATAAATGAGTGCAGCAACCAGATGCGGCCCGTATCTCGCAATACCCAAGACCGGCACGCCCTTGGTGTAGTTCAAAAGGTAAAAGACCACGAAATGCGCAAGCGGAATAAACGCCAGAACCTTGAAAACCTTCTTCGGTTTCTTGCGGAAAGCGATCGCGAGCACAACAAGCACGGCAAGCCACGCCGGCGTAAACACCATCAGGTACGCCGTCGGCCGGTCCACCAGCCTCAGCATCTCGATTATCTCGCGAATTATGTCCACTCGTAACCTCCGTCTCCGCTTCTCCCCTGATTATATCGGTTCTTCGCGAAAATTGCGGCGGTAAGCAAGAAGTTTCAAATGTCCAAGTTTTTTGCCCCAAAATGTTGGACACAGAGTTGGATCACGTCATCCGGAGCATCACAGCACCAATCACAAAAAGCAGCCCAACCAAAGGGAGGACTGCTTTTTGCTTCTATCTTAGGGGTAAAGAGGTGGGGCTAATTTTGTTGGGCTGCAGGCAATCAGCACCTGCAAGCCCGTTGGCGCCGGCATGGCATGGGCGTCCGGAATAACCGGGCGAATTGCCGGCCAGGCGGCGCCTTCCTGCAAACCTTTATCCTATCGTCTTGCCGTCTTCAAGTCTGATCGTGCGGGTGCCGTAGGCGGCGCACTGCTCGGAGTGCGTGACCTGAAGGATCGTGAGACCTTTTTCCCGGTTGAGCTTTCTGAAGAGCTCCATGATCTCTTTGGTCGAAGCGGCGTCGAGGTTGCCCGTGGGTTCGTCGGCGAGGATGATAGAGGGGTTGCCGAGGACTGCTCTTGCGATGGCGACGCGCTGCTGCTGGCCGCCTGACAAAGTCGAAGGCATTGCTTTTCGCTTTTCGGTAAGACCGGTGATCTCTAAGATCTCGTCAAGCAGCGGCTTAAGCTCGGATCTCTTCTTGCCGTTGATCGTCTGAGGAAGAAGGATGTTGTCCTGAACGTTGAGGTTCATTACGAGGTTGTAGAACTGGAAGACAAAGCCCATGTTCTTGAGTCTTAAGTCGGAAAGCTTTTTGTCCTTCAGTGAGCCGATGTCCTGGCCGCAGACTGAGATGTTGCCCCGGAAGTTTCTGTCGAGGCCGCCGATCAGGTAAAGGAGTGTGGATTTGCCTGAGCCGGATGCGCCCATGAGGGATACGAATTCACCCTGCTCTACGCTCATGCATGCACCGTTTAATACCTGGTTTAAGCTTTCGTTCTTACCAAATGTCTTGTTTACATTATTTACTTCGATAATCGTATTCATTTTTAAATCCTCCAATAGGGTTTATTCGTATTTGATCTGTTCAGAGATCTTCATCTTTCTGAGGTTCCTCATCGGGAAGAGGACAGTTACCGTAAATACAATGGCAAGCAGTACGAAGAACAGGATGCTCTTTACCGGATCTACTGCAATATCCACAACGAGGACTTCCGAATTATCAAGGGCTGCCTTGATCACGAGTGTGAGCAGTGAGCCGATGACTGTACCTGAAGCTGACGCGGTGATGGAAGTGATCAGGACTTCCTTAAAGAGGATGCCTGAGAGCTTGGCTTTGCCCATCGCCGTGGAGAGCAGTACCGCGCACTCCTTCTTTCTTCCCTCAAAGCCGATCAGGAGATTGGAGATCATGCCGATGGCTGTCATGCCGAGTGCAATAACGATTATCGCCGTTACGACTGCCATGGTCTTCTTGTTGTTCGACTCCAGATCATTAACATATTCGGTGTAGGTCTGGACCTTTGTGTAGGAGCCCTTGCCGTATGTCTCGATGGACTGCTTAACGGCATCAGGATCGGAACACTTGATCAGGAGCTGGGACGGGTAGTCACGGAAGAGTGCCTTGAATTCGGCTTCTCTGATAAAGACTCCCTCAGCGCCGCTGTCGGAGGCATTGTTTTCGATGATCTGCTGGACCGTATACTCCTTTTCGATGGGAAATACGCCGTTAGGATTTAAAACAACCTTGATCGTGTCTCCCTCGGCAATTCCTCTCTTGGATGCGAACTTCCTGTCAACTACGATATTGCCTTCCTCAATGGATTCGGGAAGTTCCGTAAATCCCTTGTAATTCCTGAAACCTTCATCAGGAAGCGCATAGAAATATCCGAAGCTTGATTTCTCTGCATCGTTGATATTTGTCTCCTGCAAAATGCAGTAGAGGGGCTCAACGTCCGTTACTCCGTCGAGATGATCGATATATGAGTAGTACTTCATCTCTTTGCTCGATGATACGATCACATCACAGTCGTAAGGGATATCGCTTAACGAACCTCCCAATGCAGTTGCGATCACATAGACCACGATGCACATTGCCGAAGCCGTTGCGCAGAGGACGCCGCTTCCGACCGTGCTCTTTCTTGAGACAGCCTCAACTGCTGCAAGTGACCATGCGGCTTTGTCGTGCTTATCAGAGAACTTCTTAATAACAGATGTTACGAGCTTTAACAGTCTCGGGAAAAGGAATGCAAGTGCGCCTACTGCCGAGAGCATGCAAAGTATTGCCGCAAAGATATTGTGTCTGAAGATGAATGTCACAATTGCGAGTGCGAGGCATACAAGTCCGAACACGAATGTCGATCTGCTGAATTTGTATTCTGTGTCCCTGTTATCGAAAATTATGTCTCTGATCGATGTCTTAAGCGCCTTGAGGATTGCCTTCAAGGGAATGAGACATTCGATGAGGACCGCACCGATGATGACGCCTGCAAAGAGTGCCCATGATAATGACGGGATCTCGAAAACATTGTTTCCGCTGCCGTCTTCAAATACGAACATGACGTTCATTATCGGGTTTCTTACGAGAGCGTAGAAAACCGTTGCCGGAACGCTTCCCAAAAGTGCGTAGATAACGTTTTCGAGAAGAAGTATACGGCCTGTTCTTGCAGTGCTCATGCCGAGGCTTCTAAGCGTACCTATGAAGGACATTCTCTCGCTTACGATCCTGTTGCAGATAGATGCCGTAACGAAGACCACGAGAAGGAAAGTAATGACGAACATGAGGTAGAAGACTGCTTTGAGCTCATTAACCAGAGCCATGTCATCATCGCTTAAGAAAAGGTCCGTGATCGATGCATCGGGATACTTTTCTTTAATAAGGTCCTTGGCTTCCTCGATCTTTGTATCATCCAGGATGTCGACCAGGAGGATATTCGAGATCCTGACTCCGCATGCGATCCTGTCGCTTGTCTTCATGTTGACAAGTGCAGTATTGCCCTTAAGGATAGGGTTCTTTGTGTCGTCAGGGAATATACCGCCGATCGTAAGCTCGATCTCATCCATTGCCCTGTCGTGAACGGTAACTTTGTCGCCGATCTTATATCCGTATTTTTCCGAAAGATCTTTGGAGATAAACATCTCGTCATCCTTGATGTCCATGAATGACATGAACTTCATGTCAACTGCCTCATCAACATTGATGCCGTAGATGGAGTAGCTTTCTGTTGTCACATAGCAATATTCGCCGTCGATCTTGTTGTAAAGCGTCTCGCCGTCTCCGGTTGCCGTCATGAAGTCAGCTTCCGGGAAATTCCCGGGCAGTTCTGACATGTCGCTGCCGGATGATGTTACAAAAATATCTGCTCTGGAAACGCTTCCCAGATAATCGGTAAGTATCCTGGAAATGCTTTCTCCCAGGTCGAAGGAAAGCATCGCGCAAAGGCTGCACATAAAGATCGCGAACACGACGAGCAGCGTGCGGAACGGCTTTCCGAATATATTCTTAAGTGAGTTTTTCAATACGATATTCATCTTCTGTCCCCCAATCAATACCAGCGCGAAATACGGTCTTCAGGTGCGATATACATGCCGTCACCTTCTTTGATCCCGTACGTTTCATAGAACGCGTCAAGTGTTGACAGAACAGCATTGACTCTGATGAGCGCGGGGCTGTGCGCATCGTATGCGACCTGGTTGATGATCGCTTCGTCAGTACTCATCTCGCACCATATATATGCGTAGTTCTCGAAAAGTTTCATCCTGTCCTCTTTTGTTTTCGCGATCGAGGTAATACATTCCATAGCTCCAAGGTCAGCATAGTTCTCGCCGAGAGTCTGTTCACCGTCAACGTGATAAACGCCGAATACGGTGAAGTTGTCTTCGAAATACTTTACTGCCTTCTCATTACGTGCAACGAGATTATCCATATCTGCGGCCGGGATCCATAAAGGATCGTATTCACCTTTTGAATTGAAGACTATGCAGTTGCTGTCGAACGCATGTCCCATCTCATGGGCGATGACCATTCCGAGACCGCCCAGGTTTGTATAGTAATCAGCATTAACATCGAAGAAAGGCGCATTCGTGATCGCGCATGTGATGTTGATGTTGTTAAGTGAAGGATTGTAGCATGCATTGAAGACCTGCATTGCCATCCTGACTTCGGTTCTTGATTCAGGCTTTGTAAGACTGTCTATCTGGTCCTGTGAAGCGATCTTCTGATAGTTGATATAGAGCTCGTAGTAGTTCTTTCCGTAGATGTTCTGATACTTTGAGTTATCGTGTCTCTTAAGGTCTTTGCCTGTTACGTAGACTATATTTTCGAGCTTTTTAAGAAGTTCCGTTCTTGTCTCTTCAGAAAGCCATGAAGCATTGGAAATAATAGTTCTGTAGCTGTCCCTGATGTCGTCGCACATGTCTCTTAATGCTTTATCCATCTCATCTGAGTAATACTTCTCAACGTAGATGGGGTCCGTCTCTGAGATGAAGACGCTGCTTACCTCGTCTATTGCCTGCTCTTCAAGTGACTTGTAATTTCTTGTTATATAACTTGCAAGCTGAGGGTAAGAAGGCGCAATGTATCTGCTGTACTGCGTGATAAGCCTGCCAAGCTCCCATGCCTTAAGAGCATTGATATTCTCATCAACGAGCACCTTGTTAAATGCCTTGAGCTGGTTCTCATCGTTAAGGCAGTAGTGATCGATCTTGCCCGTATCAAAACCGATATTCCTGAAATACTTTATGAGATCGACATTTGAGAGCAGCCTGTTCATATCATCTGCTGAATAGATCTTAAAGTATTTGTAACCCATCTCATCTTCAGTGATCTCAAGGTCAGTATCCGTGTAGATATCAAGGGCGATGTAGGCAAGCTGCTTGCCGTATTCCTCCGCAGTTTCCTTGTCGTATCCCATTGTTGTCAGGATAAGCTGCGCGTCCTCTTTGATATCGTCAGCCGCATATGTGCGGTCTCTCATATCTGTGAAGCTCGTGCTGAGCACGGATGCTAACTGGTTAAAAGTCATTACGTTTTCCGTAGGATCGAAGTTATTCATTGAAGGCATAACGTTAAGAAAACTGGACATGCCGTAATCCTTAACAAGCTTTGCGTCTGCTTCGAGAAGCTCATCGACCGTCTTTGCGTTATCAACGGCTTCGATCATCGCCATAAGGTCTTCAGGGACCGGCTCGTTCTCAAAGTCATATGCCATAAAAGCTTCATATGCGTGCTTAATGATGTCTTCTTCGCTTCCCTTAGCATATCCGCTTCCGGCAACAACATCTTTAATGACCTTCTCGATCTGATCGTCGATCATATCCTGATCGAAAGCGAACTCAATGCTCTGCATACCATATTCAAATTCTGCATTATTAAACCGTTCCTCATTGATGAATCTGTAATAGTCATCCTCAAGTCTCGCAGGCGGTAACGCTGCCACGGTAGTCTCGCTTGGCTCTGTGACGGCAGGCATACTGCAGCCGGCGAGCGCACCTAAAGTCATAGCAGAAACCATGCAGATCGCTGCAACTCTTTTCATAGTCATTCTCCCTTTATGTTTTGTAACGAGGTTATCTTACATAAGCAACCTTAACTATCACACCTCAAAACCTTAACGTAACCTTAAGATGTTCAAAGTGCTTAAAATGGCGCTTTCCGCGATATAAATAGGGATTATAAAAGAAGTCTTAAATCAGGATCTTTCCAGTTAAATGAAGTCTTGACACCCTTCATGCAGGCGATCGAAGCCATGCCGTGTATCATCGACCAGACCTTAATAAGGCCGATCTCCTGCTCCTCTTCACTGAGCTCAATATTCTTCTCCTCAAGATGCTTCTTATACATCTGCCTGATGAGCAAAAACGGCGGATAGTCATTCTTATTCTCTTTATTCATCTGGGTATGCGCAGTGATCTTCTGCTTGCCGAACAGGAAAACGAAATAGTCCGGGTGCTTGCTGAAGAAAGTAATATAAGCACTCCCCATGTAGATCAGCGCATCATCAGCGCTCTCGCACCCCTCCGCCGCATCCTCAAGTTCCTTCATGAACTTTTCCGTAACGCTCTCCTTGATCGCATTGATCAGTTCTTCCTTATCCTTAAAATGCGCATATGGTGCCGCGTGCGAAACGCCGCAAGCCGCAGCCGCTCTTCTGAGCGACAGATTCTCCTCCCCGTCCCTGTTGATGAGCTTTATCCCCGCATCAATCAGCGCCTGCCTGAGATTCCCGTGATGATAACCGTCCGCCATATACGCCTCCAACTTTACACTGTCTATTTAATTCGATTATAAGGATAATCTTTACGGCGTCAAGTTATTGTTAAGATGCCCGTGCCACGAGCGCGAAAAATGTTCTCATAAGATGTAATTGCGTACGCGAAAACCGTTCTTCGACAGGACGTTCCCGTGCGCAAAAATATCCTTTCGACTTCAATCAAGCCCGGAATCACGGTCCGCAACCTGCCATTCTTGTTATACAGATCAGCCTCAAGCCGTCAAGGATGCCTTACGGCACATTCTCGCGAATGCTTACGTCCTTGACTGCTTCGTCTGATCTGTTTTTGGTGTTCAAGCAGGTTGCGGTTCATTGGCGGTCCATTAAAAAGAAGACTTCGTCAGATGCTGATTTCGTATGTTTCCGGAAACATATAAATTATTACACCGACAAAATTGACTTTGATAACCTGCATCAAAAATGACAACGCCGACATCAAACCTGCAAATTGTCATCATTTCTGTTTGATAACCGACAAGAGAGCCGACAAAACCCTGCAAACAACCGACAAGAAAATATATATTTTGAGAACCATATTTTCCGGACAGCATCAGCATTAGATATCGTAGTCTCCCATGATGCCTTCGCGGTGATATACGATTCCGGCCTTCTCGCTTCATTAATACCTCATTATACTTGTGAGCCCAGTGCGCGTGCTTCTTCAAGCGCGGCGTGGCCTTCGATCTGTCCCGCGTCGTTTATTCCGCCTGCAAAAACTTTTCCAGCAAATCTTGCCTTCTCGAAGCAGTCGACCCAGCCCTGTACGCCGCCTGCGGCTTTCTCATCGACATAATCACCGTCGTCAGCAGCAACGGAGAGCAGATATACATCCCTGAATCTGTAATCTCTGGGATAGAGGGAATTTGCGCGGTCGATCATGGTCTTCATCTGGCCGGACATCTCATAGTAGTAGATGGGCGTGGACCAGCAGACAACATCTGCATTCAATATCTTTTCTGTTATCTCATTTGCATCGTCTTTGATAACGCAGGAACCTGTAGATGAGCACGCAAAACAGCCTTTGCAAAATGCAATATTCTTACCCTTTAAAGAGACGGTCTCGACCTCATTTCCGGCTGCCAAAGCGCCGTCGGCAAAAGCTTTTGCGAGCTTATCCGAATTGCTGTTTGCCCGAAGGCTCGTGCAGATAACCAATACTTTCTTAGCCATAAAGATCACGCTCCATTTACCCGGGGCGGGCATTCTCAGCTAACGGGCAAAACGCCTCACTCCGGTCCTTTATGAGACCAGTTTAACACTGCCTTCCAGATATTCCATGACAGGATCGAGGTATTTTATGTCAGAATAATCGTAAGAATGCGAGACCGTCTCGGCCATTTGGCGTTCCTTTTCACTTGCGTTCTTATTCTTTTTGATCGAAGAGATAAACATCTTCATGAGAAGTTTGCTAGGGCCGCTCATCTTGTCGTAATTGATACCGCCCAGGCAGTAGAACAGCTTGATGTATTTCTTTTGCTCGTCATTTAACGC
Organism: Clostridiales bacterium; assembly: GCA_017509245.1. Taxonomy (GTDB): domain Bacteria; phylum Bacillota; class Clostridia; order Saccharofermentanales; family Saccharofermentanaceae; genus Saccharofermentans. The sequence continues at coordinate 18,719 of JAFWQC010000036.1, read as the reverse complement.
AGAAGCGAGGAACGTATCAACGTCAGGATTTTCCCTGGGGCCCCCGCCGACACAGAATGCTGCAAGCTTCTTGTCTTTCCAGTTAACTGATTTACCTAAGAACCAGTCAAACTTCACGATCTTACCGGCCATTGCCCAGCCGCCGTAAACGATCGCTTCGTAGCCGGCATAGAATGCATCGTCCTTTTTCTTCGCTTCCTTAAGTTCAAGCACATCTCCGCCTGTCCTCTCAGCGAGCCACTCTGCATACTTCTTTGTAAATCCTGTCTGTGATGTGTAGATTATCAGCGTCTTCATAAACTTTCCAGATTCCTTTCCATCTTAATTATCGTTTGTATCGTAACAGCCAGATCCTTATCCTTGATCCCGTCAAAGATCCGGCCGATTATCACCTTGCTCGGCTCATCATTCTTCTCGCAGAATCTCCTGCATTTAGCCGTGAGTTTTATCCTTTGCTTGCGCCTGTCATCTTTATCCGTTACGGCAGTCACAAAGCCCTTATTCTCAAGCTTATTCAGGATCTGCTTAACGTTCTGGTGCGAGCTTCCCATAATGTCCGACAATTCGTTTATCGTCGGCGGTTCCATGCAAAGGTTTATGCATATGATCGCGAAAAACTGCTTCCACGTTATATCCTTAAAGAAGTTCTCGCCCACCGCCTGGAACCTGTTGTCAAAGGCACTTAAAAGGCCCAGCAGAAAGGGCTGGGGCGGCATATTACCGAACTCAACAATATTCTTATTCATAACTTCATCGTAATTCATAAGGCATCTCCTGCATGCACGCAAACAAAAGGTAACATATTACACATTGCAAATAATGTAACATGTTACCTATTTTTTGTAAATAGTTTTTTTGTTGTCCGGAAAAACTTCCCGGAATGCTTTTACTTCCTGCACCTGAAGAAAATGAAATCAGGCTGATGGATAACGCCTCCGAACTTATCGGGATACTTATTCCTTATCTCCTCCGGAAGGTGCGACTCCTGGCACTCCTCAATGACAAATCCCGCCGAAGCCAATCCGTTAACGAGCGTCGCGAAGGTCCTGTGGTAGACCTCATATTCATCCACTACCCATCTGAACTTGCGAAGACCCTCAATGCCGTAGTTATGAAGGTTCGCGTAAAGTCTCACGCCGTCTTTGGTTCTTGTATATCTGTCGTACTGGCCGTCATATGCGGTCGCGATCGGGTGCGACATTGAGAATACGAACTGACCGCCGTCATTAAGCATCGAGCGGATCTGCTTCATCAACGCGCCGAAATCCTCAACATAGTCAAGCGCGAGCGAACTTGTGATGACGTCAAACTTTTCGTCAAGCTGATCTAAGGCCTCGAACGCCATCACACGGTAAGAGATGTTGCCGGAAGAATTATTTTCGCGCGCGTAAGATATCATCTTCTCAGAGATATCGATGCCGAGCACGGATTCCGCACCGGCCAAAGAATACTGCATCGCGTGCTGGCCCATGCCGCAGCCGATGTCCAGAACCTTCTTGCCCTTCATATCAGGGAGCATCGCAGTGATGATCGGAGATTCGATCACGTCATTAAAGTTGATCTCGCTGCTCCTCAGGTTCTTGAAGTTATCGAAGAACCTCTCGTCGTCGTAAATGTTTTGCTTTGCCATACTATCCCCCTGTATTTTTATTTTCTATAACAAATAACACTGTCCTCTGTGCTATATTGTTTTCCCTCAACAAGCGAGAACGCGTGCTGCATATCCTCGCCGTCAAACCACTTGTACGGCTTGTCTTCAGCAGTCTTGCCGTCACAGATCTCCTCTATCCCGTTGCGCATGCATCTCATCAGCGAGATAAATGCCAGGCATGACCTCTTTTACAGTTAATTCATTCTCCATGTTATTCCCTTTCCGAGTAATATCACAAAAAGCTTTTTTAAAGGGCTTTTGCGATATTTATCCGGCGGCTTCATGTCGCTTTTGCCGTTTTTCCGCAGTTTGGGATACAGATTATCCCACACCATATCATAAAACACAAGAAAAGGCGTTTTTATGATGTTTTATGATGCTTATTGTATCGTTTTGGCCTGTTTTTCTTTATTAATTACACCGCTCGAAAACTATACCTCCACGCATTTCCTCACCCGCTGCCAGGTCAGCTTCCGGTCCTCAAAGACTTCCGGAATTTCCGTTTTTTCCGGTAAAAGTTCCGGCTATAGCCGGAAGAAAAGCCGGAAAAATCTCCTTTTTTCGTTGTTTTTCCGGTAAAAGTTCCGGCTATAGCCGGAAGTATTACCGGAACTTTTGCCTGGAAGTATTTACCTGACAAAAGCCTGTAATAACAGGCGGCCCCGGACAATCCCAAAGCCGCCGCGCTTATTACTATTTACAAAACCTATTCAGGCTGCCCTAACTTAAAACTCAGATCTTCTTCACGGGCACGAGCTCGATGTAGCCGCGTTCGCCGCGGGGCTCAAGCTGGATCCTGGGATTCCTGTCATCCCACTTATAACCGATAAACTCAGGATCATATTTATTCTCGGCATCCCAGATCTCAGTGATCGCTGAGACATAATTTTCTTCTGCAAAAGGCTCGCCTCTGAAGAGAAGATACGTGGATGCGGGAAGGTCGATGACCTCAAAGCCTTCAGGGATCTCACCCATATAATCAGGCTCGACTTCAACACCCTGGACGTACTCGTTTGTTACGGGGTTGCGGAGTTCCTTGGGCAGCCAGAGGCAGACGGGCTCACCGCTTATTGATTTGATGCTGGTAAGAAGCCCCCAAACGTCGCATCCGACTTCCTTGCAGTAGCTCCAATACTCGGTGGCGTTGATGCCTCTCTTGATGATTACCTTGCGGGCAGGCTTTTCGATTACCTGAATAAATACGTTTCTGATTTCGCTCATATTGCTCACATTCCTTTCCTTGTCGATGATGAGTGAAGGAGTGAATAGCCAGACCGGGACCGGACTTGTGGAGTACTCTTTGGGGTTGCAGCCGAATTCACGTCTGAATGCGCGCTGATATCCGTCGACACTTCCGAATCCCATGTCCAGGGCGACGTCCATGATCTGACAATCTTCATCACGCAGTCTCAGGGCTGATTTCGAGAGTTTAAGGCGCCTGATGTAAACGGACGGCGTCATCCCGAGATACTTGATGAAAAGTCTTCTGGCGTACCAGGGAGAGTAGGAAGACACAGCGGCAAGATCGGTGATGCCGATCCCTTCAGTGATGTGCTCACTGATGTAATCCTGCATCTTGCGTACTGCTTTTCTCTGTTCTTCCATCTGCTCACCTCCTTCGTGAGCATATAGTATCTCTTAGCGTGTCCTTAATACTCGACTTTTTTTGCTCAGGTCTCGCTGAGTGACACGTGCGCGAAAAGTATTGCTCCGGCCTGAATCCTCACGCCATCGCGCGCTTGATCAATTCATTAATATGTATCTCAACGCTGTCGAGGCATGGTACGGGGCAGTTGCCGTTATTCAGGAGCAGCGGAAGTTCGGTGCAGCCCAATACGACTGCTTCAATGCCGGCCTCATCCTGCATCTTCTTAATAATGCCTTGGAACTCGCTCAGTGTGGACTCTTTTACTATGCCGAGTTCAAGCTCTTCAAGTATCCTTTTTGCGACAAGTTCTCTGTCTTCTTTATCAGGAACAATGACGTCGATCCCCGCGTCAAGGAAATCCTTCTTCATGTAATCCTTTTCCATCGTGAAGATCGTGCCAAGGAGCCCGATCTTCTTATAGCCGCGGGACAGGGCCTCACTGCTTACTGCCTGAGGAATACTGATCAGTTCAAGACCGGTTTGCGAGATAATGTCATCAATGACAACGTGCATCGTGACTGCCGTAAGTGCGATCACTTCAGCGCCGCTCTTCTTAAGGTTCTCTGCCTTCTCCGCAAGATAATCTGCAAGCTGGCCGTATTCGGAAGATTCGACGTATCCCCATGCCCTTCTGAAATCAACGCTGTCGATGACGATGTCAGGCATAGCCTTGCCGTCTGTGAGCCTGTCGATCCTCGAATTGAGCTCCTTGTAGTACATCAGTGTGGACTCGGGGCCAGTGCCTCCGACTAAGCCGATCTTCTTCATATAACCCCCGCGAAAATAAAACTTTCGAGGATTATATCACTCAAATGCCCTAAATCAACTGATCTTTTCCATCCTGATCGCTGCAAAGATCAATGCTGCAATAAGGAGCAATCCGCAGCCGGCCAGTACCTCAACATTCACCGAAGGAAAACTCAGAGTAAAGTCCGTGTGCTTATTCAGAAGTCCCAGAGCAAATACCACTGCGTAAGAAGCCAGCGTGAAGTTCTGCGCAGCATGGAAAGAGAACCTGTAGAACAGGATCAATGAGATCAGGTTGAAAGCGAAAAAGGCAATGAAGTAAGCCAGCTCTGCCTCGAGGTTCATTCCTGACATGAGCGAATATCCTTTGACAAGAAGATACTTATAAAAGATCTTAACGGCAAAAGAGAATATCAGCAGGGAGAATATGAATATAACCCTTGCGATTACCCTACCGTTCCTGCCCTGGGGCATGCGCCTTAAGAAATCGCGCGTGTCCCTTGAATCTTCCATGTTCATGAGACGGCTCAGCGGGAGATAGGTTACAAACAGAGGGAGAAGGAAGTCCACGAAGAAGAACGAATCTCCGCTGTCCTTTATGAAGATGTAGCCGCAGATCAAGCTGTAAAGGACTGCAATGCCGAGCCAGATTTTCGAGAACCTGATATCTTTCTTTAAATAACTGATCATCATTTCTCCTTTCTAAGGCACCGCAGAACATCAGAGAGCATTGCTGCGGTTCCGGGCTTATCCTGTCTGTCAAGGATGCCGGCGTTATAAACATAATATTGATGCTGCTTGAAGCCTTTGCCGGTTATCGCAGCCCTGGTCTCTTCATCAAGATCCAAAAGCTCTTCGCACTCGATCTTATAGTAGTTCTTTCTGATGTTTTCCACGGTATCTTCGAGAAGGATGTGACCCGAATCGATATAAACGATATAATCGGCGATCTTCTCAAGATCCTCAGTTATGTGTGATGACATAAACACCGGAATGTTATCGTCTCTTGTTATCTGAAGCAGGATATCTAAGACATCGTCTCTTACCATCGGGTCGAGGCCTGATGTAACCTCATCAAGAAGCAGGCATTCCGGCTTTTTGGCGAGCTCCAGGGCGATGAAGAATTTGACTCTCATTCCCGTCGAAAGCTCCTTGATCTTAAGGTCGTAATCGAACCCGAAAACATCCTTCAGATAATGCTCATAAAGGCCGTTGTCCCACGAATCCTTATAGATGTCCTTAACAAAACCGGCCACATCTGACATCTTCTGACCCGCATAGATCTTAAGGTCCTGGCAGACATAGCCGACCTTGAGCTTCTCGCCAAGATCATTGACCTTATTGCCATCAACAAGGATCTCGCCGGAGTCCTTTTTCACAAGACCTATCAGCGATCTTAATATCGTAGATTTACCGGCACCGTTCGCGCCTATCAGACCTGTGACTTTGCCGGGTCTCAGAACAAATGATGCGTTCTCGAGCTTAAAGCGCTTATATGATTTATTCAGATTACGAACTTCGATCATAGCTTATCTCTTCTTTTCTCCCCGTTATTTATTCCCTTATTTCATAAGCCGGAATTTCCTGTTGAGCGCAAGAAATCCCCAGCTGATAAAGAATACCAGAACATAAACCGATGCGAGCACGATCAAGCCTGCCAAAACTGACAATTCCTCAACTTCGGCAAAGCCGTAGACAAAGAATCCTCTGCACTGACCCAATATGTAATCAAACACGAAGTAAAGGATCATCAGGACAGGTGAAGCAAAAAGCTTCCTTATTGTCTTCCCCTTGCTGTCATCGCACGCAAAAACATAGCACAGCATATAGAGCAAAGGAAATACCACATGTATAAAGAAAAATGCACCTTTAAAGTTCATGTGATATGCTCCCGTAAGGCTCAGCATGCATACCGCGAAAACAATGAAAAGTCCCGCACATATATTGCGGTGTATAACGGCCGGAATGCTCCTGCCCTTTAGATTCAAGATTCCGTCAATGAGCAATGCCAGTCCGCCTGTGACATTGGACATGAACGAGAATTCCACCATCAGCTCCGGCTCAGGAATGTAGCCTATAAGAGCTGCGGTCATCATACAGATACCGGTGATGATCTTTGCGATCGCTAAATTGTTTTTCTTCACTTTCTACTCCTGTTCTATGCCCCAAAATAATTTATTCTCCAGTGAATGTTCCCCTCATCCACTTACTGAATTCAAGTTTTTCCTCGAATTGCGGATAATGCGCCGACTCCTCGAAAATAAGGATCTCGCGAACGCCTTCGCCTCCCAATCCGTTCAGATATTCTTCCGCCGCTTCGGGCGACGTCATGCCGTCATATTTGCCCATAACAAAATAAACAGGAATGTCCATGCTTGTTACTATTTCGGTTATGGGGTGATCCAGAGCTTCCTTTATAAGTCCTTCCTGGTATTTCATCGAAGCTATATAAAAGCCTGCAGCATCAGAAAGGTTATATTCCGTACCAAACAGAAATGCCATCAGATAATCGCGGTTATCATCGATCTTCCGCGCTGCAAATCCATATTCTCTTACATAATCTCTTGGAGCGATCCTGTCGCCGTTTTGAATTGAAGGTCTCATTGACTCAAGTTCTTCCACGGCTTTCATGTCGCCCTTTTCTTCAGCGGCGGCAATGCATTTATCAAGAGTATGGAGTTCGCTTTGGACAGTGTCGGACATCTGACCGATGCCGACATAAGCTTCATAAAGATCAGGTCTTTGGGCAGCAGCCTGCGTCGCGATATAAGTTCCGTACGAGTGGCCCAGAAGAATGACCTTGTCTTTGCCAAGATAATCTCTGACGTATTCGGTCATGGATATCAGATCATCCACATGAGTCTTCGCGGTTACATCCGAATAATCCTTGCCGGACTCATAAGATCTTCCGCTTCCGCGCTGGTCGTAATGAACGATCGTAAAGTCTTTCTCGAGTTCATCCTGATATTTTCTTACATACGGTATTTCAGAGCAGCAAGGACCTCCGTGAACGAATAACAGCACGGGATTATCTTTGTCGTTGCCTCTTATCATGACTTCAAGACCGGCACCGTTAATACTTACTTTCTTAAGTTCACATATTGAATTGCTTACGGTTATAACAGGCGTCCATGTGGGGAAGAAAAATCTGATCAGCAAAAAAGCCGGCAGGATGAGTACTGCCGTGATCAATGCTTTTTTAATCCGCTTTTTACGTGAAGGTTTCCCGGAAGAATTCCCTTCGCTTTTATTCCCGTCCATCCCTAAAAAACTGCTGTTTACTGCGCTTCTATCCCTTTGACCTTATGGGCTCTCATCTCTACAGCTTCAGACATCTGCCGAAAGTCATTATCCGAGAAATCGCTCCCATGAATATAAAGTATATTATTATATCCCTCAAATACAAGCCTTCTGACATTCACAGGCTTTTTCCCTCGGTAGAGTACGTAAGTCTGGCTCTCGATGAAATCCACCAGAGCATAATAACGGTGACTTCTGCCGCTCATGTATTCGACGCACTCGTCATTGACGATAATGCGGACATTGCCCATTCGTTTAATGAGGGCAAAGCCGATGAGAATACCCCACAACAGGCATACCGCAGTACCAATACCTCCAATGAAAGGGAAGCTCTCAATACCCAGACCTTTTGTAATAAAGACCACCAGTAATATAACTAAATCAACCGCCATCATAAAAACAACGGCATTAAGAAAGGTCTTTATTCTCGCTCTCTTGTTCGTAAAAACGATCTCATTCAAATTATCCATAAAAACACAATCCAGTTATCCAAAAGCAAAACTTATCATACATTATATCAGAATTTTGATAAAAAATTATGGAATATTGTAAGAAACCGTCTCAAATTCAGAGAGCCGGGTAAATTATCACTGCAGATCAGCAATTTTAAATTGTATTTTTAAGACACCAAAAGAGATAACGGGCTGCTTTTTCCCATTCCTATTATCCCCATACCTTACCCCATATTAGCGGCTTCGCTAATACTTATGTGATCCGGTATTCTGTAAGAAGCAGATTATCTTCTCGGTCTCTTGGGCTGATGAAGAATGAAGCTGCAGTTCGGGACCTTCCACGGAAATCCGTTAAAAGGATCGACATTATTGCGGCTCATCTTCTCGACCTGTGTAAGGACTTTCTTCTCAAACTCGTTCTTTGTCATTTTGCGTATCCTCCGCTTTTAAAATTTTTACCCCTATCAGACTCAGAGCATTATAGATAATGCCGAGAGCTGAATAATACACATAGTGATTTGCCGGGAACAGGAAGAGTAATGCCAGCACGGCGGTTCCTATGATCAGGATGCCGATGCGCGAACGCTTCCTCAAAACAACGAACTCCTGTTCCGTAAGTCCGAGATTGGGATCTCTTATGGTGCCGATAACGAAGATGACTACCGCGGAAAGCAGAACCACTGCGAATGTAACAACCGGATAAGAACTGATAAATGATGTCACAGGGATAGCCGAAAGTGTTAAAAGCACTGACGAGACAAAGCATCCGATGCTGGTTTTGCAGTGGATGCCGTCTGAATGGATCCTGATCAGCGAAAATGTGACCAGAAAGACCGCAATCTCGATTACTGATTTGAAGACAAATGCAAAGATGCCGATAAGCAGTATGCCTATCGCTTTCTCTAACAAAAGTTGGATAGAATATGCATAATACGTTTTGTCATCTTCCCTGATGATCTCATGCTTGCACATTCTATCTGCCAGAATTGTAGATAAATATTCCATGCAGTTGACCCCTAGTGAGTTGATAATATAAAAACAGGGGTCAAAAAATCAATGAAAAATCAAAAACTCAGGGACAAAGTAAAAAATCCAGGGACAAAGTAAAATTTTTCTACTGCGGAATGGCGATCGAAATGTGAAAAATTCCACCCTCAGTATCGATGAAACAGTTGCCGTTATTGGCTTCTACGGTTTTTCTTATGTTTGCAATACCGAATCCGTGATTTTTCTTGTCAGTTTTGGTCGTGACAAAGTTCCCGGTGTCGTCAATATGACCCGAATAGGTATTCAGCGAGTCGATAATGAGGGTGTTATTATCCCTGATTATCTTGAATACGATCCTCTTCTCCTCACATTTGCTGACAGCGTCGATGGCATTGTCAAGGATATTGGTAAGGATCGTGACCAGATCACTGTCGCTGATCTTAAGACCAGTCAGGTTGTCGGCAATGAACGGGATGATTATGCCCTTGGTCTTCGCCTCGAGATACTTGATGTTCAAAACGGCATTAATGAGCGTATTGCCGGTATCGATAACATCGACGCTCTGAAGTTCCTGTCCGACCTGCTCTTCGATATAAGAGATCTGCTCGTCGATCTTTCCTTCACGCGCAAGCATAAGCATGACCTGCAGATGGTTCATGTAATCGTGTGAGCGGGCCTTCTGCTTTTCGCGCTCGTCAGATAATGAGCGGTACATCTGGTTAAGGTGCGAAGCCTGCTCTAACATGATCTCTTTCTCGCGCATCTCGCTCTCTCTTTTGATGACATTGTCGAGAAGGATGAACAGAAGGATATTGAGGATCAGCATTCCGGTTGAAAGGATCATCAGACCGTAGAACAATTCGTTGTCCGTATTATTTTCGGACACGTTGATAAGAACGATAACGGATATGAGCGTAAACATCGGAAACAGTGAAAAGGTAAACCAGCCCTTAAGGTCAAGGGATGTGAACGTTCCTTTTCTGAAGATGATGTTTAAGAGCAGGACTATGCCGAGTACCACGAACTGTGATATGAGGTCACTGACAAAACCGCCGTTTAAGAGGGTTATGTCAGATATGCTGTCCACACCCATCGCCCTTTCGAGAATGAACAAGGCCAGAAGCTCAACCGAGCCGTATAGGCCGAAGAATGCCGTGTTGGCAAGAATGCTCTTCTTAAACGAGACCCGGAAAACAAATATCGTAACTATTGTATAAGAGACCGGGATGAGCATCAGCTTGAGGAACAGATTCTCATCCAGGAAAAATGCACTGAGAGAGTTGATCACGAACAATCCGAAAAGGAGAAGATAATCCAGCGGCTTCTCCGCTTTCTTCTTCAGGACACACTTCAGAAAGGTGTAGTTGATCAGAAGCGTGATGAGGCATGATGTTATTCCCATTGCGGTATTTATCATACATTCTTTCCCCTGTAGAGAGTATATTCGCGGCAGGCCTCGTTATACTTTTTCTGCGAGACCGGGATCTCGACGCCGTTGTCCAGCGTTATCCTGTACCTTGAAACATCGCTTACATGATATAAGTTGACTGTCTCTTTTGCGCTTACTGATACGAAATCAAATGCTTCGAGCATATCTGTCACTTTTCTGAGCGGACTCCTGAGAAGATACGTTTCTTTGGTGCTTTCAGCGGTATAAAAGGATGTATAGTTGCCGGATGACTTGAGATAAGATATATCGGCTATCCTGACTGAACGTCTGCCAATCGTGAAATCCAGTGTGACCTCACGGTCGATGAGGTCGATGCTCTCAAGAACACGGTCAAGGCACTCATGCATGTATTCCTTAAGATCATCTGTGGTCTTGAGCATGAACCTTAAAGCTCTGACGTGATATCCGTCCGTTGAATAGTTCATGTGAGCGGACAGGAAAGCAATGTTGACCTTATCGTTGTTTTCTCTGATCTTCTTTGCCGTCGAGATGCCGTCGATCCCCTTCATCTCAACATCGAGAATTATAAGATCATAGGTCTCCAGATTCTCTTTCTGTTCGAGAAGTTCCTCACCGGAACTAAAGCAGTCCAAATAAAAGGGCAACCCCTTTTGTTCAAGGTACTCAGTAATAATGTCCCGCTCCAGATCGAGAAATCTCTTCTCGTCGTCGCAAAGTGCAATCTTTAATTTGTAATCCACCGGATGATCCCCAACGCCCCTTAAGAATTAACAAAGTAATAATATCATTTTTATGAGAAAAAAATTAAAAAAACGCAACAAATAAAGAATAATTGATGTTTAGAAATAATCAGGCGGCTGATCAGGCGGACGCCGGAACAGTCAGGCGTCAGATCATCCTTGCAAGATCCAGGATCTCGTCTTTTCTGGGGCCGACATTCTCCTTATATTCGATGGAAGTAAGACCCAGGTGACCTGCACATTCGATATGAAGATGTCCGTAAAAATGCTCAATGCTCCTGATGATGCGGTCACACTCGTGCATGCCGGGGCCGGTCCTTAATGCAACGGCGTAGCCCTTCTTGCCTTCCTTTATGGTGGCATAAGGCTCATGGGTGTCGCACCAGGGCGTGCACCTGTCGATAAAAGCCTTGTACTGGCCCGGAATGTCCGCCCAGTATGAGGGAGCTACGGAGACAATGATGTCAGCCTGATCGAACTTGTTCATTATGACCTGGACGTCATCTTCCATGATGCACTTAGCGGTCTTATGGCACGTACGGCAGCCCTTGCAGAATGAGAAAGCGTAGTCATCGATGCAGATGCATTCCGTCTCATATCTTGAAGAGATCTCCTCAGTTATGATCCTAACTATTTCGGCCGTTGCGCCTGTTTTTACCGGACTGCAATTGATGACTAATGCCTTCATGTTATTACCTCCATTACCGTTCAAAACTACCGGTCAAAATTACCGGTCAAAGAAGCTTTTCGAGTTCTGTCAAAAGCCTCTTCTTCATATCCTCCAGCTCTTCGGGAGCCGGTCTGTTGTCATCAGAGTATATCTCATCCATCGGCAAACACCAAACAGGGCCTATTCCGTTGTGTCCGTGGCTTCCGATATCACCCTTGCGTCTCGGATACAAATGCCAGTGAAGGTGCGATATGCCGTTACCCAGAAGCTCATAGTTCATCTTCTCAGGCTTAAAAGCATTGGCCACAGCCTGAGCGACTATAGACATTTCCTGCATGAACTTTGTTCGTTCCTCCATGCCGAGTTCGAAGAGCTCCGAATAGTCGTGATACTTATAAAGGAACAGCGAATATCCGTAGAAATGCTGGTTGTCACCTATTACGACATAGCCGGTCTCAAGCTCCTTTACAAAGTACGGATTCGTACCGTCCTTGATCATCTTTATCCTCTCGCAAACTCCGCACATTCCGTTATCCTCCTAATTATTTTGCTTTCCTGATTCGCGTGTTATATGCCTTGTAAAAAACCTTTTTCCTGTCCGCCATCTTGTGTCCTGAATATTACCATTTCTTAAATCTTTCTTATTTATATCTTAGAGGCAAAAAATGTGTATTTCCTCATGCTATAATGCGGTTGGAGAGAAATTTACGGGATGGGTTATTGCCATGAAAACCAGAGATAGCAGATATAAGCTTCCAAGAAATTGGATCGTTTTACCTATTATTTTATATTCACTGATCTTTATCCTTATGACCGCTTTCATAGCGATCTCGATCGAGATCTTCTCATCGTACATGACGACTCTCAAAGCTGGCGCCGCTACAGAGAACGCCAAGCATTTGGCCGAACTTTTCGATGAAGGCTCGGAAAACGGCCTTGACATGTTCTACCGCGAAGTGGACGAATCCAAGACAGAGTGGTTCTATGCGGACAGCAACCTCAATGTCCTTTCTTCTTCGGACGGCAAGATCACCGCAAACCTTATTAAGTACGGGAACGACGACAGCGAAGATCCGGAACTGGGTCTTATCAATCTGAATTACAGGTCTGACCCGTACGAAGACGTCACTTTTTATTCCGACAAAAAGGGCGAATTCATTAACGTGCGCGAAAATTCTATCTCGCCCAACTTCGCAGCGCTCCTCTCCCGTGACAACGTGATCCGCGACCTCAACAAAGGCAAGTCATTCACGAGTCCATACTGGACCGCTTTTCACATCAACGGCGGAACTGAGGTAATTGCATTCAAAACATATCTTGACCTCACGATCAACGACATCGGATACTTCCTCGCGTTCTTCCTTGTTGCCTATATAATCGTGCTCCTGATCTTCATAATCCTGATCTCGAACATCATCAGAACACATAAGAGCAACAAGAAGATGCGCAATCTCGTCTTCCGTGACAACATCACCGGCAACAAGAACTGGTTCTGGTTCGTCATCAAGAGCAAGGAGATCCTGAGTAAGAGAAAACCCGGCGTCAACTACGCGATCGTAAGTCTTATTTTCGTGCGCTACAGAAACTTCGTACTCTGCCACTCCGTCGACGAAGGCGAGCACCTGCTCCACAGAATCTGGGCAAGGATCTACTCCTACCTCGACAAGAAGGAACTCGTCGCCCACGGCACGATCTCCAACTTCCCTATGCTCATCAAAGCAGACACCGAAGAGCAGGCCAGAGAAAGACTCGAGACCATCATTCAATCTCTCGAAAACATCGAAGACGACCACGACTTCAAATTCCAGGCCGGCGTCTACATGATCGACCCGTCCGTCGGCAAAAAGGCCGACATCGACCTCCTCTACAACAACGCCTCCACGGCAAGAATGTCCCTCGAAGACACCGACGACACCGGCATCGTCTTCTTTGACAACAAGCTCGTCGAAGACGAGAAGTGGCTCGACAAGGTCCTTGAGCGCCAGAAAGACGCGCTCGAGAACAACGAATTCCACGTCTACTATCAGCCCAAATACGACCCGCGCACCAACGAACTCATGGGTGCCGAGGCCCTCGTCAGATGGATCAACGACGAAATGGGATTCGTCCCGCCCGGAAAGTTCATCCCGATCTTCGAGAACAACGGCTTCATCACCGAGATCGACCATTACATGGTCCGCAACGTCGCTCTCGACCAGAAGCAGTGGCTCGCTGAAGGCCGCGCCTGCGTCCCCGTCTCAGTAAATATCTCAAGAGCCCACTTCGCCGAGATCGACCTCGCCGATCAGATCAAGGACATGGTCGACCAGGTCGGCACACCCCACGAACTCATCGAGATCGAGCTCACCGAGAGCGCCTTCTTCGACGACAAGAAGCTCATGCTCTCAACTATCACAAAACTCAAGGAATACGGCTTCCTCGTCTCCATGGACGACTTCGGTTCCGGCTATTCCTCCCTTAATTCCTTAAAGGACATGCCGCTCGACATCCTGAAGCTCGACGCCGGCTTCTTCCGCGAGGAAAACAATCTGCACCGCTCCGAGATCGTCGTCTCCGAAGCGATCCAGCTCGCGAAAAAACTCAACATGAGGACCGTCGCCGAAGGCATCGACGAGCAGGCCCAGGTCGACTTCCTCGCCGCCGAAGGCTGCGACATGATACAGGGCTACTACTACGCCAAACCTGCGCCCAAGGCCGAGTTCGAAGTAAGACTTGTGAAAGATGGTGACGAAGCGGTTGAGACCTTTGCAGAAACTGAAGAGCCTGTTGTGGCTGATACTGAGGTTGAAACTGACGCGGCTGAAGAGCCGGTTGTGCCCGAGGTTGAAACCGCGGCTGAAGAGGCGCCTGTTGTGACTGCTAATGAGGTTGAAACTGACGCGGATGAAACTGTTGTTGAGCCTGTTGTACCTGCTGGGGTTGAACCCGCCGTGGCCGAAGATCCTGTTGCTTCCGAAGTTGAACCGCAATCCGACTCTGCACCGGATGCGCCTTCTCTGACCGAGTAATTTTCGATAACCATGAAAACTTAAAAACATCCCAAACAAGCTATTTTTTGCATTTGGGGTGTTTCTTATTGTGCGATTGCATCCCATATTTATTTTATATTAGATTTGGGATACATTTTTGTTCTGAATTGTATCCCAAAGTTGTTATTTAAAAGATTTGGGGTGTTTTTGAGGGGCTGAATGAATCCCAAATGGTCTGTTTTTCATGATTTGGGATGTCCGGTCCTCATATTGGTATCACAAAATCGCAAAAACTACATGATTTATGATATTTTTAAGGCCTTCCTGTATCATAAAATGCGGGAAATCGAGGCATTTATGATATTTTTTCCCGCGTTCGTATCATAAAACGCGAATATTCGAGGCATTCGTGATATTTTAGAACCCCGTTCGTATCATAAAAGTCCGATTTTTTAGGAATTTGTGATACCCCTCAAAACAGGCCGCTTTCCTGCCCGGTCCTTTTTCGAGCGCGCGAAAAAACAAGTTATTTCTAAAAAATATGTGACACAGTCCCTCAGATCCTATTTTCGAGTGCGCGAAAACAAGAACCCCAATAAAATCACTCCCAGCCCATCGCATCTTCAATCAACCGGACTGCGGTATCTAGGCCGTGCTCGCCGGCAATCAAGGAAGAAAGCTCGAGAGCCCTGGCCTTCAACGCCCCATATGAACTGTCCATTGATTCGATGGCGATCGCAAGTTTTTCCCCGGTGAGGTCTTTGGCGGAGATGTGAGGGGTGGCGACGCCGGCTTTCTCGAGCTGGACGGCAAAGCCGAGCTGGTCGAGGACGTGCGGGATTGGGATCGAGGGGATGCCGCAGATCATGGTCGAGGCGGAGGTGCCGAAGCCGCAGTGGTGGATGACGAAACTGCCCTGGCGGAAGAGCCAGCTGTGGGGAACGCTTCCGCAGGTGATCATGCTCTCAGGAAGCGAGTAGCCGGAAAGGGTTTTCTGAAAGCCCTGGATGATGGCGCGGTGACCGGTTTTCGAGAGCGCGTTAACGAACATGTCGAGCTTGGCCATCTCTGTCTGCGCTTCGAAAGACATCGCGCCGAGTGCGATGATCACGGGCTTTTCGCCGGCTTCAATGAAGTGCAGAAGGTCGTCGGGAGGCGTAAAGCCGCTCTCTTCTTCGAACCAGTATCCGGTCTGGACGTTCATGTCCTCCCAGTAGGGACTGCGCTCGAGCACGTATTTGCTGATCGGGATGAGATTGAGCTTGTCCGAGCGGATCTCATCGCCGTTCTTCATGGGCTTCAGGCCGTACGCTTTGCGGATCTTATTGTAGGGCTTGTCGATCTGGTGACCGATCAGGCCGCCGATCAGCTTGTCAGTGAATTTCTGCTCCTTGAACTTTTCCGGGATCATCTCGGTCTGGAGCGTGACGTCGACTACCGGGATGCCAAGAACGCGGGCCTCGACCGCGCCGATCTTGCTGTGTGTCACGATTATCAGGTCGTTGCCCCCGCAAAGCTTGTAAACCTCGCGCGTTGAACCCTGTATGATCTTCATTATGAAGTTCATCGTCCTGATCATGCTCATGGCCGCGTTCGGCGACTTGCCACGGATCGCAGCGGCTTCCAGCTCGATATCGATGTCAGGTCCTATGGGCTCGAAATGCACGCCCGCGCCTTCGATCAGTCCCCTCCAGCACGGGTGCGAACCGAGCGTCACGTCATAGCCTTTAGCGGTCAGCGCTCCGGAAAGATAAATATACGGCTGGACATCGCCTCTGGTGCCCATCGTAAACATCGCAATCTTCTTCATCGGTTTACTGCCTCTTCATTATCCTTTGCATGTATTCGTGGACTTCCTTCGCGTATCGCTGCTTGCGCTCCTCGGTCAGCTCGCCGTTCAGAAGATACTTGTAAGTCAGCATGTTCATGTAGGCATGATAATCCCGGACGAGCCACTTCGCTTCATTCTCGGTAAAAGTGCCGGCCTTCGCGAGCCTCATGAATATATCCATCTGGATCTCGTAAGGATCCGTGAACATAGTCTTCTCGTAAAGCTCCCTGATCTCCTCGTTATGGAACTGCTCGATCATCATGAGCCTGATCATCAGGTTGCAGAACGGCTCGAAAAGATAACTGTCCATCATGTACGTGTCCATCATCTTCTCGCCGACAAACTCCTGCCCTTCAGCGGCCGGCTCATCGGCGATCTCATCAACGCCGCCGAGCAAACCCTCAATGTGCTCCCTGAACTTCGCGGTCAGCGAATCGAGAATGTCCTTCTTATTCTTGAAGTGGTAGTAAAGCGTGCTCTCCTTGATCCCGACCTCGCCGCAGATATCCCTTATCGACACCGCCTCGTAGCCCCTTTCGGAGAACATGTGAAGCGCGACATCCATGATCTTTTCTTTAGTAGTCATAACGGCAGCCTGCCTCTCTAACGATTGTTAGAGAAGAGTATATCTAACGGTCGTTAGATTGTCAATCCGGAGGTTCCGTCTTCTGATCTTCCGGCGCGCTCGAAAAGGCAAATACACCCCGTGTAACAATGTTACATTCAGACAACCACAAGGGATTCATGGTCACGAGGCAAAACACCGCGAAATGGCCTCCAAATCAAAAAATGATACCCTTCCAGGTAAAAAATGAAAGCAATAAACCAGCCGCATATGCTATAAATATTTATATCAACTTAAAGGAGCGTATTAACATGTTCGGTTTTCAATACTACACCCCTACCAAGGTTATTTTCGGAAAGAACACGGAGAGCAAGGTTGCTGAACTCATCAAGGAATTCGGCGGTACAAAGGTGCTCGTTCATTACGGCGGCGGAAGCGTCGTCAGATCAGGACTTCTCGAACGTGTTACAAAAACGCTCGATGAGGCCGGGATCAGCTATGTCACACTTGGCGGCGCGGTTCCGAATCCGCATTTGGGACTCGTTTACGAGGGCATCGAGCTCTGTAAGAAAGAGGGCGTCGATTTCCTGCTCGGAGTAGGCGGCGGAAGTGCCATCGATTCAGCTAAGGCAATCGGCTACGGCGTTGCAAATGAAGGCGATGTCTGGGATTTCTACGACTATAAGCGCAAGGCAACAGGCTGCCTGCCGCTGGGCGTTATCCTCACGATCGCCGCAACGGGAAGCGAGATGAGCGATTCTTCAGTCATCACCAAAGAAGAAGGTCTCGTTAAGCGCGGCTACAGCAGCGATTATTCACGTCCGAAGTTTGCGATCATGAACCCTGAGCTCACGATGACCCTGCCTGACTACCAGACAGCTTGCGGATGCACCGACATCATGATGCACACGATGGAAAGATATTTCACGAACGGCGGCAACATGGAGATCACGGATGCACTGGCTGAAGGGCTCCTGCGCACGGTTAAGACGAATGCTGTCATCCTGAGAGATGATCCCAAGAATTACGATGCACGTGCTGAGGTCATGTGGGCAGGAAGCCTTGCGCACAACGGACTTACGGGCTGCGGCAATGACGGCGGCGACTGGATGACTCATAAGCTCGAGCATGAACTCGGCGGTCTTTACGATGTCGCTCACGGCGCAGGTCTTGCAGCGATCTGGGGAAGCTGGGCACGCTATGTTTACAAGGATTGCCTCCCCCGTTTCAAGAAATTCGCAATCAATGTCATGGGCGTTGCTGACGAAGGCACTGATGAGGAGATCGCACTCAAGGGTATCGAGGCAATGGAGGATTTCTACAGATCGATCAACATGCCTACGAACTTAAGAGAGCTTGGTGTCAATGCGACTGAAGAAGACCTCGTTGTCATGGCGCACAAGTGCGCAGTCGGCGTCGGCGGTGAGATGGGTTCTGCAAAGTGCCTCAATGAGCAGGACATGCTGAACATCTTCCGCGCCTCAATGTAAAGGCAGGATCAGGCTTTTTTTGGACTTCCACAGGAGGTTTCATATGAGCTCGATAATATCATCCGCGGAATCTTTTCCTGCCCTTCGCCCGAAAACATTCCCCGCGGCATAACAACCAATCGAGTAGGGGGAGTTTGCCTCCCCCTCTCACACCACCGTACGTGCCGTTCGGCATACGGCGGTTCAGTTCTCGGCCTCACGCTCTTTAACGCTTCTACTTTTCCGCAATCTACGACTTCCTTCATTTGACCTCATATA
>JAFWQC010000035.1 GCA_017509245.1 Clostridiales bacterium | reverse complement strand
TAGAACTTCAGCCTTCCAAGCTGACCACGTGGGTTCGATTCCCATCACTCGCTCCAGGGTCATTAGCTCAGCTGGATAGAGCAACAGCCTTCTAAGCTGTGGGCCGGAGGTTCGAGTCCCCCATGGCTCACCATCAAAAAGCGCTTCGTGTAATACGGAGCGCTTTTGGTTTTTAATGGTATAATCTCATTATTGGAACGAAGGGAGGGGTGTATATGCCATTTTGCAGTAATTGTGGAAAGAAATTGAAGGATGACGCGGCTTTTTGCAACCAGTGTGGTCATTCGCTTGCTGAGGATGCCAAGACTTTAAGTATTGCCAAGGCTGCCGAAGAGTCTTTACAGCCGTCTGATGTTGCGGACAGGCTCATTTCCAGATACGTTGAACTGGAAAGGATAGCCAAGGAGATCGCAACCGGTGAAGAGACGATCGCGAGGGAAAGAGCAGGCGGATCATACGGAAGATATTCCGCTTTCAGATTTTTCTGGAAGTTTCTCGTAATTGCGGGTGGTATTTATACTCTTGCTCTTATCATAGGATTTTTTGTCGCTGTCAGCGCCTTGGACAGTGATGTGATCTACGTGTTTAATTTTATCGGTCTGGCCATTGGCGGTGCTGTCCTTTTATTTGGAGGAAGTTCTGCAAGGAGACAAAGAGATCAATACAACTGGAGAATATCCGAGAAAGAGGATGCCTTGAGAAAAAGGCATAAGGAACTCGAAGGACGTATTGCCGAACTTCAGCGCAAAAGGAAGAGGATCCTGGATGAGCTTGCACCTTACGATGCAATCGTTCCTGAATACTTGAGATCCAGCGATAAGATGAAACTGGTAAAGCAATTGATCGAGGCGGGAAGGGCAGCTACTTTTGAAGATGCAGTGAGGCTTTGCGCATTTTCCGTGATCTGAGATCTTTTGGGCCGGTGCATTTATGTAACAAGAAGGGTTTTCGCGATTTAGGATGAGCAGCATAACGGTCGCCAGCAGAAAGAGCAATAAGAAATTTATGGTCCTGTCGGCATTTGCGATCATAATGATCGTTGATGCGCATGCCCAGTATGGTGTCGGTCTGTTCAATTCGGTTATACCGTTTAATTCGTTCTTTATTCCCTTGTTTGTCTTTATCTCAGGTTATTTCAACAAGGTCGACGGCAAGACGGACCTCCTGGGCTACATAAGGAAAAAGGAACAGAGCCTGCTCGTGCCGTATTTCGGCTTTTCCGTTGTTGGCGTAATTCTGTCGCTGATCCTGTACCGTATCAAGAACGGAACGTTCCAGCAGGTAAATTATGAGACTTTCCTGCGCTATTTCATGGACGCGTTCACGCTCGGAGCGCCTGTTACGATCGTATTCTCGATCTGGTTTGTCATCGTATTGTTCGTAATGCTCGTGGTCTATGCCTCGCTCAGGAAACTGTTCGGCAAAAGATGGAACAGTATTGCAGCATTCATAATATTCATGGTGTTCAGCACGGCTGTCGTATGGTGCGTCAAGACTTTTGATGTGCCTCAGCTGGTGCTCCTGCCGCTGAAGACCATATTCCTCATGCCGTATCTTGAACTCGGAATCATTTACAGAGATAAGCTTGAGGATAGGCTAAGCAAACTTAAGCCCGGCGGAAATATTTTACTTCTGGGCGTTTTGCTCCTGATCAACATGATAAGGATGATGTACCTTCCTGAACCGTTAAACGTCGAGATAGGCAGTATCGATACTCTGTCAGGATTTGACAGTCCGTTCATCATCACACCTGTCATATCATCGGTCATAGGTATCCTTTTCTGGGTTACCATAGCCGATCTCTTCGGAAGCGTTTTATATGAGAATAAGGTCATTAACTACATATCCGAGAACACATTCTGGATAATGGCGCTCCATTTCTTCTTCTTTAATTTCTTAAACTGCATACTGATGTTCATCGATTCCCATATCATTCCTCTCAAGGAGTTCGACAAGCCTTTTATGTGCGAGACCGAGTGGTACAGGTGGGAACCCATAATGCAGTTCAGGATCTTATACCTTCTCATCGGCCTTGCAGGTCCTTTGGGACTCAAGCTTCTCTACGATAAGATAAAATCTTCGGTCATGGCTTCCAAGGCTGGCTCGAAAACCGTCAAAAAAGCTTGATGTCAAGCGCATTTAGTTCACTTTTGGGGACAAGGTTGTCCGTTTTTGGGACAACCATCTTTTTATGCAGTTTCACGCTTGAAGGATATCGAAATCTTTGTGTTATAATCGAAAAGTCAAAAGCTTATATATATTATTTATTTTAAGGAGTTGGGTATAGTTATGCCGGGTAAGAAAGATTACGGCAACGAGAGCATTCAGATGCTCAAGGGCGAAGACAGAGTAAGACTACGTCCTGCTGTTATTTTCGGATCTGACAACCTTGAAGGATGCATTCATTCCTTCTTTGAGATCCTTTCAAATTCTATCGACGAGGCCAGGGAGGGCCACGGCGATAAGATCATCATCACAAGATTTGCCGACGGTACAATCGAAGTCGAGGACTTCGGCCGCGGTATCCCCATGGACTACAACGCAAAAGAGGGGCGTTTCAACTGGGAACTCGTTTACTGTGAGCTTTATGCAGGCGGTAAATATAATAATAATTCATCAGGCGATTACGAGTTTTCGCTTGGCCTTAACGGTCTCGGTGCATGCGCTACGCAGTATGCATCCGAGTTCTTTAACGTAACTGTATTCAGAGATCATACTAAGTACGACATGTCTTTTAAGAAGGGTGTTCCGGTAACTGAGCTTATGCAGGAGCCCTACAGATTCAAGAGGACCGGTACTATTCAGCGCTGGAAGCCTGATACCGAAGTCTTTACTGAGATAATAATCCCTCTTGCAACATTCAAGGAGATAATCAAGCGCCAGTCTGTAATCAACAGCGGCATTGAATTCGTTCTTAAGGATGCTGAATCAGGTGAGGAATTCTCATTCATCTATCCCGAGGGAATCAAGGGATATGTTGAAGAGCTTTCCGATATGAGAGGCTTTACTGATGTATACACATTCTCAGGTGAAGGCAAGGGCAGGGATAAGGAAGACCGTGACGAATATAAGGTAAGAGCCGAGGTCGCATTCTGCTTTAACAACGAAGTGAATGCACTTGAGTACTTCCATAACTCCAGTTTCCTTGAGCACGGCGGTTCACCCGATAAGGCAGTCAGGAATGCCTTTGTTGCCGAGATCGACAAGCAGATCAAGCAGCGTGACAAATATAAGGCCAACGAATCCAGGATCATCTTCCAGGATGTGGCGGATTCATTGATTCTTGTTACCAATACATTCTCGACACAGACTTCTTACGAGAACCAGACCAAGAAGGCTATCAACAACAAGTTCATTCAGGACTTCATGACCCAGCTTATCAGGGACAATCTCGAGATATGGTTCATCGAGAATAAGGATTTTGCGGCAAAGACTATCGAGCAGATCCTTATCAACAAGCGTGCGAGAGAGAATGCTGAGAAGACTAAGGTCAACATCAAGAAGACCCTTATGGGTAAGGTTGATATCAACAACAGGATCAAGAAGTTTGTTGACTGCAGAACAAAAGACGTTGATAAGCGTGAGCTCTATATCGTAGAGGGTGATTCCGCTTTGGGTTCCGTCAAGCTTGGCCGTGACGCCGAATTCCAGGCCGTTATGCCTGTAAGAGGTAAGATCTTAAACTGCCTTAAGGCTGATTACGCGACCATCTTTAAGAGCGAGATCATTACGGATCTTCTTAAGGTCTTAGGCTGCGGCGTCGAGATCAAGAATAAGCACACAAAGGATATGAGCGCTTTCAATCTTGATGACTTAAGATGGAACAAGATCATAATCTGCACCGATGCCGATGTCGACGGCTTCCAGATCAGAACACTTATACTCGCTATGCTCTACAGACTTACTCCGACTCTTATCGAGAAGGGTTATGTCTACGTTGCTGAATCTCCGCTTTTCGAGATCACATACAGACCAAAGGGCAAGAATGCGCAGGAAGAGACATTTTTCGCGTTTAACGAGAAGGAAAAAGCAGAGATCCTTGCCAAGGTCGATCCAAAGCTCTGCACGATACAGAGATCAAAAGGTCTTGGTGAGAATGAGCCAGAGATGATGTGGAAGACGACAATGAATCCGAAGTCCAGAAGACTCATCAAGGCTTGTCCCGAAGATGCGGCTAGGACAGCGGAGATCTTTGATCTTCTCCTCGGAGATAACCTCGCTGGAAGAAAACTCCATATTGAGAACGACGGTAAGAAGTACCTCGATATGCTTGATTTAGGGTGATGCAGATGGCACGTAAGAAAAAAGAAGATATCAATTCAGATTCACTTAAAGCAAAGCTTACAGACAGCAATGCGAAGGACATGCCGGCTATCGACCAGCCGATAACCGAGATGCTCGAGATCAACTATATGCCGTATGCAATGAGCGTCATTGTATCGCGTGCTATTCCTGAGATCGACGGCTTCAAGCCTTCACACCGTAAGCTCCTTTACACGATGTATAAGATGGGCCTTTTGGGCGGCAACAGGACGAAGTCCGCAAATGTTGTCGGTCAGACCATGAAGCTCAATCCTCACGGTGACCAGGCCATCTACGATACGATGGTAAGACTTACGAGAGGCAACGGCTCTTTGCTTCATCCTTTCGTTGATTCAAAGGGTAACTTCGGTAAGCAATATTCCAGGGATATGCAGTGCGCTGCTCCCCGTTATACGGAAGTACGGCTTGAGAAGATCTGCGAAGAGATATTCAAGGGTATCGACAAAGATGCTGTCGACATGATCGATAACTACGACGGAACGCTCAAGGAACCTTCGCTTCTTCCTACGACATTCCCGGCAGTTCTTGTAAATGCCAACCAGGGTATCGCCGTTGGTATGGCTTCAAATATCTGCTCATTCAACCTTTCTGAAGTATGCGCAGCAACTGAAGCATATATGAGAGATCCCAATACCGATCTTCTGGAGATCATGCCTGCGCCTGACTTCTCGGGCGGCGGAAAGATCCTTTACAACAGGGAGCAGATGAAGTCCATCTACGATACCGGTAAGGGTACTTTTTCAGTAAGGGCAAAATATCAGGTCGATAAGGCAAAGAACCTCATCGAGATCACTGAGATCCCTTATTCCACAAGTGTTGAAGCGATCATCGATAACATTGCTGATCTCGTTAAGAGCGGTAAGGCAAAAGAGATCGCCGACATCCGTGACGAGACAGACCTTGACGGTCTTAAGATCACGATCGACTGCAAGCGCGGTACCGATCACGAGCAGCTCATGACAAAGCTCTTCAGATTTACAAAGCTTGAAGACACTTTCTCATGCAATTTCAATATCCTTATTGACGGTTCACCGAGAGTAATGGGTATTACCCGGATCCTTGACGAATGGCTCAAGTGGAGAAGGACATGTGTATGCCGTGAGCTTTCTTTCAACCTTGATAAGATGAAGAAAAAGCTCCATCTGTTAGACGGTCTCGCAGTTATCCTCCTCGACATCGACAAGGCTATCAAGATCATCAGGGAGACAGAACTTGAAGCTGACGTTATCCCTAACCTCATGAAGGGCTTCGGCATTGATGAAGAGCAGGCTGAATATGTTGCAGAGATCAAGCTCCGTAACATCAACAAGCAGTACATCCTCAACAGGATCGCCGACAGGGATAAGCTCAAGGCTGATATCGCCGATACCGAAGATCTCCTCGGCAGTCCCAGAAGGATCAATAATCTTATTGCCAAGACGCTGAAAGAAGTTGCGGAGAAGTACGGCCAGCCCAGAAGATCCGAGCTTGTAGGCGCTGAGGAGACTGAGACATTTGTTGAGGCATCCGTCATTCCTGATTACAGGCTGCACCTCATGCTTACTCGTCACGGTTATCTCAAGAAACACACCATGAAGTCACTTCAGAGTGCCGGCGAACTTAAGACTAAAGATGATGACGAGATCTTTATGGGCTTTGAATGTGAGAACAGGTCAGACCTTTTGATCTTCACCGATAAGTGCAATCTTTATAAGACTCATGTTTATGATTTCTCCGATACGAAGCCGGGTGATCTCGGTCACTTCCTGAACAGTGAACTGGAGATGGAAGACGGCGAGAGACCGATGTTCATGATCTCAACGACTGACTATAAGGGCATTCTCTTTATCGCTTTCGAAAATGGTAAGGCGGCAAGATTCCCTATTTCGGCTTATGAGACAAAGCAGAACAGAAAGAAGCTCATCAATGCTTACTTTGACGGAAGCAAGGCCATAGGCTTCATCCTTCTTGATGAAGAAGAGGATCCTGACCTTATCGTTACCAACAGTCTTGATAAGGCTGCAGTATTTAAGGCTTCGCTCATTCCGCTCAAGACGACGAGGACTACGCAGGGAGTTCAGCTCCTTGTATCGAAGAAGGGCTCTGTATTGAAAACTCTTGCAAGACTTGCGGAAGTTGCAGTACAGGATCCCGAATACTACAGGATACGTAAAGTGCCGGCCATCGGCTACTACATAAAGGAAAATTCTCTGGAGGCAAAGCAGGTTAGCTTTGATGATCTGAAGTGACGGTATTTTCTTCCGAGTATTACGTTGGCGAAGACGATCGCAAGAACAGCAAGGGATACACTTTAGCTGCAGTTATTTGCGCGGTGGCGCTGATCGTGCTTGGCTTGACGTCGTTTATTATCGGAAGAAAGAATGCTTATGAGATCGATACCGTTCCGAATTTTGAGAAGGCAATAGACGAGGGACGTTATAATGACGCGCTTTCGATATATCGCGGCATTCAGGACGAGGTGCTTAAAGCATCTCCCAATGACCAGGAATCCAATGAAGTCAGAGTCAGGATGTTAGATGACATGGAGAATATCGTAAAGCTGAGAGTTGACTCGCTTTGCGACCGTATCATCGGCAACAGATATGTTCTTACTTCAAGCGATATCAATTTTCTGGACTCGATGAGAGAACTTACGAGTTCTGTCGTATCTGACAGACTTTACGGGATATGCGAGGAGTTTCTTCTCGGAAAGGTCGAGAAGCCTGTCGTTATGTATTTTTTCGAGCAGCTGCAGCCTGTAGGAAATTTCGCTGCCACCGCTAATCCGCTTCTTCGTGAGCTTGATTACATAGAGACGGCAACAGGTGATGTTCAGACAGCTGAAGCGTCTTTCAATGAAGGCGACTATGTCGCAGCGGTCAAAAAATACAAAGTGGTTGATGAAGGCTATGACGGATTCGTCGGTGATTATTGCGACAAGAGAATAGCGGACATCAAGGAGACGATGTATGACCCAATGATGGCTGAAGGTGAGCACATGCTTCAGACATATAAGTTCTATTCGGCTGAAAGACTCTTTTCCGACCTTGCCGTTATCTTCCCTGAAGATGAGATGATCAAGAGTAACCTTCTTAACGCTACATCACACACGACAGAGGTAAAGGAATACAGGGGACCCGTTGAGATGATCTGTGTAAGGTCTCTTATTGCGGATACCGATGTCGCATTTGCCGGACGTTACCACTCATCGAATCTCGGTCTGTATTTGACCACTTATGAATTCGAGAAGATCCTTGAGAGCCTCTATGAAAAAGGTTATGTCCTTGTTGATCCGGAAGATATGATCGAAGGAAGCGATCCGACATTTATCCTTGAACGCAATCTTAAAGTGCCCACTGGCAAAAAGCCTCTTGTTGTTGTAATCGAGAATCTTCAGTACAGTGCTTCAGCTTATAACTGCGGAACATGCAGAAGACTTGTTTTAAATGACGAGAACCAGGTCTGCGGCGAGTATGTTAATGCTGACGGTGAGACGGTCGTAAGCAGAACTGCGGAAGCAATCGGAATCCTTGATGCATTTGTTGAGAAGAATCCTGATTTCACATACGACGGTGCAAAGGGAGTCATTTCCGTGAGCGGATATGAGGCATGCTTCGGATATGTAGTTGCGGCTGGCGAGATCGAAGCGCGCAACATGGCTTTGTCGGCGGCAAATCTCCCCCAGATAGACGTAACCAACGATGATATCGATTACAGCAGGGAAAAGGTAACCGAGATAGTTAACGTCCTTGCGGATAACGGCTGGAAGTTTGCATCGTGCACATATTCATATATCGAAGACTGCAGAAATACGGAGAAAGCCGTTCTCAAAGAGGATACCGAGAAGTGGCTTGACCAGATAGGAAGTCTTTTCGGAGACGTCCATATGCTCGTATATCCGAACGGAAATTATATTTTCGGAACAGATGACAGGGCGGTATATTACAAGAACCAGGGCTTCAGGATCTTCATAGGAAGCGCCCCGAAGCCGTATCATATCTATGGCGATAACTATCTCTATCTTGACCGCTCGATGATGAGCTATAACACTCTCAACAGGAAGTCCTATGAGGAATTATTCGATTACACCAAAGTCGTTGATCCTGTAAGAGAACAGGAAAAGGAAAAAGAAACTTAATATTATAATTACGTTTCATTTTTGATTTGTTTGCACATAAAATCCGATTTTTATTATAATGTAAATTGTAATGCTATAAATAGCCTTATCGAAGGGAGCTTTACTGATGGGTAGAATAGATAAACTTACGAATCTTACTGAGAAGGAAGAGATCCTTTGGCAGGACAGAAAAAGATATTTCGGATTGCCTTTGTCTTTTACGATCTACAGCTTCAGCATGAACAAGTTCTACCTTAAGAGAGGTATCTTTAATATCACTTCCGAGGAGATCCTCTTGTACAGAGTTTTGGATATCACTTTCAAACAGTCAATGTGGCAGAAGATCTTCGGCGTCGGATCTGTGATCCTTACTACCGCTGATAAGACTGCTCCTCTTCTTGAGATCAAGAATATCAAGACACCTGACAGAGTCAGGAAAGCTTTAAGCAATCTTGTTGAACAGAGACGCGACGAGAAGCGCGTTACGGGTAAAGAAATGTTCGGTGCTGCCGGGATCTTCCACGGCGATGTTGACGGCAGTGACGGTGTAGACCTTGACGGCGACGGAATAATCGATGTTCATTAATTGAGGGTGTATTTGTGGAGACAAGGATTGACAGATTCGGCAGCGTAAGGGATGACAAGATAAAACAGCTCAAAGAGCTTATTGCGGAATCCAATAATATTGTGTTCCTTGGCGGAGCCGGTGTGTCTACTGAGAGCGGTATTCCGGACTTCAGAAGCGGCGCGGGTATCTATAATACCGAGAGCGGCACTAAGTACAGACCGATCGATATCATCGCCCATGATTTCTTTATTGAACATCCTGAAGATTTCTATGATTTCTATAAGCGTAAGCTTATCTATCCCGATGCAAGACCGAACAAGGCTCATAAGGCACTTGTAAGGCTTGAGAGACAGGGCAAGCTTAAGGCTATAATCACACAGAATATCGACAATCTCCATCAGGAGGCAGGAAGCAAGTGCGTTATCGAGCTTCACGGTTCCGTGTTCAGAAATTACTGCATGGACTGCGGCAAGAAGTTCAATATCGAATATATCGCAGCACAGGAGGGCGTTCCCCACTGTGACAGATGCGGTGGGATCGTACGTCCTGATATCGTCCTTTATGAAGAGAACCTTGAGCATGAGAATGTCGATAATGCTATCAAGGCAGTTAAGAAATGTGATCTCATGATCATTGCAGGAACTTCTCTTACGGTATATCCCGCGGCAACATTTGCACAGTTCCTTAAGCATGACAGGATCGTAATCATCAATAAGAGTTCAACATATATGGATCTTAAGGCGCTTCTGACGATCCATGATAATGTAGGTGAAGTCCTCGATAAGGTCGTTCCGAAGAGAGTATCCAGGAAGACAAATACCAAGACGTCATCCAAAACGTCATCCAAGACTTCATCATCCAAGTCAGCTGCCAAAAAGCCTGCTGCGAAGAAGGCCTCTTCTTCAACTGTCAAGGCTAAGAAGGCGGCACCCAAGACAGCTTCAAAGACTGCCTCCAAGGCAGAAACTCCGAAGAAAGCTCCGGCTAAAAATGCATCAGGTAATTCTTCTTCGAAGAAACCTTCAACTGCAAAGGCGAAGAAAAAGGATGAAAGCTGATCTTAAGTTTTTCGAAGATAAAGAACAGGTGATAGTTGCCGGTCTTGCCAAATACGGAAGGCAGAGCGGCATTTTGTCATTTTTGAGATTGGTATCTTTCCTTGCTGCAGCAGGTCTTATTATCGGCGGTGTGGTCGTTCAGAATCCTCTTTTGTATATCGCCGGCGCGCTGGTATTCATTCTGTTTGTCGTCCTGTGCTTTATTCATGGAGGAATTATCTCAAAGGTCGAATATCTTAATGAGCTTTCCAAAGTCAATTCGTCCTATAAAGCTAGGATCAAAGGTGATTTCAGCGAATTAAGGAATATCGCTGTTAAAAATCTCAGAAGGGCTGAGGATATAGGCCTAGCCAAGACCAGACTCTACGGTAAGGATTTTGACGAGCCTTCCCATGATTACTGCACAGACCTTGATCTGTTCGGCAAAAAGTCGCTATTCTCGTTATTGAACGTTTCGGAGACGTCCTTCGGAAGAAGAAGATTTGCCGACAGTCTTTTAAGACCTCATGTGTCGGATATTACCGTAGATGCCCTTAAGGCAAGGCAGGGCGCAGTTGCTGAGCTTTGCTCCAAGCCTGATGTGCTGATGGACTATCAGGCTACTGCAAGATGCGGAAAGATGACCAAGGATCCCAAAGCTCTTATGGATTTTGCTGAGAATGGCTCGAAAACATCGGCTTTGGGGAATGCTCTCGGCATCTTCGGCTGTGCTGTATGGCTTGCCGTTCCTGTTGTTTTACTTGCAGCACCTGAATTTATATCGGCGGCAATCATTGCCTGTATAATCGTGAATTTTGTAATCTTTGCTGTCGGACATGCCCTCAATGCCCGGTACATAAAGGCTAGTGAAGGTATGCCTACCCAGGTAAAGACGATACTTAAGCTTTATTCGATATTGGAGAATGCCGGCTTTGAGAATGAACTGATCAATTCGCTTATTAAAGGTGAGGACAGTTCACAGGTTACAACCGCTTTGTTAAAGAAACTCGATAAGGCACTGAGGCTTGTAGGACTCCGCAGCCAGCCGCTTTTCGCATTGGCATGGAACCTTATCGCACCTTTGGATTATCTTATCTCATACCTTCTGGGCAACTGGGCTGTCGAATACGGAAAGAGTCTTCCGGGCTACATAAACAGTCTTGCAGAACTGGAATCTTTAATGTGTGCCGCTCAGACGGGACTCGTATTTGCCAACAGCACTTTCCCGTCGTTTGTTGAATCTGACAAGCCTTCTGAAAATGCTGTTTTCGAGGGGGAGGACCTTGCACATCCTCTGCTCGATCATGAGACTGTAGTAAGCAACTCGATCACTATAGATAAAGATATTGCCGTGATCACAGGATCTAACATGTCGGGTAAGACGACGATGATAAGGACCGTCGGTGTTTGTACGGTAATTGCTCTTACAGGCGGTCTGGTACCCGCTTCAAAGCTTACTCTCGGAAGAATGAGAGTAATGAGCTCCATGAGGATCGTGGACAGCCTTGAGGAGAATATGAGTACTTTTAAGGCAGAACTTATAAGGATATCGGGAATAGTAAATGCAGCAAATGAGGAAAGACCGTTGATGTTCCTTATCGATGAGATATTCAGGGGAACGAATTCGGATGACAGAACGGAAGGCGCACTTACAGTATTAAAGAAACTTTCAAAGCCTTATATCTGCGGTCTTATGACGACTCATGACTATGCCATGATCGACAAGACACGAGAAGGTTTTGACAACATCAGGTACTATCACTTCTCGGAATCCTATTCTGATACCGGGATAAGCTTTGATTACAAGCTTTCATCAGGCATAAGCAGGCAATCTAATGCCAGATTCCTAATGAAATTAGTAGGAATTGAGTAGAAAATCGGCGTTTGATAATATAAAATTTGAGTCGCTAGTTAGTCTGATAATTTCCATTAATAAAAATTGTTGATTTATAGCTTTTAGCAGTTTAAAATTTTATTATTGGAGAGAAGGTTTTGAAGTAAATATTATGTTTGAAGGATTAAGCAAGTATCTATCAATCGTACTTGATTACTCTGTTGTTATGGAGTATTCCTCTGGAGTATGTTTTGATGAACTGACAAACCTCATCGAAGATAAAGGAATCAACGTTTATGTTAACGATTCCTTTAAGCTTCTCCATTATTGTGTTATACAGCAGCAGGATCCCAAGGATAAGGCGGTGCAGCAGTCTATGCGTTCTTTGATGCAGAGTCTGCTTTCTACTAACAGTCTGCATGTTGTAAATACTTGCAATACTTCGCATTTCATCGAGCAGGTAAAGGATCTGCCCGAATCCTGCATACTTACAACCAGGAAATCTATATTTACCAAGAGACTTTATGAGAAAGCACCGGAGTTTACCGGTGATGTCGTAGTCCTGTCTCCGACCGGAATGAAGGTATTCAGTTCAATTGCCGAGATGATCAGGGATTATCCTTATCCTGAGATCAGCCGTCTTGCAAAGAATACTGCTTACATAGACAGTGACGGCAGAGCAAGCATAGATGACGTTGTTTTATCCACCGAAGGAGATAAGTTCACTCTTGTTAAGAGATTATCCGGCGGTGCTGAGGGAATGGTCTTTACAACGGACAATTCCAAATATGTTGCCAAGATATATCACAAGGGTGTTATCACACCGCTCAGATGGGCAAAGCTCAAGAAGCTTACTGCTCTTGGCATCACATCTCCCGGATTCTGTGTTCCGCAGCATCTTTTGTATTTCCGCGGCGTTCCCGTAGGTTATACGATGTTTGTCGGCAAGGGCACGACACTGAGCAATGTTTTCGATGGCCCCGACGCGATAATCGAACAGTTCCCCGACTGGACCAGACTTGATGTATGTGAGACGCTGCTTACACTTATCGGCAAGTATCTGTATCTTCATATGCATGATGTCATCGTTGGTGATATCCAGCTTAAGAATGCGCTTATCTATACATCCAAGGATCAGTATCTGATCGACATGGACAGTGTTCAGATAGGCAATCTCCCTTGTCCTGTCGGAACCGAGGAATTCACGGATCCTAATCTCTGGGGAAAAGATTTTACCGGTTTCATCAGAAATCTTGAAGACGAGGACTATTCCATCGCCATGCTCGTATTCTCGATCCTTTTCTGCGGTCTGCATCCTTATGCGACAAGAAACGGCGCCGAGACATTGAGGGAAGAGATCTTAAGCCATAACTTCCCGTATTCGCTTGATAACAAGGATACTGAACATATTCCTTTAGGCGGTTATGATCACATCTGGGAATATCTCCCTGAGAATCTCCGCACCATGCTCTATAAGACTTTCCACGACGGCAAGCGTTATGAGGCAGTAATCTGGCGTGCTGCTGTTCAGGAATATATGCATGATCTCGAGAATTTCGTTTACGATGATCCCGAGGCATATAAGCTCTTCCCGTGCGAGAATTATAAGCAGGCAACAGTCAATGTTGAAGAGGTCAGAGCCCAGCTTGCGGGAAGGCTTGAAGCCAAGAAGCAGGAGGAAGCAAAGCTTGCTGAACCCAAGCCTGCGTTCCAGAAAAAAGTCTTTAATAATGTACCTACCGGAAGATATATTTCGCCCAGTGTAGGCGGCAACAGTTTAAGACCTTCACGCTTTGACGATGATGAGATGATCCCTGCGAATGGCGCATCAAATCCTGCGCCGGCTCCGAAGAAGAAGTTCTTGGGTCTGTTCTGATTTTTGATATAATCTAATATAGTTTTTTAACTCACGAAGATTCGGAGGATTATTATGTTGGACGGTTTTTCTAGTTCAGATTTCGGCACGAGTACAAAGCGCAGACTTCCTATCTGTTTTTGCCTTGATACATCCGGGTCCATGATGGGCAACCCGATCAAGCAGCTCAATATGGGTCTCCAGAATTTCGTAGCTTCGATCAAGGCTAATGACGATACGAGAAATTCAACGGATATCGCCATCATCACTTTCGGATCAAAAGTTGATATCGTTATGCCTTTCGGTAAGATCTCCAAGGAGAAGGGACTTCCCGAGATCACGGCTTCCACGACTCTTACACCTATCGGTGAGGGTGTCCTTACGGCATTGGAACTTCTCAATGCACGTAAGATTGGATATAAGGAAATGGGCATCAAGTATTTCCAGCCCTGGCTTGTTGTAATCACAGACGGTGCACCCCAGGGTCCCAATGCTATGCAGAACATGGAACTTGCCATTAAGGCCTGCAATGAACTTGAGAGGGAAGACAAACTCGTTGTTTTCAACATCGGCGTTGGCTCCGGCGTTGACTTCGACATCTTAAAGAGACTTTCAGTTAAGCGTGCTGAACCCATCTCGGTCAACTCCGCTGACTTCGGAAGACTTTTCGAGTTCCTCGGATCATCTTCGTCTTCGATCGTATCCTCCGGCATGAATGATGATGCACTCTATAACATAGACACATCAACTCAAGGAACTGCCGTTGAACTTGATGATTTCATGAAATTCATTAATGAGGACGAATAATGTATAAAGGAATTACGGTCGGAGCGATCACGACCATCGGCAATAAACATGTCAACCGCGGAACTCCGTGTGAGGACGCTTCATATGCTGTCACTAAAAACGGCGTTTCAGTAGTATGTATTGCCGACGGCGCCGGCGGAAAGCAATATACGGATGCCAGATTCGGATCCGACTGCGCAGTCCACGTCATTTCCGATACTTTATGCGGGCATTTTGATGCTTTATACAGCGAAAACAGGGAGGCTGCCGTAAGAGGTTATCTCATGGCCAAGCTCCGCGTCGCATTCGCAGGCATCATGGAGGAGCGTACGATCGATGTCATTGACCGACTGTCCTGCACGCTTCTTTTCGTTGCGGTAAAAGACAGGCGAATGATGATCGGCCATATCGGAGACGGACTTATCGTAAGGATCTCGCCTTCCGGTGTCAGCCCCATCTCAATGCCCCAGAACGACAAGGACGGCAAGACATATTTTGTCACAGCCGCTCATGCCGATAATTATCTGCGTCTTTTGAAGACGACAGTTGATGATGTACACGCAATTGCACTCATGACAGACGGAGTGCAGGACAGTGTTTATATCGAAGAAGCAGGTCTGGTTAAGCCCGTTGTCGCGAAAATGGCTGAAGCTTTCGCGTCAGGAAGGGAAGAGGCCGAGAAGTCCATTCTTGAGACTGTACAGAAATTCATCGTCGGTTCAAGCAATGTCAGTGACGATGCCAGCTTCGGAGTAATGTTTTTCGAAGGGACAAAAGCTCCCGATCCTAATACTCTTGAGAGTTCCGCGGAGAAGTTCGCGTCATCGCAGGAGACATTCAAGGATCTGTCGCAGGCTATAAAGCCTGAACTGATTAACGCGCACGAGATCATTAAGAAGTGCGCAGGTGAAGAACCTGATCAAACGCCGGCTGGGATCGACAATACCCCTGAGTCAGCCGCTGTTGATACAAAAGAGGTTGAGACTGTTGCCAAAGAACCGTCGAGGATCAGCAAGATATCGGTTATCCTGTTGATAATAGGCGTTATCCTTTGTGTAATCGGAACGATCGAATTAGTGCTATCACTAAAAGGATGAGTTGTTATGGAAGAGAAGAAAAAGTATGAAGTGCTGCCTGGTGTTGAGACTCCCGATATCAATAAGATAAGAGAAGCAGCGTCTGATTTCAGCATCTCCGATGTAGGCGATGTTGAGATAAAGAAGATCTCACTGGATACTTCCACGAAGTATTCCGGTACTGCCGGTTCTCTTATTGATGCCGAGCTTGCAGAACTGCAGCAGTTAGGCGTAAAGGTTGCCGAAGAAGAGGCAAAGGCTCAGGCTGAGAGCCGTGCCAAGATGGATAAGATCATGCATAGTGCGGTGCATGCATCTGAATCCTTAAGCGACCTTAAGTCATCCGTAGCTGCAAAGGCTGATGACGAAAAGCGCAAGGCTCTTGAAGAGAGCATCAAGGCTGAGCAGGATCAGAAGGCTGAGGAAGAGGCTAAAAACAGAGCCCGTGAAGAGCGCCGTCAGCTCCAGCAGAGAATGGTTGAAGAATCCAGAGAGCGCGCTGCCAAGGAAAAGGCCGAAAGAGAAGCTAAGGAAGCGAAGGAAGCTGAGGAAAGAGCTGCAGCTGAGAAGAAAGCTGCCGAGGAAAAGGCTGAAGCAGAGCGCAAGGCCGCTGAAGAAAAAGCGGAAGCTGAGAGACAGGCTGCTGAAGAAGCACGTCTTGCAGAAGAAAAGACCAAGGCTGAAGAAGCACGCATCGCTGCCGTTAATAAGGCTGCTGAAGGCGCAAAGGCTGCTGCACTGACTGCGATCGGAGCAGCTAAAGCTTCGGTAGAGGCAAAATCTGCAGAAGCCGCTCCTAAAAAGAAGGCAAAGATGGCCACTTCAGAAGAGACTTTCGACGACTTCAAGGAATTCCTCTGATAAAGAGATCAAATATAAAATAAACTACAGGAGCTGTCTCAAAACTTGAGGCAGCTCTTTTTGTCTTGGGAGGGAGGCGGATTTCGGGGCACGGTGCGGAAGCACTTTTTGATGATGCCTTTTTCAATGCTCGACTTCACGTCCGACTTTTTAAGGTTAAAAACTCGAGCAAAAAGTCGGTTTTTGGCAAAAAACCGAGTTTCCGTCTGACTTTTCGAGGCTAAAAAGTCGAGCATCGAGTCGAGCATTGGAAAACTGTTGTGGCGGTCGGCTTTTTCGCGTGCACTCAACATTGCCGGGCGGCAGTGTACAACTCCGCGTCCAACATTTCCGGGCAAAAAACTTGGACAAAATGTTGGAATTCGGCAAAATCCAACTCCGCGTCCAACATTTCGGGGCTGAAAAGTTGGACAATGAGTTGAACATCAAATGGGAGCGGACGTTCCTCATGACATTCAGCAAAACAGGCGATGTCTTTTTGAGACAACGCCTTTGTAATAAAAAAAACTGACTTGATTCAAGTCAGCTTCTTTTTGTTGGTGCACCTCCAGGGACTCGAACCCTGGGCCCACTGATTAAGAGTCAGTTGCTCTACCATCTGAGCTAGAGGTGCGTTAAGCAACGTCAGTTATTATAGCCATTAGGTTTTTACAAGTCAACAGTTATTTTATTGTTTAATACAATTATTTAAAAACAGGCTCGATTATTCGAAATATCCCGTCATATCGACTGAATTAAAGTCATCTTTGAGGGGAAGACCGACCGGTTTGCCTTCCTTGGCAGACTTGTAGATGCCAAGAAGAGTGTCTACCGATGAGAAGCCTGAATATGCGTCAGCAATGGGGTTTTTGTCTTCAACGATCGAATCGCAGAGGTCCTTATAGATTCCGAGGTGGGGGTTCAATGCACACTTATAGGAGAATAAGCCGCCCTCCTTGAACTGCTTGCAGATGTAATAGCCGTTGAGCTTCTTGAGCTTGCCGTTGGGCTTGACCGTGAATATGTTAAGGTGCGGTTTGCCTGAATCAAGGCCCATGGAGAGCTGACCGTTCTCGCAGAAGACGGAGAATTCGGCCGTGTGCTTGGAGGGAATGGTGGCTGTTGTGCCTTCGATCTGTGCGAGAGCACCATTTTCGAGCCTTAGAACGGCCATTCCGAGATCTTCAGCTTCGATCTTTCTCAAGCGCTGTGCGATCAAGGCGGAAGCTTCCTCAGGTTCTGAACCCATGAGCCATACGAGAAGGTCGATGGCATGAATGGTCTGGTTCATGAGTGCGCCGCCGTCGCTTTTCCAGGTTCCGCGCCATGCGGCGCTGCCGTAATAATCCTCGCCGTGTCCCCAGCGGACATAGATGGTGCCGTGGGTGACCTTGCCGTATTTGCCCTCAGCGATGTCTTCTCTAACAAGACCGACGATGGGAAGATAACGGTAGATGTGGCCCATTGCGATCTTGAGGTTTGTCTTTTTCGAGAGCTCGAAAATCTCCCTTGCCTCAGAAACAGACATCGTCATGGGCTTCTCGAGCAAAAGATTGCATCCATGCTCCATGGCATACTTTGCTATCCGGAAATGAAGACCTGAAGGAACCGTAACTGATACGATGGAAGGCTTGACCTCATCGATCGCTTCCTTGTAGTCGTTATAAATCTTTGTGCTTGCAAAACCTTTGACTGACCCGAGGAGCCTTTTGGCAGAATCGGGATTAACGTCAACCACAGCCTTGAGTTCAAGACCCTTGAGCTTGGATATTGCCTTCAAATGCTTCTCGGCAACTCTTCCGCAGCCGATTATGATGACGGATAAAGGGGTTGATGCTGAATTGTTCGAATTATCGGCCATTATCAAGCCTCCGGTAAGGTTTTTGCTTGAAATAGTTTAGCACAAAAGATAATTTTGGCACCAACAATAATATAATAAAGACAGTTAGTAATAATCGGAGGTGATCTTCCATGAACATGCGTGACATCATCATTGCCAAGAGAGATAAGCACAGTCTGACAGATGAACAGATCAGGTTCTTTGTTAGTGGTGTTACGGACGGAAGCATTCCCGATTATCAGACATCAGCCCTCCTTATGGCAATCGTTCTGAACGGCATGGACGAGCGCGAGATGACGACATTAACTCTGGAGATGGCTGCGTCAGGCAGTCAGATGTCATTTCCTTACCTTGAAGGAATACCTGTGGATAAGCACAGTACTGGCGGAGTGGGCGACAAGATAACGCCTGTATTGCTGCCGCTCCTTGCAACATTCGGTGTTGATACAGTAAAGCTAAGCGGAAGAGGCCTGGGTTTTACGGGTGGTACTGTCGATAAGTTTGAATCCATTGAAGGCTTCAACATTGAGGTAAGTCCCGAAGACTTCCATATGTATGTTAAAAAGACGGGAATGGTCGTATCCGGTCAGACACCGGATCTTGCACCTGCCGATAAGATCCTTTATTCGCTGAGGGATGTAACAGGAACAGTAGATTCTATCCCTCTTATCGCGTCTTCCATCATGAGCAAAAAGATCGCGGGCGGTGCATCTGCCATAGCTCTTGATGTCACATGCGGATCGGGTGCTTTCATGAAGGATTACGCCATGGCAAAAGAACTTGCCGAAGCCATGATTAAGATCGGAAAGCTCGCCGGCCGCAAGACTGTAGCCGTCATTACCGACATGGATCAGCCTTTGGGAAGATTCTGCGGCAACATCCTTGAGATGCAGGAAGTCTATAACACCGTCACGGGCAAGGGCGAGGAAGATGTAGTGGAAGTCGTGACAGAACTTGCCTTCCAGCTGATAAAGATGGCGGAAAAGACCTCAGGTATGAGTGATGATGTGCTGAGGCAGGAGATAAAGGCAAGGTTATCTGACGGATCCTGTTATGAGAAGTACAAGGCTCTAATCACGTCTCAGGGCGGAAAATGGATTGATGGTATAGGGCCTGTTTATGTAGATAAGCCTTTCGACTGCATGCATGTAAATTCACCAGACAGCGGTTATGTCCAGTCAGTCAGGGCAGATCTTATCGGCCAGGCCTCAGTTCTTCTTGGTGCCGGCCGGCTCGCGAAAACCGATCCGATAGATTATGGTGCGGGCATAGGGTTCTTTGTTAAGGTCGGTGACAAGGTGGAGCGCGGCGACTCGTTATGTGCCCTTTATACCGGTGAGAAGAGCAGTCTTCCTGAAGATAAGCTTTTCGATGCGATGGATCTTATCCTCGAAGCATATACAGTCGGACCTGAAAGGCCTGAGAAGAAACCTTCGATATTGGGCGTTATAACTTGATTTGTTTTGTTCTTATTGTATAATACGAACAAATGTTTATATCTTTTAAGGAGTACCATGACCAAAGAACCCGTAAAGAAAAGGATAATCGGTATCGACCCTGGTTATGCGATCACGGGTTATGGCATCGTCGATAAGGTCGGCTCCAAGTTCGAAGTCGTAGACTATGGTGCCATAGAGACCAAGGCAGGCGTTGATTTCCCTATAAGACTTCTTGCGATAAATGACAAGATCAGATTCCTTTTGGAGCAGTATAAGCCTGACTATATGTCGATAGAGGAACTCTTCATGGGACATAACCATACGACCGTTATAGGAACTGCCCAGGCAAGGGGAGCCGTCCTTGTGGAAGCGGCCAGAGCCGGAGTCGAGGTTTTCGAGTTTACGCCGGGACAGGTAAAGCTCGCGATAACCGGATACGGCAAGGCTGAGAAGAAGCAGGTCCAGATAATGACCAAGTCTATCCTTGGCCTTAAGGAGATTCCGAAGCCGGACGATGCGGCAGATGCACTTGCTCTTGCGATAACGCTTGCCAATACTGGTGTTGCTTTTGCAGGCAAGGCGGTGTCGGGTTACCAGTACGGCAGATACGGATATTCCAACCGCAACCAGGGATTTATCTGATTTATTGATAGAATACTTATATTAGATTTAAGGAGAACCTGAATGTACGCATATATCAAGGGCAAGGTTGCCGACCGCAACGACCAGCAGATAGTAATAGAGAACAACGGCATCGGATATCTCATCAATTGTCCTCTTGGTATCTCGGCTGAGTTCGGAGGTCTGGGTGACGAGGTCACGGTCTGGCTTTATCAGAGTGTCAAGGAAGATGACATCTCGCTTTACGGCTTTAATTCCAGGGCACAGAAGGAGATGTTCCTGAAGCTTATTACTGTAAGCGGCGTAGGTCCCAAGGTAGCGCATACGATCTGTGCAGCTTTATCTGCCGAGCAGATCGCGGCAGCTGTCATGAGCGGCAATGTTGCACTCCTTACAAGTGTTAAGGGTCTTGGCAAGAAGAGCGCTGAGAAGATAATCGTTGAACTTAAGGATAAGCTTAAGGCCCAGCTCGGAAGCTCTTCAAGCATTGCGGTTACACCGGTTGCGGTTGCTGCATCAGGTACGGGTGATCCGGGCATCATGCAGGATGCTGTCGGAGCTCTCGTTGTGTTAGGATATAAAGACCAGGAGGCCTCAGAGGCCGTAGGTTCTGCCTACGAGGAAGGAATAGGTCTTGAAGATCTTATCCGCAAGTCTTTGAAGATCGCTTCAGGGAAGAAGTTCTCATAAGGAAACGGTTTTTATCAGATGATGAATTTTAACGCACAGGATAATGAGGAAGAGCGGGTACTGGGACGGCTAAGGCAGCCCGGCGATGCTGAAGAGAAGGCTTTAAGGCCTGTCACTTTCGAAGAATATTCCGGTCAGACCAAGGTCAAGACCAACCTCAAGATATTTATTGATGCTGCAAAAAAGCGCGGCGAAGCATTGGATCACGTTCTTTTATATGGTCCGCCGGGATTGGGAAAGACCACTCTTGCAGGGATCATCGCATCCGAGATGGGTGTCTCAATGCATATCACCACGGGTCCTTCAATTGAGAAG
This sequence comes from Clostridiales bacterium, assembly GCA_017509245.1. Taxonomy (GTDB): domain Bacteria; phylum Bacillota; class Clostridia; order Saccharofermentanales; family Saccharofermentanaceae; genus Saccharofermentans. The sequence continues at coordinate 61,899 of JAFWQC010000035.1, read as the reverse complement.
GCCGGCGATCTTGCAGCCCTTCTTACGAACCTCAATGAGAATGAGGTATTATTCATCGATGAGATCCACAGACTCAATAAGAGCGTTGAAGAAGTCTTATATCCTGCAATGGAGGATTACTGCCTTGATCTCATGATCGGCAAAGGTCCTGCCGCAAGGTCTGTAAGACTTGATCTTCCGCACTTCACATTGGTAGGTGCCACTACAAGAGCAGGTATGCTCTCGGCTCCTTTAAGGGACCGCTTCGGAATGATCCACCGTCTCGAATTATATGAGACGGAAGATCTCATGGAGATACTTAAGAGAGATGCAGGACTTCTGGGCATTGCGATCAACGATGAGGGCCTCCGCAACATCGCTTCAAGATCAAGAGGAACGCCGAGAATTGCTATAAGGCTTCTTAAGCGTATGAGAGATTTCGCGTCTTATCTTGAGAAAGATGTTATCGATAAAGAAGTTTCCGACTTCGGCCTCAAGGCTTTGGATATTGATGATATCGGTCTTGATGCTGTCGACAGAAGAGTGCTGACTGCCATAGCGGATATCTTTAAGGGCGGACCTGTAGGCCTTGAGACTTTGGCCGCATGCACGGGTGAAGATCCTGTTACCATCGAAGATGTTTATGAACCTTTCCTGCTTCAGAACGGATTCCTGGCAAAGACTCCGAGAGGAAGAGTCCTTACGTTAAGGGCTTTCGAGCATCTCGGCATGACACCTCCGCCTTCATTCGTCGCCGGCATGAAGAATGCCGATGTTGTTCCTGCCAAATTCGAGAACATCTCCATAGAAGACTGGCAGAATGCCAATAAGGACGGTGAGAACAGCTGATGGGGAAGATGCTCCTGCATTGCTGCTGCGGCCCTTGTGCCATGTATCCTCTGGATCTTTTGACCTCAAACGGAAGAGATCTTGACTGCTACTGGTATAACCCTAATATCCAGCCTCAGTTCGAATTCGACAGACGCCACCAGAATCTTGAGAAGGCCTGTGAGCATTACAGTATAAAGCTTATCTCTGAAGGCACCGACTGTATGCAGGATTATTGGCTGGCCAAGGAATATCTAAATGAATTCGCTTCAAGATGCGAGATGTGCTATGACATCCGTATGGAACATGTTGCAAAGTTTGCTGCAGAGAACGGCTATGAGACTTTCTGCACGACGCTACTCGTAAGCCCCTATCAGCAGCACGACAAGATAGCAGAGATAAGCGATAAGAAAGCTTCAAAGTTCGGCGTCAAGTTCGAATATATGGATTTCAGACCCGGATTCAGACAGGGTCAGGATATGGCGCGTGAGATCGGTTTATACAGGCAGAAATTCTGCGGCTGCATATTCTCGTTAGAAGAATCCAAGTTCAGGGACAAGATCTATAAGGACATAAAGGAGCATACTGAAGCAAACTCCTTATAAGTTGTTTTCTTAATCCTTCGTCTGAGGCTCTTTTGCTTCCACGAGAACTGAATAATAGCCTTCGTAGATGACCATTCCGGGCTTTGCTCCCGGAATCTTTTTTACGTGGGAGACAGGGCAGTAGTCGACTTCAGCCTTAAGAAGACCGGGCTTTGAACCCTCTGATGTCATGTGTTCCTCAAGAATTATCGCCTTCGAGAAGAATGCCGCAAGGCTTGCAGCCTCAAGGACCGCGTTATCGGAAGGCATTTCTTCATTGGGCTTGGTCTTTAAGATGACGTGTGTTCCGGGAAGTCCTTTTACGTGGAACCACCAGTCGCGCCTTGAAGCTGTGTGGAAGGTGAGCTGGTCGTTCTGGATGTTGTTTCTTCCCGCAAGGATCTCATATCCGTCAGATGTCAGGTAACGTCTGCAGGGCAGGGCTCTTTCCTTGCTCTTATCCTTGCCGCCCTTGTTGAGATTTGCTCTCTTGGCAGCTTCTCTCAAAGCGCGCGACGAAGCTTTTCCGGACTTTGCGATTCCGACCATCTTATTGGGGTCACCTTTGTTGTTATTGTTGTTCTTGCTGGCTGTAGCCCCTTTTCGAAAACCTGAATCTCCGGATATCTCGGCCCTTATCTCTTCGTTGATCGCTTCAAGATCCTCCATGCCTGATGCCGCATTTACTGCTGCTATCAAGGAACGGAGGTACTGCGCTGCCATCTCGTCTTCTTTGAGATACTGATCAGCCAGCTCCATCTTTCTTTTCGCTTTATGGAAACGCTTATAGTATTCCTGGGCATTTGCGGATGCATCAAGAGAAGGATTCAAGGGAATTGTTATGTTCTCCTGGGTCTCTGATGCGTAGTCAGTAAGAGTAACGCTCGGAGCGCCCTGGTTTACCATGTATTTATATGTGAGGATAAGATCGCCGTAATGCTTTAACTTATCAGCCTTCTGACCTTCCTCAAGATCCTGCTCGTGTATCTCACGCTTCTTAATGACCCTTGCAAGGGCACTGCCTATTATCTGGTTTAACCTGTCGCGGCCTTTATCGAGTTCAAGACGGGAATCCCTTGCCTGATAGCACATGTCGATAGCTTCTGATACCGAGGAGACAGCCTGGGATCTTGTGTAGCCTTTAAGGTTGACGATCGCTGCATTAACCGGTTCGCCGTTTTCATCGAAAAATACATATGAATGGTATGTTTTCAAGACAATGCCGGAAAGGAAAGTCTTTACTTCGTTTAAAAGACGGTCCTTTTCATCAGATGAAAGCATAGCGAGAGTCTTCCTGTCGTCCAGGTCTGCCATGTCCGTAATGTATCCGGCAAGAACAGGGGACAGACCCTTGATCGAGCCGACAAGTGCTTTGTCGACAGGGCGGGAGAGCTCAGATTCCATGACGGGAAGTGTGCCTGACTGCGCCATCTCAAGAGCTTTTCCGGCATTGAGCTTATCCTGCGCCGGAGGATATACATAGACTCTTGCGGGCATGACTTCCCTTACGCGTGAGACGGAAAAATCGACGTGAACGGCAGAATCCAGTATCTTGCCGTTCTCGTTGACGAGGATAAGATTTGAGAACCTGCCCATGAGTTCAACTATAAGGGTATAGGTCTTTCTGTCCTTTAATTCGTCGTTCTTGCTGACGGTGATCTCTATTATTCTCTCGTAACCGGGATTGGTGACGCGTTCGATCCTCGAACCGGCAAGATATTTGCGGAGAAGCATGCAAAATGAGGGCGGGATCGAAGGATTCTCGACCGTGTTTTCCGCAAAACAGATGCGCGGAGCACCCGGATCGATAGATATCAGGAGCTTTTGGTACCCGCTTGTAAATCTTATGTGGAGGATGACAGTGTGCCTGTCAGGCATGTAGATCTTGTCCACACGCTTCCCTTCGAGTTCGGTATTCAGTTCGTCTGCCAGGAGCTGACAGGTGATGCCGTCTAAAGTCAAGGTTTATACCTCGTCTTCTGCGGTTCCGCCATCCGGGTCTTTATTCTTCTTTCCGGAGAAAACCAGTGTCAGGATTATCCAGATGACAACGGCAATGAGTATCTCGATGCCGAGGATCTTGAAGAATAATTCGAAGCTGTTCCAGCTGACAAGAAGGTCGATGCCGACGATCAGGAGAACTGCAGCAATAAAGATAAGAGGTGTTGCGGCTTTTGAAGCGGCAAACTTCTTAAATGCGGCAGAAAATCCTGACTCTTCAGGCTGGGGAGCCGTTGTTCTTCTTGATGTTCCGCGCGAATTATTTGAGCGCGCAGAAGTTTTGCGGGGACTGCTTTTCGAGCCCCTGGAAGAAGAACCTGCAGAACGTGACCTTCCCGTATTTGCCATCTTTAATTGATATTCTCTTTCTCCTTGAGAAGCTTTCTGATCTTCTCTGTAGGATTGATGAGGCTTGAGAGTGAAGCGTCGTGGTTGATCGCATCGATGAGGAGTGCGACGAACTTGCAGAGGTTAACATCAGCAAACCAGGGAGCTTCAAGGAGCTCAGGTCTTCTATAGATAAGGTTTGTTGCGAACACTTTGTTGATGATGCCTTCTTCGTAAGCCTTGTTGAAGTGGTCGATACCTTCTGTGAAAAGACCGAAAGTAACGGCGCAGAATACCTTGCGCGCACCGCGTTCCTTCATCTCGCGAGCGATGTCGATCATGGAATCGCCGGAGGAGATCATGTCATCAACAATGAGGATGTCCATGTCCTGAACGGAATCACCGAGGAACTCGTGAGCGACGATCGGGTTCTTGCCGTCGACGACTCTCGTGTAGTCTCTTCTCTTATAGAATGTTCCGAGAGGGACACCGAGGATGGAAGCATAGTACATCGCTCTTCCGATACCGCCTTCATCAGGTGAGATGATCATGAACTTGCCGTTGGAGAACTGCAGGTCAGGGATCTGACGGTACATTTCCTTAATGATCTGATATGTTGTAGGGAGGCTCTCGAAGCCTGCAAGAGGGATAGCGTTTGCAACTCTCTCGTCATGTGCGTCGAACGTGATGATGTTCGCAACGCCGAGATCATATAATTCCTCAAGTGCGAAAGCACAGTCCAGAGATTCTCTTGCGTTTCTCTTGTGCTGACGGCTCTCATAAAGGAAAGGCATTATGACATTGATTCTTCTTGATTTGCCGGAGCAGGCGAGGATGACACGCTTAAGATCCTGATAGTGATCGTCAGGGCTCATTCTGTTGTCCTGTCCGAACATCTTGTAAGTGCAGGAGCAGTTCATGACGTCGCTGATGAGGTAGAGGTCATGGCCTCTGACTGTATTCTTAACGACAGCCTTACCTTCTCCTGATGAGAATCTGGCATTCTCCACGGGGATAGTGTAATCCTCTCTGAAGAATCCCGGATAGGTATTGACGATCTGTTCTTTCTGATACTCGGAACGTCTCTTGTTGAGGTAGAAGTTGACCTTCGATGTGAAGTCCTCACTTCCTCTGAGAGCAATAAGACCTATGGGTCCTACCGGCGCCATGGGGTTGTCGCCGTATTGGTCGTAGCGGGAATAAGCTTTTTCGTCAGATGCTGATGTCATAATTGCAGCCTGCCTTTCATGCCTTGATTGGTTTCTTTATATCTCATTAAATTCATCGAAAACCTCTCCTATCCTTATCTGGCTCGCAAGATCCTGCAATCTTGCCGTCGAGTTGATAAGGTCGTAGATGGATTCATCAGAATTAAGTGCGTCTATGATCCTTGCAACGTACGGTACCATGTCTGCCGCCAGATACCATTCGCGCGATTTGAGGCCGTCGGGAGCATAGATAAGGTTCGTTGTGCAGATGCACTTGAAAGTTCCTTCCTCATAAGCCCTGTCGAAAACCTCGAGCCCGTCGGTAAAGAGTCCGAACGGTGCAAGACAGTAAATGTCCTTGGCGCCATAGGCTTTGAGCTTCGCAGCCGTACGGAGCATCGTCTCACCTGAATTGATCATGTCATCGATAAGAAGGATATCCTTGCCGTCGACATCATCACCCAGATACTTGAAGCCCTTAACTACCTCGCCGTCCTTGTTGTAGTAGTAACGGTAGAAGAAGGCCAGGGGGAGGTTAAGGTGCGAAGAGTAAAAAATTGCTCGCGATATTCCTGTCTCATCAGGGCTTACCACGAGCGTATAGTCTTTATCCATCTTGATGGAGCCAAAACGGTTCAAGAGTGTGGACGTCATCTTGAACTGGCAGCGCGGCATCTCTATTGACATAAGGGGTACCGCATTCGCGATCCTCTCGTCGTGAGGATCGAAAATGATGAGGTTGGACACACCGAGCTTATAGAGCTTCTTGAGCATGTCGGCACAATCGTAGGATTCTCTGTGGGAGTCTAACTTCTCGCGCCTGCCTTCATAAACAAAAGGCATGATGACATTGACTCTCTTAGCCTTGCCCTTAAGAACGGACAAGATCCTCAAAAGATCAATATACTGGTCATCGGGGGAGATGACATGTGTATCTTCGATGAGATTTAATTCAAGACTGCGGGATAAAACGTCCGTGATGACATAGATGTCATGACCTCTGACGCTCTCGCCGATGGCGAACTTGCCCTCGCCGGTCTGGAATCTGACAAGCTCAGAATCCATAATGAAGCTTTCACGTGAATAGCCGGGATCGTTCGCATATTTATTTCCGGGTCTTTGGGCACGGATCTTCCTCTTGGCAGACAGCACCTCTGAGACCTTCTTGACGAATTCTTTGTTGGAAGTATGTGAAATAATGCCGATGGGACCGAAAGGTGCCAAATATGTTTCCTTATAGCCTGTATTGACATACAAGTCGCTCATGGCATCAAATATCCCCCTGAAAGAAACTAATTAAATGATATCCAAGTAATAAAATATTTCAAAGCACTCTATTACAAAAATTTGCACGAAAAGTAATAGAAAGATTGTTCATAATTTGCATATCTCATCAGAGAGCGCCTGCTTCAAATCTTTTAACCCTGATTTCTGAGGATTGGTCTCGCTGCTGGAAACCGCGAAAACACGGGCGTCTTCAGCAAAATCAAGATATTTTGACATCATCTGAAGCTGCTTCCTTACCTGTTGTGCAGACAGCTTATCGCACTTCGTGAAAACGAGAAAATAGGGAAGACCGGCACTGTTTAAGAAATTGAGCATTCCGATGTCGTCATTTGACGGCTCGTGCCTGATATCAATGAGCATAAGAACGAGATCAATACCTGTCCTTACCCTGAAATAGTTGTCGCACAATTCGGAGAAGCCCTTTGACTTGTCCTTCGACGCCTTTGAGAAGCCGTAACCCGGAAGGTCGGCAAGTATTGCCTGGCTGTCCATGTCAAAGTAAATGATCTGCTGTGTCTTTCCGGGAGTCTGCGATACCCTGGCAAGCTTTCTGTTGCTTCCCAGCGCGTTTACCAGGGAAGACTTGCCTACATTGGACCTTCCCGCAAGAACGATCTCCGGCAGATCCCCGTCAGGCAGATCCTTGATCGATGCGCACGTCTTTAGATATCTGATCTTTCCGTAATTGATAGCCATGTTTATAACTCTGTTTATAATGTTCAGCTTGTCGTTTTTGTCGGTTTATTTGTCGGTATTTGTATGAAAATTGAGACTAAAACCGACAAAGAACCCACTTAGAATTTTAACATGAAGGACTTTTATGGCAAAACGTATAAGAATACTGATTTTTTGCATCTCCAGGACCGTTTTCTTTATAGAATGCGATTAATTGATGCCGGCTTCAAACAGCTTTTTGCCGCGTTCTCGAAAAGACCTTCTTTAGCGCCCGCACTCCTCATTCTTCTGTGCAGTTTCCTTAGCTGCCATTTTGCATCCGTGCTGCCTGCATTCCTTTTATCAGCGGCCGTGTTAACCGCTTTTGTGCTGTTTTGTCTCAAATCCCGAAAGCCCTTATTCTTCAAGGTTAACATGACGGTGCTTGCCTTATTGTTCAGCCTTGTTCTTGTCTATATAGGAATGTTTATCAGCACAAGGCTTAACGCATATACAGAACCGTCTTCAAACAATGAATATATCTGTACGGCAACAAGGATATCCTTTGATCTTTCCGGCAAGGTTGACCTTACAGTCAGACTGGAGAGCGGGGCACTCTCGAAAATCACCTGTTACAAGGATATCGAAGGCTTTGCGGATATTAATCCGGGCGATCAGCTTCTCATTCACGGAAAACTAAAAGAGCCTGCGAAAGCCGGCAATCCCGGCGAATTGGATTACCGTGATTACTTAAGATCCCGTGGAATTCTGTATGTAATAAGATGCGACCGGTTCGAAGTGATAAGCAAAGCCGGTTTCCCTTCCTGTATTTCAGGTGTCTTGCAAAGATTCTTCTTTGTAATGAGAAGAGATGTCCTTAATGCAGTATCAGGTTCATTCGACGAAACATACAAGGCATTGGCTGCGGCCGTTTGCGCAGGTGACAGATCCCTTGTGCCTGACCATGTAAACCGCGATTTCCAAATATCTTGCTGCTCGCATCTCCTGGCGGTATCCGGCACGCACTTTACGGGCTTTCTGGCATGCCTTCCCGCTGTTCTCAGTGCACTTAAGGTCAAGCGTCGAAAAGTCTTCGCCATCCACATCCTGTTCTGCATCCTGACAGGCTGTCTTACAGGCTGGAGCGATTCCGTAACAAGGGCCGCCTTCATGAGCATATGCTGCTTCGCTGACAGGGACTGGGTATCCGCCTTAAGCCTTGCTTCAATAGTCATGACGGTGTCCGACCCGTTCTGCCCGCAGTCTTCCGGATTCCGCATGAGCTTTAGTGCCGTCATTGCCATAAAAATATATACGGTGAAGATTTCGGGCGCACTTAAGAAGCTCCGCCTTGGAGAGAAGATACCATCTCTTGTCAGTCCCGCCATTGCCGCCACGCTCGGCATGATCCCATTCTGGACAGACATCTCCATGAGACCTGATCCGCTGCATCTTGCGGTTCAGATAGCAGGCTCTTTTGTGGCCGGATTGACCTGCACCTGTTTTGTGCCCTGCGTCCTTCTGTGTTTATTGCTTCCGTTCCTGTCAGAATTCATATCTGCGCCGCTCCTTGCATGTCTTAAACTTCTGAATTCTGTTATCGGTACAGGCAGCACCTTAAGTTCAGGCGGCAGTCCGCCGGTCCATTTATCAGCCCCGCTCCTTCTGGCTGCAGGATTAACGCTGTTTCTGTTTATGCTCCCGCCGTGCTTTGTAAGACGGGCTTTCCTTAAACTCTCTGCGCTGGTCCTTGCCGCATCAGTGGGCTTGGAAGTGTTTTCCTTCGTGATCAAACCGGAGAATAAGATCGTCTTTGCCGACGTCGGGCAAGGTGACTGCTGCCTGATAATCACTAGTGGGCTTACATGCCTTATAGATGCAGGAACTTACGAAGAAGGAGCTTCCACAGTAAGCGATCTTCTGGATTATTACGGCATCAGTCAGGTCGATATCAGCATAATGAGCCACTGGGATGTTGACCATTCAGGCGGGATCGCCGCTTTGAGCGAGCAGGGAAGAGCCGGCACGGTCATGACCGCCTATGTCCCTGAACCTGACATTAAAGACAAAGACGTTGAGGAGTTTTTCGAGTCCACGAAAACAGACAGACAGGCATATCTTTCCAACCTATTCTGCATCAGAGCCGGAGACAGGATCGAGTTATCGGATTCAGCCTTCATCGATGTCCTGTACCCGTATGTGGATGCCAACGGCGGCAACGACTCAAGCCTTGTCCTGATGCTGAATATAAACGGCAAGAAGATCCTTTTTACGGGCGACATCAGCACCAAAACAGAAGAACGCCTGATAGATGCAGGCATCGATATCGATTGCGACCTTCTCAAAGTCGCTCACCATGGCTCCAAATACTCATCCTCGACGGGTTTCATTGAGGCCTGTTCGCCCTCTGCCGCAATAATCTCCGTCGGCGCCAACAACTTTTATGGCCACCCTTCGCCGGACACCTTAGACCGCCTTGAATCTTATGGCTGCGAAGTCTTCAGAACAGACCTTGAAGGGGCAGTGATCCTGGAATATTGATTTTTGGTTGGACAGATCAATCGCATCCCCGCTATTGTTGTTTTACAGATCAGACTTAAGCCGTCAAGCCTGCCTCGCGGCACATTCTACGAATGCTACGGGCTTGACTTAATCGTCTGATCTGTGTTTTGTGTTCAAGCGGGGCTGCGATAAGTAACGATTGTTAAAAAGGCATCGTCATATGTTAATTGCTTATGTATCCTTAAATTTGTAAAAAGACACCAACAAAATTGACTTTAATAACCGGCAGCAAAACCGACAAAACCTGCATCAAACCTGCAAATTGTCATCATTTCTTTTTGATAACCGACAAGAGAGCCTGCAAAACCCTGCAAACGACCGACAAGAAAATATACTTTCCGGGAACTATATTTTCGAGCATTTATAAAAGCAAGATGCGTCTTGCAGATACTGTTCATGAATTGCCCGTCTGTAACGGCTTTGCCTTAAATTGTCCCATAATCAGGATAAGAAAACAGACCATCTTTGTTATAATCGATGTGTTATCGGGATTTTCGGAAAGGAAAAGAGTATTAATGGACAGGATTAATACCAAATATTTATGCACATAAAGATTAATAAGATATTCAGGATGTTGGTTGTAGCTGCTTTGACAGTGTCTGTCGTTTGCGCTTCGTTTACCGGGTGTAAGAAAGATGATGAACCGGTTGCTGCAAGCAGTGAATCCGTAACTGAGACAACTAAAGCATCGGAGCCTACTGTCTCACCGACACCTACTAATTCACCGACTCCGACTCCTTCACCTACGCCGTCTATCCCGCATATGGAAGCTCCTGCACAGGATACTACTGCGCCCGTCTGGCTCAATCTTCCTGAGACGGCTTATGTTGAGAAGGGTTCAGAATTTGATATTCACCGTCATATCGGCTATATAGATGACTGTGATTCTGATGTGGAACTTAAGGTCAACGGGGAAGTCGATACCACTGTTGCGGGCACATATCCGCTTGAACTTACTCTGGTTGACGATGCGGGCAATACCAAGACAGGCAGTATGAGTGTCAAGGTTTATGTTCCGAGCAACACGGGCGGCGGCGGAGATTCTTCCGAACACAAGACGCTGGCTTACAGTGACTTTATGGCAAGATATCCCGGTCCTGATATTGCTTACGGCATTGATGTTTCCAGATATCAGGGTGATATAGATTTCAATAAGGTCAAGGCTGCAGGATGTGAATTCGTAATGCTCAGAGCCATGATCTACAACAACGGCGAACTGGGCGAAGACCGTAAGTTCGAGCAGTACTATCAGGATGCTAAGGCTGCAGGTCTTCTTATAGGCGTATATTATTATTCGACTGACAGCACGATCGAGATGCTCCACGAGCACGCGAATGAACTGCTCAAGGTTCTTGAAGGCAAGGAATTGGATCTTCCCGTGGCTTTTGACTGGGAGAGCTGGTCTCATTTCCAGAAATATAAGATGAGCATTGTGGATATTAACAACCTGTTCTATGAGTTTGCCGGCATAATGCAGGAGAACGGTTACTCAACGATCCTTTATGCGAGCAAGTACTATCTTGAGATCATATGGGAACCGGCAGGTTACGATGTATGGCTCGCTCACTATGTTAAGCAAACTACTTATGAAGGCGATTACACTATGTGGCAGACCGGATCCATCGGAAGGATCGACGGTGTGCCGGAGGACTGTGATACGGATATCCTTTTCAGGAGCAGATATCCGGAACTGTTTGGAGGACAATAGCGGATGGCAAAGCCAAAGGCGCTTCCCAAGGGAGTCTTGAATTCCCGTCAGATGTTGTCGAAGATCAATAAAGAGACTGATTCTTTAGGGCTCGTGCTCATGTATGGCACTGAGAACTACATGATCGACGGCGCGGTATCCATGCTGAAGAAGGCCTGCCTCGGTGAAGGTGCTGAAGATATGGATTATGCCGTCATTGACACAAGGACAGGCGACAAGTTTGACATGGGCAAGCTTGAGGAATTGATCTCGATGCCGCCGTGGATGTCGCCCAGAAGGCTTGTCGTTATCAAACAGTCCGGACTTCCTAACAGGGAGCTGTCCGACAGGGATGTTGAGATACTTAAAGACATACCGTCTTCTGTCGTAGTGGTATTTTTCGAGGAGACCGCAGACAGCAGAAAGAAGGCTTTCAAGACGTTCCTTCAGTACGGAACGGTTGCTTCCATGAGCGGATTTGAGGAAGACGAGCTCTCGGGCTGGATAGCTAACCGCTTTGGCAAAGAAGGCATCAGGATCGGCTTTGATGCAGCTAATTCGATGGCTTCAAGATGTAATGGCAACATGATGGAGCTCGTAAATGAGATAAACAAGCTTACGCTTTACTGCCAGGGGAAGGGCTATTCGGAGGTTACGCCTGATATTGTCGAACTTTGCTGCCCGCCTGACTTAAGCGGCAAGATCTTCGATATTATGGATGCCTGCGGCAGCGGAAATGCCCGGATCGCTTTGGGAACACTGGATAAGCTGATCGCTAACAAGGAACCGCTTCCTAGGATAAGAGTATCCATAACAAACCATATAAAGGCATTGATAATGGCAAAAGAGGCCGGAAATGCATATGTTCTGGTCGAACGGACGGGAATGAATGAGTTCAGGGCGAAGAAACTCGTAAGCCAATCGAACAATTTCAGCATGAAGGGATTGATAGCGCTTTATCTTGCCGCTTCTGACTCTGACAGCGAGTTTAAGCACGGTCTGATAGACGAGAGATATTCGCTTGAGATAATACTTGTAAAGGCATCGGCAAAAACGGGCACTTAACTGGTGCGTTTTCGTGTGTTTTTTACCCAATGTCGCATTTGACGTTGTGGGGCTTATGACTTAAAATCTTTTAGTATTATTTAGAAGAATGGAGATCTTATGGCTAAGATTCAGATGAAGACCCCGCTTGTAGAGATGGACGGGGATGAGATGACAAGAATAATCTGGAAGCAGATCAAGGATATCGTGATCCTGCCTTTCGTTGACCTCAAGACCGAGTATTTTGACCTTGGCCTGAAGCACAGAGACGGGACCGCTGACCAGGTTACCATCGATGCTGCTAACAGGACAAACGAGCTTGGTGTTGCCGTTAAGTGCGCAACCATCACACCGAATGCCCAGAGAATGACAGAGTACAACCTCCATACCATGTGGAAGAGCCCTAACGGAACGATCAGAGCGATCCTCGACGGTACCGTATTCAGAGCTCCCATCCTGGTCAAGGGCATCAAGCCTTTCGTTTCCTGCTGGGAAAAGCCGATCACTATAGCAAGACATGCGTATGGTGATGTCTACAGAGACACTGAGTTCCTTGTTGACGGTCCCGCAAGAGCAGATCTTGTTATCACATATCCCGACGGCAGACAGGAAAGCCAGACGATCTTTGAATATAACGATGCAGGTGTCGTTCAGGGCCTTTACAACACAGACAAGTCCATTGCGGCATTCGCAACATCATGCTTCCAGTATGCTCTGGATACAAAGCAGGACCTCTGGTTCGCTACAAAGGATACAATTTCCAAGAAGTATGACGGCCGTTTCAAGGAGATCTTCCAGAATATCTACGACACAGAGTTCAAGGATAAGTTCGAAGCAGCCGGCATCACGTATTTCTACACGCTTATCGATGATGCAGTTGCAAGAGTCATGCGTTCTTCAGGCGGATTCGTATGGGCGCTCAAGAATTACGACGGTGACGTCATGAGCGACATGCTCGCTTCCGCTTGCGGATCTCTTGCGATGATGACATCTGTTCTCGTTTCACCTAAGGGCGTTTACGAGTATGAGGCTGCTCACGGTACGGTTACACGTCATTATTACAGACACCTCAAGGGTGAGCAGACTTCCACAAACCCCATGGCTACGCTTTTCGCATGGTCCGGAGCATTGAGGAAGAGAGCACAGCTTGATGAGCTTCCCGAATTGGAGGCATTTGCCGACAAGATCGAGAAGGCATCTATCGAGACTATTGAGGAAGGCATCATCACGGGCGACCTCAATAATCTTCTTGATAGCGACAACAAGAAGACTGTTACTACCGAGGAATTCCTTAAGGCAGTAGCTTCTAAGCTTTGATATTGAATTTGGAGGAGACTTTAAATGAGTTATTACAAGACCTGGATGGACAAATCAGAGGATGCATCCAATCAGCAGGAGTATATGGAATACATCAACCGTTATTACGCGCTCGAAAAGGTTGCTTACGAGAAGATCTTAGGTGCATATCCCGATAACGGCGAGTTCCTTAGCGGCACAGCTTCAGAGCTTGCTCATAAGCTTGAATTCCCCAAGGATTCAATGGACGTATTCGTAGGCTTCATCGACGGTATCAAGACAAGTATCACAAATGCTGATGCCCTTGATATGGAAGCGATCGATGATGACTATCAGATCAAGCTCGATATCGATTACGAGAAGCTTTACTACAACATGCGTGATGCAAAGGCTGACTGGCTTTATAACATCAAGGCATGGAACAATATCCTCTCCGAAGAGAAGAGAAACGAGATCACACGTGAATACCGTGAGAGCAACATGGCTCACGCAGAGCACATCGGACGTAATGATCCGTGCCCTTGCGGTTCAGGCAAGAAGTATAAGAACTGCTGCGGTAAGAAGGGCTGATCCCTTAACACGTCGGGAGAGTATTCTTGAAAAAACTTTTGAAGTCTAAATGGTTCATAGCACTTATCGTTCTGCTTGTATTAGCAGCGTTTTCCGTGCTGAGCCTGCTTCCGGGAAGTCCTGTCAAAAAGCTCTTAAAACCTGTTCAGCTTGTAAGTTCACCGGCCCAGTCCGTTGTAAAGAGGGCTGGCGATACTTTGTCGGATTTCTGGTCCGCCATTACTGACGGTATCGCGATCAGGGAAGAGAACGAAGCTTTGAAGGCACAGATCGCTGACTTAAGATATCAGCTGACCCAGAACGAGGAAGCGGCACTCCGTTATGAAGAGCTTAAAGATGCCCTTCATATCAAGGATATGTTCAGTAATTACGATATCTACGGTGCTTCCATCCTCTCGAGAGAATCTGACGAATGGTTCTCTACGATCAGGCTTAATGCGGGTTCTACAGACGGAATCGTCCTCGAAGAAGGTAATTCCTTCCCGGTGCTTGACGTTGAGATGAACCTTGTCGGACGAGTTATAGAGACTTCAGACACTGAATCCAGAGTTCTTCCGCTCCTTCACGAGGGCTTTGCAGTAGCAGGCAAGGTCAACGTCGTTAACGGCGCGACTTTTATGGTAATAGGCGATGCCGAGCTCAAAAGGTACGGCCTCTGCCTTGTTAAGGACATTGATCCTGACGTTCATCTTGAGCCGGGAATGGAGATCGTTACTTCGGGTGACGGCGGCCTTTTCCCTGAAGGTATTCCGATCGGCGTTATCCAGAGTGTTGATTATTCAAATGCTCTCGAAGTAACGGCTACATTAAAGCCCTATTCACAGATCGGAAGACTCGAAGATGTGTTCATCATGATCCCTTATGTTGAAGCGGAACCTGCGGAAAGTACTGTTGCCCAGGGTACATAAATATGAGACTGATCAACGCAAACACCAGATCCAGAGTAAGAAAGATCGTGGTCTATGCGGTCTATATTATCCTGGTCTCATCTATACAGGTCTCGTTCCCGGATGCATTCAGCTTCAAGGGACAGACTGCTGACCTGATGTTTGTTTTCGTCGTGCTCTCCGGATATTTTAACGGATTTTGGGACGGTGCTGTCGTCGGTTTCATATGCGGACTTGTAAGGGATGTTTTCTCGCCGCCTGCGGTCGTCGGTCTTGACGGAGACGTCAGGGTCACGGCTTTTATGGGAGCTTTCACGCTCTTTGCGGTGGGGATCATCGGAGCTTCGTTCTTTACCAAGAGGATGCACCGCAATATACCTTTCTCGTTCGTAGCGGTTATTTTCGCGACAGTCTGCTACAAAACGGCAGGATACCTGCTTATTTACGGATGGAGCAATCTTGCGGGCGCGGAATCAAGCCTTTATATGCCTTTGACGTTCCTGGTCCATTCGTTCCTGCCGCAGCTCCTGCTCAATGCTATTGCTGCAGTACCGTTGATGCTGCTCTTGAGATTCCTGGGTCCGGTATCTTTCAAAGGCAACTCGAAAAATGATGAAATATTAAAAAAGCAGGGTGAAGGCACATGGCTCGGAATCTGATCGAAGACTATGGCGCATTTGATAACAATGCTGAGAAGGGCGGCAGAAATGATGCAGGCTCTCTCTTAAAGCGTGCCTTCAATTTCCTTACCAACAGATATCTGGTCCTCGCGGCCATATTCGTTACTTTCGGTGTCATCATCCTTATCATGACGACCAAACTCCAGTTCTCACCTTACCAGAAGACGTTGTCTGAGAGCTCCTCGGGTGTAATCAGGCAGTATACTTCACAGGCTCCGAGAGGAGATATCTACGACAGCAAGGGAGTTCTTCTGGCTTCGAGTACGGAATACAACACCGTAATGATCGCGAATGCTTATCTGGATGATGAGTCACTTAATGAGCTGTGCCTTGAACTGAGTTATCTTTTCGACCAGTATTACTGCATCGACGTTTCTGACCTTGACCAGTATTTCGTCCTGGATCCGAAGGCGAGATTTGTTAAGAGTGAAGAGAAGATAAGGCTCTGGCAGTCCGATTCGAACCTTTTTGACCTCAAGGATTATGCTTCGGGCGTTATCGTTACGTTCTCTGATGATTACGTTAAGACCGATCCTAATGTCTTTTTCTTATATCTTCGAAAAAAATTCAATATCGACAATAATTACACTATCGAAGAAGCTTACAGGATCATTAGGATCAGATATCAGATATTTACTGATAACTGGGCTTTCGTAAAAGGAACACCTGTTAAGATCGCTACTAATGTTCCTGATGAGCTGATTAGAATCTTCGAAGAGCAGAATTACCATTACATGGGTATCGTTGCGGGTAAGGAATATGCGAGAAATTACTCGACGGAAGCCCTTTATGCGAGCCATGTCCTCGGCTATGTAGGTAAGATCTCAAGCGTTACATATTCTGACCTTGCACCTTTCGGCTACACGAGTGACGATGTCGTCGGAAAATCCGGCGTCGAGTCCCAGATGGAAAGATATCTTCACGGCAAGAGCGGAATAACGCCCTACAGCATCTGGACAAAGGACGGTGAGGACGGCCTTTTTGTTCCCCAGAGCTATGGAGTTGAGCCGGTGGAAGGCGCGACAGTATATCTCACCATCGATTCACACATACAGGAAGTCGGAACCCAGGCGCTTAAGGAATACATCCTTGCCCAGAGGGAGAATGATACTTCCGGTATCAAGACCGCATCAGCCGGAGCATTCGTTATGATGAATGTTAACACGGGCGCCGTTATAGCGATGGCTTCTTACCCTAACTATGACCCGAATGACTTTATCCTTGCCAACTACGGCGATGAACAGGCGAAGGAACAGGTTAAGTACTATCTCGGTGTTGATGAATACCAGGATATTACGGCAGGAGACCTTCCTTTGTGGAACCGTGCGATCATGTCGATGTATGCTCCGGGTTCCACATTTAAGCCCTGTACTGCACTTGCCGCATTAGAGAGCGGGGACATCACCCCGACGAGCAATTCGCTCATATGCGTCAGCCCTTACGACTGCGACGGCTGGATCTTTAAATGCCTCGAGCTTCCTGATGAAGGTCACGGATTGATGACACTCAATGAGGCCATGGCACAGTCCTGCAATATCTACTTCATGATCCTCGGTACGAGGACGGGTATCGACAATATATCGGCGATGGCTTACAGATTCGGTCTTGGAGTTAAGTCCGGCATCGATCTTCCGGGTGAGATATCCGGAGTCATGAGCAGCCGTGAGAACAAGAGACTTACCCGTCAGTCGATCTACGATAAGACATGGTTCCCGTCAAATACGGCGCAGGCTTCTATCGGCCAGTTCGATGACTGCTTCACGATCCTTCAGCTCTGCAGATATACATGCGGAATAGCAACAAACAAACTCTGCACGCCTTATGTGATCGATAAGGTCGTCGCAAGCGACGGATCGATCCTTTACCAGGGTCAGAAGGAGCCTGTAGACATTGGAATTGCAGAAGAGAATATCACTGCAGTAAGGACGGCAATGAGATGCGTGTTCACCGGAACATACCGCTGGAACTCATCAGCCCAGAAACAGTTTAAAAACTATCCGGTTCAGATGGTATGTAAGACCGGTACAGCGGAGACGGGATTCGAGGATTCACGTAAGGAGTATTCGAACGGTCTGTTCATTTGCTATGCCCCAAAGGATAATCCTGAAGTTGCGGTTGCTCTCGTGGTTGAGAAGGGCCAATGGGGTGCTTCGACTATCGAGATCGCGAAAAAGATCATGGCCGCTTACTTTAACGAGCAGGTTGACTCATCAAAGACACTGTTTACTGACAACCCGATTCTGGGCGATTATATGCCTTCAAACAGTAACAGATCCAACTGATAGTGCCTGAAAAACGCGTCTGTTTCGGATAATGCCGGAATTTGTTTTTCTCATTGTTGATTTTTTATAAAGATAGTTGCTCAAATTGGCATTTTACTGTACAATTTGTTTATTCGCTTTAATGGGAGATTTCGGATGAAAATAGTTTTGATGGCTGACAATAGAAAGACCGAGTTACTGGTCAATTTCTGCATTGCCTACAAGCCCTTGCTTGAGAAACATCAGCTCATCTCCGTTTACAACACCGCAAAACTTCTTAAGTCATCTGCAGATCTGGATGTTTCAGGTCTTTCTGTGGATTATTCGAGCGGCTTTGAGCAGCTCGCATCAAGAGCGGAATACAATGGCATTGACTGCGTTATCTATTTAAGGGACGGACGTCAGGTTGGCGAGTCCAATCCGTTCGAACTTCTGGATGTATGCGACCAGAATACGATCCCTTATGCTACGAATATCGCTTCAGCAGAGATCCTTGTTACCGCTATCGACAGCGGTGCCCTTGATTACCGCGAATGGAACGCAGGCTGATAACTGTCCCCTTAGGACCTTTGGAGTCCAATATGTATATCTTAACCGGCGAGTCCGGTCTTTTTGTTATTGATCCGTCAGTTTCTCCGGAGATGGCTGAGTCTTACTGCAATATGCCGGGCCTTTCCAAGGGCGAATGCAAGGTCAAGGCCGTTTTTGTTACGCACGGCCATCACGATCACATCAAATATATAAGTGAATGGCAGGATACTTATCCTCTGGCAAAGGTTTTCTTCAGCAGCAATGACAAGGATCTTCTCGGCAACGGCTTTATGAACTGCTCTTATATGGAAGGTTCTGAGATCTTATATGATTTCAAATTTACCAACCTTGCGGGAACTTACGGTCAGACTATCTATAAAGATGACGATATCTCGGTCAAGGTTTTCGAGACACCCGGACACACGCTCGGAAGTGTCTGTTTCTTGGCAGCCTTTAACGGGGAAGAACTCCTGTTTACCGGCGATACGGTATTCAGAGGATCTGTCGGACGTACTGATATGCCCGGCGGAAATGCAAAGTCGATCATGGAATCCGTCAGGAGGATCAAGACCTTAAATCCCGCCCTTAAGATCTTCCCGGGGCACGGTCCCGCGTCTACGATCGGCGAAGAGATAAAGTTCAATCCGTTCTTCTCGATGTGAACGATTCCGCTCCGTTACTGGGGTTTGCTTGACTTTTTTCCGTTTTTATATGTAGAATAGGCTCTGCAATGAAGGTGCGTAAGTAGTCTTCCTATGACAGTAACAGAGAGTCGTGTCACCGGCTGAAAGCACGATACTAAGGGTAGAAAGATGAATTTCAACACCGGAGCACTCTGACGGAAACGGTATTTATACTGACTAAGCAGATGCATCGCGCGGCATTACGGCGCGGAGATAAGGGCGGAAGGCTATAAGGGTTTTCCGAACATGGGTGGTACCGCGAAGGTGCATAATAAACGCTAATTCGTCCCATGGCAATGAATAATTGCCGTGGGATTTTTTAATGCTCAGGCAAATTTGATGGGGTCAGACCCCCTCAAAGACAGGAGGAAAACATGGCTGAACTTAGTGAATTAAGTGAGAAGTTAACCGCGATCAAGGTTCAGATCACAGATGATCTGACAAAGCTCAACAGCTCCAGGGAAGTTTTCGAGTACAAAAAGAAAGTAATGGACTCCAAGGAAGGCTCGATCGGTTCTCTCATGAAGGAGATGGGCAAGATTCCCAAGGAGCAGAAGGCCGATTATGGCAAGATGGTCAATGAATTAAGGGCCTATGCAACGGAGATGTTCGATGCTCTGGATGAGGATTTCAAGGCACAGGAGCAGAAGGCACGCTATGAGGCTGAAGCCATCGATGTTACTCTTCCCGAGAAGAAGCAGAAGAAGGGCTATCTCCATCCCAATACACAGGTAAGAAATCAGATCGTTGATATATTCGGTTCAATGGGCTTCTCGGTTTACGAGGGCAATGAGATCGAGACAGATCACTATAACTTCACGGCTCTTAACATTCCGAAGGATCACCCTTCGCGTGACATGCAGGATACTTTTTATTTAAGCCCTGAGTTCCTTTTGAGAACCCAGACTTCTGCAGGCCAGGTTCATGTCATGGAATCACAGCAGCCGCCTATAAAGATCATCTCACCAGGTAAGGTCTTCCGTTCAGATGACGATGCCACACACTCTCCTATGTTCTCCCAGATGGAAGGACTTGTAGTAGACGAGGGTATCACGCTCTGTGATCTTCAGGGTATGCTCGACGTATTCGTTAAGAAGATCTTCGGAGAAGAGACAAGAACACGTCTTAGACCTTCATACTTCCCGTTCACGGAGCCTTCCGTCGAAGTTGACGTAAGCTGCTTCCAGTGCGGCGGCAAGGGCTGCAAGCTCTGCAAGGGAACAGGCTGGATCGAAGTCCTCGGTGCAGGCGTGGTCAACAAGAAAGTCCTTGAAGGCTGCGGAATCGACAGCGACAAATACAGCGGTCTGGCTTTCGGTATCGGTATCGATCGTATTGCCATGCTCAAGTACGGGATCAACAACATCAAGATGCTGTTTGAATCCGATCTCAGAGTACTTGAACAGATCGATGACTAAGGAAAGGGAGGCAAGAATATGTTAGTACCATTAAGTTGGCTTAAAGATTATGTTGATATTGACGTTACACCCGATGAGCTCGAAGACAAGCTATTCTCCTGCGGTTTCGAGGTTGAGGAGAAGTACGAAGTCGGCAAGGACATCAGCAAGGTCGTTGTCGGTGAAGTAAAGACTTGCGAAGCCATTGAAGGCACACACCTTCATCTTTGCACTGTTGATGCGGGCGAAAATGGCATCCTCCAGATCTGCTGCGGCGCCGATAACGTAGAGGCAGGCGGAAAGTATCCTCTGGCCCTCATCGGAGCACAAGTTTATGCAACCGCAAAAGACCACGTTACGGTCGAAGGTGTCATGACGATCGGTCAGGGCAAGCTCAGAGGCTACGATTCATTCGGTATGCTTTGCTCAGGCGTTGAACTCGGCGTTTCCGAGGAAATGTTCCCGGGTGCAGGCTATAACGGACTTCTGGTTCTTCCTGCTGATTCCGTTCCGGGCGCTGACGTTAAGCCTATACTTGGTCTTGACGATTATATTTTCGATGTTTCCATAACGGCAAACCGTCCTGACTGCCAGTCTATCTTCGGTATCGCGAGAGAAGTTGCGGCAGTTCTCGGCAAGCCCATTAAGGAGCCTGCTCTGGATTACACTGAGAGCGATGTTGCAATTGACTTCAATATCCGCGTATCAGCTCCCGATCTTTGCCCGAGATACATCGGTCACTATGTTTCCGACGTTACGATCTCTGATTCACCCGCATGGATGAAGCGCCGTCTTGCTCTGGTCGGATGTTCTGCGATCTCCAACATTGTAGACATCACCAACTATGTTCTTTATGAACTCGGACAGCCGATGCACGCATTCGATTACTCTTATCTCGAAGGCGGTGAGATACATGTCCGCCGCGCTGATAACGGTGAGAAGATCGTTACACTTGATGAGAAGGAATTCTCTCTTACTTCTGATAATCTCGTCATCTGCGACGGAAAGAAGCCCGTTGCCCTTGCAGGCATCATGGGCGGTCTCAATTCCGAGATCCTGGATACAACATCTGCAGTTATGTTCGAAGCTGCCAAGTTCGCTCACGACAACATCCGTAAGAGTTCCAAGGCTCTGGGTCAGGTATCTGATTCGAGCATGAGATTCTCCAAGGGTGTCGACGAATATACGACAGTCATGGCAATGAAGCGTGCACTGCACCTCATCGAGGAGCTCGGCTGCGGCAAGGTCTCAAAGACTTCGTTCGATGTCAACACAGGCAACTCCATTGAGCCCCGCGATCTTACAGTAAGCGTCTCACGCGTTAACGGCGTTCTCGGAATCACTGTTCCTGATGAGGATATCGTACGCATTCTCACGAATCTTAACTTCGCACCAGTTCTCAACGGCGATGAGTTAAAGATTTCCATTCCCGGTTACCGTGTTGATATGGAATCCTATCAGGATGTTGCAGAAGAAGTAATCCGTATGTACGGTTACGAACACATCACGCCTACATTCATCCCGACGGCGAAGGTTACTTCCGGCGGATATAACCTGAAGCAGCGTTCTGAACTCAAGATCAAGAATGCACTCTGTGCTGCAGGCGCAAGTGAAGGTGTACATTATTCGTTCTTCTCGCCCTCTGATTTCGATCTTCTCCGTCTGCCTGAGGACGCTCCCGAGAGATTTGCGATAAAGATCATGAACCCGATCAACATCGATCTTTCACTTATGCGTACGACTCTTGCTCCGCAGATGATCAAGGCAATGGCGCGCAATCAGAAGAATTCCATTCTGTCAGGCCGTATCTACGAGATGGGCAACAAGTTCCTGCCCAAGGCTCTGCCTCTCACGGAATATCCTGACGAGCGCGAGACGATCTGCATCGGTGTGTTCGGCGAAGATGAGGATTTCTATTCATTAAAGGGTCTTGTATCAGTTGTTGCTGATGCGCTTGATGTCGAATTTGATTATGAGAAGACATCGAAAACCTTCCTCCACCCGGGCAGAACTGCCAAGGTTATCTGCAACGGCGAGGAAGTAGGCTACCTCGGACAGGTCCTATATGAGATCTGCGATGAACTCGACATGAGAGTTCCCGCATATGTTGCTGAGATCGACCTCAGGACTTTGAGCAAGTATTACGGCAAGGAAAGAAAGTTCACACCTCTTCCGAAGTTCCTTGAAGAGAAGCGCGATTTCTGTTTCGTTATGAACAAGGATGTTACATGCGCTCAAGTCGAGAAGGAGATCAAGGCATCCTGTGACTACATCACGAAGATCGAACTCTTCGATATCTATGAGGGAGCACAGCTCGGAGACGACAAGAAGAGCCTTGCTTTCAGTGTTGTATTCACACCAGTGGAAGAGGAGTTCAAGCCTGAGACTATCGACGGCTTCGTTTCTGCCATCCTTGCAGGTCTCAACGAGAAATACGGCATCACTTTAAGAGCTTGATCGTCTTTGCCGTTCTCGAAAATGCCATCAATAGGTATATTAAGAGATCCCAAGAGACGTTAAGTCTGTAAAACCTAATAAAATCAATGCTTTTAAGCTTATGACCGCCCGGAATCCCGGGCGGTTTTTTCTTGTCGTTTTTGTCGTAATTTGTCGAACTTTGTATGGAATATCAAAGGCTTTGCGATTGTATATTTGATAAAAAAGGAGGCCTGATATGTCCACACTTGAATCTTCTGTAGCTTTTTCTTTGATACTGATACTTCTCGCGTTCATGATAACGGGACCTGAGGCTGTTGCTATGGAAAGCTTCGGCCAGGCAAAGGCGGGAGGCAATGAACTGTTCTTCATGGAGATGGATAAAGATCTTGCGTGCAGGAACTATGTTGACGGCTCGGTATGTTACGACACTTCTCCGGAACGGCTCTGCACGTTCCTGACCGGCATCTCTGATAATTTCAGGATCGTCTACGGTGCCATTTACGATCTTTCACAGGAGGAAAGCAATGAAGAGAATTAAGAACAGCATAAAGACCAGACACGGTGCTTCTTCGATCTTTTTAGCGATAATCCTGTCGGCACTGATACTTGTTGAATGCACATTTCTTAACTATGTCTGGAATCTCGATTATGCATTGAGCGTAAATACTGCGCTTAAAACAGAGATCGATACAGTCTTAAGCGACTATAACAGACAGCTGTTCGATGTTTACGGCATATATGCTTTCTCTATAGATGACGTGGATGACTATTGCTTTAACAAAGCGCTGGAGATAAACGGGCTTGATGCCAAGGCTGAACTGTATGTGTCATCAGGATACACTCTCACGGCAGAAGACCTTAAGACAGCGATATCGTCCTATTACTTTTACAGGGGCTCCGGAATCGCATTCAAAGGAATCGTTGAAGGGTATTCGGATCTTCTGATAGAAATGGACAAGAGAGGTATCTTCAGTCAGGTCGGGAAGTTCATGCAAAGTCCTGCAGCAGGTTATCTGTCACAAATGATCAAGGGCAGTGAGACTGCTGAAGAATGCATCAGTAAGGCGGGCGGACTCATTAATCTCGAAGATGTGCTTGAGGAAGCTGAAGGTCTTGACTCCATAAGGGATGATTATAAGGAATTTATCAGGGATTTTGGCCTTAACATTGACATAGATATTGCCAACTGGGATTCTTTGCTTAAGAGCATATCGGGTCTGGAGTCCGCCGTTGACCTCTTATCGGATAACTCGCCGGATGCCGTTAAGAAGTTCTTTGTTGCCCACTACTGCGCATATAACTTCGACTGCTGGATAAAGCCCAAAGGTGATGCGACCATAAACGGCACTGAGTTTAAGGCCATACATAAGGATAAGCATTCAGACAGCGAGTATCTGATCACCGGACATAATACCGCCGGCGTCATGGAACTTGAATTCATTACGGCTAATATCCTTATCTGCGCCAATATGCTCAAGGATTTTGCAAACGAGAAGTTCCGGAATACCGTGGAAGCGATAGCTGAGGTCATCTCAATGGTAATTGCAGCACTGACCGAAGGTGCGGTGCAGATCAACCCGAAGCTCATTGCAGTTGGCCTTACGTTCTACATAGCGACTGTACAGGCGCTGAAAGATCTTTTAACGGTCTTAGGAGGCGGCAGAGCAGTGATCTTTGAATACGAAGGCCAGAAGATGATAACCATGAATTACAGGGATTTCCTGTATCTTTACAGCCTTTGCACTCCCATGGATAAGCTTCTTTCCAGAAGTCTTGAGGTGCTTACCAGAGATTACGGGACTCTATATAAGGGCTTGAAGCTTGAGGCGGATTTCAAAGGCAGTACGTATTCGGTTGATAGATCCTATGCTCTGTACGATGCCGGTGAGGTAATAACATGACAGGAAAAAACAGTAAAAAAGGACATGTGACAATAGAAGCAGCTATAGCTTTTACGATTACGCTGGTGTTCATTGCCTCTGTGGTAAGTGCAATTAACTACTACCGGACGGACATCATCATGAGGCGTGCATGCGAGCAGACATGCGAGAAGATGTCGCTTTTGTATCCTGTGTCTGTCCCCGCAACGGATCTTATGTCTGCTGCCGTAAATGCCTTTCCGGATCTCGGGATCGGCAGCACAAAGGGGGCTGAAGCCGTGTCAAAGGCGGTCTCGGTCGGGCTTGGTGCTGATGATGCCACGGGTCACAACTTAAAAGAACTCATTCTTCAGGGCATATTTTCGCGAACCATGGAAGATCAGATAAGAGAAGCGTTTATTGAGCGGAACGGCGGATCGGACTTTTTCGCGCCTGAACGGATAGATGTATTTTTCCGGATAAGTGACGATCATCACATAATCGAGGTTACGACCGAGTATTCCGTCGTAACGCTTGCGGGAGTGAAGACCCGCAGCATATATTCTGTGATCCCGCTTTACGGCGATCCTGTCCTGATGCTCCGGGATGAGGAGGCTGCGAAAAAAGATGAAGAGAAGGATAATATCTGGTCCCTGAGCAATTTTGACAGGGGAGAAGCCTTCAGAGACCGTTATGGCGCGAACCTCCCGAAAACATTTCCCGTTATTGACAAGGTCGACGGGGGCGAGATCACAGCGATAAGAAGCATTGACCTGACTTCGCCATACTATCAGGACATATCAAATGTTCAGAAGAAGATCAGGGACGATATTAAGGATCTGAGCCGCTTCGAGCCTCAGTCTGCCGTAATAAACGGGAACACATACAGTGTTGACCATATAGATTCCAGGCATCTTACTGTTATAATACCTGAGAACTCAGGTGAAGTATCAAAAGCGGCCGTCGAGGAGCTTAAGGGATATGCCTTTGTTCAGGGCGTAATACTCGATATCTGCGAGTGTGCCACCTCGGAGCGGTACACGGGCTGACCTCCATATTTCCGCCTTTATTGTATTATAATTAATAATGCGCTATTATGTATGGGTATGTTTGGAGGTAACTGACTTGAGACATGATAACAGCGTTAGACGCCCGAGTCTGGCTAATTCTAAGATAAACACTGACAAGACTGCGTCTCTTTCTATTGGAGATTCCTTAAGAAAGGCTAAGACCAATCTTATCTTTTCCAGATTGCTCCTGGGTATCCTGGTCATTCTTTTTATAACCGTAGTCTTTGTTGCGGTTTACATGGGATATGCGGCACCTATCTGGGAATATCTTACGGAAGTCGTATCCTGATAGCGGGGATAAGTATTAGGAACAGGTGGCAAGATGGACGGGATTAAGGACTCACATTTTACAGACAGTGAACTGGAGGAATTAACGGATCTCTATAACGCTATGCTGACCATGAAGGACAGCTGTGAAATGCACAAGTTCTTATGTGATCTCTGCTCAATTAATGAGCTGCATTCTTTCCTTCACCGCTGGCAGATAGTGAGGAGGATCGAGCAGGGCAAGAGCTATGAAGAGATCATAAAAGAGATCTCACCTGCAGAAGAGACTGACGCCGGTAAATCGGCTGAAACAGGCAAGAAATCAAACGGAAGGGCACGTGGAAAGGCCAGATCATCAACAAAGGTCAGTTCCACGACTATTTCCAGAGTCAAGAATTGCTATGTTAATCCTGAGGGTGGATACAGAACGGCGCTTAACAGACTCAAGGAAGCTTCCGAGAAAAATAAAGAAGAGAGACAGTAAAGGGTAAAAAATGGGTATCATTGAAAGCATTTTCGGTTCACACAGTGACCACGAACTCAAAAGGATCAATCCGCTTGTTGACAAGGTAATGTCATATGAGGAAGAGTTTTCGAAGCTCTCCGATCATGATCTGGCGGGAAAGACTGCAGAATTCAAGAAAAGATACGAAGATGGCGAATCTCTGGATTCACTGCTCCCCGAGGCATTTGCTACCGTAAGGGAAGCAGCCTGGAGAGTCCTTGGCATGAAGCCTTACAGGGTTCAGGTCATAGGCGGTATCATTCTTCACCAGGGCCGTATCGCCGAGATGAAGACGGGTGAAGGTAAGACACTCGTAGCTACAATGCCTGTATATCTCAACGCATTGACAGGCAAGGGCGTTCATGTAGTAACAGTAAACGATTACCTCGCAAAGCGTGACTCCGAGTGGATGGGTAAGATCTATAAGTTTCTTAACATGAGCGTCGGTCTCATCATTCACGATATCCCGATGAAGGACCGTAAGGGAATGTATGCGTGTGATATCGTTTACGGAACCAATAACGAATTCGGATTCGACTATCTCCGTGACAACATGGTAGTAAGCAAAGAGCAGATCGCCCAGAGAGATCTTAACTACGCCATCGTCGACGAGGTCGACTCGATCCTTATCGATGAGGCGAGAACACCGCTCATTATCTCAGGCAGAGGCGTTGAATCCTCAGACCTTTACAAGAGAGCAGATACTTTCGTTAAGACATTGAAGCCTTATACAGTTGTAGAGACAGACGACAAGGTCGATATGGACGAGCTCGTAGGCGACGCTGATTACGTCATCGACGAGAAAGCCAAGACTTCCGTCCTTACAGCTAACGGTATCTCCAAGGCAGAGAAGTTCTTTAATATCGAGAACCTTTCAGATCCCGACAATTTTGACCTTCAGCACTATATCAACAATGCTTTGAAGGCTAACGGTAACTTTAAGAAAGATCAGCAGTACATCGTTCAGGACGGCGAAGTAATCATCGTAGACGACTTTACGGGAAGACTTATGCCGGGCAGACGTTTCAGTGACGGTGTCCACCAGGCTATCGAAGCAAAAGAGAACGTTAAGGTCGCAAACGAGAACAAGACGCTTGCAACCATTACATTCCAGAACTTCTTCCGTATGTATACAAAGCTTTCCGGAATGACCGGTACTGCTTATACAGAGGAAGCCGAGTTCAGACAGATCTATAACCTCGACGTTATCCAGATCCCTACAAATAAACCCATTGCAAGAGTCGATGAGTACGATGCGGTTTTTAAGACAGAGAACGGAAAGTACGCAGCTATCCTTAAGACCGTTAAGGAAGCTAATGATAAGGGTCAGCCGGTGCTCGTAGGTACCGTAAACGTTGATAAGTCAGAGCTCTTATCAAGGATCTTCTCCAAGTACGGAATCAAGCACAACGTATTGAATGCCAAGAACCATATGAGAGAAGCTGAGATCGTTGCCCAGGCAGGCCGTAAGGGTGCGGTTACGATCGCAACGAACATGGCAGGCCGTGGTACCGATATCATCCTCGGCGGTAACGCTGAGTTTATGGCTCTCCAGGAGATGAGAAGATTAGGTTATACCGAAGATCTCATTACAGCTTCCACGGCTCACAACGAGACAGATGAC
The DNA here is from genome assembly GCA_017509245.1 of Clostridiales bacterium. GTDB lineage: Bacteria > Bacillota > Clostridia > Saccharofermentanales > Saccharofermentanaceae > Saccharofermentans. The sequence continues at coordinate 33,669 of JAFWQC010000035.1, read as the reverse complement.
GAGCTCATCCTTGAGGCAAGAAAGAGATTCTCTGATCTTGAGAGCAAATACAAGGCAGAACTCGCACCTGAGGCTGAAGAAGTACGTAAACTCGGCGGTCTCTACATCGTAGGTACAGAGCGTCATGAATCAAGACGTATCGATAACCAGCTCAAGGGACGTGCAGGACGTCAGGGTGACCCCGGAAGATCCAAGTTCTTCCTCTCACTCGAAGATGACCTCCTGAGGATCTTCGGCGGAGAGAGAGTTTCCATGATCTATGAGAGCTTAGGCATCGAAGATGACATGGAACTCCAGGTTAAATCACTTACAAGAGTTATCGACAGCTCACAGAAAAAGCTCGAAGCAATGCACTTCTCATCACGTAAGAGCGTCCTCGAATACGACGACGTCAACAACGTACAGAGAACCATCACATATGAGCAGAGAAGACAGGTCATCTTCGGCGAAGACGTACACGGCATCTATCTCCAGATGGTTGAGCGTGTTGCATCACGTATCTGCAACCAGTTCGCTTTAGACGGTGTCATTACAACAACTGAGAGATATTCTCTCGGTAAGCTCGCAGAAGACATCTTCGGACCTCTGCCTTCAGTTCTTCTTATCCAGAATGTCGATAAGGATATCCCTGAATGTGATGAACTCGCAGCAATGATCGCTGATGAAGCAAAGGAACTCATTGCACAGAAGGAAGAGGAGATCACTAAGGAAGTATTCCGTGAGGCTGAGCGCCAGATCCTTTTGAGAACTGTTGACCTCAAGTGGATGGATCATATCGATGCATTGGATCAGCTCTCCAACTCCATCAGAATGAGAAGTATCGGTCAGCACGATCCTGTTGTTGAATATAAGCTTGAAGGTTCGGCAATGTTCGAAGAGATGAACGAGAACATCCAGAATGATGCAGTCAAGTTCATCATGAGAGCAAGATTCACACCTGAGACGCAGATCGAGGCAAAGCCCCAGATCAGAGAGATGAAGGAGAATCACGCGAATGCTCCTGCAGTTACACCTCAATCTGCTGCAAAGCCGATCCAGGGTTCCACAGGAAATAATGCTCCTTCCGCTCCCGTAAAGCGCGACTCCTCAAAGGTCGGAAGGAACGATCCGTGCCCTTGCGGTTCAGGCAAGAAGTACAAGGATTGCTGCGGTAAGAAGTAATACACGTCCTTTTATATTTTGCGGTGTCTCAAAACCCCGTTCGGATTTTGACTTCACATTGCTCTGAAATTGCTTAAAACAGTGCAGATTCTGCACTGTTTTTGCATTTTGTGGTGATATTGGAGAATTAGTGCAGATTCTGCAATGTTTTTGCAATCCGAGGTTGGGCGGGAGGTATTTTCGATAGCCAGAATTGAAACAAAAATATATAATTGTTCCATGATTACAGATATAACAGAATTTATAAAACGTGTTGACGGCGCTGCTGATTATATCAGGAGCGTTTTGTCTGACCGTGAGTTACCGTCAGTTTGCATCGTTTTGGGTTCCGGGTTGGGTCCGCTCTCGAAAATGGCAGAGGAGGCCATTGAGATCCCCTATAAGGACATTCCCGGATTCCCTGTTTCCACGGCGCCCGGCCATAAGGGTTCGCTCCTGGTTGGAAGGCTTTCGGGCAAGCCTGTCTTCATGATGAACGGCAGGTTCCACTATTACGAAGGTTATCCGATGGAGACAGTTACTTTCTATGTAAGAGTAATGGGAAGACTCGGAGTTAAGGCGCTTCTTCTTACAAATGCTTCGGGCGGCATCAATCTTGACATGAAAGTGCCGGAACTGGTTGCAATCACTGACCATATCTCATTTAATGCCGATCCGGTCTTAAGAGGTCCCAATATAGCTGAATTCGGCACAAGGTTCCCTGATCAGTGCCATGTATACGATCCTGAACTTACCGATATTCTTGTTAATAGTGCAAGAGATCTCAATATCAGGATCAGCAGGGGTGTTTACGCTTATTCTAAGGGCCCCCAGTATGAGACTCCCGCTGAGATAAGAGCATTGAGGGTTATGGGTGCTGACTGTGTCGGTATGTCCACAGTTCCTGAGGCGATCGCAGCTTCACACATGGGAATAAGAGTTGCTGCAATGTCATGCATAACCAATATGGCTGCAGGCATCTCCGGAAATCCGCTGTCAGAGCAGGAAGTCCTTGATAATGCTGCATTGGCGTCAGAGAACAGCTGCGCTCTGGTAAAAGAATTTGTTAACAGACTTGAAGTTTGAGAGGAACAGATAATGGGAAAGTATAACTGCGAAGTAAAAGACATTGAACTTGCTCCTTCCGGTATCAAGAAGATCGAATGGGCATACCGCAACATGCCGGTATTAAGAGCGATCGAGAGCGAGCTTATTCAGAGACAGCCGTTTGCAGGGCTTAAGATCTCTGTTTCCGTTCATGTTGAAGCCAAGACTGCCTGCCTTGCGAGAGCTCTTGCAAGAGGCGGTGCAGAAGTTGCTCTTACGGGATGCAATCCTTTATCCACTCAGGACGATGTCGCTGCAGCCCTTGCGTCAATGGACATAATGAACGTCTATGCGGTCCACGGCGACGGTGAGGAGGAATACTGGAACAGATTAAGGAAAGCGCTTAGTTTTAAGCCTGACATCGTTATCGACGACGGCGGCGATTTCGCTTTGCTGCTCCATTCCGAACTTAAGGACCTTGCAGCTAACGTAAAGGGTGGCTGTGAAGAGACAACCACAGGTGTCCACAGACTTGAGATCCTGAAGGGCGAGAACAAGCTCCTTTATCCCGTTATCGCCGTAAATGACGCCAGATGCAAGCATCTTTTCGATAACAGATTCGGAACAGGTCAATCCGTATGGACAGCCATAATGGCTACGACAAACCTTGTCGTTGCAGGAAAGACTGTTGTCGTAGCAGGTTACGGTATGTGCGGCAGGGGCGTTGCCATGAGGGCAAAGGGCCTTGGCGCAAAGGTCATCGTAACGGAGATCGACCCTGTTAAGGCTTGCGAAGCCATTATGGAAGGCTATCAGGTAATGACAATGGATGAGGCTGCTCCTTTGGGCGACTTCTTCGTCACAGTCACAGGCTGCAAGGACGTAATCGTTGCAAGACATTTCGAGGCAATGAAGGACGGCGCGGTCTGCTGCAATGCCGGCCACTTCGACTGTGAGGTTTCCGTAAAGGATCTTAAAGAGATCTGCGTCGAGAAGAATGAGCTCCGCAATAATATCATCGGTTATACATTAAAGAGCGGTAAGACTGTTGCAGTAATTGCCGAAGGAAGGCTTGTAAACCTTGCTTCAGGCGACGGTCACCCTGTCGAGATCATGGACATGAGCTTTGCTCTCCAGGCGCAGTCTGCGATGTACATCGCCAACAATACTGAACGCCTGCCCATCGACGTATATCAGACTCCCGAAGTCATTGATAACCGCGTCGCCGAGATCCTGCTTGACACAAAGGGCATCTCGATCGACAAGCTGACGGAAGAACAGAAGAAATATATCAGCTCCTGGGATCTCTGATATTCTTTAGACAATTCAGACTAAAAACAGGAAGTGCCGGAGTAAATCTTCGGCACTTGTTTGTGTTATATAATAATTTATAATATATGAGGAAAAATATGGATTGGAGGCCACAAGATGGCTTTAAGAAATTTAGTTATAGAGGGCGATCCGCTGCTTAGAAAGACCTCGAGGCCAGTTGATGAGATCACGCCGAGGATCATTAAGCTGTTGGACGACATGGCTGACACTATGTATTTTGAGGGAAGAGGCATCGGTATAGCTGCTCCCCAGGTCGGTGTCTTAAGAAGAGTATTTATCGTTGATGTCGGCGATGAGCACGGACTTATTGAATTCATCAATCCTGAGATCATTGAGACATCCGGATCACAGACCGATAATGAGGGCTGCCTTTCGGTTCCCGGCAAGACCTGCGAGGTTGAAAGACCGCAGCATATCAAGGTCAAGGCTCTTAACAGAAACGGCGAGGAGTTCGAACTTGAGGCAGATGACCTTCTTGCAAGATGTATCTGCCACGAGAATGACCACCTGAACGGCATTCTCTTTATTGATAAATCTGTTGATGGAAAGATCTATAACACGGCTGATGTTGAGGACTGATAATATGGACAGGCGTGAACTTAAGATAATATTCATGGGAACGCCTGAGTTTGCAGCGACGAACCTCAAGGCGTTAATAGATGAAGGCTTTAATGTAGTACTGGCTCTGTGCCAGCCTGATAAGCCTGTCGGACGCAAGCACATCCTTACAGCACCCCCGGTTAAGGTCCTGGCTCAGGAGAACGGCATTGAAGTTTATCAGCCTGATACTTTAAGATCTGACGAAGCGCTCGAAAAGCTTTCTTCATACGAAGCAGGCCTTATCGTTACTGCGGCTTACGGCAAGATCTTACCTAAGGCTGTTCTGGATCTTCCTGAATTCGGCTGTATCAACTGTCACGGAAGCCTTCTTCCTGCAAGAAGAGGCTCTGCTCCCGTTCAGCGCGCGATCTTAGAAGGTGACAGTGTTACCGGCATCACCTTCATGAAGATGGATGTCGGAATGGATACGGGAGACATAATCGACAAGATCGAAGTTGTCATTGATCCCAACGAGCATACCGAGAGCTTAATGAACAGGCTTGCTGAGGCAAGTGCTGCAAAACTCCCGCAGATCATCGATGAGTGGGTCAAAGGTAATCTCACATCAGTTAAGCAGGACGATTCTCTGGCCACAAGCTGTCCTCCCATAAGACCTGAAGAGGGTGAATTTACATGGGACCAGGATGCCAAGGATATCCATAACAGGGTAAGGGCATTGAGCGCTTGGCCCGGTGCCTTTTTGATGAAGGGTGAGAACAAGCTTAAGGTGCTTGATTCTGAGGTTGTTGAAGATGAGACCGTGGTCCCCGCTGAGTTCATGGAAACAGAGCCCGGAACGGTCGTTAAAGCAAAGGGTGAGAATCTTATAGTTAAGTGCGGCAAGGGATTCCTTAAAGTAAAAGAACTGCAGCAGCCCGGCGGAAAGCGCCTTCAGGCAAGAGACTGCGCGCACAATTTTACTGTCGGTAATCCGATAATGTAGGAGAAGCCTTATGTCTGACGAGATCAAGTATAAGAAGAAAGAACTGCAGAGGATAATCGCGGAAGATAATGAGAGGGAACTGTGTTTTCTCATGCTCTACTGGGTATATGAGAAGGATGCTTATTCCAACCTCGTTATCAAGAAAGCAGACAAGATCGCAAGTGAACTGGGCAAAAAGATCGACTTCGCAAGAGCTATGCTCTATGGAACTCTTACCTATACATTTACGGTCGATTTTCTTATAAGACACATTACCAAAGAAGAAGCCGAGCTAATGGATCCTGTTGCAAGAACGATCATAAGAATGGCTGTCTGGCAGATCCAGTTCGGAAATAACATCCCGGTATATGCAGCCGTGGATTCAGCCGTTGAGATCACCAAGAAGTACAATCAAAAGGCTTCAGGATACGTCAATGCTGTATTGAGAAAGTTCGCTGATGCGCCTGAGGCAAAGAGATTATTAGAGCAGTTCAAGCCCGGCATCAGGGTCGCGTTAAAGCCTGAGATCTACGGCATATTCAAGAAGGATTTCGGCAAGCAGACTGCTTACGAGATCGGCAAGGCAATGCTTGAGCCTGCTCATATCACAGTAAGATTCGACGCTCACAAGGTCGATCAGGATACACTCATCAAGGAGCTTAAGAAGGAAGGCATCACGGCAGTAAAGGGAAGCTTTATTCCTGACTGTGTTGAGATCACCGGAGGCCTTAACGGGCTTGAGAATACTGAGTGTTTCAACAAATACGGCATGTTCGTTCAGGGCCAGGGCGCGATGCTTGCGTCGCATATCGCACATCCGAGGGTTGCTGACAAGATCCTTGACTGCTGTGCGGCTCCGGGCGGCAAGTCCACCCACATGGCTCAGATGTGCCGCGACGATCTGCACATCATTGCCGTCGATATCAACGAGGCAAGGCTCAAGCTCGTAAGGGACAACTGCGAGAGATTGGGGCTTACATCAATTGAGACTGTTTGTGCCGATGCCTCGAAAATCAATAAGGACGACAAAGACTCCAGGAAGACATATGACATCGTTTTGTGTGACGTTCCATGCAGCGGTCTTGGTCTTCTTGGCAGAAAACCCGACATAAGGGAGAAGTTCTCCTACGATGAATTGGATGAGCTCATTCCTTTGCAGTATTCGATCCTCGATCATGCGTCCAAGATGGTCCGTCCCGGCGGAACGCTGATCTACTGCACATGCACGCTCAATACAGATGAGAATGAGAATCAGGTCGAGACTTTCCTCTCAGAGCATAAGAGATTCCATACGGTTCCTATCGAGAAGTTCCTTCCCAAGGATATATACATGGATGAGGAGAGGGAGCTTAAGGCCGCTAACGGCATGATCACGCTCCTGCCCAATATAGACAAGTGCGAAGGATTCTTCATCTGCCGCATGGAAAGAGACAGAAAGGAAGATTGATCTTGAAGGATAAGTTCTGTCTTGATTTGGATCTCAAAGACCTTACCAAATGGTGTGAAGAGCGCGGTGTTCCCAAATACCGTGCATCCCAGATATTCGGCTGGCTCTCGTCGGGCTGTGTCAATACTGATGACATGACAAATGTCCCCAAAAACGTAAGGGCTATGCTTGAAGAAGACTTTATCTTCGGCGGTTTTGAACTGATCTCGCATCTCGTCTCCAAGCTCGACGGCACGGAGAAATTCGTATATAAGCTTTACGACGGCAACATCATAGAGACTGTTGCAATGAGGTATAAGACGGGCGTTTCCGTCTGCATTTCTTCGCAGGCAGGATGCCGCATGGGATGTGCTTTCTGTGCGTCCGCGAAAATCGATTTCGGAAGAAACCTCTCATCCGGAGAACTCCTTGCCCAGGTAACCGTTACCCAGAAAGATCTTGGTGAGAGGATCCACAGCGTGGTAATTATGGGCATCGGAGAGCCTTTCGATAACTATGAGAATGTTATCGGCTTTATAAGACTTGCCAATGATCCTGAGGGATTGAACCTCGGAGCAAGACATATCACTCTTTCAACCTGCGGCCTTGTGCCTAAGATCGAAGAATTCACAAAAGAAGGCCTTCAGGTGAATCTTGCTGTATCACTTCATGCTCCGAATGATGAGCTCCGTAAAAAGCTCATGCCTGTAGCAAAGGCTTATTCAATTGAAGAACTCATGAGAGCCTGCAGGGAATATACGAAGGCCACGAACAGGAGGATAACCTTCGAATACAGCCTTTTCGCGGGCGTGAATGACACGCCTCAATGTGCATCTGAACTGGTAAAGCTTCTTAAGGGCGGGCTTTATCACGTTAATCTCATTGCGGCAAATAAGGTGCCGGGTACCGTATTTACCTCATCTTCACCCGCAAAAGTCAAACAATTCAGGGATATTCTTGAGTCAGGCGGAATAAACGCCACGATCAGAAGGGAAATGGGATCAGATATCATGGCTGCCTGCGGACAGCTCAGAAGAGGAACTATAGAGGCTCAGCAATGTTAGCTTACGGAATGACAGAAAAGGGTCCCGTCAGAGAAAAGAACGAGGACAGCTTCGCATATGACATGATCGGCAATTGCCTTTGCATGGCAGTGGCTGACGGCGTCGGCGGTGAGGCATGCGGCGAGATCGCAAGCCGTATCGCAGTGGATACCGTCATGGACGAACTTAAAGAGAATCTTCCTTTCGTAAAAGACAGAGATGCGCTTCCGGCGTTCCTTAAGACTGTTTTCAACAAGGCAAACGTCAAGATACTGCTTGATTGCCTTGAGCACAGGGAGCGCATGGGAATGTGTACGACGCTCACGATAGCCATTATGAAGGGCACGGAGCTTACCATAGCCCATATCGGTGATACAAGAGGTTATCTCCTGCATGGCCCTGAGCTCATAAAGCTCACTGAGGACCATAATGAGGCCGGTAAACTCGTTAAGCAGGGTCTTATCACTGAAGATGAGGCAAAATATCACCCGGGCAGAAGCAGGCTCTTCAAGGTCCTGGGCGAGAATCAGTATCTAAATCCTGATATTTACAGTTATAATATAAGCTACGGTGATCTGGTCTTCCTGTGCTCGGACGGACTTTATTCCTTCATGAGCAGCGAACAGTTCAAGGCCTGCTCACAGGATCGCAATCATCTGGAGAATGTCTGCTCCAAACTGATAGAACAGGCACTTGAAGGTGAGAGCACGGACAATATAACGGTTACAACAGGCAGGGCAGAGCCCGCCGCTGAATTATAGGGGGACTTATGGCAAATCAGGTTCACGGCCCCGAGGGCATGATCTTTGCAAACAAGTACAGGATCGTCAAGCTGATCGACTCAGGCGGTATGGCTAATGTTTATCTCGGTATCGACATGAATACCGGTGTTAACGTAGCCATCAAGATCTTAAAGCCTGAGTTTTCTTCAGACGAAGAGTTCATCAGAAGGTTTGATGCGGAAGCCAAGTCAGTTGCTTCCTTAAATCACGCTAATATCGTTAAGGTATTTGGTGTAGGCCACGAAGGCAACTTCAGATATATTGTTCAGGAATATATCGAAGGCATCACTGTTAAGGATCTTATCAATCAGAATGGTCACCTTGACTGGCGTAATGCGGTTCCGATCGTCATCCAGATCGGTCTTGCACTGGACTACGCACACCAGAACGGCATCGTTCACAGAGACATCAAGCCTCAGAATATCCTTATCTCGCGTGACAGGGTCGCGAAAATAACCGACTTCGGAATTGCGCGCGCGGCATCTTCCACCACGATCACAATGACCGGTGTCCAGATGGGCTCCGTTCACTATTTCTCTCCGGAGCAGGCAAGAGGCGGCAACGTCGGACCTCAGTCTGATATCTATTCTCTGGGTGTATCACTTTTCGAGATGGTCACAGGAAGACTTCCTTTCGACGGCGACTCCAACGTAGCAATTGCAGTTAAGCATCTTCAGGAGACACCTCCGGTTCCTTCATCGCTCATGCAGGGCATTCCGAAGGGTCTTGATTCGATCATTGCAAAGTGCATGCAGAAGTCACCTGAGAGACGTTACCAGACAATGCGCCAGCTTGTTTCAGAACTTGATTCGCTGCTTGTTGACCCTAACGGCATATATGGTGTCATCAATAATGTTCCCGATAAGAACACCAGCACAGAGACTAATATCTCTTTCAAGCAGGATCCTGAATATGAGAAGATCTCAGAGATCGAGAAGAGCGCTGAATCAAGACGTATCTCCAGATTCAGGGATAATGTTCTCTTAGCGCTCATTATTGTTGTCATCATCGGATTCCTTATCGGTATGGGCATACTTGTTATCAAGGCAGTCGGAAAAACCACTAAGATAAAGGAAAATAACGAATATATAATTGAGAATTATGTCGGCCTGAGAGCTGATGAGGTCATAAACAAGCTCGAACTTTCAGGTGTTAACTACACTGTTGCATATCAGACGACCGACTCATTTGAGCCCGGCATCGTAATCGCGCAGAGCATTGCCGAAGGCATCACCATCTCAACTGACAACAAGCTCAGCAATCTTGTAATAACCATTTCTTCGGCTGATGAATCCATAGTTCTTACCAATTACGTTAATTCGGATTACGAGAACTGCTACAAATCGCTGCAGAATCTGGGCCTCAAGCCGTATCTGCGTCCTGAGCCTTCCGATACCGTTAAGCCCGGACTTGTCATCAGGACTGAACCTGAAGCAGGCAAGCAGGTATTAAGAGGCGAGCAGGTAATTATCATCTATGCTACCGAACCTTCTTCCAGCGTCGTTCCTGACGTTATCGGCAAGAGTGTCGGCGAAGCAGCTTCCAAGCTTGAGGAGAACAGCCTGAACTATACTGTACAGGGTTCTGCCGAAGTCCTTGCACTTCCTGCAAGCCAGCAGTACGTAATCCTTACAGATCCTGTTGCAGGCCAGACCGTAAACAGAAGGTCCACCGTTAAGCTCATAGTCGGAACCAAGGAAGACTATCAGAACGGCGGTACGCCAACACCTACACCTCCGCAGGCAGTCATCGTTGTACAGGTTGCAGGCGGCGGCGGCCAGGCAGCGGGCGGCGGCACGTATGAACTCAATACGCAGGTAACGCTTACCGCTACTCCGGCATCCGGCTTTATGTTCGACTGCTGGCTCGACGAATTCGGTAATACGCTTGCCGTATCCTCGACATATACATTCGTTGTAAAGGAAAGCACGACATTTACAGCAGTATTTGCTCCGCTTCCGACTGCAACACCGGCACCTACGGCAACTAATACACCTGTTCCGGCCCAGCCTACACAGGCTCAGCCGACACCCGATCCCAACCAGGGCGGTCAGAATCCGGATCCCAACCAGGGTAACGGTGAAGTTGTATAACTCCAGGCCTGACCGGTGGTTGACTGCTGATGGCAAGTGAGGATACTTTTCGAGGTGTTATAACAAAGGGCGTAGGCGGAGTATATACCGTCCGTTTCGCAAATGACGGCGGATACGAATATGCTCTCTGCGCTGCCAGAGGAAATATAAGACTCAAAGGCATCAAGCCTGCCATAGGCGACAGGGTTACCTTCATGTCTTCCGGCGATCCTGACATTCCGTATGTCATTACAGATATTGAGGACAGGACGAGCTTTATATCAAGGCCGCCTGTAGCAAATCTGTCTGTAATGCTGCTGACGTTCTCTGTTACGGATCCCGCTCCTGATCTGACGCTGCTCGACAAGATGCTGCTTCTTTGCTCCATCAATAACATCAAGCCCGTCATCATATTCACGAAGAGCGACCTTAACACTGATGAGTGCGAACGGTTTTGTTCAGTTTATACTAAGGCCGGTTACGAAGTTCTCGTATCTTCCCCTCAAAAGGTTCTTACCAAAAATGATCTTAAGGATATAATAGGTGATGGAATTGCAGCTTTTGCAGGTCCTTCTGGTGTCGGCAAGAGCACTCTGTGCAATTCTCTTCTCGGGTTTGACGTAATGCAGACAGGAGAAGTAAGTGCCAAGATCAGGCGCGGAAAGCATACAACAAGGCACGTTGAGCTTCATGAATTCTTTGACGGGTTCATCTGTGACACACCGGGTTTTACCTCGCTGTCATTAGAGGACCAGGGCGTCGATTACAGGGATGTTTTATACGGATATCCCGAGATCACGGCTCTTGCGACAGGCTGCAGGTTCGACGACTGCTCGCACCGCAAGGAAGACGGATGCGTGATAAGGAATGCTTTGGCTGACGGTCTGATCGATCAGGGCAGATATGAGCGTTATGCAGGCTTCTATACGGAGCTTTTCGATAATAGGAACAATTACAAACACAGGAGAAAGCAATGAGAGATATAGAGATAGCACCTTCCATTCTTGCAGCTGATTTCGGCTACCTTATGAGAGACATCCAGAAGGTCGAGAATAATGCTGAATATCTTCACATCGATGTAATGGACGGTCACTACGTTAACAATATCTCTTTCGGTATCCCTGTTATCCAGTCGATCCGCAAATATACAAACATGAAGTTTTACACACACCTCATGATCACAAATCCTGAGAAATATATCAAGGCTTTTGCGGACGCGGGTTCAGATAACATCACATTCCACGTTGAGTGTGCCAAGGACCCTGACAAGCTCATCGATGAGATAAAGGCTCTTGGCTTAAGCGCAGGCATCTCAATACATCCCGACACACCTATAGAGAAGGTTTTTCCCTACATAGGAAAGGTCGATATCATTCTCATAATGACTGTTTATCCGGGCTTTGGCGGACAGGGTTATCTGCCGTCCTCTGATGAGAGGATAAGAAAACTCAGGGCTGCCATAGATGAAGCCGGAAGCAATACTGTCATCTCTGTCGACGGCGGTGTCACGAGAGCCAATATCAAGCAGATCTACGATGCCGGCGCAAGATTATTTGTCGCAGGAAGCACCGTTTTTAACGATGAAGATCCTGCCAAGGCAATTGAAGACCTTATCAAATGCTGTACCTTATCGTAACGGGCGGACCGTTGCCTGATAAAGCGGCTGATCTGATTAAGCATTATTCGGATTCACGTGAAGACACATTTATCATCGGCTGCGACGGCGGCTGTGATTTTCTTGCCCGTCACGGCATCATTCCCGGCATGGCATTAGGCGATATGGATTCCATAACGGATGCCGGACTGAAGTTCATTGAGTCAAATAATGTTTTCACCGAGAGATATCCTGTTGAAAAAGACTGGACCGATACTGAGATAGCTCTTGATAAGACCGGAAGCGACGAAGTCATTATAGTTACTCCCGATTCCGGCCGGCTCGATCACCTTATCGCAAATCTCCAGCTCGTATTGAAGGAGAGAGCCCAAGGAAAGCATATTATCTTCACGGACGGCATTACTTTCTGTTATCCGCTTTCCGGAGAGGATTCTGTTGAAGTCGATATCAGAGATTTTGATTATCCTTTGTCCGTATCGCTCATCCCGTGGAACTTCGGCTCTGATGTTAAAGGCGTTACTACTAAAGGTCTTTACTACGCGCTCGAAAATCACGACCTCACGGCGGGTGTGACCTTCTCATTTTCGAACAAGCCGGCAAAAGATGCTGATAAGATTTCAGTTTCCATAAAGTCCGGTCTGCTTCTGGTCGTAGTTACAAAAAACGTCTGAAATAACCGACAAGCCTTCCGAACATAGCCGACAAAAATTGTATGATTGTGATTTTTAGGTGCCAAAATTGAGACTTTAGGCTATTGAATGAGACTCCCGTACCTAATACACTTAAAATGCTTATAAAGAACGCATCCTCCGGGGTGCGTTTTTTTATGCAAAAAATTATCTACGGAGGAAACGAAAAATGATGAGCTATGAGAGTTTTAAGAGGAAAGTTTTAAGAGAGTTCCTGAACTACCTGCCTGAGCAGTATTCAGACTGTGAGCTTGAGATCAGGAAGGTGCCGAAGGTCAATACCTGCCTTACGGGCATTGTAGTCAGACCCAAGGAGTTTACGGGTTCTTACTGCAGTCCGACCTTCTATATCGAGCGTATGTATGAGCAGTACCTCGAGTGCGGATCTTTCGAGAAGGTGATGGCAAATCAGGCGATATATCTTGATGAAGCCATTAAGTTCCTGCCAAAAGACATCATGAACATTGATGTTGCTTCAATGAAGGACAAGGTCGTCTTCCAGGTGGTAAACACCGCGGAGAACAGGGAGATGATCAACCTTTGCCCGCACAGGAACTTCATGGATCTTTCAGTCGTATACAGGGTGGTCACGAACGTTGATTCTGACGGAGTATCAGGTTTTCTCATTACCAATGACATTGCAAGGGTAGAAGAACTGTCAGAGGCTCTTTTGTACCACCTTGCACTTAAGAACACCAAAGAGATATTCCCGTTCAAGAGCGAGCGGATCGAAGACACGATGGCCCGCATGATGAAGCGCCTTGGCGCCGATGACGATGATGTAAGGGAAGCATTTCCTGATGCCGATGATATCCCGATGGAAGAAAGAGTATACGTTATTAGCAACAAATATGAATTCTTCGGTGCCAACGCGCTCCTTTATCAGGAAGTTCTCGATGAGGTCGCAAATAACATCGGCACCGATTGCTATATCCTTCCGTCGTCTGTTCATGACCTTGTCGTGCTCTCGGCCGAATCGGTTCTGGACAGTTCAAGGCTTGCCGATCTTGTGAGGGAGACAAATACCGAGCATATGAGGGCTTCAGACAGGCTGTCTGACAGTGTCTACTATTACAGTATCGTGGACGGGTCTCTTAACCGCATTGCAACACCTGATGAGGAGGTGTCGTAAAAATGAGATCCAAAAGAAAACTGAGAGCACGGATCCTCCCGTGCATCATGGCGGCAGTAGTTGCGGTATGCACACTGCCGCTTTTTATTTCGGGGAAAGCTGAAGCGTCCGTCTTAAACCCGAATGCGCTCGTATCAGAGTCAGATACCCGAGCAGCCGGCTACAGCAAGGAAAAGTCATTCCGTGAAGCAGTGCTGTCTGCCTGTCAAAGCCTTGACGGCGTTAAGTATGAATGGGGCGGAGGGGGCTGGAACGGCATCGACTGCGCGGGCTCTGTAAGCATTGCATATGCCGTTGCACTCGGAACGGTCTCAATAAAGAGTACTCCCGGTTCATACGGCAGCAGGACCCTGTCTTATTCGGGCGGCGGCAATCCCGACAGATACGGATTCTACAGGCCCGGCTTTGCAGGTATCAAGACGAGCTTTACTAACGGTATCTACAAAAAGAGGAATATCAGCCCGTCTGAAAACCACTTCTCTGACTTTGAGACAAACGGCACGAAAGGCATCCAGAGCGAAGAATGGCTCAGCATCATAAATACTTACGGCTTTAAGCCCGGCGACATGATCGTCTGGTGGAATGACAACAACGACAGCGTAAATGCCCAGCACATAACGATCTATGCCGGTATTGAAAACGGCGTTCCCATGCACTGGACGGCAAGTTCCACCATGGGTTATTTCTGCATAAAGCCGCTGGCTGACAGTTCTTCCGAAGCCGGCAAAGGCAGTTTTACGGGCTTCATGGGCCTTCGTGCCACCGCTTTGCGCGATTCTGCCTATGCCGGCTTTTATCTGGACAAACGTGATCCTTCCGGCATCAACTACACGGGAAGCGTCTTTTCCGTTTACGGCGATAAGTCACTTTCAGATAAGATCGGTGAATTAAGAGACGACGACTCGGACGGCGTTTATACCGATTTCTATGCTCTTAAGAACGGCAGTTATACAAAGCAGCGGTATAGCCTGACTCCTGACGGAGACAACTTAACCTGCTATGGAGATGAGCTCTATATCCGCGAGACCACCAAACCTTCGGGTGTAATTCTTTCAGACGGGACGCGTATGAGCCTTGCAGATCAGAACGGCAATATTCCTGACGTCTATACATTCGTTGACGATTCAGTCTATATAGCGAAAATTACTCTTAAAGAAACTGACGGAAGTACGGGAAAGCTTGAATACACAATATCAGAGACCGGCGGAGATATCCTTTATTCTGCCTCACACTCCAGTTATAAATACGATCCGGGTTCTGACGTTATCCTGATCACTAACATGGAGACGACTGATTCAACGGCCGGCCGCGGCAAGGGCGGAGGCCTTTTTACGGAAGCAGGCGGCGTGACGCTGGAGAAAGTGACATCAACGGCTTTCGATGTTACTTCAACTGTCTTTACACTGTCAGAAGGTTCCGAAACGGTCGCAACTTATAAATACTCGGACGGAAGCTGGAAGTGGTTTGATATATACGGGAGAACTTGGGGAGACCAGCAGGTATTCCCGTTAAAGTATGGAGCTGATTATGTGATAACCGAGACCTTCAGCAAAGGTGAACCGTTTAAATGCGTTGACGGTTCCGAAATCGGATATGAGTATTCCAACGATTCAGGCTGGACCAAAGTAAGTGATACATCTTACTTTTATGAATTTACTGCGGGAACTGATGCGGATAATGGCATTCTTGAATTTACAGTCGAGAACAACAGGATCTCAGGTAAGTTCAAGCTGGTTAAGAATGTCCTTGATGAGGACGATTCGGCGGAAGGATTTATTTTCGAGATATGGAATGAGACAAAGACACAAAAGCTCGCAACAGGAACGTCAGCTTCAGACGGAACGGTTTACTGGGAGACAGGCTCCGGCAGGAATATCGAGATGATCGAACTGCCCACCGGAAGCTTTGTGCTTGCAGAACTCGTCCCGGTAAGGTTCTATAAGGATTCTACGGGTGAATACACATATAAGATCCCTGAAGGCTTTACTGACGGCAAGGACGGCAAATGGTACAGGACCATTACGATAGAAAGAGATATCCGGTCAGAGGCTGTTACCAATGACAGGTATGAAGGAAGGATCCTGATAAATAAATCGTCGGAAGACGGTGTGGTCAAAGATGTTGATTTTAAAGTGTATTACGGAGGAAAGGGCGAAGAGCCTGTCTGGCAATCATCTCCCGTGGCAACGGGGAGTACGGGGAAAAAGGGTGAACTGGAATTTACAAATCTTCCGCTTGGCTGGTACAGGATCGATGAAGTGGTTAAACCCGCTTATTCCGTAACCTGGGACGACGGCACGGAAGGAAACTCAAGAATAGTAAGGATCAAGGAAAAAGATGACGGAAAGACGCTTAAAGTAAAAGCTTATAACAATATAGACATACATCCGGAAATAGCGACAAAACTTACCGGCATTGACGGTTCTCACGATGCAGGCTGCGGAACAGGAATCATGCTTAAAGACACTATAAGTTATGAGAACCTCATCTCGGGCTATGAATACGAGATCACAGGCAGCCTGATTGATAAAAAGACAGGTGACATTATTAAGGACAAGGACGGCAGGGAATATACGGTTACTGAAAGGTTTACCCCTAAAGGGGAATCTTCCATGGACAGCAATGGCCGCGAAGTGATTAAAGGCACTGCAGAAGTTAACTTTTTTGTCGATACGGGTTATCTGTACGGTCTGGCTCTTAATGAAGGAGAGGACAGGGTTAATATTGTCTGCTATGAGACGTTAAAGTTCAGAGGGATAACTATTGCAGAGCATAAAGATATTGAAGACGAAGATCAGACTGTGAACATCTCACCATTCATAACTACATCGGCAACGGATGACAGTACCAATACCGGGGTCCTTACATTATCTGAACAGGTAAACATAACTGATAAAGTAAGCTTTTCCGGTCTTGCGCCGGGTGAGTCCTACATTCTGACCGGAACCCTGATAGATAAAAAGACAGGAGGAACTTATGTCGATCCTGACGGCAGGACTTATACGGAGGAAACACCGTTTGCACCGGATCTGTCATCAGGTTTTGTTATGGTCCATTTCGAAAATGTAAAGGTTCCGCTTGATGAGACCGAGCTGGTTATTTTCGAGCGCCTGAAAATTGAAGCTACAGGTGATGTCATCGCCTCTCATGAAGATATAAACGACAATGACCAGACTGTAAGAAGACCTGTATGTTCAACCATTGCGACGACCTCAGGCGGCAATAAGGCTTTCTGGGAGAATACGACCGTAACCATTGTGGATCACGTTTATTATGAGAATCTTGAGGTAGGCAAGACATACTATGCAAAGGCGAGCCTTATGTTAAGCGACGGCACGAGTGTTGTGAGCAAAGGTCACGATGTCGTATCGATCTGTGAATTTGAACCGCAGGAAGAGTCCGGCTATGTGGACGTAACATTGAAGTTCAATTCAGGTAATCTCGAAAAAGGCGACAGGGTATTCGTCACCGAGAACATCTACGACAAATCAACACAGGAAGAGATAGATCTTGGCATCCAGTCAGAAGATATCCACGTCCTGTCACATGATGACCTGAACAATATGGACCAGAGCCTTACGGTAACAAGTATTCCTGTACTTGGAGACCTTGACGAAACCAGTAAGATCATTGGCTTAGGGATTACATTTATAGTAACCGGAGCCGTCTCGATCGTATTGGCATTTGAGATAAGGAGAAGACGGGTAAGGCGCGGATAAAAGAAAAGGGTGAACTGCATTGCGGTCCACCCTTGTTTAATCTTTTGTTATGCCGGAATAAAACTCAGCGCTTTCAATTACCGGAGAAAGAGCAGCACTTTCTAATGCCGGATCAGAGCTCAGCCCTGTGGCTGATTCCCAATTTTGGAATCAGAGCTCAGCTCTGTGGCTGATCCCCAATTCCTCGGCGATAGCGAAGAATGCCTTTCTGGAATTCCTGATCGATGTCTCGGATACGCAGAAAGCAAGACGGCAGTATCCTGGACGGGCGAAGCTTGAACCCTTAACGAGCAGGAGGTTGTGCTTTGCGCAGATAGCTGCAAACTCATCGTCGGCAAGCCCGTTCGGTGTGTTCATGAAGATATAGAGCGCGCCGTTAGGCTTAACTGCATCAAAACCTGCATCAACTATATTGGAGTAAAGAAGATTTCTTCTGTTCTCGTAGTTCGCAACGTCAACCTTTGCATAGATCGACTTCTCGATGACCTTCTGCCAGATTGCGGGAGCATTAACGCTTCCAAGCGTCCTGTTCGAAAGAACGATTGCACCTGTAAGATCAGCGAAATCAGCGCACTTCGGCGAAACCAGCGTATAACCGATTCTCTCGCCCGGCAGTGACAAAGACTTGCTCCATGAGAAGCAGATAATCAGGTTGTCGATATATTTGAGCGCGCAGGGAACTTCAGCTCCGTCGTAAGCCAGGTCGATATAAGGCTCATCGGAAATGACATAGATCGTATGATCCTGCTTCTTGAGCATTTCATTAAGCTCTGTAAGAAGCTCAGCCGGATATACAACGCCGGACGGGTTGTTGGGAGAGTTAACTATGATGGCCTTGGTCTTTGAAGTGATGGCCTTTTCGATATCTGAGATGATGGGCATGAACTTATCGTCAGTCTGAACGATCACTACCTTACCATTGTGGTTTGCAACATAGCCGTTGTATTCCATAAAGTAGGGAGCAAGAAGGATAACCTCATCGTCAGCATCAAGGATAGAGTGAAGAACATCGTTCATAGCGGATGCTGCACCGACTGTCATGCAGATAGCGTCAGGACCGATCTCCATTCCGGCTTCCTTGCCGCGCTTCTCTGCAACGATCTGCCTTGTGGAAGGATAACCCGCATTAGGCATATAGCCGTGCATTCCTGGTGTGGGATTATCAGCAAGCTCCTTAAGCGCATCGAAAACTTCCTTCGGAGGCTCCAAGTCAGGATTGCCGATAGAGAAGTCATAAACATTGTCAGCACCATAGATAGCCTTAAGCCTTCCGCCTTCCTCAAACATCTTGCGGATCTCGGAACCACCCTTAAGCGCTTCAGTCATTTTCTTGGAAATCATAGTATTACCTCTGAATTATTAAGAATTACAGAATAATATAGCACAAATACTCGAAAAGTAGCACCTGCCGGAATCAGCCGTCAAGGCACGGCTTGAAGCCTTTCCTTTCAGTCAGCCTTGACCGCGCTTCCGCCAGGTGCAGTGTGGTGGGCAAGAGGTGCAAGGTACCTCTCTGCATCAAGGATGCGGCGGATTGAATGGTGAAAAAATCCCAAATTGCTCATTTTGAGCAAAATGGGATGTATTTTAAGGGCTTTTAGTACCCCAAAAATAAAATAAGCATTGGTTTGGGATACAAAAAACGAAAAAATGTATCCCAAAATCAAATAACAATATTTTTGGGGTGTTGAAATTAACAAAAATGTATCCCAAATGATTGAATTTTAATATTTGGGATTATTTAGCAAAGGAGTACAAATGAATCAAATTATAAATTTAAGAAATGAAATTGAATCCAGATATAATCTGATTCAATTAATTGAAGAGAAAACAAAAGATGCTTTAAATCAATTACCTGAAGGTAGGATAAAAATTAAAAAAAGAGATCAGGACACAAATTACTACTTGGTTGTTGGTGATAATAAGGAAAAGTGGTTGAAGAAAGATAATAAAGAACTAATTGAAAGCCTTATACAAAAGAACTATCTTCAAAAAGTAAATAGAGCTGCTGAGAAAGAGATAGAAAAACTGAAACAAGTATTAAAAACTTATCCAAAAACTGTGGCTGAAGAAGTATATGAGCATCTTCCGAAAGAGCGTAAGATGTTTGTTAAGCCTATTTTTCCAACCGATGAGCAGTTCAGGAAAAGGTGGGAAAGTCAGACCTATCCTGTTAAACCGGTCAAGGAGGGAATGCCCACATATAAGACTTTGAAAGGCGATCTTGTAAAGTCAAAGTCGGAAGTGTTAATTGCGGACAGACTTTTTGCCAATGGAATACCCTATAAGTATGAGTGTCCGCTCAATGTTGGAGGTGTCATAATCCACCCGGACTTCACGATACTGAGGATGAGTGACAGGAAAGTGCTCTATCTTGAACACTGCGGAAAGGTTGGAGATTCAGAGTATGGGAAAGATATGGTCAAAAGGATCAATGATTATGCTTTGGCAGGAATATATCAGGATGACAGGCTGTTCTTCACGTTTGAAACGGATGGAATACCACTGAATACCGAAGTGCTTGATAGGATTATCAACGATTGCTTCAGGTGATATCAGGCATTGTGGTGTAAGGAGGTGCCTTGGCACCTCTTGAACACCGGACAGCACTTGCAAGCGGGCGGTCAAGGGCGCGAAGCGAAGCAAAGCCGTCCCTTGACGGCTTAATCGCAGCAAGTGCTATAGGAACGAGTACTATTCGAATACGGGAAATCAGACCTGAGCGCTGACTGCGACTTGCTGGCCGGCGGGCTGTTCTGCGGTTTGTTCTGATGACTGACCAGCAGACTGCTCGGTTACCTCGTCAGAGATTTCTTCAGTAGTTTCCGCAGAAGACTGTTCGGATGACTTATCGGCAGAGAACGTTTCTGAAGAACTATCAGAAGCAGGAGTGTCTTCGAATTTAATTTTCGAGGGCTCGATATCGTAATAAGGATTCTGGAGTCTTTGAACGAAGAATCTTTCGGACAAGGGCTTGTCGTAGAAGAAGGACTGGAAGAGGTTACAGCCGCACATTACGAGATCGTCGGCCTGTTTCTGGGACTCGATGCCTTCGCAGATTACTTTATAGCCGAGCATGTTGGCGAGGTTGATCAGGTCGTTTGCGATGATGCGGCCTTTCGGGTCATCCGGGTTAAATCTTCCGGCGTCGATCTTAACGTAACTTGCATCCATGTCGTGGAGGAGGGTAAGCGTTGACTGGCCGGTGCTGAATTTGTCGAGAGTTACAAGGACGCCTGCTTCGTTTAAGGTGTGGCTTACGTCTTTGAGGACGGGCATTCTCTGTGTGAAGTCAGGTTCCGAGAACTCGATGCCGATGAGGCTGTGGTCAACGCCGTATTTGTCGATTACTTCAAGGATGTTTTCCGCGATCGAAGTGTTGATGAGGTGGCGGCCGGAGAAGTTGATCGTGATGGGGCAGCTCTTGAGACCGCGGGATTCCCAGACTTTGATATTCTTGCAAACGTGCTCAAGGACATAGAAGTCGATCTTGGTTACGATACCTGAGCTGGTAGCAAGTGTGATGAATTCCTCGGGCGAAATGATCTTGCCGTCCAAAGGCCAGCGTGCGAGAGCTTCGGCCGTGTGGATGCACGGCTTTTCGCCTTCAAAACTGATTACGGGCTGGTAGTAGATGAGAAATTTGTTCTCATTGAGAGCCTTGGTCAGAGTCTCGGTGTTGTTGTGGTTGGACGCGTTGATCTCTTCGGAATAGTAAACGATATCGACGTTGTTCTTTCGTGAATAGCTGAAAGCCTGCGAGCACTCGCCCATGATGTGGTTGGGGAAGCGGTGCGTGGGACGGATCGTTGTGATGCCGGCCCTGCAGCTGAAGATGTGCTCGAATTTGTCGCCGCCGTATGTGAGTGTGACATGGACGCCGGAGAGATATTTTTCGAGCTCGGGGAGGCGGGATGTCAG
The DNA here is from genome assembly GCA_017509245.1 of Clostridiales bacterium. Taxonomy (GTDB): domain Bacteria; phylum Bacillota; class Clostridia; order Saccharofermentanales; family Saccharofermentanaceae; genus Saccharofermentans. Next base: position 12,229 of record JAFWQC010000035.1, on the reverse strand, counting down.
GATGACAAGGACGAAGTTGTCTCCGCCAAAGTGGGCGACGCACTCGCCGTTGTCCTTATTAGGGAAGTTCTTGAGGTTGGCGCCGAAGACTTTGATGGCGTTGCCGGCGATGTCGGAACCGAAATATTTGTTGAGCTGGTTTACCTGCTTGATGTTGATAAAGGCAACGGAATAGTTGACTGAGGTGCCGTCAGCGATCTTGCGGTCAAGGAAATTGAACAGGTAGTTGCCATTTGCCATGCCGAACTCGATGTCGTTGTTGTAAAGGTAGGAATACTGGTTGCTCAGACGCTTGACTGCGATGAGGTTCGCAACGCTTGAGGTGAAGATCTGCATGAATTCCTTCTGCTCGGGCATCTGCTGGGGCGGGAACTGCTTGTAAGTAAATCTTACGACGATGGAGATCGTCTCGTTGCCTCCTAATGTGGTCTCGAAAAATTCCTGGCCCACATTGTCGGTTACATAGTCGACGTTCTTTGAAGCAGGAGAGCCGTTTATGAAGACCGTGTCGTCGATCATGGCAATCGAAAGGTAATCCGCATATCTTGCGAACTTGCCATCGAAATTACAGTCGGAGCACTCGCTGAGAGTCTCGTAGTAATTTTTTATGTCCGGAGTTCCAACGCTCATAAACAAACCCTTTGGTGTAATGAGATAATTTTAAGCCACTAAAGAATGGAAAACAATAAAATCAAGGATTTTTGGTGAATTGTCAAAAAAACAGGATATTTCAGGAGACGAAAAATGAATAAAAAGAACAGAAAAATAGCCGTAAATACAAAGACTACAGGGGATAAAGGCGAGGAAGCGGCCGTGAAAGCTGCTGTTGATAAAGGATATAAGATCCGGTGCAGAAATTACGCGGTCCATAACGTCGGGGAGATAGATATCATCGCGGAGAAGGATGACGACCTTTATATTTTCGAGGTGAGGACGAGGCTTAATATCGGCATATTTCCTGATTCTGACGAGTCGGTCGTAAGGTCAAAGCGCAGGAAAGTCATGAGGACGGCGCAATATTATGTCGAGCAGGAGGGGCTTTACGAGAAAAATCTTGTTTTCGAGGTGATAAAGGTAACACACGATGAGCAAGGTAATATACTCGGTGTTGAATTTGTGCCCTTTTGATGTGCAAAGTGCCGAATTTGACTGAAAATGCATTTTTGGAGAAAAGAAATGCCATTTTGGAATGTTTTGTCAGTTGCTTTAATAAGTTAATAGACTATAATTGTTGAGGTTTTGAGGAGATGCCTTTGGACCAAAATGCAAGTTTTGCAATTCGAAAATTCATTTTTAGGAAGGTTGGCCGATCATGAAGGGTTACCGTGAGATGACAAAAGAAGAGCTCTTGAATGAAAGAAAAGAGCTGAATGAACGCTATGAAAAGTGTAAGGCACTTAATCTGACGCTCGATATGACACGCGGAAAGCCGTCTCCGGTTCAGCTCGATCTTTCTAACGATATTTATGATGTCCTTAAGGACGGTTTCAAGACTGCCAAGGGACAGGATACAAGAAACTACGGTATTGCTGACGGTATCGAAGAGATCAGACAGGTTTTCGCTGAGATCCTCGGAACCGACAAGGACAATATCTTCATGGGCAATTCATCATCTCTGAACCAGATGTTTGACGCGATCATGCGCGCAATGGTCTTCGGTGAGGTTGATTCCCCCAAGCCCTGGTCACAGGTTGAAGGCAGAAAGTGGCTTTGCCCTGCGCCCGGATATGACAGACATTTCAGAGTTACCGAGACAATGGGCTTTGAGCTCATTCCCGTTCCGATGAACGAGGACGGTCCGGACATGGACGTTGTTGAAGAACTCGTCAAGGACGATAAGGTCAAGGGTATCTGGTGCGTACCTTGCTACAGCAACCCTGACGGTGTCGTTTATTCAGAAGATGTTTGCGAGAGACTTGCGAAGATGGAGACTGCAGCTCCCGATTTCAGGATCTTCTGGGATAACGCATATGTAGTTCACCATCTTTCAGAGGACAGAGCCGAGTGGGGCAAGCTTCCTGACATGCTCTCCCTTTGCGAGTCTTATGGTCATGCCAACAGGGTTTATGAGTTTGCGTCGAGCTCGAAAATAACATTTGCGGGCGGCGGAATCTCCTGCTTTGCTGCAAATAAAGACAACATGACATATACAAAGAAATACCTCAATGCGCAGACTATCTGCACAAACAAGGTAAACCAGCTTGCTCACGCAAGATTCCTTCCTGACGCTGAGGCTGTTTATGCGCACATGATGAAGCATGCGGCTATTCTCCGTCCGAAGTTTGAGGCTTGCCGGAATGTACTGAATGAGGAGCTTGGATTTGATGACCTCTGGCACTGGACAAACCCCAAGGGCGGTTATTTTGTTAGCTTCTACGCTATGCCCGGTACGGCAACAAAGATTGTAACTATGTGCAAGGAGGCAGGCGTTGCTCTTACACCTGCAGGCGCAAGCTATCCTTACGGCAAGGATCCTTCTGATTCAAACATCAGACTTGCTCCCTCGTTCCCCGGAGTCGAAGATATCGAGAAAGCCGTCAGAATCCTCTCGATCTGTGCTAAAATCACAGCAGTGGATAAATTGTTGGAGGATCTTTGATAATGACGAAAGATACTTACGAGAGCCCTTTAAACTCCCGCTATGCCAGCCGCGAGATGCAGTACATCTTCTCGCCTGACAAGAAGTTCCGCACATGGAGACTTCTCTGGATAGCACTGGCTGAGGCCGAAAAGGAACTTGGCCTTAACATCACCGATGAGCAGATCGCTGATCTTAAAGCTCATAAGGATGACATCGATTATGAGGACGCTGCTGCGGAAGAGAAGATCCGCCGTCACGACGTAATGGCTCATGTCCATTCATACGGCAAGCAGGTCAAAGGTTCAGGTGCAGATGCCATCATCCATCTTGGTGCTACATCCTGCTATGTTGGTGACAACACAGACATTATCATCATGAGAGAGGCTCTTACACTTATCAGAAAGAGACTCGTTGTAGTTATCTCAAAGCTCGCTGCTTTTTCTGAAGAGTATAAGGCGATGCCTACTTTGGGATTTACTCATTTCCAGCCCGCACAGCTCGTAACTGTCGGCAAGAGGGCAACACTCTGGCTCCAGGATCTTGTTTTCGATCTCGAGACAGTAGAGAATGCCATCGCTTCTTTAAAACTTTTAGGATGCAAGGGTACAACGGGAACACAGGCTTCTTTCTATGACCTTTTCGACGGCGACCACGCAAAGTGCGTCGAGCTCGACAAGAAGATCTGCAAGAAGATGGGCTTTGAGTCCTCTTACTATGTATCAGGCCAGACATATTCCAGAAAGATAGATTTCACGGTGCTTTCAGCGCTTGCAGCCATCGCACAGAGTGCACACAAGTTCTCTAATGACATCAGACTTCTCCAGCACTTAAAGGAGATCGAGGAGCCTTTCGAGAAGAACCAGATCGGATCTTCCGCAATGGCTTACAAGAGAAATCCTATGAGATCTGAGCGTATCGCATCGCTTTCAAGATACGTTATCGCTGATGTTCTTAATCCTGCTATGACATCTTCAGAGCAGTGGTTCGAGAGAACATTGGATGACTCTGCAAATAAGAGGATATCAGTACCTGAGGCATTCCTCGCAGTTGACGCTATCCTTGGCATTTACACAAATGTCGTATCCGGCCTTGTTGTATATCCCAAGATGATCGAAAAGCATATCCTCGACGAACTGCCTTTCATGATGACAGAGAACATCATGATGGAGGCAACGAAGAAGGGCGGCAACAGACAGGAGCTCCACGAGGAGATCCGCCAGCTTTCCATGCAGGCAGGTTCTGTTGTTAAGAACGAGGGCAAGCCCAACGATCTTCTCGAGAGGATCGCTGCCGATCCCAAGTTCGGCATGACTATGGATGAACTCATCAAGTTAAGAGATCCGAAGCTTTACACAGGTCGATGTCCTGAGCAGGTTGATGCATTCCTTACAGAGTGTATCAGGCCTTTGATTGCAGCGCACAAGGATGACCTTGAAGTAAGCGAAGTGGAGCTGAAAGTATAAGAAAACAAGTAAGCAAAGCATAAAAGCAACTTAAGCGGGATATTCCTACTGGCGTAAAGCAAGTTTGGCATATCCCGCTTTTTATATTAAAATATAATCAACTCGAACATGGTGGCCTCTAAATTGGACCTACATGACATAATAAGGAGCTTGGGCCTGTCTTTTTGATGTAAAGCCTTGTAAGTTGGACTATTGAGATCAGATACCTGAGCACCGCCCTGGATTTCCGGGTGTCAATCAGAGTCCGCTGTGTTTCGGGGGTTTAAGGAGAAAACAGAAGTAATGGGACTTCTATATGATGCGAAGCAAATAGCGGCACGAGACCCGGCTGCCCGTTCTGTGGCAGGCGTTATTTTTTTGTATCCGGGTTTTCACGCATTGATATATCACAAGATCAGTCATTTCTTTTTCAAGATCAAGTGGAGAGGTTTTGCCCGCTGGATATCAGAGCGCGGCAAGTTCCACACCGGTGTTGAGATCCATCCCGGTGCCCGGATCGGAAGGGGGTTATTTATTGACCACGGCGCAGGCGTTGTAATCGGCGAGACGACCGTGATCGGGGATAACTGTACCATTTATCAGGCTGTTACTTTAGGCGGTAGAGGTCATGCAAAAGGTCATAAGAGACATCCCACGTTAGGTGATAATGTCCTGATCGGAGCAGGTGCCAAACTTCTTGGAGATATAACAATAGGGGACAATGCCAGTATAGGCGCAAATGCCGTAATCCTTCATGACGTTCCCGCCGGAGCCACGATCGTAGGCGTTCCGGGCAAGGTCGTTAAGATAGACGGCGTAAAGACCTCAAAGTCACATGCTGTTGAGCTTGACCATTCTGACGTTGAAGACCCTCTTGAAGTTGAGATCCGCGAAATGCGTCAAACAATAAAATCCCTTAAGGACGAGATCGAAGGCCTTAAGAAACAAATAGATAAGAAGGAGAGCTGATAAATGAAGCTTTATAACACACTGACAAGAACCAAAGATGAATTCAAGACCATAGAGCCCGGCAAGGTAAAGATGTATGCATGCGGCCCTACGGTCTATAACTATTTCCACTTAGGCAACGCAAGACCGTTCGTTACTTTTGACACGCTTGCAAGATATCTGGAATACAGAGGGTATGACGTTACTTTCGTCCAGAACTTCACCGATATCGACGATAAGATGATCAAGCGCGCAAATGAGGAAGGTATCACCGTAGAGCAGCTTGCTGACAGGTTCATCAAGGAATACTACGTTGATGCTGACGGCCTTAACATCAAGAGACAGAGCGTTCAGCCGAGAGCAACACATTCCATGAAGGCGATCATCGGACTCATCAAATCCATGGAAGAGAAGGGCTTTACATACATCATTGAGGGAGACGGCGTTTATTACGATGTTTCCAAGAAGGCTGACTACGGTAAGCTCTCACACTATAAGCTCGATGAGCTTGAGGCAGGCGGCGGTGAGCGCAAGGCTTCTTACGAAGGCAAGAAGAATCCGGGCGATTTCGCTCTCTGGAAGTTCAAGAAGGAAGGCGAGCCTTTCTGGGGTTCACCTTGGGGCGAAGGAAGACCCGGCTGGCACATCGAGTGCTCTGCCATGATCAAGCAGTACCTTGGTGATACGATCGATATCCACGGCGGCGGACAGGATCTTATTTTCCCGCACCACGAAAATGAGATCGCCCAGTCAGAGGCTGCCAACGGCTGCACTTTCTGCAACTACTGGGTACATAATGCTTTCGTTAACATCGACGGCGAGAAGATGAGCAAGTCATTGGGCAACTTCTTCACGATCAGGGATATCGCTCAGAAGTATCCTTATAACGTAATCAGATTCTTCATTTTGCTCGGCCACTACAGGAGCCCCATCAATTTCTCTGATGAGCTTCTCGCTGCAGCACAGACGAGTCTCGGAAGGATCTCCAACTGCGTAAGAAATGCTGATTTCGTTCTCGCAAACGGCAGCTTTGCAGGTGATGCCGAAGCAGATAAAGTGCTTGCAGATGCCATAACTGCTGCATCAGAGAGCTTTATCTCTCATATGGACGACGACCTTAACAGTGCTGATGCGATCACGGATATCTTTAACCTTGTCCGTCAGACCAACACCGGAGCTCAGGAGGGCAAAGTCTCTGCTGAACAGCTCAAGGCTGCAAGAGACAAGATCATGGAACTTACGGGTGTTCTCGGAATCGTTCTCGATCTTGAAGATGAGATCCCCCAGGAGATCACTGACCTTGCAAACCTTAGAGCAGAAGCCAAGAAGGCTAAGAACTATGCTGAAGCTGACAGGATCAGAGATGAGATCCAGGCAAAGGGTTATACCGTAAAAGACGTACCCGGCGGATTTAAGATCGAGAAGGCATAAGTATGATAAAACCGTTTATTGCAGCTGATCTCCGTGAAGTCTCGCCGCTTGTGCTGGCGTACATAGGCGACTCGATCTATGAAGTCTATGCGCGCTGCAAGTCAGCGACTTTAGGAGCCGGCAGCAATAACAAGATGCATAATAACACTGTTCGTTATGTGTCGGCTGAAGCGCAGGCAATGAGCGCAAGGGCACTTGCCGGAGAGCTTACCGAGATTGAGTCTGATTATTTCAGACGCGGCAAGAATTCAAATCCGCATGCTGTATCGAAGAATGCCAATCATGCCGATTACATGTATGCGACAGGGTTTGAGGCGCTCCTCGGGTATCTTTTCCTGAATAATGAGGAACCGAGGATGGAATATCTGATCTATAAGAGCTTTGATATCTGTGACGGTATCGCGGGCTCGAAAATTGAACCTGAAGATAAGGAAGAATGACATTGGACAAAGGCAAGAGACGATTTAATAACCAGGGAAGAAACCAGCCGAGACCTTCTAACGGAAGGCCTGAATATAAGCGCGAGCGCGAGGATTCGGCATTTGCGGGCGAAGGCTCAACAGATAAGCTCGAAGGCAGAAATGCAGTAACCGAGGCGCTTGCAGCAGGAAGAGAGTTCAATAAGATCTGGATATTGAAGCCCGAAGGCGACAAGCCTTTGGATCACGGTCTTATCAGGATCCTTGATGAAGCAAAGAAGCAGGGGATCATTGTCACAAGAGCAACAAGACAGGTTCTCGACAAGATGAGTTCGACTCATAATCATCAGGGTGTTATTGCCTCAGTTGCGCCTCATAGCTATGCTGATCTTGATGAGATAATATCTAAATGCAGAGATGAGGGAAGACCTGCTCTTCTCGTGGCACTGGATGAGATAAAGGATGCCTATAACCTTGGCTCGATCCTCAGGATATCCGATTGCTGCGGTGTTGACGGAGTCATTATTCCCGAAAGACGTTCCGTCGCTCTGGATTCAATGGTTGCAAAGGCTTCGGCAGGCGCGATCGAATACGTGCCGGTCGCAAGAGTCACGAACCTTGCCCAGACACTTACAAGACTCAAGGAGAAAGAGAACTTCTGGGTCTGCGGAACGGACATGAATGCCGATTACGAATACCATGATGCCGATTATTCAGGCAATCTGGTCGTTGTAATAGGCAGCGAAGGTGACGGTATGAGAGACGGCGTCAGGAAGTGCTGTGATTTCACGGTATCCATCCCGATGTCAGGTCATGTGAACAGTTTGAATGCTGCTGTTGCAGCGGGCGTGGTGCTTTTCGAGGCACAGGCAAAAAGACATAGAGAGGAATGAGGATGTCAGGGCAGGAAAGAGGCTTTAAGACGGCTTTAAGAGGGGCTTTCGCCAGAGTCCTTGCTGCTGTCTTGTGCCTGTCCGTTCTTGCCGGGATCACATTTTCGATCGCGGGGTGTCAGCTCATTGACGACCTCAGGGGTCTTAACGGCACCAACAATTCGCTGAGCGAGACTGAGCTTGCAAGACTCGTTGCCAATGCTATCAACAGTGAGAGCAGCGTTGCCGACAGCTATGCCAAGATACCTTCCAACCAGTTAGACGGCCTGTCCTATTCGATCTTTTATGAATACTGTTCGATCCTGCGCCAATGTTCGCAGGTGCACGGCACGGCTGATTCGTTCATCATCCTGAACGATACAGATAAGACCAGGTATTTCAATATGATCGATTTCGATGCCGAATCAGGTGATTCATTCCAGACGATCAGCAAATACGGTGACATGGATGTCATTGAGCTTTGCTACTCGAAGGATAAGAATGTTTATGCATCACCCGTAAGATTTACGATCGCCAAGAGCGGCGATTCCTACTCGATCTCGGGAAGGTATATCTACGATTCGATCATCGCATATTCATACATCAACCACTATTTTGAGATGATCGATGACGATAATGTCGACGGCCTTGAAGCTATCATCAAGTCGTCCTACGATTCCGACATTTACCTCAATTCCGTAATCCACGGGAAGGCGCAGTATATTGCCGATTACTATAGACTCAAGGTCAAGTCGAACCTCAGCAATTATCAGTTGAGGCTTTTCTCGCCGACGCATGTTCAGTATTACATTCCGGAAGTCTTATCGGAAGATGGTGAGAAGATCATTTCGAAGACTGTTGACCTGAGGCTCCAGAATGACGGTAATTTCTTCCTTGAAGATGAGATCCCCGTCGTCATCAATGAGATCCGTCTTTCCAGAGCCGCCGGCGGAAGGCTCAGACTGGGTTCGACATATACTGCCAACGAGCTCTATAAACTCCTGGGCAATCCTATCGTCGTATCTTATGATCCCGGTGTCATAGTCCTTACTTATGACGGCATGACCTTAAAGCTTGAGGGTGACACATCTTCGGGTCAGTGGAGCTCCGGACGCCTTTCGTCCGTTGTCCTGCGCAAGGACGACAAGTTCAATCTCGGCGATGAGCTGTTTATCGGAATGAACCTTTCAGAGCTTCTCCTGATCTATCCCATGATCGACGAATCTGATTTTGTCGGCTCGTTCGAAAATGGTGACGGTGAGTTCATCCTCTCATTCCGCTTCGACGAATACGATAACGTTACGAGGATCCGTGTAGGCGAAGCGATCAAGCATTAAGAGGCTGATCCTTTCTGTTATTCCGCCGGTTCCGGGTTCAATTACCCTTCGATGCACTTAGCCTTAAGTGCGTTGATCTCATCATGTGTAAGGCCGTTTGCCGTAAGAAGATTCACAGCACTGCCGTCCCATTTGCTGTCGAGATAACCTAAGAACTTCTCCATGTTAGAAGCATCAGACCTGAATGCATGCCTGATATCTTCCGGCACTCTCCTGATAAGGGGCGCGAGGAAATCCTTGATGTACTCGTATGAGACTTTGTAGTTGCTGATGATATTTTCGCGCGAGGCACCGCAGATAAGGTAAAGAAGGGCAGCGACAACGCCGGTGCGGTCCTTGCCGTGCTGGCAGTGGAACAGAAGAAGACCGTCGCTGTTAAGCAATATCCTCATGATCTTTACGAGTCTGTCGCCCATCTCTTCAGCGATTATGACATAGTAATCGCCGAGTGTGTGGGTCCTTATGTATTCCATGGTCTCGTCTCTGGTGTTGTTCGGATTGCCGTTCAGGAGCGGGATGTTATAAAAAGTGACATCAGGATCTTTTGCGAACGGGTTGGGGGACTGGGCCACCTCGGCTTCACCCCTTAAGTCGATAACGGTCTTAACGCCGTAATCTTTGACTTCGTTCACCTGTTCTTTTGTGAGCCATTCAGGCGAGCCTGATCTCAAGAATATTCCTTTGCGGAAAGTTTTGCCGCCTGCTAAAGGCATTCCGCCCAATTCTCTTACGTTTATAAGTGCAAGTTCTTTTACTAACTGTGTATCCGGATCGTATGTGTTCAAATTCTTATCTCCCATATGCTTTTATAAAGCGTCTGTATTCTAACCAAAACGAGATTGACATTCAAGCCGTCAAGTAATATCATTATTAGGCTATTGGGAAAGCCCAATGGATATATGCGCCTATAGCTCAACTGGATAGAGCGTCTGACTACGGATCAGAAGGTTGTGGATTCGAGCTCTGCTAGGCGCGCCAGTCAAGAAGCTGTCAGCGTATGCGGGCAGCTTTTTTTATTACATTCTGGAGGTGGAACATGTACAAGCTTCTCATTGTTGTCGACATGCAGAAGGATTTCGTTGACGGTGCCCTCGGTTTTGAAGGTGCAGACAGGATCATTCCCGGAATCATCGAAAAGATCAAGGAGTTCGAAGCAGAAGGCGGTCAGATAGTTTATACGCTCGATACCCATTTCGAAAATTATATGGAGACACAGGAGGGAAAGAACCTTCCCGTTCCGCACTGCCTCAAAGGTTCTGAAGGCCACGGCCTCTGTGAGGAATTAAAGCCACTGCTCTCCGGAAGAAAGGTTTTCGAGAAGCCCTGCTTCGGAAGCATCGAACTTGCAGAATACATCAAAGAGAACGCTTCAGACATCAGCTCGATCGAACTCTGCGGCCTCGTATCCAACATCTGCGTGCTTTCTAATGCGGTCATAGCAAAAGCAGCCGCACCCGAGGCAGAGGTCATCGTGAATTCCGCCCTCACGGCTTCCTTCGACCCCAAGCTTCATCAGGCAACGCTTGATGTCCTCAAAGGCATACAAGTTACCGTAGTTTAATATTGCATTTTTTCGCCGTGCTGTGATACAATTCATTCTCGGCTATATATAAATAATTAATAATTTGGAGGATATAACATGGCATCCACAATTGAGAAGAAAGAGCACTCTCAGGTAGTCATCAGCCTTGAGTCAACCAAGGAAGAGTGGGACAAGGCCTTAAAGGCTTCTTACAACAAGAACAAGAACCGTTTCCAGGTTCCCGGATTCCGTAAGGGTAAGGTTCCTTATCAGCTTGTCTGCCAGTATTACGGAGAGGGCGTTCTTTATGAGGACGCTATGAACGAGATCGCTAATACCCAGTATCCTGAAGCAGTCAAGGAGCACGACCTCAAGGTTGTTTCCAGACCTGAGATGGATGTAACAGACATCAACGAGAACGGCATCAAGTACACGATCTCTGTTTATGTTAAGCCTGAGTTTGAGCTTGGCCAGTATGAGGGCGTTGAAGTTCCCTTCAAGGATCAGGTAGTTACAGACGAGGACGTTGACGCTGAGATCGAGCGCATGAGAAAGAGAAATGCTTCCCTTGAGGAAGTTGAAGACCGTGCAGCACAGGAAGGCGACACAGTTACTATCGACTACGAGGGCTTCAAGGACGGCGTTGCATTCGAAGGCGGCAAGGGCGAGAACTACAACTTAAAGCTTGGTTCACACTCTTTCATCCCGGGCTTCGAGGAGCAGGTTGCAGGTCACAATGTTGGTGAGGAATTCACTATCGAAGTAAAGTTCCCTGAAGATTATCACTCTGAAGATCTCAAGGGCGCTGACGCAGCATTCAACGTAAAGATTCACGCTATCAAGACAGAGATCATTCCTGAGCTCGACGACGAGTTCGCAAAGGACGTTTCCGAGTTCGATACTCTTGACGAGCTCAAGGCTGACATCAGAGCTAAGCAGCAGGAGAGAGCTGACAAGGACAACAAGGCTGGCTTCGAGAACGAGACAGTACGTGCCGTATGCGACAACTGCGAGATCGACATTCCTGAGCCGATGGTTCAGAACGAAGTTGAGCAGATGGCTGACGATCAGGCAGCTCGTATGTCCAACCAGGGCATCGGCCTTGATATGTATCTCCAGTATGTTGGCCAGAGCATGGATGACTTCAAGAAGTCTCTTGAACCCATGGCACGAGTAAGAGTTAAGTCTTCACTCGTTATCGAGAAGATCACAGAGAAGCTCGATCCTGAGGTTACTGAGGAAGATTACAACGAAGAGCTTACATCTATCGCTAACACATATAAGATCGAGGTTGACGAAGTAAAGAAGTCCATCGGCGAGGATTCCGCATTCATCAAGGATTCCATCCGCGCAAGAAAGACTGTTGAATATCTCGCATCCAAGGCTGTTAAGGTTGAGCCCAAGGAGCCTGAGGCTGCTGAGGAAGCAAAGACAGAAGAGTAATCTGATTTGTAAATTGCTTAATTCGCCCCGTGAGGAGTTTTCCTTGCGGGGTGTTTTTTTGTAATGCTCGACTTCGCGTTGGGTCTGCTTCCTGGCTCGTGCCTCTACCAATGCTCGACTTTGTGTTGGGTCTGCTTGTTGGCTCGTGCCTCTACCAATGCTCGACTTCCTGTCCGACTTTTGGGGTTGAAAAAGTCGAGCAAAAAGTCGTTTTTGGCTGAAAACCGACTTCCC
>JAFWQC010000034.1 GCA_017509245.1 Clostridiales bacterium | reverse complement strand
GAGGCGCACCTCGTTGCCGGGGAAGAGTCTGAAGTACTTGGGAGCAGGTTCTTCCATGAAGTCTTCTGATTCGATCCAGAGTTCTCTGGAGAAGGAGACCTTACGTGTGCCGGCATTCTCGTCCTTGGGGTTGTTCTCGACTTGGTTTTATAACAAGGCAATGGGATATACAGATAAGCTTAAGATCAACACGGATAAGTGTGTCGGCTGCGGAATCTGCGCGAAAAACTGTCCTGCACAGAACCTTAAGCTCACAGAAGGCAAGACCGCCGCGGGCTCCCAATGCACGATGTGCTACAGATGCGTAAATAATTGTCCCAAACAGGCGATTACCCTTCTGGGTAAAGAAGTTGTACGGCAGGCAACGATATAAAAAACGTGATATGATACCCCGAAATTTCATGGAAGAAAGTTAAAGACTTAATATATAATACGTTGCATGTTGTTTTTGGGAGATAATTTTGAAATATGGGGATATACAAGAAGGAGAAGCTGTCTTTATGGCAGACGCTTAAGAATGACGTCTATGCCATAAAACTTGCAGGACAGTTCAGCAAACCCGCATTGATCGGCGCATTCTTCTGCATGCTGATCGGCTATGCCGAATGGGTGTTTTTTGACGGCTATTTTCTGAGGATCATAATCGAAGCGTTGGACAGGGGAGAAGGTCTTAAGCCGATCCTCTTATTCATTTCGATAAGTGCGGCGATACTTTTCGTGCTTAAGATATACGATGCTTATACGCAGCAGGTCACGTTCATAATCGAAGGCACAAAACTTCATAACGGAATCTACAAGAAGATCTTTGCGAAGGCCAGGAATGTAGAACTAAGGTGTTATGAAGAACCGGAGTTCTATAACAAATACACGATGGCCATAGACGGTTCATCCGATAAAGTAATGGAGATCGTAAAAAGTTTCAACGGTGCGATCATCGGTGCCGTTGCGACTGTCTGCGTCTTTAAGCTGATGTTCGACATCGACAAGCTGTCGGTCATATTCATCCTGTCGCCGATCATCGGTAATTTTGTATTCGGCAACCTGAAAAGCAAATACGAGCTGAAGCGCTACCGTGAGCAGGCGCCGAATAACAAGGTGTTAAATTACGTCAACAGAATGATGTATCTTCCTGACGGCGCGAAAGAAATAAGGCTCAGCAAAGTGTTTGACATCTTAAAGCGCCGTTACGGCGAAGCAACTGCCGAAAACATAAAAGTTGCGGTTAAGTTTGCATTCCCGAATATGAACCTGAACATTTTGAAGATCACGTTTACTTTCACTGTTATGTTCGAAGGCGTACTTATCTATGCTTTCTACAAAAAGCAGGTTGCAGGAACGATATCGCTCGCACAACTCACCATCATGACGAGCCTTATGGTTGCTGCGACATGGATCCTTATCAGACTTTTCGAAGACATAAGCAAGCTTATCAAGAACGGACTTTTCATAAATAACCTCCGTGGATTTTTGGAGTATGAAGAGAAGATCCCTGAAGATCAGAAAGGAATCATTCCTGAAAAGTTTGAGACTTTAGAGTTCAGAAATGTATGCTTCTCATATAAGGATGAAGAGACGATCAAGGATATGTCTTTCAAGATAAATAAAGATGAGGCAGTTGCACTTGTCGGTCATAACGGCGCCGGAAAGACAACCATCATCAAACTTTTGCTCAGGTTCTATGATCCTTTATCAGGAGAGATCTTATTAAACGGAATTAACATCAAGGAATATGAGCTCCGCTCTTACCGCGAATTATTCGCTACAACATTCCAGGATTTCAAGATCTTGGGAATGACAGTAAGAGAGAATGTCATGATGGGAAGACATGTGGAGAACGAAGAGGAAGTCGTAAAGTCCAGCCTCAGAAAGACAGGCATCCTCGATAAGATCGAGTCACTTCCGGAAGGTATCAATACGATGATGACCAAGGAGTTTGATGAGAAAGGCGCGGTCCTCTCCGGTGGTCAGAATCAGAAACTTGCAGCAGCGAGAACCTTTGCCAAACCGTCTCCCGTAAAGATCTTCGACGAGCCTTCGAGCGCTCTCGATCCTATTGCAGAGTATGAGCTTTTCAAAAACATCATCAATGAAGGTAAAGATCACACGATGCTCTTTATCTCTCACAGACTGTCTTCCGTCAAAAACTGCGACCGCGTTCTAATGCTCGAAAACGGCCGCCTTATCGAGGAAGGCACACATAAGGAACTCATCGCACTCGGAGGAAGATACTGCGAGATGTATAAGCGTCAGGCGATGAACTACCTTGCTATAGAAAATGAAGAGGAGGTGATCTTATGAGCAATGGTCAAAAAGACCCTTCAGACAAGAAGACCAAACAGCCGGTTTCCGTTGTTTTGAAGAATAACTTGTTTCTTTTGAAGCTGATGCTCAAAGCGTCACCTGCATTCGTCATTATACCTGCGGTCGATGCGGTCAGAGGACAGCTGTCGATTTTTTTCGAGCACACGGTAGGAATAGGTTACGTGCTCGAAGCTGCCGAAAAGGGATACCCCTTTGAGCAGGTCTTCTGGGTCATCATCGTCCTTGCCGCAGCGATAACGCTTGGCATGGTATTTACCGCATTCTCGGGCGATTACATTATGGAGAAAGAACGTCCGAAAGTAAAAGAGAAGATCAAGATCATGCTGTATGAGAGAGCTTCTAAAGTCGACCTTTCGTGCTACGATGATCCGGAGTTCTATGACTCCCAGGTTTTGGCGCTGTCTGAGGTCGATAACCAGATCGATGAGCTTGAAGGCCTTGTAATCAGCGTTTTAAGCGGTTTAACGGCTTTTACCTCAAACGGAATCTACTTCATCCTGAAGGATAAGCCGTCGATCCTTTTTGTAATTGTCTCATTCATTTTGGGCTATGTGTTCAACCAGATGTTCATTAAGGTCAACTACAAGGCAAGGATCGAGAGGAATCCTTCGGAGCGTAAGCGCAATTATATTGAGCGTATGTTCTACCTGAGCGATTATGCTAAGGAACTCAGAATGAACCCTGATGTTGCAGGCATTATGTATGACAGGTTTGACAAAGCATCTGAAGAGATAATTGAAACCGACAGGAAGTATTCGAGAAAGCGTTTCTTTATCGAGTTCATGCGAAAGCATATCGCGAACTTTTTTATCTGCGACACCATATATATCGCATATCTGGTCGTTATGGCCGTTGTTACAAAGAGTGTTTCAATAGCAACGCTCGCGATTCTCTACAATTCTTTTGGAAGACTGAAACACGGCATGAACGTCTTCACCGAGACTTATCCTGCTTCGTGTGAGACCAGCCTTTATATCCAGAAGATCAGGGACTTTCTCAATACAAAGCCCAAGATCGTTTCAGAAGGTGATGAGAAAGCCACCAAGGCTGCAAAGAGGATCGATCTTGAGAATGTAACGTTCTCATATAAGCCTGATTCTCCCGCAGTAATCAACGACATCAGTCTTTATATCAAGCCGGGCCGCAAGATAGCTCTTGTCGGTTATAACGGTGCAGGAAAGACTACTCTTGTTAAGCTCCTGATGCGCCTTTACGATCCGACCTCTGGTACGATCAAAACTGACGGTACTGACATAAAGAAATACGATCTCGAATCCTACAGAGACTCAATTGGCGCAGTCTTCCAGGACTTCAATATCTTTGCTGGAAGCGTCAGGGAAAATGTTGTTCTTGCACCTCCCGAAAATACTGACGAAGCAAAGATAATATCTTCACTCAGGGACAGCGGCCTTTATGACAGAGCAATGAGACTTCCTAAGGGTCTGGATACCATGCTTACGACGGAGTTTGATGAGAAGGGCTTAAATCTTTCCGGCGGTGAATCACAGAAGCTTGCCATTGCACGTGTTTTCTATAAGGATGCAGGCCTCATGATACTCGACGAGCCGTCATCAGCGCTTGATCCTATTGCAGAGTATCAGCTTAACCATGCAATGCTTGGTGCGACGGGAGATAAGACTGTTATCTTCATTTCACACCGTCTGTCAACCACAAGGATCGCTGACCATATCTTCATGCTTGAAGACGGAAAGATAGTTGAGGAAGGCAACCATGAGCAGCTCCTTGCAATGAACGGCAAGTACGCTGACATGTGGAAAGCACAGGCGGGAGCTTATATAGCTGTTTGATCAAAAGCTTTTTTGAAGTATCGAAAAAGGGCTGCCTGTTACGGCAGCCCTTTTGCTTGAATTACCGGTGTGCTTTACTCGGGTTTGTAGCTGTCCTTCAAAGATACAGCGCGGTTGAATACGAGGTGATCAGGTGTTGAATCCTTGGAGTCTGCGCAGAAGTAACCTGTTCTCAAGAACTGGAATCTGTCAGCAGGCTTTGTATCCTTAAGGAATGCTTCGAGCTTGGCGCCCTTGACGATCTCAAGAGAATTAGGCTTGATGAAGTCAAGGTAATTGCAGTCAGCAAGGTCAGGCTGCTCTGTTGTGAAGAGCCTGTCGTAGAGTCTGATCTCACCGTCAACGCAGTTGTTTGCATCGACCCAGTGAATGGTGGACTTGATCTTTCTGCCGTCAGCCGTGTTGCCGCCCCTTGAATCAGGATCGTATGTGCAGTGAACTGCAGTAACGTTGCCTTCAGCATCGTGATCGCAGGAAACGCACTTAACTACATAAGCTGACTTGAGGCGCACCTCGTTGCCGGGGAAGAGTCTGAAGTACTTGGGAGCAGGTTCTTCCATGAAGTCTTCTGATTCGATCCAGAGTTCTCTGGAGAAGGAGACCTTACGTGTGCCGGCATTCTCGTCCTTGGGGTTGTTC
>JAFWQC010000033.1 GCA_017509245.1 Clostridiales bacterium | reverse complement strand
GGGATTCCAGTTCACGTTCGGGATCTTCGGTTTCACATTGATCTTTTCCATCCCGCTGGGACTTCTCGTCGCCAAGGGCAGGATGTCCAAGATATTCATTGTTTCAGCATTCTTCAGGCTATATATCTCGATCCTGAGAGGCACGCCTCTGATGCTCCAGCTGCTCCTGGTCTATTTCGGACCTTATTATATCTTCGGCGTCAATCTGGGCAGCATACAGGTCGGCCCATTCAATTACAGGTTCATAGCAACGATAATCGCATTCTCATTGAACTATGCCGCTTATTTTGCCGAGATATTCAGGGGCGGCATCCAGTCGATGTCCAAGGGGCAGTATGAAGCTGCGACAGTCCTTGGCTTCTCGAAAATGCAGACATACTTCAAGATTATCCTTCCCCAGGTCGTAAAAAGAGTCTTGCCCTCTGTATCCAACGAGATCATCACTCTTGTAAAAGACACGTCCCTGGCACAGGTCCTCTCGGTAACCGAGATGTTCACCAAGGCATCAGCAGCAGCTTCGGCGCAGGTTTCCGTTATGCCTTTCATAGTCGCAGGCGCGTTCTACTACGTGATGAACCTGGTGATCGAGATGATCCTGAACGGCGTGGAGAAATCCATGTCCTACTATTCCTGATGGAGGTGCCGTAATGTCTGACGCAAAAAACGACATCGTTCTTGAGATAAAAGACGTATATAAATCCTTCAACGATCTGGAGGTCCTTAAAGGCATCTCTATGCAGGTAAAGCGCGGCGAAGTCGTAGCGGTCATCGGCCCCTCCGGCGGCGGCAAATCGACATTGCTCAGATGTGCAACGACTCTGGAGAAGGTTGACAGCGGACGCATCGTGATCGGCGGAGACGTTCTCTGCGAAGACAAAGACGGCCGCGCCGTATATTGCGACAGGAAGCGCGAAAAAGAGATCCGCTCCAAGTTCGGCCTCGTCTTCCAGAACTTCAATCTCTTCCCGCATTTCTCTGTTCATAGAAACATAACGGAAGCATTGATCCACGTTCATAAGAAGTCTAAGGAAGAGGCAGAAAAAATATGCCACGGGCTCCTCGAAAAGATGGACCTCAAGGAAAAAGCCAACGAATATCCCTGCAACCTCTCGGGCGGACAGCAGCAGCGTGTATCAATTGCAAGAGCCCTTGCTACCAATCCCGAGATCATATTCTTTGACGAGCCGACATCGGCCCTCGATCCTGAGCTCACAAAGGGCGTTCTTACCGTAATAAAGGAACTCGCCCTCGAGAAGATGACAATGGTAATCGTTACACACGAGATGAGCTTCGCGCGCGATGTAGCTGACCGAATCGTATTTATGGACGGCGGTGTCATCGTCGAAGAGGGTCCCGCGTACGATCTCATCACGAATCCTAAGCAGGAGAGAACGAAAGCATTCCTAGCAGGATACTAATAAACAACTCCCGTACTTCGGTCAGGATTTGAGTCGCAATTATACAATCCCCTCACTTCAAACAGTATTTGCTGGCGCAAATAACTCGTTCGTGGGATTATATATTGCTTTGTGCCAGGAGGAACCTAAGGAAACGTTATGATTAACTTTGACGAACTGATAGATAGAAATACGCCGGAAGATCTTAAGCATGCGAGGATAAAAGGTATCAATGACCTTATTCCCATGTGGGTCGCTGATATGGATTTCAGAACCCCTGACGAAGTCGTTGATGCTCTTGTAGAGCAGGCAAAACGAGGCGTGTACGGATATTCTGAAGCTGATGAATCCTATGACCATGCTCTTGTTAGTTGGTATAAGAGAAGATACGGCTGGGATGTAGATCCCAAAACTGTCTTAAAGATGCCCGGCGTTGTGCTCGGTATCTCAGATTCGATAAATGCGCTTACTAAAGTGAACGACAGCATTCTCATCTTTGAGCCGCTTTATGGTCCTATCGGCAGAGCGGTAAAGGGCAGCGGCAGAAACCTTGTCATATCAGATCTTGTCATGAAGGGCTCTCGTTATGAGATCGACTTTGATGACTTTGAGAAGAAGGTCCGTGAGAATGACGTTAAGATGCTGATCTTTTGCAATCCGCATAATCCGGCAGGACGCGTATGGACCAGAGAAGAACTCTTGAAAGTAGGCGATATCTGTCTCAAAAATCACATGATCATCGTCAGCGATGAGATCCATGCTGATTTTTATATAGCGGTCATAAGCATATCCCGATCGCTTCTTTGTCAGAAGAATTGAAGAAGATTACGGTTACATGCACATCTGCAACCAAGTCATTTAACATTGCCGGGATTCAGGCAGCAAATATCGTTATTGCAGACGACTCGATGCGAAGGGCTGTAGACAAGTATGCTTTTTCGACCGGTGCGTTCGGATTAAACATCATGGGGCTTGTTGCGACCAGAGCCGCTTATACTTATGGTGATAAGTGGATGGACGAGCTTATCACTTATCTTGAGGGCAACGTCGGACTGGTTAAGCGCCGTCTTGAAGGCACAAAACTCAAGGTAACCGATATCGAAGGCACATACCTGATGTGGATAGATGCATCTGCTATGGGTCTGGACGATCCTTCGAAGTTTTTCCTTGATAAGGTGCACATAAGATTTTCTGAGGGTACGTTCTTTTCAAAGAAGGCCGGGCAGTTTATCAGAATGAATATCGCTTGCCCGAGAAGCGTTGTAAATGAAGCATTAGACAGAATGCTTAGTCTGCCTGAAATTCATAAATAATTCCATTATTTCCCTCGCGTAAGGTATTGCTTGTTACGCAGCGTCATGTTGTAGGATACATGTCGAAAGGAGGTTAAAAGCTATGTCAAAATACACTACAGGAGAGATTGCAAAGCTTTGTGGTGTAACAGTCCGGACGGTTCAATATTATGATGCCAGAGGCATTCTGATCCCAACCGCGCTTTCCGAAGGCGGAAGACGACTATATTCAGAAGATGATCTGAAACTGATGAAGGTTATTTGTTTTCTTCGGGAGATGGATATTCCGATCAACGCTATTTCTCAGATCCTTAAAGAAGAGCATCCTGAGAAGTTGATCGGGTTGCTGATCGAACAGCAGGAATCGGCTCTTTCCGATGAGATCTCCGAGAAAAAGGAAAAGCTGGAAAAGCTGCATGAATTGAAAACCGGACTGAAAAACCGTGCGGCTTTCTCTCTTGAAACCATCGGTGACTTAGCTGTCATAATGGCAAGCAAGGAAAAACTGAAAAAACTGCGCCGGATTGTGTTACTGACAGAAATCCCGCTCCTGGTGCTGGAATGGTTTGCCATCATTCTCTGGATCGTCAAAGGTATTTGGTGGCCGTTTGCTGTCTGTTTATTGGTGGCAGTCCCTTTGGTAATTCTGTTATGCCGGTACTACTACAATAATGTGAAATACATTTGTCCGGAATGCCACAAGGTTTTCAGACCCGCTTTTAAAGATGTGCTATGGGCAAATCATACGCCTACGACCCGTAAGCTTACATGCACACAATGTGGTCACAAAGGATTTTGTGTAGAAGTTTGGGGCGGTGACAGGAAAGACATCGCTTCTTAATTAATTCAGGAAATCTCTTTATTCCATGACAGCTCCTGCCGGGGCTTAGTTTTGCATGGATTATTTAATACTAATGATAGGGGAGTGAATAGAATGAAAAATAAGACAGGTAAGAGAAGGATAGGTAAGATAATCAAATACATCGTGTTGGGTTTCATCGGGGTACTGGTAGTATCAACGCTATTATGTGCTTTGCTGCATGCCACATATTTCAAAAAGAGATATGAACAGATTCAGCCATATGGGGAACTGGTGGATGTGTTTGACGGGAAAATGCATATAACAAAAGCCGGTGAAGGAGAGAATACGATCGTATTGCTTCCGGGCTTAGGTGATGGCTTGCCGAGTGCTGGTTTTGCTCCGCTTATCAGAGAATTGAGCAAAGATAACCAAGTGGTCTGTGTGGACTATTTCGGAGTCGGGTTCAGCAGTGAGACAAGCAGAGAGAGGACCTGCAGCAATTATGTTGAAGAGATCCGGGAAGTCCTCAAAAATGCGGATATAGAAGGACCGTATGTATTAATGCCGCATTCGATCTCGAGTTTATATTGTGAATACTACGCATCGTTATATCCCGATGAAGTAAAGGCAATTATCTCTCTGGACGGAAGTTCATCCGCATATAGCGGAGATATGCCGGCCATTATGAAAAAGGTTATTCCGGTTCTTTACGGATTTCAGGGTTTCTGCGGTGTCGAGATAAATACAATGCTGACAACAAACAAGAAGCAATGGATAGAAGAATATGGTTATACCCCAAAAGAGGTGGATGACTACATTGTCTATCAGGGATTTGCAATAAACAGCAATCTTATAGATACTTCCATTAATATGGGTGACTATATAAACGATGTAATGGCACTGGAATACCCTTCTGAAGTTCCGTACTACAAGATCATATCCGGATATACCTATACGCATAAAGCGGGCAATATGTCCGGTGAACAATATCATATGGAACACCTTGAGCGGGTCGGTGCGACGGATTCCTATTCAATCCTGGACGGAACACATATCATTTATAGAAATAACGCAAAGGAAATCGCCGCAATCACCAAGGATTTTCTTGGCTCAATACAAGCATAATAATACCCCGCACGAGTTATTTGCGTTCACGCAAATACTGTTCGAAGTGCGGGGTATTATTATGCTTAATCTGGTTTGTACGAATCCTTCAACGATACCGCCCTGTTGAATACGAGGTGATCAGGTGTTGAATCCTTGGAGTCAGCGCAGAAGTAGCCTGTTCTTAAGAACTGGAATCTGTCTGCAGGCTTAGTATCTTTGAGGAATGCTTCGAGCTTGGCGCCCTTGACGATCTCAAGAGAATTAGGATTGATGAAGTCAAGGTAATCGCAGTCAGCAAGGTCAGGCTGCTCTGTTGTGAAGAGCCTGTCGTAAAGTCTGATCTCACCGTCAACGCAGTTGTTTGCGTCAACCCAGTGGATCGTGGACTTGATCTTTCTGCCGTCAGCTGTGTTGCCGCCCCTTGAATCAGGATCGTATGTGCAGTAAACTGCAGTAACGTTGCCTTCAGCATCATGATCGCAGGAAACACACTTAACTACATAAGCAGACTTGAGGCGCACCTCGTTGCCGGGGAAGAGTCTGAAGTACTTGGGAGCAGGTTCTTCCATGAAGTCTTCTGATTCGATCCAGAGTTCTCTGGAGAAGGAGACCTTACGTGTGCCGGCATTCTCGTCCTTGGGGTTGTTC
>JAFWQC010000032.1 GCA_017509245.1 Clostridiales bacterium | reverse complement strand
TCATCCTTAACAACCGAAACATCAAATTCGGCAGAAGCAACGATCTCCTTACCATCCTTATCTAAGAGCGCTTTTCCGCTGTCCTTATCCATAAGAACACCGGACATTACATAATGTCCAGGCAAAAGGTGCTTATAAGAAACCGTATCGACAAGTTCAGCCTTTTCAGAGTAAGAAGCAATATGTTCTTCTGTTGCTCTGTCGACCAAAGTTGTCTTGATCTCAGGTGCTACATCGTTGTAAATGAGGACAGCATTGATATCAGCCCCATTTTCCTTTACGCCGTCGCTGATAGTAGGAGTAGCCTTTGTTCTGTTATCAGATGAGAGATGGATCAACTTGTTACCGTTTGCAACGGAAGCTTCATTAGCCCAACGAGCTGTCCAACCGGATGCAGTACCGACTTCACGGATCTCATACCAGCCTTCAGGGAGCTTGGAAAGAGATTCGGAACCCTTACCGTTAACAGTTGTGATCGTTACTTTCTCAACGAGTATTGCTGTATCGGAAGCCTTGTCACCGTTTCCTCTGTAGTAGACCTCGAAGTTGAACGTCTTGTTCTTACCATCTTCTGAACGCTCGACCTTGATAATGTCGAACGAACCTTCGATCCTTACATTAGTTACGGAAGACTTGAGTGTTGTGTAAGTTCCGGCCTTAAGTTCGAAATCCTTATAGAACCGGAGCTTGCCGTTAACAGTCATTGCAGTAAAGCCTGAAGGAGTCATATAGGTATAAGGAACTTTAGTCTCCTTGTAGTATGTTTCCGGGCAATACTCGATAACTCTGTACTTACCGACAGGCAATACGAGAGTATCGATACCATCAATGGTTTTGTGAGTTCCCTTGTAATCCCAAGTAAAGCCGTAAGTGCCGACACCGTTTGTCTTACATGTGCCTGTAGCGATGAGGATGCTCTGGTTGTTGACTGTGAGATACAGCTCAGCTTTTATCGTTGAAGCATCTTCTGCAACCTTAACTTCCTTGGAAAGGTTGAATTCCTGAACTTCTCTTTCGTTCTCAACGGAAATATCTTTAATCTTGCCGTCGTTAGACTTGGCGGAAAGATCGACATTGTAGGAATACGTATAAGACGTACTTGTTTCAGTCTTTGTCCAGCCGCTGTTATTCCTTTCCTCAATGAGGATGGAATTACCGTTGGCGTTGACATAGGACTTGTTCCAGGATTCCTCTACGCGGTAGTGACCTAACGGGAGGTAGTTGATAACATTAACGCTTGTCTTAGGTGTAGTGCCGTAACCGGATGTCTGTGTTCTTGTCCAGGTGATATTACCCTTGGAGTCAACAGAACCGGTTGCGATAAGAGTATCCTTGCCGCCGTCTGTGTTATAGATCTTGAAAGTGACCTTTGTTGTATCAAACGGGTTGCCGGAAGGAACAACCTTCTTAACGCTGAGACCTGTGAACTCGTAATTGTTCGTAACACCTTCACGGGTAACGGCTTCGCTTGCAACGGTTACTGACTTATAGAAATAAGTTGAAGCGTTTGTCCAAGCCTTGCCGTTTGTGACAGGCGCGGAGTAAGTGAACGGAATATCTGTATTTCCGTAAGCCTTCTCTATGGAAGACTTGATCTCTCTGACTTCATACTGAACGGCAACTTCCTTACCGCTTGAATCTTTTTCGGCAGCAATGAGCTCAAGTTCGTATGTTGTCTTGTGATAACAATCAGTATTTCCCTGATTCTCGTAATAGTGGATCTCATAAGTCCAAAGCACTTTGCCGTCAGACTGAGAGACACCTGTTGCGATAAGAACCGGAGAGCTCTGAGAACTTGTGTTATAAAGCTCATACTTGAAACCGGAAAGGGAAGAGGTGATGTTGGTATCTTCCAAAGTCTTGGTAAGGGAGTACTTTCCTACAATAGGAAGTTCTGTAAGATCCCAGGAACCATCCTGCTGAAGATTCCAATAGTTACGATTACCGTAAGCCGAGCTGCTTTCAATAATAGGCTGTCTGTTTGATCCCGTCTGTCCGAGTCTATATCTGATAACCTGATCGTTGACACGGTATCCTACAGGTGCCTTAATCTCTTGTATACGAACTGTACCATAAGGGAACTGAGTCCAGTCAGAAGGAAGGTTCTTCAGATAGTTCGGATCGCTTCCACCAACAGGAGTAAGAGCTTTAAGGTCTGACAATGATATTTTTGCTGAGCTACCGTTGATTGTTACATCGTAGATAACAGTTGCTGTTACATTGTTATTGCCAGAGGCTCCGAGATCCTGAGCGTAGTAATAGATTCTGAATACAGCCCCCGAAAGAGTTGCATTATGAATGACGTTTCCGTCTTTGTCGATCTTTCTAAGGTTAAGGCTAAGAGGGTCACGTCCAGGTACATCTTTTACATTGATATAAGCCGTATTTCCTGAAACGGTAATTGTAGCACCATTATTTACAGTGACATTGCCGTTCTTATCGACCGTAACAGTGTAAGTAGTAGCATCAAGTTTATAGCCCTTACCTGCAGTGATCTCCTTGAGGTAATAGGTCTTGCCATATGCTGTCTTGTATGTGGTAGTAGTCTTTCCACTTGCATCAACAGTAAAGGTTGCAACTCTGTTCGTACATGCCGAATCACTGTAAAGACCATAAGAAGTACCGGCTAAAGAGTAGCAGCTATTGTTGCCCGTAACACTGGGATTAGCAGAAGCCTTGGTGAGACTGATATTTGTGTTATCAGGTGTATCCTTAACCTTAGCGATCTTTACCTTGCCGTTGTTATCGACTTCTGCACCGTTGTTGATCGATATGTTTCCGTTATTATCAACTGTGATTGTGTATGTCTTGGTATCAAGCTCAAATCCCTTACCGGCAACAGTTTCCTTTAAGGTGTATGACTTGCCTCTTCTGCCTTCATAAACGGTATTTGTAGTTCCATCGCTCTTCATTACGAAAGTAGCGACCTTGTTTGAACCATCATAAAGCTCGTATGTTGTACCGGCAAAATCGTATGCGCTGTTAGGCATTGTTCCGCTAATAGAAGGATCGGAAGAAGACTTTTCGATTGTGATCGATACAGGGTAGATTCGTGTTACTGTAACGTTTCCGCGTCCAATGTGCTGATACGTGGAATCACCTTCAGTGTTGTAGTAAATGGTTCCCCACCAGTCGGATGTTGTGATCTCATAATCAAGACCAAGCTGGCTGAAATCACCCTTACGAGCAGCCTTTAAGAAGTTATAGTAGTAATCGTCTACAGCCTTGCCAAAGGCTCCTGTTACATCATAAGGCTTAGATGAACTGCTTGAGAGCGCCCAGTCAGCACAGAGGTGTGTGACAAGGTACATGAAATAGTGTTCATTAGCAGTTGCATGCTCTAAGTCGAAGTTTGCAATGCTCGGACTAAAGGTAGTGCCGTTGCTTAATGATACGTCTCTGCCGTATTCATAAGTGTAGCCGCTTATAACGGAAGAATGACCTCTCAGGTAGTTCTTCCACCAAAGAAGGCTTTCCTTGTAAAGCGCACCGCCCGGACCACAAGCCATAGCTGCCTGGAAGGTAGCTGCTCCATTGACGGAACCTGATGTCCATTCATCGTTGCCATAACTTGCATAGACACCGTGATAATGGGTTGACCAAGGATTAACCTTTTCAACCTGAACACAATAAGCGATATTTGTGTAATCGCTCAGTGTTTTGTGGAAGTGTCCGTCATATGATCCAGAATTCTCTGAATAGGTGTAGAGGTAGGTTGTGCCGACGAGATTTGCATCAACATCGACCCACTCATTAGCGTTAGGGAAGTATGCGTCAATGTCAAAATAACACTCGGAGCCTTCCTCGTACCAATGGTCATCAGTGATATAGGCAATAGTATTGAGTGCCTTACCGCTGATAATCTTTCCAAGAATCTTGGCAGATGCTTCTGAAGTAGAGTCTGCGATCTCGTAATACTCAACACAAGTGCCGTAGTTAGAAAAACTTCTGAGATAGTACTCGTCGTCAACTGCGCCGACAGTGATGACACCGTTGATACCGGCAGGGAGATATTTGGAAGCATCAGCTCCGTTATTACCTGCTGCAGCTACGACAGTAGCCTTTGTATCCTTGATAAGAGAGATAAAAGCATCGTACTTACCGCTGTTTCTGATGGAGACAGCCATAAGGATATAATCAACGCCGAGATCTTCTGCGAGTTGGACTGCTGCATATACATCAGACATGTTTCCGTGTCCGTTATCATCAAGAGCCTTGATGGAGATGATATAAGCATTGCTTGTTTCATCAAGGACGAGGGAGGACATAGCAGTACCGTGTCCATTGTGGTCAGCTACATCGTCGCCGATTACTGAAAATCTCTCGTTTGCGAGGTTGGATCCCGTATCGATTACGGCAACCTTTACCTTTGCGGAAGGATTAATGTTGCCATAGGAGATAATGCTGTCAGTGTTGCCACATACGCTGAGAGTTCCGTCGATAGCATACTCGCAACCTTTGTCGTGAATGAATTTGACCGCATTTGTATATGAGTCGCTGTCATTGAAAACAAGGATATAAGTTCCGTCGTAGTAAACTCCGTCAGCACCATCGAGACCTGAGAGATCTTCATATGTGTCTACGATAACTCTCTGATATCCGTCCGGAAGGGATGATATGAGCTTGTAGTACTCGTCAGCGGACTTAGCAAAAACGATATTGCTTGTCTTTTCTTCAACTACAATCTCAGGCTCCGTTTCAGATACAGTTGTCTCTGTGGCTTCGGGTTCTGCCTGAGTAGTGTCAGCGGTTGTTTCCTCAGTTGTTGCACTTTCTGCAACATCAGTATTCTGCTCCGTGGGCGGAGCTGTTGTGTTGATCTCTTCTGTAGGATCAGAAGTGACCAGGTCTTCATCCTCAACGACTACGGTTGTTTCCTCTGTGGCATACTCCGAATAATCGGGTACAACAGTTGTCTCGACAGGAACAGCAACCTCAGTTTCCTGAACGGTAGCTTCTGTTTCAACTGTCATCTCTTCCACAGCCTCATTATCCTGAGCTATTTCGTCAGCAGAAACTGCAATAGCAGGGGAGAGAGGTGTAAGAACAATCGTTAAGGCAAGAACAGACGAGAGAGCTTTCCTGGTGAAAGGACTGTCTGCAACTGCCTTTCTGATGTTGAGGACCTTTGCAAAGAGTTTGTTCATTGTGTTTCCTCCAATTTGTTTTTTCGGGCATGAAAAAAGGATCTCCATTGCTGAAGATCCTTCTCATTGC
>JAFWQC010000003.1 GCA_017509245.1 Clostridiales bacterium | reverse complement strand
TTTATTCTAAAGGAGGAAAGATTTATGTCAGCATCTTTCGACAAGCAGGCTATCATCAAGGAATATGCTCTTTCTGAGGGCGACACAGGTTCTCCTGAGGTTCAGGTTGCACTTCTTACTTACAGAATCAATCACCTCACAGAACACCTCAAGACTCACAAGGGCGACCACCACAGCAGAAGAGGACTTCTCATGATGGTTGGTAAGAGAAGAAACATCCTTGACTATCTTGCAGCAGTTGATATCGAGCGTTACAGAACACTTATCGCAAAGCTCGGCATCAGAAAGTAATCTTTCAAACAGATTATTTAAGAAGCGGTTCCATAAGGAGCCGCTTTTTTCTTTATAATACTTTAGGGTGTATAATATTTTAGATTAACTTCCGGGAGGTATTACTATGCTTGACGGTTTTATAAGAGTTGCTGCTGCAAGTCCGAAGGTCAAGGTCGGCGATGTCGATTACAATATTGCCGAGACAGTTAAGTTTGCAAGAAAGGCTGCCAATAAAGACTGCGCGGTACTTGTTTTCCCGGAACTCGGTTTGACAGGCTATACCTGCGGCGATCTGTTTTTGCAGAAAGCCCTGCTCGACAAGGCAAGAAACGGACTTTATGATCTGGCTAACCAGACGGCAGACCTTAATACCGTCATTATCGTCGGTCTTCCTTACGAACTCGGCGGAAAGCTCTATAATGTTGCTGCCGTTCTTCACCAGGGTGATGTAATAGGTATCGTTCCCAAGCAGAACATCCCCAATTATTCGGAATTCTATGAATTGAGACATTTTACGCCTTATCTGGATAACGGCGTGATAATGACTGAAGATGATATCTGCTTCGGCAGCGCTGTGTTCAGCTGCGGCGGTGTTAATTTCGCAGTCGAGATCTGCGAGGATCTTTGGGTTGCATCGAGCCCGTCCGTTGATTACATTAAGAACGGCGCCGAGATCATATTTAACCTGTCCTGCTCTGACGAGATAATCGGCAAGGCTAAGTACAGAAGGGATCTGGTCAAGATGCAGAGCGCTAAGCTCATGGCAGCTTATGTTTACTGCGATGCCGGAATAGGCGAATCCACACAGGATCTTGTTTTCGCGGGCCACAACATAATCGCAGAGAACGGCAAAATCTTAGCCGAGAGCAAGAGATTTGCGAATGAGTCGGATGATGATGCGGTCCTTTATGCGGACATCGATCTTGAGCGTCTTGAAGCAGACAGAAGAAGGAGCAATACCTTCATTAACGATATTTACGGAGACAGCGGCATCGATGTGATCGAGTTCGACGCCGAATTCCCTGACATTGAGCTCGAAAGATATATCAGCAAGACTCCGTTCGTTCCCGAGAACGTTACGGACCTTGAAGCAAGATGTGAAGACATCCTTAACATGCAGGCGGCAGGTCTTTATACAAGGCTTAAGGCCATTAACTGCAAGAAGGCGGTGATCGGTCTTTCCGGCGGCCTGGATTCGACACTGGCCCTTATCGTTACGATACACGCTTTCGATAAACTCGGGCTGGACCGCAAGGGTATCATAGGCATTACGATGCCGGGCTTCGGAACGACTTCGAGAACAAAGAACAATTCGATCAATATCGCTGAGGAATACGGCTGCACGTTGCGGGAGATATCCATCTCCGATGCGGTTATCCAGCACTTTAAGGATATTGACCATGACATTGATGTTCACGACATCACTTATGAGAATTCACAGGCAAGAGAGCGCACGCAGATCCTGATGGATATCGCTAATCAGGAGGGCGGACTCGTTGTCGGCACGGGCGATCTCTCGGAGCTCGCTCTGGGCTGGGCTACCTATAACGGCGACCACATGTCCATGTATGGCGTCAACTGCTCGATCCCCAAGACTCTTGTTAGATATCTTGTTTCCTATGAGTCTGCAAGGACGGCAGAGTCCAATCCTTCTCTGTCCAAGGCCCTGGCTGATATCGTTGCAACACCGGTATCTCCTGAACTTCTGCCTCCGACGGAAGACGGAAAGATCTCACAGAAGACGGAAGAGACCGTCGGTCCATACGAGCTTCACGATTTCTTCCTGTATTACATGATCAGATTCGGTTTCACGCCATCGAAAATCTACCGTATGGCGCTTCAGGCTTTTGAAGGCTCTTACGATGCGGATACGATCTATAAGTGGGAAGAGACGTTCATGAGACGTTTCTTTGCGCAGCAGTTCAAGCGTTCATGCGTTCCGGACGGCCCGAAGGTAGGTACGGTATCCCTGTCGCCCAGAGGCGACTGGAGAATGCCTTCAGACGCTTCAAGAAACGTATGGCTTGATGATCTTGCAACAGTAAAGGAATAAAGCATGAAATCAGTAGTTTGTTTTGGAGACTCCAACACTTACGGGTACGATCCGTCCACAGGTGACAGATTTCCCGATTCCGTAAGGTGGACATGTCTCCTTCAGGACCTTTTAGGTGACGGATATAAGGTCATAGAAGAAGGCCTCAATGGCAGGACAACGGTTTTCGAGGACCCCAACGACGACTGGAAAAGAGGTGTCGATTACATTAAGGGTATCCTTTGCACGCACAGACCGGTCGACCACCTTGTGATCATGCTCGGTTCCAATGACATGAAGACAATCTTCAATGCCTCTCCGGAAGAGATCGCAACCGGTCTTAATGAGATCGTTCAAAGGGCCGAGAAGGTCATGGATCTGAAGCAGGGCTATGTTCCGAAGATCCTTATCGTATCACCGCCGGAGATAACCACTGATGTGCTGACAGGCCCTTTCAGCGGCTCGTTTAACCGTGCAGCTGTCGATAAGTCCAGACAGCTTGCTGAATACTATAAGAGAGTAGCTGACAAGCACGGCTGTGATTTCCTGGATGCCAAGCTTTATATAAAGCCTTCCGTAACGGACGGGCTTCACCTTGATGCGGCAGGCCATAAAGGCCTGGCAGAGGCGGTAGCCAAGGCGGTTTTATCAAAGTAATCAGATTTGACGGAAAAAGCATTCGTGCCGTCAATCCGTTACCGGTTCCGCGTGCGCGAAAATGCCTCGGTTTTTGTATGCCTTGAACTGTTTGTCTTATTGCGCTTTTAGTATATAATTAATAAATTCGAGAAGGAGTGTAGTGTGTAGATTGACTGCCCGAACATCGAGCTTTATATTGCTCGGACCGTGAATCTACGAACTACCTCCTTTACAAAAATTCAATATTTCATAAAGGAGTTTCAGATGGAAAAGATTTTCAAGACTGAAATCGCCGG
Organism: Clostridiales bacterium; assembly: GCA_017509245.1. Taxonomy (GTDB): domain Bacteria; phylum Bacillota; class Clostridia; order Saccharofermentanales; family Saccharofermentanaceae; genus Saccharofermentans. The sequence goes on along the minus strand of JAFWQC010000003.1, from coordinate 9,148 downwards.
CAGACCGTTGGTAGTCGAGACCGGTAAGATCGCACAGTTCGCAAATGGTTCCGCTCTTATCCGCTATGGTGAGACAACTGTGCTTTCAACTGTAACAGCAAGCGCTACACCTCGTGAGGGAATCGATTTCTTCCCGCTTTCAGTAGATTACGAGGAAAAGATGTATGCAGTAGGCAAGATCCCCGGAGGATTCCTCAAGAGAGAGGGAAGACCCGGCGAGAAGGCAATTCTCGTTTCACGTGTTATCGACCGTCCTATCAGACCGTTATTCCCTAAGGATCTTAGAAATGATGTTTGTGTCAACAACCTCGTTATGTCTGTTGACCCTGACTGCTCTCCTGAGATCACCGCTATGCTCGGTACCTCAATCGCAATCGCTATTTCAGATATCCCGTGGAAGGGACCTGTCGGCGGCGTTGTATTAGGCCTCATCGACGGCAAGACGATCATCAACCCTACACTTGAACAGCGTGAAGTTTCCGACATGTACGTTACTCTCGCAGGCACACTTTCCAAGATCTGCATGGTCGAGGCAGGCGCTAACGAAGTACCTGATGACGTTATGCTTAACGCTATCGCTGAAGGTCACGAGGAGATCAAGAAGATCTGCGAGTTCATTAACAGCATCGTAGCTGAGATCGGAAAGGAGAAATTCACTTACGAGTCAGCTGACGTTCCGGAAGAGATTTTCGAAGCTGTTAAGGAATACGGCTGGGACAGAATGCGTGAAGCAGTTCTTTCCAAGGATAAGGAAGTTAGAGACGGCAATGTTGCAAAGCTTCAGGAAGAAGTTGCTGCAATGCTCGAAGAGAAGGAAGAGGGTCTTTCCAAGTGGGCTCCTGACGCTATCTACAAGCTCGAAAAGAAGGTCGTCAGAGATTATCTCTTCCGTGAGCATGTAAGAGTCGACGGCAGAGCTCTTGACGAGATCAGACCTTTATCCGCTGCAGTTGGCGTACTTCCCAGAGTTCACGGTTCATCTTTCTTCCAGAGAGGCCAGACACAGGTTATGAATATCTGTACTCTCGCTCCTCTTGACGAGGCACAGAAGCTCGAAGGTCTGGATGAGCAGACATATAAGAGATACATTCACCACTATAACTTCCCGGGTTACTCCACAGGTGAGGCTAAGTCCGCTAAGTCACCCGGAAGACGTGAGATCGGTCACGGCGCACTCGCTGAGAGATCTCTCATTCCTGTACTTCCTTCAGAGGAAGAGTTCCCTTATTCGATCAGAACAGTATCCGAGATCACAATGAGTAACGGTTCCACATCACAGGGTTCTGTATGTGCTTCCACACTCTCACTCATGGATGCAGGCGTTCCGATCAAGAGACCTGTAGCGGGTATCTCTTCAGGACTTATCACAGATCCTGACAACGATGACAACTTCCTCGTATTCATGGATATCCAGGGCATCGAGGACTTCTTCGGCGATATGGACTTTAAGGTTGCAGGTACTACTGAAGGTATCACATCCATCCAGGTAGACATCAAGGTTGAAGGTCTCACATTAGACATCATCAAGGCTGCTTTCGAGATGACACACAAGGGAAGACTCCAGATCATTAACGACATCATTCTCCCTTGCATTCCCGCACCCCGTGCAGATCTTAACAAGTGGGCTCCCAGGATCATCTCCATGCAGGTTCCTGTTGATAAGATCAGAGAAGTCATCGGTTCAGGCGGAAAGGTCATCAACAAGATCATTGCTGACACAGGCGCTCAGATCAACATCAATGATGACGGTAAGGTTTATATTTCCACACCCGATCTCGAAAAGGCTGAGAAGGCAAAGATGATCATCAACGGCATCATCTCTGATCCTGAAGTCGGCACAGAGTACGATGGTGTTGTTACAAGACTTATGGACTTCGGCGCTTTCGTTGAGTTCCTGCCCGGTAAGGAAGGTCTTGTACATATCTCCAAGATGGCATGGAACAGAGTAGAGAAGGTGGAAGACGTTCTCCATGAGGGTGACAAGGTTCACGTTAAGCTCATCGAGATCGACTCTCAGGGCAGACTTAATCTCTCCATCCGTGACTGCCTCCCTAAGCCTGAAGGCTTTGTAGAGGAAGAGCCCAGAAAGAGGGAGAACAGACCTAACCGTGAGAGAAGAGGCGGATTTGCCGGAAGAAACGGCGGAGATAAGCCCAGAAGAAACTTCAATGATGAAGATAACTCAGCTCCCGAGAATCCCAAGGGAAGAAGAAGAGAATTCTAATTAATCATATTAAGAGGTAATACTTATGGCAGAGAATTTGGGAACCCCTGAAGAACAGTTGGATGTTGTTACAGCCGGCTATACCGAAGATGTAACAGACAAGAAGTGTCCGAACTGCGGAGCTACTGTTGTTTATGATCCGGAAACTCTGGCCATGAGTTGCCCTTTTTGCGGATATTCAAGGCAGCTTCCCAAGCCTGAAGATAACGGTCAGGATGTTGAAGAACTTGATTTCTCCACTGCTAAGAACCGTGAGAGTCTGGATTGGGGCAAGTCCAAGAAATCCCTTGTCTGCAAGAACTGCGGTGCAGAGACGATCATGGATTCGGCAGATACGGCACAGTGCTGTCCTTACTGCGGTTCAACGCAGGTCATGCCTGTCGATAATGATGAGGATGTCATTGCACCCGGCGGTGTTGTTCCTTTCGAGATCACCAAGGAAAAGGCTACACAGCTTTTCAAGAGTTGGATGAAGGGTAAGCTTTTCGCGCCCAACGATGCAAAGAAGAGTTGCGAGGCAAAGAACTTCAGCGGTGTATATCTTCCTTACTGGACATACGATTCACAGACCACATCTCCTTATGAGGTCAAGCTTGCTTTCGACAGTACTGATAAGGATGGTCATACATCGACTACGTATAAGACATACAGAGGAATCTACGAGCGTTTTATCGACGATGAGACTGTATATGCCAGCAAGAAGACAAATAACCGCTTCATAAAGGCTGCGTCCACATTTGACTTCTCCAAGCTCCGCAAGTACTCGCCTGAGTTCATTGCAGGATTCCTTGCTGAGCGCTATACAGTAGGTCTTGACGAAGGATGGGATATAGCTAAGACTCAGATCAAAGCAAAGCTTCAGAATGAGATCGGAAGCATGGAGAGGAAGAAACACCATGCTGACCGTGTATCAAAGGTTACGTTTAATACAGCTTATTCCAAGGTTACTTATAAGTATGTTCTTGCTCCTATCTGGATCGCAAACTTCAAGTTCAAGGAAAAGATCTACAATATCGTAGTCAACGGCCAGACAGGTCAGATCAAGGGTGAGGCTCCTGTATCACCTCTCAAGGTAATAATTGCAATCATCCTTGCAATCCTGGCTATCATGATTGTCTGTGCTCTCCTCAACAACTAAAAGGCAATAAAATCAAATGTTTCAGTGACTGTCCCGTTTTGATGACATCAAAATGGGACAGTTTTTCTTAACGAAAACGAACTAAAAGTGTGGCATTTGAGAAAATCAAAATCCATTCTAGTATGGTACTTGCATTTTCTTCTCTAGTGGTGTTATATTTTTCTTTAAATAATATAAAACCAGGTGGGGATCATGTCAGGTTTTGCAAAAAGAATAACTTCGGTTATAGTGGCCGGAGCAGTAGTGTTGGGGTCAATCGCTATTTATCCCAACCTAATAAGTAAGTCTACTTCAGTTAATGCTGCTGAATTATACGACTCTGCAAGTCTAGTAAACTATTCAACTATTCTGGGCCGTGCCTCAGATTACGGTATCATAGCCAAAAAGTTCGTTCAGAATGCTCATATGGAAACTACTCTTGCAACGAGCAGTTATTCCCGTCTCATCGACACTAATATCGATGTAGACCTTACTACGGCGAGATCTGCAAGTTTTATTATCGGTGAGATCACGGGCAACAGGCCGTATAACACTATCAAGTTCGGTTCTGTTCATGGAGGCGACAACAGTCCCTATCCCGTATATGTTGAGAATATCAATATCACATTTGCAGACGGTATTGATGGCGCTAGAAAAGTTGAGAAGCTGAGTGATGTCGCAAAGACAACGACATTCAATTACTCTTACAGACCCAAGCGTGATATCGATACACATATCGAGAGTATCTTCAGTCACGCAGATGATGAATCCGATAAGATTACAGCAAGAACTCAGAACTCTGCATACAAATATGACACGTCCGCTATAAGCGTTAACAACAATTCCAGAATAGTTAATCTAGATTTAGATAATGATATATATGAGAACCGTGTAGTTTATATCAATCTGAGTGATCCCAAGATTAATAATCTGCTTACATGGTGGCAGTCTGATCCCAACGGTGAACATTTTAAGATCAAGAAGAGATCCAGTACGGTTATCTGTTTTACGTATACAGGCACCCGCAATGTTTATTTAGGTAAGGTCACTGTAGACGCTGTTGATTCTCCGCTCAAGGCCAATGCAGGTTCGGGTGTACAGAATGGTAATGACAGGTTATCTTCCGTTACTTCCTGGAGTGGTGATATCTCAGGTCACAATAATTACGTTGACCAGGAAATTGCCCAGAAGATGATCTGGAACATTCCGAATTCTTCTAATATCCGCATTTCAGGAAGTGCGGGTACTTTTATTCTCGGACGTGAAAATGCGAACATCACTATGACCGGCAGCCCTTGTGCCGGTTGGGTCATTTCCAGGGGTAATGTAAGGAACGATTGTGAGTTCCACTATATTTTCGGAGTACCGAACGGCGATATCATTTCTGAAGGAAATGGTCAGATGCATTTTGTTGCTCACAAGGGTTTTACTTCTGAGTACAAGACAAAAGACGAGATCGCACCATATGTCGATACGACAGTATCCCTGAATGATGGTGATTATGAATTCTTCTGGCAGGAATATACTGATGACACATTTACCGTTCCATACGGTGAGCGTGTCACAAAATCAATCAGCAGCTTGAGCGTAGTTGACTTCCCCACGATTACGGTCAGAAATGATGTAACAGATTCCCACTATAAGCTGACAAACAACCAGACCAAGTATTTCTATTTCCGGATCACTGAGAATCCGGATAAAGGCATTTTCGGATATTCCAATTCTGCAGGTCATATAGATATCAGACTTAAGGCTACTTCCGATAACAGAGGAAACGTAACGTTCATGGCTCAGTCCAGGACTTACAGCGGCGATTATGCAGACAGTCTTATCAAATATGCCGAGAACGGCGTTTGGAATTCCAACAGGAATCAGGATTGGGTTGATGTTGTCGGCAACAGATTCGATCTCGGTGCCTTCTATAACCGTAAGGTCGTTCCCGGTTATATCAATATCACGAAAACCATTCAGGGTGAAGTATCGGAAGAGGATCTCCAGGGTCTTACATTCACTGTAAAAGACGGTGATACTGTAATAGGCAATTATTCTCTTGGCAGACATTTCTATAAGAACAGCCAGGGTGTATATCAGCTTATTAATCCCATCACCGTTTCTGATTCCGGAAGAAGATATACCGTAGAGGAAACTCTTCATACACTGTATGGTTACGATGTTTCTGTAAGTTATAAGATTAATGGCGGTTCTTCAAAAGACGGAACTACTGCATTGCTGGGCACAGTAAGCAAAGATTCAAGTAATCCTACCACTGTAGCCTATTCCGACGAATATGAACACATTCCCGGATACATCAATATTACTAAGACGATCCGTGGCGGAGTAACTGAAGAGGATCTTCAGGGACTTACATTCGTAGTAAAAGACGGAGACATTGTCGTTGGTGAGTATCTGCTTGGAAGAGACTTTACTCAGAATGAGGATGGTGTATACGAACTTAATGAGCTCATCGAGGTTGATGATTTTACTAAGACATACACTATCGAAGAAACGCTCCACACAGTTCATGGCTATGACGTATCAGTATGCTACCAGGTCAATGGCGGAACTGAACAGGATGGCGATACAGTAACGCTCGATACAGTCAGTACGGATTCAGAAAATCCGACAACTGTTGCTTATGCTGACGATTACTATGACGCTCCCGGCTACATCAACATCACGAAGACAATCCAGGGTGAAGTAACAGAAGAAGATCTCCAGGGACTTACATTCACAGTAAAAGACGGAGAGTTTGTTGTTGGTGAATATCTGCTTGGAAGAGACTTTACAGAAGTATCAACAGGTGTATATGAACTCGCAACACCTATCAGAGTTGACGACTGCAAGAGTACATATACTGTAGTAGAGACTCTGCATACAGTTGATGGTTATGATGTATCAGTAAGCTACAGCATTGATGGCGGAAATAGTCAGAGTGGCGAATCCGCAGTATTGAATTCTGTAAGTGATGACGCAGATAATCCGACGATCGTAGCTTATGCTAACGATTACACTGATGCACCCGGATACATTAACATCACAAAGACGATCCGGGGTGATGTAACAGAAGAGGATCTCCAGGGTCTCACATTCACAGTAAAAGACGGAGAGACAGTCGTTGGCGAGTATCTGCTCGGAAGAGACTTCACAGAGGTTTCAGAAGGTGTATATGAACTGACAACACCTATCAAGGTTGATGATTGCAAGAAGACATACACCGTAGAGGAAACTCTCCATACGTTTGCCGGATTTGATGTATCTGTAAGTCACTCTGTTGACGGCGGAATATCAGTCGAAGGTTCAATGGTTACTTTAGGCTCCGTAAGTCAGGATTCAGAGAATCCGACAACAGTCGCATATGCAAACGATTACACTGACGCCCCCGGATACATTAATATCACAAAGACGATCCAGGGACCTGTAACGGAAGAGGATCTCCAGGGACTTACATTTGTTGTAAAAGATGGAGATACAGTCGTTGGTGAGTACCTGCTTGGCAGAGACTTTACAGAAGTTTCAACTGATGTATATGAGCTCACAACACCTATCAAGGTTGACGATTGCAAGAAGTCATACACTGTAGAAGAGACGCTGTATACTGTTGACGGATATGTTGTATCTGTAAGCTACACAGTTGACGGCGGAACAGCTAAAGATGGATCAAAGGTCATTTTAGGATCAGTAAGTGCTGATTCTGATAATCCGACGACCATTGCTTATGTAAACGATTACACTGACGCACCCGGATACATCAACATCACAAAGACGATCCAGGGACCTGTAACAGAAGAGGATCTCCAGGGTCTTACATTTGTTGTAAAAGACGGCGAGACAGTCGTTGGTGAGTATCTGCTTGGCAGAGATTTCACAGAAGTTTCCATCAATGTATATGAGCTTACAACACCTATCAAGGTTGATGACTGCAAGAAGACATATACAGTAGAAGAAACACTGTATACACTTGACGGTTTCGTAGTATCCACAAGTTACACAGTAGACGGCGGAACATCGAAGGATGGTACTAAGGCTACATTAGGATCAGTAAGTTCAGATGAAGAGAACCCGACAACAGTTGCATATTCAAACGATTACACGGATGCTCCCGGATACATTAATATCACAAAGACGATCCAGGGACCTGTAACTGAAGAAGATCTCCAGGGACTTACATTCGTAGTTAAGGACGGAGAGACGGTCGTTGGTGAGTATCTGCTTGGAAGAGACTTTACAGAAGTTTCAGATGGCGTGTATGAACTTACAACACCTATCAGAGTTGACGACTGCAAGAAGACTTATACAGTTGAAGAGACACTTTATACAGTTGATGGATTCATCGTATCCGCAAGCTACACAGTAGACGGTGGAACATCAAAAGACGGTTCCAAGGCTACATTAGGTTCAGTAAGTTCGGACGAAGAAAATCCGACAACAGTTGCATATGCAAACGATTACACTGACGCCCCCGGATACATTAATATCACAAAGACGATCCAGGGACCTGTAACGGAAGAGGATCTCCAGGGACTTACATTTGTAGTTAAGGATGGAGAGGCAGTCATTGGTGAGTATCTGCTTGGAAGAGACTTTACAGAAGTTTCAGATGGCGTGTATGAACTTACAACAGCTATCAAGGTAGACGATTGCAAGAAGACTTATACAGTAGAAGAGACACTTCATACACTTGCTGGTTTTGATGTATCAGTAAGTTATACAGTTGATGGCGGAAATAGTCAGAGCGGCGAGATCGTAACATTGGATTCCGTAAGTCAGGATTCTGATAATCCGACAATAGTCGCATATGCGGATGACTATACACATGCACCCGGATACATCAACATCACAAAGACGATCCAGGGACCTGTAACTGAAGAAGATCTCCAGGGCCTTACATTTGTAGTTAAGGACGGCGAGACAGTCGTTGGTGAGTATCTGCTTGGAAGAGACTTCACAGAAGTTTCCACCAATGTATATGAGCTTACAACACCTATCAAGGTTGATGACTGCAAGAAGACATACACAGTTGAAGAAACATTGTATACGCTTGATGGATTCATCGTATCTGCGAGCTACACAGTAGACGGTGGAACATCTAAGGATGGTTCCAAGGCTACATTAGGCTCAGTAAGTTCAGACGAAGAAAATCCGACAACAGTTGCTTATGCAAACGATTACACTGACGCCCCCGGATACATTAACATCACAAAGACGATCCAGGGTGATGTAACAGAAGAAGATCTCCAGGGTCTTTCATTCACTGTAAAAGACGGAGAAACAGTTATTGGTGAGTATCTGCTTGGAAGAGACTTCACAGAAATTTCAACAGGCGTATATGAACTGACAGCACCTATCAAGGTAGATGACTGCAAGAAGACATACACAGTAGAAGAGACGCTGCACACACTTGAAGGCTTTGATGTATCTGTAAGTTACACGGTAGATGGTGGAACATCAAAAGATGGTTCAAAGGCTACATTGGAATCAGTCAGCTCAGATTCAGAAAATCCTACAACAGTTGCTTATGCTAACGATTACGTACCTAAGCACGGATACATCAACATAACAAAGACGATAAAGGGAGATGTAACAGAAGAGGATCTCAGAGGCCTTACATTCAAGGTAAAGGATGGAGATACACTGATCGGTGCATACTCACTTGGCAAGGATTTCGTAGAGAATGAAGACGGTGTGTATGAACTCATCGAACTCATCGAAGTCGAAGACTGCACAAAGGCATATACGATCGAAGAGACACTGCACACAGTACATGGCTTCGATGTATCAGTAAGCTATAGTGTAAATGGCGGAACACC
>JAFWQC010000031.1 GCA_017509245.1 Clostridiales bacterium | reverse complement strand
TAAACTGATTCCAAAGTCAAGGACTGAAGTTTGACAATTTGAAGAAATGAAGAATGAGAGAGGATTGAGCCCGGGGTGGGCAAAATCCTCTCTCATTTTGCGTCTCATTCCTATCTGAAAATGCATGATGAAAACAACTGCACCATGTCAGTCTGATTTCTGTCAGCTGCGAATTATAAGGTGGGAATGAGTACTGAAGGGAAGATCAGAACAGTCCCTTCATATCATAGATGTAGTCAAGCTCCGGATACTTCTGCCAGTTCTGCGGTATGTACAGCTCATGCTTTGTTTCTTCAGGAAGAGAGTTTATAAACTGTGCTGCCTTGCCCGTTTTCTCCAATACGGATCTCAGGAATGCAATCTGATTCTCTGCTCTGTCTTTGGATTCTTCCCATTCACGGATCATTCTTCTTAACATATTCTGATCTCTGATAATGATCTGGATCGGTGCCTTATGCAGTCTGTTCCGCTCTTCATTTTTTCTTGCATATGCCTCACGGGCCTTTGCGTTCTTCTCTTCTGCTCTGCGCTGACGCTCTGCCACTAGATCATCTACGCTGATCAGTTCTGTACTGCTGACACCGAAGTAGCTGTCCAGGGGGTATATTCCTGTTGTCTTGTATCGGTAAAACTCTGCAGGTGTCAGTCCCGCAAGATTGTACTGATAGAATTCATTGTTGTATCTGCCGATATATCCGCTGACAAGCCGTTCTGCTGTTTTATAATCCGGTGCCAGTGCAATCAGATCCATAATATGGGTCTTCATCCTCCCGAAGAATGATTCCATCGGCGCATTGTCCTGAGAGTTTCCTCTTCCTGATACCGACTGAATAAACTCATTGTCATTCAGAAGCTGCCTGAATGTAGTTGACATATACTGGCTTCCCTGATCACTATGGACCCACACATCTGTATTCTTTTTCAGTTCTTTTCCGTGGCTCTCCATCATTCTGTCAAAGGCTGTCTTTACAAGAGCGGTATCCATTTTCTCAGATACTGCATATCCAAGGATCTCCTTGGTATAGGCATCCTTAAAAGCACAGAGGTAGAATACTGCTCTGTGCAGGCCGAAATAAAGATATGTGATATCTGACAGCACTACTCTGCGCGGCCCGATATAGAAATTCTGATTTACTTTGTTTTCAGGTGAAGCACATACGTGGTCATGAGTTGCCTGGTGATTGTATGGATCTTTCTTCGGACAGTTTGCCGTCAGATTCATCCGGATCATCAGTTTTTTACACCGCTTTACGCTGACATGGAGATCATGATCTCTCCACAGATCTGTATGAAACGTTCGTTTTCCCGGCACATATCCGCGCTTCTTTATGATTTCCTTCATGCAGTCCATAATGCGACTGTCTTCTTCCGCAATCGCAGCTGCTTTACCGGATCTGTCTTCTTTCCTGCTTCTCCATGCATGATATCCGGATTTGGAACACCCGAACATCTTCAGGCACTGTGTCTGGTTGTATCCGTTCTCTTTCTTGCATTCCTTCCGGTAAAACAGATCCATCAGCTCAAATTTGTCTACTTGTGCTTCTTCCGGTTCAAGGATGATCTGCTCGCCGCATATTCTGAAAGAAACTTTTTTTTAGCCTCCTGCAGCGTCTCAAGATAATGCGTCCTTGCGCGCAGATATGCCAGTTCTTCTTCCGGACTCATTTCTCCCATCATCTCACGCGGTACGCTTCCGTCATATGTACTCGGATCGATCCGGTTCAGTTTTCCTTCTTTGTGCATCTGCACCGCTCTTTTCCCGGCTGAGTTTGCACGGTCTCTTCCGAGTATATCCAGATCAAATCCAAGTGCTTCATATGCCTGTTCATATGTCATCCCGCTTTCAATCTTCCTGTAGAGTGCAGCGTAAAAATCTTTGGAGTAATAAATCCTTCCGCCCTTTACATCAGACACGAACTCATTTTCCAGCTGTTTCTCCAGCACCGGATCCTTAACGAATTCCACTCCTCCGACATCTACCATTTCAATCAGTCTTTCTTTCTCTTCCATGTATGTTTTCCTCTCTCTGTTTGTCTTATCGTATCAGACACCGAGCGTTTTGGATCGTTCCCTCGCTTTCTTTTCCGCTTTTACCTTCATTGCATTGTATTTCTCTGTTTCTTTTTCCATGTATTCTTCAAACTGTTCATCATTCATTTCATTCAGATATTTCTCATACTCCATTGGCGTCATACGGTTTCTTGACCATTGCTTTCTTTCCCTGTTGTAGTATTCCATATATTCATAAACCATCCGATCCAGTTCTCCGATATCCCGGCATCCGCTGTAATCAACTTCATCCTTGAAGTGGCCGAAGAAGGATTCCTGCGGCGCATTGTCCCAGCAGTTTCCTCTCTTCGACATTGACTGCCGGATTCCCATCTTCTTCAATTTCCTCTGAAACTGATCCGACATATACAGCGATCCCTGATCCGTGTGAAACAGGGCTTTATGACTGTAAGGACATATCTTCAGCCATTCCAGTGTGCTGTCCGCAAGGGCCAGATCATTATGATCACTCAGAACGAATCCTGTCAGTTTCCCTGTAACCGCATCGATCACAGCTGATCCGTAAGCAGTCTGATTATTTCCGTAGTTCAGATATGTGACATCGCTCAGATATGCTTCATTTGGTCTGTGCATCCGGAATGTCCGCTTCAGGATATTGGCTTTCCTGTTCCTTTCCATCAGTTCCCTGGCTGCCTTGCGGTTGACGCTCGGCTGTCTGACAGGGCATATGATTCCGTATTTCCTCTTCAGTCTCCGTATCTTATTGATTCCGAACTGCTTTCCGGTAATATCCTTCATCATCATATAGACCTGGCGTGTTCCTTTCGGATATCCCTTGTATTCCATCACCTGCTGTATTGCTTTCACATCCTCTTCATCCTGAAGATCTTTCGCTTCTTCACGGATTCCGTAATGACTGTTCTTCTGGCAGCTGTAGAATGTGCTCTTTGATATTCCTATCCGCTTCAGAATATATCTCTTTGTATATTTCCCTCCGGGATCCTTTCCGACCGGATCAATGATCTGGCACAGGCATTTCTTCTCCTGCTTTGTCAGAGACGGAACCAGATCATGCAGTTCTGACAGTGATGCCTCAGCTGCTTCATCCATTGCTTTCATGACATTATTCAGTATCCGCAGGTTCTGATCACTCAGATCATATACATATTCCCTGTTTTCTTCTTTCCAGACACGCAGTTTATATCTGATGTTATTCCTCTGTGAGATTGTCAGGAATTCCGGTTCGATTTCAAACACTTTCAATATGTCATTGATATGCATCATATCCCTGAGATAATGCGCATCACTGTAAAATGCCGGCTTCAGTACAAACTGTTTTTCTGTAATCCGCTGAACATACGGATGAGATGAATATCTTTCGATCTCTTCAGAACTGTATGTACGCTTCTCTGTCCCGGGAAAAACAGTGTCTTCAAATCTCCGCTTCAGTGCATAGATCCTCTGGTATCCGACCATATCCGGATCGATGCCTGCTTTCTTCAGTCCTTCCTCAATTGTCTGATTGGGATATGCCTGGTACAGTTCTTCAGCGAATGATTCAGAGAAGGTGATTCCTTTATTTCTTCTGATAAATCTGCCGGTACTGACCAGATACTGATTATTTTCTTCATTACTGCGGAAGTTTTGAACCTGAACGGGAACTTTATTCTTTCCGTTGGAAGGATAACCGTCTCTGACCATACGTTCGTTCAGATGACCAAAAATATTTGTACCGGCAAACAAGGAAACATCAAAGCCATTAACAGACATATAGTCACGGATATCCTGATTGGTTCTGCTGTGGCTGTTCCAGTATTCATACAGCTTTATTCTGAAATCAAAGGTCAGTACAAATCTTCCCGGTACTGCCATTTTAACATTGGGATTCTTTCTCAGTATTTCGCACTCCGCATCGGTCAGTCTTCTCCTTTTCGACATCCTTCCACCTCAAACTAAAAAAACACCCGCAAAGGGTGTCTCCGAGTTGTCAAACTCGGGTCCTCTTT
>JAFWQC010000030.1 GCA_017509245.1 Clostridiales bacterium | reverse complement strand
CCGGAAATTCTTTCCGTATGCCAATGCAGATATTTATTGGGAGGCTTTTGAATCAGATGATCTGATACAGTTCGCGGACCAGGCAGGCATGGAAGTAATCCTTTGCGAAAAGGGGAAAATATACAGACCGGAAGACGGAACGATCCTGCATTGCCTGTGCAGAAAATGAGAGTGGAAGGACTGGGGCAATACTTGATCCACATGCAAATAAACTTGTGTGATTAGTCGGACATTTCGCAATTATCTCGACAAAGGTCAAGGTATAACCCTTAACTCGGATAACTTATGTAAAGAAAGAAAAACAGCGACCGGACTCTCATCCGATCGCTGTTTCCTTGAGCGCATCTTTTTTCAATTTGTCGTAAGTTTGTCGTAAGTTACGTTCTTTTGCTAGTTCATGAACTCCACAAACCTTTGATTCTATTGACTTTTTACGACGCCCGTTTCATTTTTGGCGGAGACGGAGGGATTCGAACCCTCGTGCCAGTTGCCCGGCAAACGCATTTCGAGTGCGCCCCGTTATGACCACTTCGATACGTCTCCAAACGCGCCTTATTGTAAATGATTAGTCCTGATTATTCAACAGGAAAGGCAATGTAACAATGTTACACCGCTCCAAATCTTATATTTTTCCTAAGAGTTTCCTTCGTTTCCCCGCCTAAGAGGTATTCCACGAGAGCAAGGCCGAAATCAACTGATGTTCCCATCGCCTGGCTGGTGATTATGTTGCCGTTAACGTGAACTTTAACGTCTTCGATGACATTTGCGCCGTTCGCGCGGAGCTGTTCCCATACACCGGGATTGCTTGTCGCATCCTTGCCGTTTAATATGCCCTGTCCCGCGAAAACAACAGGAGCCGCACAGATCGCAGCAATACCCTTGCCCTGCTCATTGAACTTTACGATGTTCCCCTTGAGCAATTCGCAGGAATTGAGGTTGTTGGTGCCCTTAACGCCGCCGGGAAGGACAAGCATATCGTATTCATCAAAATCTATATCGCCAATAAGTTTATCGGCAATGACCTTAACTCCCCTTGAAGACTCTATCTCAAGCGAAGGCATGATCGATACGATGTCTACGTCAGCTCCCGCTCTTCTCAAAAGATCAACGGGTGTAATTGCCTCCACCTCTTCAGTGCCGTCAGCCATGAATACTGCAACCTTTGCCATATGGTTCCTCCTTACAGTCCGAAAAAGCCTTTAACAAATATCTCGATTCCGATGAGGATAAGTATCACGCCGCCGATAATGGCCGCGGTACTTACGAACTTCTCTCCGATCTTCTTGCCGAAGATCAGCCCTAATAAGCATATCACAAGCGTGACCACACCGATAATCAAAGATTCGGCAAAAGCACGGAGCAATGAGTATTCGGCTATAGTAAATCCGACGGACAGTGCATCGATCGAAGTCGCAATGCCTTGTACTATGAGAGCGCCCCCGGTAAGCTTAGAAACTTTCTTCTCTTCTTCTTTCTCTTTCCGGTTGCCGTTTTTCTTGTCGATAATGCCTTCGACGACCATCTTGCCGCCGATGAAAAGCAGCAATATCAACGCTATCCAGGGAATGAACCTGTGAAAGGAACTGAACAGCTCGGTAACCGTCGTGACCAGGAACCAGCCTGCCATCGGCATCACGAACTGGGCAAAAGCATAAACGCCTGCCACCATAAACATCCTGGTCTTCTTCATGTGAGGTTCGATAATTCCGTTTGCCACCGAGATCGAAAATGCATCCATCGAAAGTCCGACACCCAGGAGAACTGAATTTAACAAGAACTGTAACATTTGACTTTAAGCCTCCGTTTTCGAAGCCCGGGCAAAAAAATAACCCAAGGCCCCTTATATCGCCTTGAGTCTCACACAGAAGAATAAGCCAGGTATTATACCAGTATGTTGACTTAGACAACGCCTGAAAAAGCGTTTGCTACTCCCTCAATGCTGACGATTCTAACAACGCGTGCCAAGGTTAGTCAACACTAACTTCGGGGCATCCGGGCTGCCGTAAGGAATGTCTATTTCGATATGTTGCAGGAAACATATCGTTTTATACGCGAAAAGTATCGCATTTTGACTATATATATTAAGTAGCACGCGCGCGGATAATGTTGTACAATAATCAATCGCCAGTTAATCTTCAGATCTATCATCAGGAGGCCAATATGAACGAATACATTAAGCAGATATCCGACAGGATCAGAGAGCTTAGAGACATTCTTGACTTAACTGCCGAAGAAGTTGCAGCAAACATCGGCGTGAGCTCAGAAGAGTATTTAGCATATGAGAACGGCGAAAAGGAGATCCCGATCAGCCTTCTTTACAAGGTGGCCAGCGTATTCAAGGTGGATCCTACTGTCCTTATGACAGGCGATGTTCCGAGAATGGACGATTATACAGTGGTAAGAGGCGGCAACGGAATCAAGGTCGAGCGTTATCCCGGCTATTCCTTCAGTGCCCTTGCATTTAACTATAAGAACAGACAGATGGATCCCATGATCGTTACTCTGTCGAAGTCTGAGACAGCTGAGCTCGTTCGCCACGGCGGACAGGAGTTCAACTATGTCATCGAGGGTGCGATCAAGGTCGTCGTCGGTGACAGGGAATTCACATTAGAGGCAGGAGATTCCATTTACTTCAATCCTGAGAAGCCTCACGGACAGCGCGCCGTGACGGAGACTGCTAAGTTCCTCACGATCATCAACGAGTGATTTAGCAGTTCTACCCCAAGGCAAAAATTTGAAGTAGAAAAGGAAATATATACCCATGGACTTATTAAGCAGATTTGTAAACAGAATAGATTTTGACAGTTATCAGGACTTTAAAGAGAATTTCAAGATAAATGTTCCGGAGGATTTCAACTTCGGATTTGACGTTGTCGATGTCTATGCCAAGGAAGACCCCGATAAGGAAGCACTCATCTGGTGCGACGATGACGGCAACGAAAAGCATTTCACATTTAAGGATATCAGCGAGAAGAGCAACCGTGTTGCAAACATGTTCAAAGACTTAGGGATCAAGAAGGGCGACAGAGTCCTCATGATGCTTCGTCAGCGTCCTGAAGTTTGGTTCACGATGGTAGGTCTTCATAAGCTCGGCGCTCTGGTTATTCCTGCTACTTTCCAGCTCCTTTATCACGACATCGTATACCGCTGCAATGCCGCAGACGTTAAGATGATCGTATGCGCTGACGATCCGCAGATCATCGAGCACGTTAACAAGGCACGCCCTGACTGCAAGATGGTTCAGTACTGCAGCGTTATCGGAGAGGCACCTGAAGGCTGGAGATCTTTGACAGATGATATCGATAATGCATCTCCTGTTTTCGAGCGCCCCACAGGCGACGAAGCTACACATGCATACGATCCGATGCTGATCTACTTCTCATCCGGCACGACAGGTGAGCCTAAGATGATCCTTCACGACTACACCCTCCCTCTTGGCCACATCGTAACAGCCAAGTACTGGCAGCAGGTTTACGACGGCTGCAGGCACTTAACACAGGCTGACTCAGGCTGGGCTAAATTTGCATGGGGCAAGATCTACGGACAGTGGATCTGCGGTGCAGTCAACGTTACTTACGATACACAGAAGTTCAAGGCAGCAAGAATGCTCGAGATCATGGAAAAGCTCAAGCTCAACTCTTTCTGCGGACCTTCCACGATCTACAGATATCTCATTCAGGAAGATCTTACTAAATATGATTTCTCTTCCATCAAACACTGCTCAATGGCAGGCGAGCCTTTGAATCCTGAAGTATTCTACAAGTGGCAGAAATATACGGGGCTTGAGATCCGTGAAGGATTCGGCCAGACAGAAGGAAGCGTACTTTTCGCGAACTTCCCCTGGATCGACGTAAAGCCCGGATCAACAGGTATGCCTACGCCTATCTACGACATCCAGCTTCTTGACGACAACGGTGTTCCGGTAGAAGACGGTATCGTAGGCAACATCGTTATCAAGAACGCATCTGCAAAGCCTATCGGACTCTTCCGTGAGTACTATAAGAATCCTGAAGCAATGGCTGAACAGTGGCCCGGCGCTGACTACAGCACAGGCGATACAGCATGGAGAGATCCTGAGGGCTATATCTGGTTCGTAGGAAGAAACGATGACGTTATCAAGTGCTCCGGTTACCGTATCGGACCTTTCGAAGTTGAGAGTGCACTCATGACACACGATGCAGTCCTCGAGTGCGCTGTAACAGCTGTTCCTGATCCTATGAGAGGCCAGGTAGTTAAGGCAACTATCGTCCTCACAAAGGCTTACAAGGAGAAGGCTTCACCCGAGCTCGTTAAGGAACTCCAGAACCATGTAAAGAACGCTACAGCTCCTTACAAGTATCCGAGAGTTATCGAGTTCGTTGATGAGCTTCCCAAGACCACCAGCGGCAAGATCATGCGTACCGCTATCAGAAAGGCTGATGAGGCTAAGTACCGTGAAGCGCAGGAAGCCGCTGCAAAGGCTAATCTCTAAAGGAAATCTTCGATTACAACATTAGCAAGATCAAGACCGCTCCGTGTTAACCGGAGCGTTCTTTCTTTGCGCTCTAATAATCCCTTTTCGATATTGCTTTTTACGGCCTTATCGAAAACATCCTCGAACTCAATTCCAAACATCTTCTTGAACTCATCCAGTAAAATACCTTCAGCCGTTCTTAACCTGAGGAACGGAACCTCGCGCATCTTATCTTCCACGGTAAGCCGCTCTTCGGCATAAAGCGACCTCAAACCGCTCTCATTGCCCTCCAGAAAGGCTTTGTAAGCGTCAGGCGCAATCGTATTCATTTCTTCGATGTAAGCTCTTACATCGTCCCTGTGGCCGTATCTCATATCGCCCAGATATCCATGCGCTCCTGCACCAATTGCAAAGTATTCACATGAATTCCAGTAGGATGAATTATGTATGCTCTTAAATCCCGGCAGCGCGCTGTTGGAGATCTCGTAAGTCTCATAGCCGAGTTCATTCAAAAACTCACGCGTTCCGTGGTACATCGCGCGCTCCTCTTCAGGCGGCACCAGTTCTTCGATCGTCTTTTTGTACTTCTCGAAAAAAGGAGTTCCTTCTTCAATGCTCAGTGAATATGTGCTTATGTGCTTCACACCCAGATCTTTAAATGTCTGTATGTCTTTTCTGATGCCGTCCAAAGTCTCACCCGGAACACCTGTAATAAGATCAGCGGATATGTTCGTAAAGCCTGCTTTGCTGGTCTTTTCAAGAGCTTCAATTGCACCTTTTGAATCGTGAAGTCTGCCGAGAGTTTTTAGAACTCCGTCATCCAGAGACTGCACACCCAGGGATATGCGGTTAAAACCCGCCTGAAGGTACTCTGTGAGCTTCCCCGGGTCTGCTGAAGACGGATTAACCTCTATCGATATCTCGGCGTCTGAGGCGGTATTAAAGGCCTTTCTGACGGCGTCCAGTAATTCACATATAAACCTGCTGTCAGGAAGCGACGGTGTGCCTCCTCCGAAATAGATGGTGTCCCTGCCGTCTGCATCAGTAAGCGGGTTTGTTCCGTCGGTTTTGGAAATCACTCCGCCCAGTATCCCGGCCTCACGGACTGCAGCGTGATAGAACTCTTCGCAGAGCGATGTTTTCGTGACCGAATAAAAATCACAGTAAGGACATTTGCGTGCGCAGAAAGGATTATGGACGTAGATATGCCTGGCCATCAGAGTTCCCGCTTGCGGTATATCGGAACAGGATTCTTAAGTGCCGTAACGAATGCCATCTTAAACGTATTAAAGCTCGGCGATACATTCTTCTGCGGAAGCATGTATCTTGAGATATTCTCAGCCCACAAAGCCTTATAGTGACCGATGGCAGGATATCCGATCTCGATAAGTTCCTCCGCGTTATCACTTATTACTCTGCAAAGGACTTCCCATGTTCCGCACACGGAATCCTGTTCGTAGTTATCAAGTATGTCTTTCCTGGAATCGGGATAAGCATCGTAAACAGCAGCTTTGTCTCCGAGCATCCAGGCTTCGATCTCTTCTGTGCTTAAGCCCACAACGCTCCTGATATCGGGAGCAAAACGCGCTGCGCACGAATATATCTCCTGCCGTAATGTCTGCGGATCGTTGTCGTCAGAATCCATGGCGATGATGAGGATCAGATCCTTGCCGCCATATACTTTGTTATATGCGCGGAGTTTGGCCGGCAGGAGATCCAGAAGCGAGCTTGCAAACTTCGGAGGCTGCGCAGTCATGTCCTTCGGGAGGCTTCCGCAGCCCCTGTGCGGATGGACCTTGACTTCACATTCAACGCCTTCGCTCTCCGCTATTCTCTCTGCAAGCCGTTCAACAACGACCGCTCCGGATTTATCTTCTGACAGTATCTCGATCTGCATATAACCTCATCTTTAACCATTATCGTCGTCAGGTCTCTCGTCAAGGTGCCCGCCGTACCAGATGGCACCCATTCCGACGCCCTGGTGGAACATCTCCATAACGAGCGGATCAGCACCCGCGCACCTTATCGATACATCACCTTCGTCCTTCTCAAAGGACCTCTCGAATATCCATATCTCCTTAGGCGACAGTGTCTCAATGATGTACGGATTGTGCGTCGAGAATATGATCTGGCAGTAATGGTTCTTCATCGTATATTCGCGCATCTCATCGCTCAGCACGTCGACCATATCGTGGTAGAGATCCTTATCGGGCGTCTCAATGAATATCGTTGAACGGGGATTCGCATCCCTTAAGAGCAGCAGATATAAGAAGAGCTTATCAGGGCTCTCCTTAAGAGCCAGAGGAAGATTCTTTTTGTGCTTCATTGCAGGGATCTTATCCTTGATCTCTGTTATGACGCGCTCATATTCCTCCTCGTCCTTCATCTTGATATATTCAAGAACATTACCTACGTTGGAACCGGTGCTGTTAAGGTGCTTATGTCCGCCCGGAGCACCGCCCTCGTAATAGTAAGAGCTCTGTTCCTCAGATGAGAAGCTGCAGAAGAACCAGTGGTAAATCTCCGTATAAAGCAGGACGAAATCCCTGTATCCGGTTATCTTTCCGTACACGCTTAATGCGGTAAGATGCTCATCTTCAACGCCGATGTCAGCAACGATCGATTCGCCGTTTATCTTGTTGATGGTGCCCATGCCGCTCTTCATGTCGAGTATCGTAAGGGCCTCCCTCGTGCCATCCTTCTCGTTTACAAGGATAACCTTCTCCCTGTCTATCACAGGGCTCTTGAACCTGCTGGTAACTATCGACAGCTCATACTGGATAAACTTCGGCCCGTCCGCCTTCTTATCCTCAACCTTAAAGAAGACCCTGAAAACAGAAGGCTTGCTTATATCCAGCGTCATGTTTGCAAAACCCGGTCTTCCGTAACTTATGGAAGCGACCGCACAGCCCTGCGTGACCGTGTCCTTCAGGAATGCCATGCATCCCATGAATGAAGTCTTGCCGGTATTATTGCGGCCGATGAAAGCATTAAGACCGCGAAGCCCGTCCCTTGAACGGCCCGGATCCCTGTCGGCTAAAAAGTCATCGATCAATATCCCCGCTTTGTCTTTATCGAAAACATCAAAGTTCTCGATCTCAATTCCCAAGATCATGACGGTCACCTCCTGCTGATATTTTATAGTTATAATTTTAGGCTAATCAGACTTTTATTCAAGTTAATTGTTAGGGCAGATTGCTTTGATGTGTCCGGGCTTAAGGAGATGGATTTACGAGCACGCCGTGTAATGATCGTTTTCGCGCACGCCGTGCAATGATCGTTTTCGAGCGCGCCGTGCAATGATCGTTTTCGCGCACGCCGGAATCCAACTTTAAATCCAACTATTTGCCTTTAAAAAGTTGGAAGAAAAGTTGGAAAGCGCCAGAATCCAACTTTCATTCCATGTTTTCTGGTCCAAAAAGTTGGATTATAAGTTGGAACATTGAATATCCCGAAGGAAACCTCTGAATCAAATGCTCGACTCAATGCTCGACTTTTACACCTCGAAAACTCGGACGGGGACTCGGTTTTCCGCCAAAACCGACTTTTTGCTCGACTTTTTAACCTCAAAAAGTCGGACGCGGAGTCGAGCATTGGAAAACATGGAATATACAAAAAGAACTGCAGTTTACATCTCGCCTGTGCTTAAAGATTCAGCCAGGGGTTCTTTGGAAAGTGCTCTGCGGTAAACAAAAGTCTTGATAAGGCTTACAACCAAAAGTCCCGCAAAAGTTAAAAGTACACAGGTTGCAAACAGATGCCATGACGGCATCAGATGTATATCCAGATTCCAGTACGCTGCATAATCCACAATTAAAAATGCAATATATGCGATTATTCCGCCGGGAATTACGGAAACCAAAACATATATCAGATCCTTAATGGCAGAGATCAGGAACAGATCCTTTTTCTTCATTCCGAGAACCTTCTGAATCTGTTCAAAATTCTTCTCTTCACAATACTCGAAATATACCGTCATCAGGTAGCCGGACAGCAGCGCAAGAACCAGAACCGACAGGATCACCGCAAACACTTTGAGCAGAATATTTCTCAGGAGATTCAGTGCATTATATGCTTCAAGCGCAGAATTATATATGTCTGCAATATCCAGCGTTCTGAATAGATCTTTTAGCTGTGTACAGTTCTCAAAATTGCTCGAATAGAATCTGATCTTTACAGAATCAAAATATGTGTCATCGGCGCATTCGTCATCTACAATAATGATCTGATCCATATAATAAGTCGCTTCAAGCTTGAACATATCCGAATCTGCAATTCCGGTCAGTTTGTAAGGACCAAAATCAATCTTTTCGCCATCAGTTCCTGTACCGGAAAACTCAAGATACTTGCCGATGAGTTCCTTATATTCATCTTCATCAAAACCATAAAGACTGAGGACATAATCAGTTACTACAACGCCGCCTTCTTCAAGTTGGTCCGAACCATATATCACTGAATTCTTTTTTCCGAACTTAACATTGAATTCTTTGAGTTCCACTTCGGAAAACAGGCAGCTTTCTTTACTGTATCTGCTAACCTCAAACGGTAATTGATATACATCTTTGTCATCAGGTTCGATCTTCCAGTCTGTGACATTTATGCCTCTATACTCTTTGCCGTCAACCTTCAAGACTGTATCGGCAAAATCAAGTCTCGGATCGAATGAATAATACTCTTTATACTCTGACACTTCTTTCATGATCTTTTCATCCGGGAAGAACGAAGCTTCCACGTAGCACATTGAAGCTCTGTCATATACGAGCTTTTCCGCCGTATCCTTTACTACAACAGAAATTCCGCTCATGAAAATAAGAATGAATGAGATAAGGCTTAAGCATAAGATGCACTTTACACTTCGTGCTTTTGATTTCTTGATCTTTTGAAGGGCAATTATGAATCTCGATTTAAAACTCATGCTCTGCTGCCCTCCAATGCCTGACCAAGATTAGCCTTTCTAATTGAACTGCGGAGCTTAAGAACACCGAACAGGTATACAACAGCACATGCAATAAGTGTTACCACGAACCCCTTAATGCTCCACTTTGCTGCAATTCCAATCTGATAAAACTTTTCAATAAGACCGTTTATGTAGCCGGTAAAAGCAATAACCACAACCCTTGAAATGACAAAACTGATAATGATGGTTAAAGCCGTTGTGCAACAGAAAATCTTCAGGATAGAACCTGAACGGCTACCTATCATGCGGAGTTTCAGAAGGTAAACCATTCTTCGTCTGATCATTATTCCCAAAGCGTTATTAAACATCCAAACGCCAAAAAGCGCTGTAACAGCTGACAGAATATATATGACAATATCTGCTATCGCAAGAAAATCAAACACCTCGTCATATTCACAACGGACAACGACGTTCCTGTCACGAAGTGTCTTTCTCACACCAATGTAAGAACGCGATTCTGATAATGTGCCGACTAAATGGTGAGGAACAAATTCGCCATGCTCAAGCATGTTAGAGCAATATGTATCCAGAGCAAAAACAATATCCGGGTCACTTTCTTTAGGACGATATAAACCTATGACAGTATATTTGATCTCGGAATCATCCTTAGCTATCTTCTGGATTATCTCATCTCCTACAGAAAGATTATATGTTTCTGATAGCTCATCACTTATCCAAACCACATTATCATCTTCGTTTGTATAATTGAAACCCTCACCCTGATATGTTCTTATATCAGTGCCTTTCCGGGGATAAATAAGATTGGCATAAATAAACTCCTCACCTATTCTATCTTCTCCTACATATAGAACCGGTTGCACCCGGCCTTCGTCTACAGCATATACCTCGCTGAAGTCAATATCTTCAATCAGCTCGCGGTCATCAAGCTGCAGTCCGTAAAGATCGCAAACAAATTGGTTATTCCCTATTTTGTTGACATAATCATAAAATGCTTCAACAGAGCGCGAAAATGTCTCGAAAGTCATTCCGATTGCCGACAATGCAAAAACAAGCAGGAGCAAAAGGCCTGCATAAAGGAACGGGCACGTCGAAAACTCTTTCTTGGCAAACCAGCAAAGCTCACGAAATCTCATTAATTATCCTGCCGTCTTTAAGCTCAATGATCCTCTCGGCGTAACGGGCTGCCTCTTTATCGTGAGTGATCAGTATTACACCTTTTCCTTCTTCATTAATGCTTTTGAGAAGGTTCATTATCTTCAATGAATTCTCGGAATCGAGGTTGCCGCACGGCTCATCTGCAAGGATCAACGGAGGATCACAAACAAGGGCTCTTGCAATGGCACACCTCTGCTTCTCGCCACCGGAAAGTTTGCTGGCTTTATCATTGATCTTCTGACTGAGATCAACTTTTTCTAGTATCTTCTCGATTCGCTCCTTATGCTCCCCGTATGGAATCCCTGCTATGAGCAAAGGCAGTCTGACATTGTCATAAACAGTAAAATTCGGTTCCAGATGAAATGACTGGAAGACAAACCCTGTTTTCCTGCTCCGGTAATCTGACAGATCATTATCCGATGCAGTAGTAAGGTCAAAATCGTCTACGGTGATCTTTCCTGATGTCGGCTTCTCGATGGCTCCGATCAAGTGAAGCAATGTGGATTTTCCACTGCCGGATTTACCGACAATACTCACAAATTCACCATCCCGAATCTTAAGATCTACACCATCAAGTGCAGCTCTGTCGGCGCTGTCATATACTTTAGTGAGTTGTTCAATTATTATCATGATTATTTCTCTAAAACAAATATCTCGCTTATATGATCGTCCGAGACCAAACCGTCAGCCGCCAGTATAATCTTTTCGCCGGCCGGATAATAGGAAAAACCCCATGTAGTACATCCTACGCCGTATGGATTATCCAAAGGAAAAATAAGACCAATACTGCCCTCATATTTGTAAAACTCATCATCCCTCTCATATTTCACTCTATTGTCAACATAATCTCTGTTCAGATCCCATCTTTCCCTTAAATCTTCAGAATCTGATTCATTTAGTTCTGCCATATAAATGGTGTCGTCCTCTAATATTTTTTCTAAAACTGACAGGTCGCAATTCGCAATTTGAACAGTATTGTCATCAAACACTTCTAAATAAGCGTCAGAAGTCTCTGATCTGTAGACTCCACACTTTATCTTAGGCGCACCTAGAGAACATGCCGCAAAACAAATAAGCACAACAACAGATAATAATAAACCTAAACTCTTTTTAATCATTCTCTTTTCCTCGCAAAATAATAGTGTGGTCGGATAACTGGTTTTAACAAGTATCTTCAAAAACTACTTCTTGTAGGTGTAACCTTTAAATGTAATTGATTTAGCAGATTTATTTACACTGATCTGACTACGACTGTATATATAATTTATGCGACCTACCGTAACAGTTGCAGTATCGTTTGCGTAGTTTAACGTACCAGTAAGTAATAAATCAGGTGTATATACATTTCTAGCGTAGCCACTACCGCTATATTCATTACTACCTACATAAAGTTCGATGTAGGATGAACTGTCACTTGTATTTGTATACTTTCCGGATATACATCCAGTACAAGACAAAACACAGACTACAATCAATATTGCAGACAGAACTTTAGTTTTCATAAAAACATCTCTTTCCTATTATCCGACCCACATAACTATTCTATAAAAGAGTACGGAGGTGTCAAGTATAATTGTTATATTTATTTTTTATTGTTTATCTGTTCCGTGTAGCTATGGAGTCAAATTATAAGCGTCTACTATTTCAACATCTTTCTGATATCTACACCATCAAGTGCAGCTCTGTCGGCACCGTCATATACTTTAGTGAGTTATTCAATGATTATCATATTATTTCTCTAAAACAAATATCTCGCTTACATGATCATCAGAGACCGTACTATCGGCCTCCAGTATGATCTTTTCACTTACCGGATAATAAGCTAACCCCCATGAAACAACGCCCTCTTCATATGGATTATTCAAATAAAAGAGAAAACTGATATAACCCTCATATTTATACCATCCATCATCCAACTCATATTTCACTTTTTTGTTGGCAAAGTCTCTATTAAGATTAAAGTTTTCTCTAATAATTTGAGCTTCGTTTTCACTAAAATCCGCGTATTCAATTGTCTCATCCTCTAATATCTTTTCAAACACTGATAAATCGTAATTAATATAGACCGTACTATCTTCATAAACTTCAATGTAAGCATCAGAAGTTTCTGATCTATAAACACCATATTTAATCTTTGCTGAGGGATTAGAACATGATGATTGAATTAGAACCATCAAAATACAACACACACATAAAAATCTTTTTTTCATATTCATATTCTCCTGAAATAAAGCATGGCTGAACAACTATTAATGAATAAAAAAGCTAGTTCAGAATCCTATCACTTTTTGTATTCATATCCTGAATACTTAATAGTACTGGTGCTTTTATCTACACTAAAACCCGCAGTACCTAAAGATATGTAAATATTTAACCCTTGATGAACGACAACTTTTCCGCCATCGTAATCAAATTTACCTGTCATCCATTCATCACGGCTCTTGCAATATAACCTTCTAACGTAGCCCTTGCCTTTTGTTTCATTACTTCCAATACTAACTTGGATATATGAATCATCTTCTTTGGTGTTATAATATGTACCTGCCGTAGAACAGGACGTAAGTGATACGACGCAGACCGCAAGCATTACTAATGCCAATAATCTCTTTTCCATTATTATCCTCTTATCTATTATCCAGCCGTGCACGAATATTTTATAAAATACTATTTTTTTGTCAAATATACGATTTGGCATCTGTAATATTTCCCAACAAAAGGACCGCCTTTTACAGCGGTCCTGATCTAGTCTTTAAATTACTGACCCTAAGTTATTACTCGCCCTCTTCGAGAGTTGAATTGATCTCGGAAAGATTGGTCTGGATCTTTGCGATGTTGTCAGAGAGAGTCTCGTTAACGTTCTCAAGGAGAGACTTAACATAGATATGAGCATTTCTTCTGAGTTCTTCTGCCTGAGCTTCTGCGTTGGCGATGATCTGTGCAGCTTCTTCCCTTGCGCCTCTGGTGATCTCGTGATCATTGACCTTCATTGCATACATGCGGTTAGCGTCATCGATGATCTTCTTATTCTTCTCTCTTGCAGTGCTGATGATATCCTGTGCTCTGGCAACGATGTCGTTGGACTGTGCAACAGCAGCGGGAAGATTGTTCTTAAGGATCTGAAGCGAATTGATCGTCTCTGTTCTCTCGATAGAGCACTTGTCTGAGAAAGGAACACTCGATGCATCCTTAACCATATCGATAAGATAGTCGATATGCTTGATAGCGTCGTAACGCTGTCCTCCCTGATTGAAATTGCTGTTCTCCATTTTTATGTCCTTCCTTTCAATAATTTATCCTTTACAAGATCTATTATCTCGGCCGGAACCATCTTTGAAATGTCTCCGCCGTATGAACCGACTTCTTTTACCATCGAAGAGCTGATGAGAGACAGGTCGTCTCTGCAGGGCAGGAGCACTGCGTCGTAACCTGCGAAAAGCAGGCGGTTGGCAAGTGCGTGCTCGGACTCATATCTGAAGTCCGACTCAGATCTGATGCCTCTTACCGAAGCACAGCACCCGAGTTTTTGATAAAGGTCAACGAGAAGTCCGCCCCATGCCATAACTTCGACGTTTGACAGGTCATCATTCTTCAATGAGAGCTTTATCAGTTCCACCCTCTCTTCGGGAGAAAACAAAGGCTTCTTTGCTGCATTTTCCATAACAGCGATGACAAGCTTATCACAGAGCTTTGAAGCCCTTCTTGCAATGTCTCTGTGTCCTCTTGTAAAGGGATCGAACGTCCCCGGGAAGAGCATTACCTTCAAACCTGCCATCCTCCGATATTTATATCTTAAAAAATGTTATCACTGTAATCCCGTAACTACAAGAACGAACACGCCTTAAGCCGTTAAGTTCTTCGGGCGGTTCGTAGTCCCTGTCATGCTCTACGATGAGCATTCCCTGAGGGTCAAGAAGCTTATACTGTTCTATGAGCTTCGTTGCTTCCTCAAGCCTTACAGGCACGTCCTTATAGGGCGGGTCCATGAATATAATATCAAATTTCTCGCCCGCCTGCCCTAAGAGCTCCAAAGCCTGTCCCGTGGTCCTCTTGTAGAATCTTATCTCATCTGAGCCGTCGAGCTTAACCTTGCTTATATTCTTAGAGATTATGCCTGCGGCCTGACCGCTCCTGTCTACGAGCGTCGCGCGCTTTGCGCCGCGGCTTACCGCCTCGATGCCTATCTGTCCCGAGCCCGCGAAAAGGTCCAGGAATTCCGAATCCGGAACGTCGCTCTGTATTATCGAGAACAACGCCTCCTTGACCTTGTCGGTCGTAGGTCTTGTCTTATCTCCCTCAGGCGCCTGAAGCACCGCGCCTCTGAATCTTCCCGTAACTACTCTAGGCATCAGATCTGCTCCATCTTTCTGGCGAATCTTAATTCGAACATCTTCTTTATCGCATCATTAAGACGTTCTGCTTCTTCGCCGCCTTCTTCGATTATCCTGTTGACCGCTTCCGTAGCTTCAGATGCGATCTTCATATCAGTATATAGATTTGCGGCACGAAGTGTAGGGATACCGTGCTGCCTTGTACCGTAAAAATCTCCGGGGCCTCTTAATTCAAGGTCTTTTTCCGCAAGTTCGAAACCGTCCGATGATTCACACATCATCTTCATTCGCTGAAGCGCGAGCTCAGATCTTGATTCGGATACCAGCAGGCAGAATGACTTCTTGTCACCTCTTCCGATACGTCCCCTCAGCTGGTGAAGCGTCGACAGACCGAACCTGTCCGCATCCATTATTATCATTACATTGGCGTTGGGGTTATCCACGCCAACTTCGATAACAGTAGTGGAGATCAGTATCTTTATATCTCCGGCGATGAATCTTTCCATGGTCTCAAGCTTTTCTTTTTCCTTCATGGAACCATAGAGGACCGCGCTTGAATACTGTGAAAGATCGCTCATTGAATCCACCATTTTCTTCATCTCGAAAACACTGGTTACGCTCTCGTCCCCTCCTACGGGTCCTCCTATGAGATTATCAGAGCCTGCCTCTGTCTCGTCCTTATCGATCTTCGCACATACGATATAGATCTGCTCACCTGCAGCAAGCTTTACGCTCATCATCTCCTCGATTGCCTTACTCTTCTTGGAGTTAACAAACCAGGTCGTGATCTCCTGACGTCCTGCAGGTTTCTGCCTTATCACAGATGTTGCCATATCGCCGTAGATGACCATGGCAAGTGTTCTCGGAATAGGCGTTGCCGTCATTATCAGGTTATGAACGCTCTTAACAGTGCCGTCATTAACGGTATCTTTGAACAACAGCTTTTCGCGCTGTTTGACGCCGAAGCGGTGCTGCTCGTCTGCAATTACCAGAGCAAGGTCTTTGAACCTGATATCGTCAGTAAGAAGCGCATGCGTTCCGATAATGACACGCGCAGTTCCTGAAGCGATCTTCTCTTTTATCTCTGCCTTCTCTGAAGGCTTGGTCTTTCCGAGCAGGAGAACGGGCTCCATGCCGCTGTTCTGCATTAGTCTTGATATCGTCTTATAGTGCTGTGAAGCAAGAACTGAAGTGGGCGCAAGAAGTACTGCCTGCTTGCCCATCAGTGCGGTTATTACCATTGATAAAGCAGCGACCATGGTCTTGCCTGAACCGACGTCGCCCTGGATAAGTCTGTTCATCGGAACAGTGGACATGAGGTCAGTCTGAACATCACGGAAAGCAGCAGTCTGGTCTGAAGTAAGCGTAAATCCGAGATTGCCCTTGATCAGGTTCCATCTCGCAGCCTGTTCGCGGCCGATCCCGTCAGGTCCTGAAGGGATCACCTGCTCGGCAACTTCCTTTACTCCATGACCTGAACTGTATAACTTCATACCGATGCCGAGAAGTATAAGCTCCTCATATGCAAGCTGTTCACGTGCTTTGCGCGCCTCTTCAAGAGTAGCCGGAAAATGAGCCATCTCGTAGACTCTTCTGGGAGAAACAAAGCCCTTTTCCTCAGCAATTGATTTGGGAATGACAGAGAGCAGTTCGTCTCCGCAGAGCTTCATCGCGGTCCTTACCCACTTGGAGATGTTATTGGATGTGATGCCGGCCGTAAGGTGATATACGGGTCTTACGAGCGCGTTATCTTCGATCTTCTCAGCCTTCTCGATATATGGATTTACCATCTGCATCTGGCCGTTAAAAAGTGTAGCATTGCCATGAACGAAGCACTCATCGCCGAGCGAGAACTTGCCTGCCAGATACTGTGAATTAAAGAATGTGAGCTTGATCCTTCCGGTGCCGTCGTTGACGAAGAAACTCAAAGGCTTCTTCCTGCTCGTTATGTTGACCGTGGGATTGGTCGATATTGTTCCTCTGAATGACAGGTCATAACCCTGGTTATCGTCATAACTTCCGGGCATGTCAATTGATGATATGGTCCCTAACTGTGACCAGTCGTCGTAGCGCCACGG
Organism: Clostridiales bacterium; assembly: GCA_017509245.1. Taxonomy (GTDB): domain Bacteria; phylum Bacillota; class Clostridia; order Saccharofermentanales; family Saccharofermentanaceae; genus Saccharofermentans. The sequence continues at coordinate 17,415 of JAFWQC010000030.1, read as the reverse complement.
GATAAATGCGATAAGATCGTAAACGGTATATATGTCGAGCTTTGCAAGCTTCTCTTCCGCAGCAGGACCTATACCGTAAAGATCGGTTACGGGATTAGACAGATGTATCGTTGCCATTTGTCCTTCAGATCCTCCTCTTGCAGAAAGATGAGAGCGGGCATTCATCACACTTAGGCGACTTGGCCGTGCAGTACGCTCTTCCGAGATCGACCGAGAGATGCCCTATCCTGATCCACTGATCTTCCGGGAACACCTTCATTATGTCTTTCTCAACCTTCGCGGGGTCATCACTTTCTGTTATTCCTATCCTCTTCATTACGCGCTTGCAGTGCGTATCAACGACAACTGCAGGCGTGCCGTAGATCTCTCCGACGATGAGGTTCGCTATCTTCCTTCCTATGCCGGGCACCTCCATAAGGAGTCCGGTATCATTAGGAACTTTGCCGCCCCATTCACCTGTCATCTTCTTCGCAAAAGCCATGACCGACTTCGTCTTCGAAGACGTGAGTCCGCAAGGCTTTATTATGCCCGCGATGACTTCAGGGTCTTCATTTGCGATGGATTCCATGTCGGGATATCGCTCGAAAAGTTCTTTTGCAGTTATATTAACCCTTTTGTCGGTGCATTGTGCGGACATTATTCCGCGGATGGCGAGGTTTTGCGGCCAATCGTTGTCCAGGGAACATGTGCTGTCCGGAAATCTTGTTGACAGAGCAGAAAAAGTCTTATCGGCCAGAGCCTTGATTTTCGAGTCCTTGGAAGCCAAAACAGGTTACTCCTGATTCTCGGGCGGATAAGGGAACGAGAAAACAAATCTCGCACCGCCCAGTTCTCTGCCTTCGTCACATATGATGGTCTGTCCGTGACCTGCAAGGATCTGTTTGCAGATATATAATCCAAGACCGAAGCCTTCAGCCTTACGCGAAGGATCTGCCTGATAGAAGCTCTCGAAAATTCTCTGCCTCTTTGATTCCTCTACACCCGCGCCTGAGTCTTCGACTGAGATGAAGACTTTCCGTGCCTTCGGATTGGTCTCGGTGGATATCTTGATCTCACCGTTTACAGGCGTGAATTTAATAGCATTGGTAATGATGTTTATTATTACCCTGCAAAGCTGCTGGGCTTCGCCGTATACCATGATGCCGGGACCGGGATCAAGAGATCTGATGACCCTTATCTGCTTGTCCGAGAGCTGGGCTTCAAGGTTATCAACTATGTCGTTGATCATGTCATTGATATTGAATTCCTCCATCATCTCGGGATCCGGATGAGAGAGCGATGATGCCTCTGTCATCTGTGTTACCAGCGTCCTGATCCTGTCAGTCTGCTGCTTGATAAGTTCCAGGTAATGAGGCTGCTTCTCAGGCGGGATAGTGCCGTCCAGCATGGCCGTTACAAAACCGTTTATTGATGTAAGAGGTGTCCTTATGTCATGCGCAATGGATGAGATGAACATCTCTCTGTCGTGCTCCTGATTTTCGAGCGACTCGATCATCTTGTTAACGGTCCTTCCCATCTCGGTAAACTCCGATGAGACGGAAAGAGTCGTGAAGTCATTCGGATCGGAATATTTCGGATTAACCCTTACCGAATAATCACCTTCTGCAACCCTTGAAATCGCGTGGGAGATATCTTTTACAGGCATGAGACTGAAATAAACGAATACGGCATAAAGCACTATCGCTATTATCATGGCGACCATGGCAGGTATAAAGATGACGCTGATATATTCGGATTTTGTCTGCTGAGTGCCTTCACTGTTACTTACGATAACAAAATAGGGCGTTCCTGCGATCTTTACGCAGCTTATGGAGATGACCCTTCCGGTGTTGCTCGATCCCGTGTTCGCGAAGCCGTCCTGCTCAGCAGTCTTTAACAGCTCGAGCACGTTCTCCTGAGCAATGTATGAAGGTGATTCCTCTGTGGTCATAAGATTGTCCGCAATATCGACCACGAATGAATTACGGCAAAAGATCTTGCCGTCTTTACCTGAAATATAAACAGACCCGCTCGAACGGTATGTCTGCGAATTAACGAATTTGTCTACGATCCTGGAATTCTTGAAATTATCCGATCCGTCATTGTTGATCGTATATTCAAAAGGTTCCTGCTGAAGTGCAGTGATGGAAGTTATATCGGAAGCAAGATCGCTTGCGGCATTCTTGGTGCCTGATTCGACCCTCGTTATGAGATTGTTGTACATGTTCTCATAGGAAAGGAACAACAGGACTGCAAAAACAATCAGAGTTGTCAGTACGAGAAATGATATCAGGAAGACGGCAAAGCCAGCCGATACCCTCTTACCGTCAGCTCTCGGCGCCATAAATTACCTCGTCTCGAATTTATAACCCTTGCTCCAGACTGTCTTTATGCTCCAATTCTGCTCCCTGTCGGGATTCTCGATCTTTTCTCTGATACGCTTGATATGAACGTCAACCGTACGTGATTCTCCGTAAAAATCATAGCCCCAGACATTCTCAAGGAGCTGCTCTCTTGTGAATACTCTGTTGGGATTGGAAGCAAGGAAGAACAGGAGTTCAAGTTCCTTGGGCGGCATGTAGATCTCATTGCCGTCTACGCTTACTACATAACGGATCTTATCAACAGAGAAGCCGGGATATGTAATAACGTCTGTGGATGAATCTTTATTCTCTGAAGCTGCAGGAGCCGCGTCACGCTTGTCGGTACGTCTTAAGACAGCCTTGACTCTCGCAAGGACTTCCTTAGGTTCGAACGGCTTCGGGATATAGTCATCAGCACCTAATTCAAGACCGACGATCTTATCGAGCGTATCGGTTCTTGCGGTAAGCATGATGATCGGACAATCTGAGGTCTTTCTGATCTCGCGGCAGATATCATTGCCGTCCATGCCGGGAAGCATGAGATCCAGGATAACGATGTCAGGTGAGAATGCATTAAATGCAGCTACAGCCTTATCGCCCTGCATACAGGAAGAGACCTGGTATCCTTCTTTTTCAAAGTAGAGTTTAAGAACTTCAATGATGCTCGGATCATCGTCTACGAGCAAAACCTTGTTAGCAGCCATTTGATCACCCCTGTTGACAACTTGTTAGGTTTTCCCTTTTGTAACAATGTTACAAACCTTTATTCTCCGATGGAAGCAGGGCTTCCAACATCGAAATTGTTGATCTCGGCAGTATAAGAATCCAGATCAGTGAAATTCTTATATACCGATGCGAAGCGGACGTATGACACACGGTCTATATCCTTCAGCTTCGACATGATAAACTCGCCGATCTCGGTCGAGGATATCTCTTTATTAAATCTCTCGTCTACCAGATGGGTGATATCAGAGCAGATATTCTCTTTAACCTGTTGTGATACACCGCGCTTCTGGCAAGCTACGTCCAGACTTCTCATTATCTTGTCCGGATCGTACAGTTGCTTGGATCCGTCTTTCTTGACGACCATCGGCTTTAAGCCTTCGATCTTCTCGATCGTCGAAAACCTGGCACCGCAAACGAGACATACACGTCTTCTTCTGATGGCAAAACCATCGTCTGTCGGTCTTGAATCCAAGACCTTATCATCGTTCTCGCCACATTTGGGACAGATCACGGAACGACTCCTTAATTACTGTCCGTCCTTACCGAACATGAACCAGGGCTTAGCGGATTTCTGAGCCTTCTCGTCAGCCTGGGGAGCTACGTTAGCCTGGGGTCTTCCACCCATCTGAACGGGCTGCTGTACAGGTGCCGGAGCGGGCTGGATCTGCTGAGGTGCAGGCTGTACGGGAACCTGCTGAACAGGTGCGGGCTGTACGGGTGCTACGGGAGCAGGTGCAGGTGCGGGCTGATTGACTGAATCATCACCGAATCTGAAACCGGGCTGTGCTCTCTGAACCGGTACAGGTGCAGGTGCGGGCTCTGCCTGTCTGGGAGTATAGTCTGTTCTCGGCTGAGGAGCGACAGGCTGTCTTGCGGAGATCAATGTGGGATTCTCTCTTGAGAGAACTGATGTGCTTGCTCTGTGGCCTGCAGATGCATTGATCGTGTTATCGAAACCTGAAGCGATTACTGTGATCATGAGCTCATCCTCGAGTGAATCGTCAACGACCGCACCAACGATGATCTCTGCCTCGGGTGCTGCTGCCTGACGTACGATGGATGAAGCTGCATCGATCTCGGAGAGACGCATTCCGCGTCCGCCTGTGAAGTTAAGGATAACACCTGTAGCTCCATCGATAGTTGTATCGAGGAGAGGTGAATTGATAGCCTGCTTGATAGCAACCTGTGCCCTGTCTTCGCCTGAAGCACGGCCGATACCCATGTGGCAGATGCCTGCGTCCTTCATGACACGTGTAACGTCTGCAAGGTCGAGGTTGATGAGTCCGGGAATAGCAACAAGGTCTGAGATACCTGCAACACCGAACTTCAATACCTGGTCAGCCATGTTGAATGCTTCTTCGAAGCTTGTGTTGTCATCAACAACATCAAGGAGCTTATCATTGGATACTACGATGAGGGAGTCAACGGACTTCTGGAGTTCTCTGATTCCGCGCTCAGCGTTTGCTGCTCTCTTTGCGCCCTCGAATGTGAACGGGCTTGTAACTACTGCAACTGTAAGGATACCGAGGTCTCTTGCGATCTGTGCAACAACGGGAGCAGCACCTGTACCTGTACCGCCGCCCATGCCTGCTGTGATGAAGAGCATGTCTGTATTTGCAATAGCTTCAGCGATCTCGTCTCTGGACTCTTCTGCTGATTTCTCACCAACGCTGGGATCTGCGCCGCAGCCCAAACCTCTGGTGACCTTCTCACCGATCTGTATCTTGATCTCTGCCTTATTGCGGGCAAGAGCCTGGTTATCAGTATTAATAGCGATGAACGTGACGCCCTGGACACCACTCTCGACCATGCGGTTTACAGCATTGCTTCCGCCGCCGCCTACGCCGATTACCTTAATGCTTGCAACATTAGATTCGTCCATTGAATAGCTGTGCTTGCTCTCAGACATCCTTTTGTTCCTCCGTATCCTTTTATAGTGCCAATAGAAAATTAAAAGATTTCTTGATTAAATAAATATTATTAACCATTGAAAATTTTAACCTAAACACAAGTTTCAATCAATACAAACAGTGTGAAATACTGTATGAATGTAACGAAACTTTCACATTAATCTTATCACTAAAGGGCGCAAAACCGGAAAATACATCAGTATTCCCTGAAAATGAACTCATCATTGGTCATGTCGAGCGCCCCGTCGACCGTTATCTTGTCTACGGAATCGGAATTCAGGGCATATAAAAGCCAGGCCATATCGTCACTTATTGAGTCAAGACTGTTGAGTTTTACCTGCATCAGGTATCCTGACGGTGAATAGACCGTAAGGAAGATATATCCGCTCGGAAGGACCCTTACCTCCGCCGTGTTTTCGAACATCGAATAACTGTCGCCGATGCTGGCATTGTCGGCCGCAAGGATCGCTCCGAGGACGATTATCGATTTTTTATAGTCATTCATGTTCGATATCTTTATCTTCTTGCCAAGCTCCAGATACTTGATGTTAAGCCCGCAAATGACCGGCTGAACTTTCTTTCCGGAATCGAACGAGGAAAGTTCGAGGACTATTCCGTCCTTATCAAGAGCTGCATAGCCGTCCGGTGTCTTTATGTAGCAGACCTTGCTGCGCTCTTTGACCTTAATGTCTACTGTTGAGGGCAGTTTTATTGTGATCCTGATGTCTTCGATGTAAGGATTCTCTTTCTTGATGCGTTCTTCGGTCTTACCGTAGTCAAGCCTTAGGATATCAAGGATATTGCCGCTGACGCCGCTCATAAGATGGGCATCGTACTCAAGACCCGCCTCCCTTAATATCTGCTGCTCTGATATGACGACATTGCCTTCAATGTGGGCATTCTTGACCCTGAACGCAGGCAGGAACATGACCAGAACGACCATAATGACGACTGCCAGGGCAAGGCATATTACAACGATGCTCTTGCCGTTCAGAGGTATGATCTCGCTGAGCTTAGGAGTTTCCTGCTTTGCAGGTTTGCGCCTTGCCTTATCCTTTTGAACAGATTTAGGACCCGGAGCCTTGCGGACAGCCTTTTCCGAAGGCTTCTCTTCCTTCTCTTCTTCAGCATCTTCCGAAGGTTCTTCCGCTTCAGCTTCTTCATCAGGAGCTTTCTCACCGTTTTCTCCGTCAGTGTCCCCGGATCCTTCAGTTTCAGCGGTTTGTTCCGCTTTCTCCGGCCCGTCAGAGCCTTCGGGAATATCCTCTTCCGGGATCTCCTCTTCTTCAGGCTCATCATCAGCAAGATTATCAACGAATTCCTCAGCAGGTTTCTCTTCCTTTTTCAGCACAAAAGGATTGCCTTCTTCCTTTTTTTCAGAAGGCTTCTTTGGAGCAGCAACAAACTTGTCAGACACAGCTTCCGCGGCTTTTTTCTCTTCCGGGACGCCGTCGTCAGACGTGAATTCACTGCCGAATAATCTGTCTAATTCGTTGTCATCCATGGATACTATTTTATAACAGTTTACGGATTATTCCCAAGAGCGGCCTTTATGGCATCTGTGATCCTCTTGCCCGTATCATCGATGGCAAGCTTTAAGCTTGCATTTCTGATCTCTTCCTGCTTTGCGGGATCGTTCAAAAGATCCTTAAGGACACTGTCCAGTTTGCCCTGTTTTACATCATTATCGCTGACTACCAGCCCCGCACCTTTTGATGCGAGCGAATTTGCATTGAAAGTCTGGTGATCGTGTGCTGCGAAAGGATAAGGCACCATTACCGCACAAGCCCCCGTAGCGCATATCTCGGCGCATGTTACGGCGCCTGCGCGTAAGATCGAGCAGTCAGCCGCGGACATATAAAGATCAGGCCTGTCGATGTATTCCTTTATCTCAAGATTCGGAAGTGCCTTTATGTCGGGAGTGATCTCAACGGAATTATGTTTTCCGACAGAGATGACGAAGTGCACATCCTTGTATTCTTCTTTTCGAGCGGCATCGAAAATAAAATTCGTAAGTGTCGCAGAGCCCAGAGATCCGCCCATCGTAAAGACCATCTTCTGATCCTGCGGAATGCCGAGTTCTTCCCTCGATCCCTCCTTTGTTCTTCCGAACATTACGGATCTTACCGGATTGCCCGTATATACGACCGACTTAGCCTTTGAGAATATTGATTCCTGGCCCTGGAAGCCGGTCATGACAAGTGCAGCACCCCTTGCAAAGAGCTTGTTCGCTCTTCCCGGGAAAGCATTTGCCTCGTGGATCATTACGGGAACTCCCGCTTTCTTTGCAGCCATGATCAGAGGCGCACTTACATATCCGCCCGTGCTGATAACACAGTCGGGCTTAAACTCCTCAATAAGGGATAAACAGTACTTTTTGCCCCTGTTGTTTGCAGCCATCGCCTTAAGGATCTTAGGTGTTGGCTTGTAAGGCATCGGGAGGGATTCGACATCCCTGAATTCATATCCTGCCTTGGGGACAAGCTCGCCCTCAAGACCGGTCTTTTTCCCCGTAAAGATTATCTTGCAGACATCACCTGACGCATCAGCATCTTCTTTGAGAAGACCGGCGATCGCAAGAGCGGGATTGATGTGTCCCGACGTTCCGCCGCCGGAGATTATATACCGTCTTTCCATCAGATCACGCACCTGCCTTCAGTGATCTGCGGTCATTCTGCCTGACCTTCTTGACGGGATGTGCCGTTCCGCTTCTGGATACGGACAATATCATTCCGTAAGCTATGAGAAGACTGATCTGTGCCGTTCCGCCATAACTTATAAAAGGCAGCGTTACACCGGTAGCAGGAATGACCTGAAGCTCAACCGAGATGTTCATCAGCACTTCGACGAATATCAGTGCCGTACATCCGGTCGCAATAGTCCTCGCAAACACGTCTTTGGCCCGCCAGCATACCCTCAGGCACATACAGAACATGATAAGATACATCAGCATCAGCAGCGTTCCTCCGACAAATCCCGTCTCCTCGACAAAGATCGAAAAGATATAGTCGTTCTGAGCCTCTGATACGTAATTATATTTAGATCTGGAATTTCCGAGACCGACGCCCCACATTCCGCCTGAACCCAGCGCATTGTGCGCGTTGTCAACCTGACGGGTATCGTCTCGTGTAAGACCTTCCTCCTCGTTGTCGAGTTCCTCGTCATCAGCGGTAAAGATAGCGATTCGCTTGAAAACGTGCGCATAGTTCTTCATGAACCTCTCGCGCTTCTCGTTCGGTGTGACAGCAAGGATAACGGCAACTGCTGCACCGCCTGCAAGAGCAAGCACAAGACCGCCCGCTACCCATGACTTGAACGGGATCTCCGAAACAAGTGCACACATGAAGATGACCGCTGCCACGATGATGAAGCAGGACAAGTGAGGCTGGAGAAGGATGACCACGTCGACAAGGATACAAAAGCCTACAGGCACGATGAAGTCGAGCATGGTGTTGAGAATGAGTTTTCCGAGATCGGACTTCGGCTGTCTTACCTTTCCTTCCTTGCGGAGCCTTGCGATCGTCGCACGGTAACCTGCAAACGCAACGATAAGGGCGACTTTGATGATCTCCGAACTCTGGAGCTGAATAGGACCGATGTTGATCCAGCGTGCCGCACCGTGCTCACGTCCTACGCCGAGCGCGATCGTGGCAAAAGCAAGTCCGATACTGACGGCATAAGCCGATATCGCGATCCATTTCTGGGCGAAGAATTCTATCGGAATGAAAGCCACTATCAGCATCATGACAATTCCGGCAACAGTAAATCTTATCTGTCTTGCAAGGAACCAGGAGGAATCCTGGAACTGGCCGTAAGCATCAGGACCGGATACGGAATAAAGAACGATAAGGCCGAACACGATCATGACGAATATCATGAGGATCATCGGAATATCGGCTGTCCTTACCGCTTTCTCGATCTTCTCAGCGCTGATGCCTTCGCGCTTGACGGGCGGTTCGATGAGCTTATCGATATCCGTAATGACAGGCTGCTTTTGTTCAGGTGATTCTTTCTTATCAATCACCTTCATGTCGGGAATTATCGAATTTCCTTTTTTCTCAGGCATCTTATCAGGCATTTCCCTTCTCGATAAAACTCTCTGCAACCTTCTCGAATCCAAAGCTGTGTGAAGCCTTGAAAAGGATCGCATCGCCGTCTCTTACATAATCCTCAAGACGTCTCTTAACGTCTTCGGTATCCTTACATTTTACTATTTCGAGCTTGATATCGACCATGTGGGCGCCTCTTATAAAATCATCGGCATTATCGCCTGTGACGAACACCCTGTCAAAATCATATGCAGCGCAGTCTTTACCGGTCAGTTCGTGAAGACCGGGAGCAACATCACCTAACTCAAGCATGCCTCCGAGCGCAAGGACTTTGCGGTGTCCCTTCGCTTTTTTCGAGAAATTCAGAAAAGCATTCGCCATCGACTCCGGAGACGCATTATATGCATCGTTCATTATGAAATACTTTTGCGTCTCAACGATGGCGCCCCTGCCGTCTATCGCACTTCTGTTGCTGATAGCCTGAGCGATCTTTTTCTGCATCTCAGCCGTATTTGTTATGCCCGTCATGTATGCGCAGAAGATCGCGAAAAGAGCATTTCTTATCGCGTTATCGCCGAACATTCCGACCTCCAGAGGCAAGGTGAATTCAGATCTCTCACCCATTCTCCTAAGGCTTGTGCCAAAGCGCATTCCCGTATCGGTCTCTGTGACATCGTAAGCCGAGATGACCAGAGGACAAGGCAGATCGTCATCAGATCTGACCTGGATCCCCGCAATGAAGTTATTTATCGGAAGTTCCTTGACGCAGTAGTCAAAGAGTTTTCTGTCATCGCTGTTTACGGCTACGATGCCGCCGTCGGTAAGTCCCTCGCAGATCTCCATCTTTGCCTTAAGGATGTTGTCCTTGCTTCCGAGAATACCGATATGTGAATAACCGACATTTGTGATTATCGCAATGTCAGGTCTTGCTATCTTCGTAAGATAGGATATCTGGCCAAGGCCCCTCATGCCCATCTCGACGACGATCACTTCCGAATCTTCAGGAGCGGAAAGGATAGTCTTGGACATTCCTATCTCGTTGTTGTTGTTCTTTTCAGTTGAATGGACTTTAAGGCCTGTCTTAAGAACATCGACGATCATGGTCCTTGTAGATGTCTTGCCGACGGAACCCGTTACCGCGATGACCTTGCAGCCAAGTTTGAATCTGTAGTGATTTGCAAGAAGTCCCAGCGCATGAACCGTATCTTCAACGATGACTGCAACCGCACCTTCGGGAACCCTGCCCTCATCATTGGTAAGAACGGCGCAGGCGCCCAGTTCTATTGCCTTTGCGAGGTAGTCGTTGCCGTCAAAATTCTCACCTGAAAGTGCGATGAAAAGCTCGCCTTCCTTAATAGTTCTCGTATCGGTCGATATGCCGCTGACATCGATCGCGGTTGCGAAAACATTGGTATCCGTCTTGGATACCAGCTTTCCTCCGACAGCCTTCTTAACTTCCTCAAGTGTAAACATCATCCGTTTTCTTCGCGCTCCAATACTGCTTTTGCCGCCTGCTCGCAATCGTCAAAGTGGATCGTCGTATCGCCGGATATCTGATAGTCTTCATGACCCTTTCCCGCAATAAGAACCGTATCACCTTCAACTGCCATGTCCACAGCAAGTTTTATCGCCTTGCTCCTGTCAGGCTCGATCTCATATTCACCATCTGTTTTGGATATTCCGGTAATTATATCCTGAATTATCGCCATAGGTTCTTCATTTCTCGGATTGTCCGAAGTAATCACCGTGTGATCCGAAAGGTTACCCGATACCTCGCCCATCTCGAAACGCCTTGTTCTCGCGCGGTTTCCGCCGCATCCGAAGACAGTGATTATCCTGCCCTTGGTGTATTCTTTGAGCGTGTTAAGAACATTCTCCAGGGCAGCCGCATTGTGCGCATAATCAACGAGGATGTTTACGCCGAGATCATTTTCCACGGGCTGCATCCTTCCGGGCACTGAGATGGTCTCTAAAGCCTTCATCACATCCTCTATATCGATGTTCTCGATATATGCGGTGCAGATGGCGCAGAGCGCGTTATATACGTTGAATTTTCCGGGGAGCGCCACAAAGATGTCCCCGTTATAGTATTCTGACACGAGCTCGAAAACAGTTCCCGTGACATGTCCCTGTCTTCTGGGTCTCAGATTCCTTGCGACAAAATCAGCATTGCCTTCGATCGAATATGTAAGGAGTCCGACCTTATCCCTGCAGTAATCCTTCACTCTTTCAGCAGCTTCGCAGTCAGCATTAAGTATGCCCTTCTCACAGCTGTCGAATATCTTAAGCTTGCAGGAAATATAGTCCTCCATGTCAGGGTGCTCATTTGGAGCAATATGGTCTTCGTAAAGGTTTGTAAAAGCTGCCGTGCGGTATCTTAATCCTCTTACGCGGTCAAGCTTTAAAGCCTGTGATGAGACCTCCATGACAAGGCTGTCCTCATCATCTCTTACGAGAGTGTCCATCATCTCATAGAGATCTCTTGATTCGGGTGTTGTGTGGGCAGCATGTATCTTCTCACCTGCAATGATATTGCAGACCGTTCCGATAAGGCCTGTCATCCTGCCGCTCTGCTCAAGGATCTGCCTCAGCATGAATGCGGTAGTTGTCTTACCCTTGGTGCCCGTAATTCCGTATATGGAAAGCTTCTTCTCGGGATGCGAGTAAAAATTTGCGCAAAGATCTGCAAGATGAAGATGCGTATCAGTTATCTCAATGACAGAAGCGCCGTATCTTTCCGAAAGCAGCTTTAACTCATCTTCAGCAAAGCCTGTTCTCGTGCTGTCTACAGCTATTGCGGCAGCGCCCTGCTCCAGAGCTTTTTGCGCAAAGCTGTGGCCGTCCACGGTAAAGCCCTGAACGCATACGAAGAGCGCTCCTTCTGATACCTTGCGTGAATCAAATTCAACCGAAGTGATCTCTTTTTCGAGATCACCGGAAATGAGCTTATATTCAATGTCTTTTACGACGTCCTGGAGCAGCATTTCTTACTTCCTTTATCCGTTGCTTTCATTCGGGGCGTTCTTCCCTTTTTACCGCTAACTATATTAAAACAAAAAATACGGATACTGATGTGGCAAAAAGAATGAAATTAATACTTTGGTGTCTCCTATGTTTGTGCGTCAGACCACTAGCCGTCATCGTCATCATGCCTGTCCGGAGGCAGTGCATCGGTTCTTCCGTCCTCATCAGCGGTGTATCCGCCTTCATTTACATTGGACGTATCATCGTAGATATTCGTTGTTACGCCCGCACTGGTGCTCAGCGTTACGTATATGATGTCTCCCGCATAGACAGTCGCTCCCGGAGAAACGCTCTGTCCGACGCAAAGGCCCTTGATATCACTGTCACTGTCTATCTTGCAGTTCAGGTTCATCTTCATGCAGGCTTCGATGCATTCTATCGCGGACATTCCGGTCATATTCGGAACTCTCGTTGTGAGCCACTGGTCCTTCGTGACTCCCGCAGGATACATAACGACAATGCCGGTCTTATAGAGCGTATACGTGTAATCCGGATGCGTCGTGGCAACGATGGTCTCCGGCGTCATGTCCATCGTTCCGTAAAGTGTCGAAAGACCGTTTACAGATATTCTCGAAGCTGCCTGTGAAGCGGGCATTCCTTCGACTTCCTGGACGTACCACTGCTTCAGGAGCTGTGTATATTCCTCTTCGGTGAACTTTCTCTCAACACCCATGTAGGACAGTGTGCCTTCAACGATCTTAGCCGCCGTGGACGCTGCCGAAGATGATCCTACCGAGAAATCCCTCGGCTTGTTGATAACTACGAGCACCGCGATCTTCGGGTCATATGCAGGAGCATAGCAGGAGAATGAGAGCACGTGCGCACCCTTTAATTCACCAACGTCGATCGTGGATGTGGACGTCTTACCTGCAACCGCATATCCTGCAACCTTACCTGCCGAACCGGTACCGTCGGAGACAACGCCTTCCATCAGTGTCCTTACCCTCTTGCATGTGCTCTCGGAGAATACCGTGCGCACTACCTCAGGTTCGATCTCATCGACGATGTTTCCGTCAGGATCCGTAATGTATTTAACAACGTGCGGAACGAGAAGGTTGCCGCCGTTAACGATGGCGCAGTATGAAGTGATCAGCTGGATAGGTGTGACCGTTGAAGACTCGCCGTATGAGAGAACCGCCATGTCGACCTTGGTAGGTTCCTTATGGAAGATTCCCTTACCTTCAGCGGGAAGATCGATTCCGGTCTTGTCATAGAAACCGAGCATTCTAACGTATGAATAATACTTGCTTAATCCGATCCTGAATGCGAGCTGCGCGAAAACAGGGTTGCATGAATTCTGGAACGCCTTCTCAAGCGTCTCGGTTCCATGGTTGTAACCGCCTGATTTCTGGAGCCAGCAGGAGATCGTATGCTGATCAGAAAGCTTGACCGGTTCGTCACTGAATTCCTCCTGCTCTGTCGCGAGATTCTCCTCGAAAGCCATGCAGGTCGTAAGCGATTTGAATGTTGAACCGGGCTCATACGTATCGGATACGCATCTGTTGCGCCATGCATTTGCCATGACGTACTGGACACGGTCTTCGGCGCTCATGTAACTCCACACTTCAACACCGGTTCCGTAAGGCTTCGCATATGGATCATTACAGTCGTAATTCGGAAGCGATACCATTGCGTAGACAGCGCCGGTATAAGGATTCATTACAATGGCGCAGACACCGTCGATAGGATCATATTTCTCATATGCTTCCTTCGCCGCTTCCTCAGCTATTCTCTGGATACTTATATCGATGTTCGTGACAATGTTGTTGCCGTCGGAGACAGGTATCGTGGTGGCATCCGAATAAGGCAGAACGCCTCCGGTAATTTCGTCCGTCTCCGAATATCTGTATCCGTTCTCGCCGGACAGAACATCATTGTAGTAAGCCTCAAGTCCGTAAAGTCCGTTAAGGCTCACGCCGTCATTTTTGGCGTAACCGACGACCTGCGAAGCGAGAGATCCGTAGTTATAGTATCTCTGAGGAACAGCGACAAAACCGAAGCCCTTGACCTTGTTGTCCTTGCAGAATTTCTCGAATTCCTCTTTCTTATCCTGAGGCACGTTCTTGATGACGTCACAGCCTTCGACGTTGTTCTTCGGATCATCCTTATTTGTGGGATCGACAGGAATTATCGAATCGAGTTTCTCATATGTAACACCTAAGATCGCGGACGCGTTCTCCATGATCTGTTCTCTCGTAAGAAGAGTCGAAGTAACCTGCTTAGGGGAACAGATGACAGTATAGTCGTATGTGTTTGAAGCAAGAGGAACACCGTTTGCATCGTAGATCATTCCCCTGTTTGCTTTGTATGTTACAAGGGTCCACTGTTCGTTAGCGGCAGCTCTTGCATACTTGTCGTAATCCTTTACTGTCGTCTGATAGAGATTGTAGATCAGGTAGAACAGATAGAACACAACGAAGACCGCAACAGCCACGATCCATATTTTCGCGAAAATGGCAGAAATATAATGCGAAGGCACTCTCGCGCGGGCGTCCTGTGCCTTAGCCTCACCCTGTTCAGTCTGATTCCGGATCTCAGGAGCCTCCTTAACGGGCTCCTTCCTGTTACTTACCGGGATGCGCTGCATAGTAATCAGCCAGTTCATCCTGGGAATTCTTGAAGGCATCCTCATTAATTCCGTCGGAATTATAGTTTGTTCTGGTGCGCAATGAATCCGTATTCGGAACCGGGAGATTTATGACCTGGTTCTGGTTCGGATCCTGCATTCCGAGCGCTATCGCCTGGGCACGGATAACATCCATGTCCGCAACGCCGTTAGCGTTCTCCTCTGCGTTAACGATCTCTCTTTTTGCAACATTGATCTGATCCTTCAGATTCGAATTGTCTCTTGCAAGTTCCGAGAGCTCCGTCTGGGGATAGAGCAGTAGCATTACAAAGATGCCCATTGCAATTACCAGTATGATCGATACGATTGTCTCGAAAAGCTTTCTCCTGGTGAGCCTTCTTGTCTTTTTCTTCTGTTCAAGCCTTGTCTGCGCATCCTCATGCTCTATGGCCTGCTGCACGGATCTCTCATGAACTTCCTCATAAGAGACGACAGAAGAAACAATATCGTCAGCGGGCTCGATTATGAGCTCCTCATCTTCGATAAGCTTTGTCTCGTCAGGGATTATGCTTCCGTTTTTATATGTAAGGTTTGTCTTTCCGGCAGACAGCGCTTCACGGAGTGAATCATCCTTCACGCCCACAACAAAGCTCTTTGCTTTATTTCTTGATGCTGCCTTTACTGCCATTAAATGTTACTTACCTTTTCTTAAGATTTTCTAGTTGTACTGTTCGTTGTCGTTCCTCTCAAACACCCTGAGCTTCGAGCTTCTTGATCTCGGATTGATCTCGATCTCTTCTTCAGTCGGTTCGATCGGCTTCTTTGTTATAACTGTTCCCAAAGACTTCTTGCCGCATACGCATACCGGGAAATCCCTGGGACATGTGCAAGGGCTCTCAGCCGTTCTGAACGCTTCCTTGACGATACGGTCTTCCAGCGAGTGGAACGAGATAACGCAGAATCTTCCGCCGGGTTTGAGCTTCCTTATTCCGTCATTGAGCAAAGACTCAAGGCCCGAAAGTTCATGGTTTACTTCAATTCTGATCGCCTGGAAACATCTCTTCGCGGGATGCTGGTCCTCGCCTCTTCCGTGGCCCGGCATATATTCCTTGATTGCATTCGCAAGTTCCGTGGTCCTCGTGAAAGGCTTTGTCTTTCTCCTCTCGCAGATGCCTTCAGCGATCCTTCCCGCATGATGCTCCTCGCCGTATTCCCTGAAGATTCTCTCAAGATCATCTCTGGAATAGCGGTTTACGACTTCAGCGGCCGTAAGCCATTCGTCAGGATCCATTCTCATGTCCAGAGGACCGTTCTTCATATAAGAGAAGCCTCTCTCAGCCGTGTCGAGCTGATATGAGGAAACGCCCAGGTCAGCCATTATGCCGTCGACCTTGCCGATCTTAAGACTTCTTATGATGTCATCAATATCCTTGTAATCGGACTTAACCGGCATCCAGTCGATACCTGCGAAATCCTCTTTTCTTTCCATGCATGCCGCGAGCGCCGCGTCATCTTTATCGATCGAGACAAGTATTCCCTGCCCCTTCATTCTTCTTGCGATCTCAGCGCTGTGGCTTCCGCCGCCCGCCGTGCAGTCGACATAGATGCCGCCCGGTCTGACGTTCAGAGCGTCGACCGTCGGATAGAGTAATACCGGAATGTGGTCAAAATCAGAGACCTTCAACATAATACTTCGTCTCCAATCCTTCTATGCCGCTGAGATCGTGATCCTCATTGTCATAGAAATTCTTAGTGCAGATGTCTAATTTGCCGTCATCATTAAATACGCAGATCTCATCACCGGGCTTAGCTCCGATCCTGTCCCAAAGCTCGCTGTTAACCGAAATACGCCCCTGAGAATCAACCGTGACCTCACAAGCCTCGCCAATGATCGCTCTCTTGATCTTACGCGCATTGGCATCCATGGTATTGAGCTTTGCAAACTGTGTCTTTACGACATTCTCAAAATGATCCTTCGAATAAACGCACAGATACCCGACATCAAGGCTGTTCGTTACGACAACCTCTGCGCCGAGCAACTCCTTCTGCTTTGACGGGATAAAGAATCTTCCCTTTGCGTCTACTTTCTTAATGTCTCTCATTCTGAGTCTCTATAAGCTTGTTTTTTTGTGGTTATAGGAGGCCCTGCAGCTGATTTCCATCGATTTCAGCCACTTTCCTCCACAAGAATGGGAAATATCTCCCCGAATCACCACACATCTGTATTCTATTCGTAATCTATTTTTAACGCAAGGGGTTTTTTGTAATTTCCCGGAAATTTGTTAAAAATTTTTTCCATGTGATTCCCGCTCATTACGAAAGCCCTCAACCGCGGGAGGTTTGGCGTGTTTTTTATGGCGTTTAGAGCGCGCGAAAATGCCGTTTTAGGGGGTCATTTGCCGGAAAATGCCTCATTTTCCCCCAAGGTGGCGTTAGGAGATCCCAAATGGCTCGTATTCTTGATTTGGGGTGCTTTCGAGGGGGCGAATGCATCCCAAAAGTGCTTTTATGAAGATTTTGGGTGTTTTTAAGGAGGCAAATGTATCCCAAATGGCTCGTATTCTTGATTTGGGGTGCATTTTTGCTTCAGATTGCATCCCAAAAGTGCTTTTTTGAAGATTTGGGGTGTTTTTGAGATTAGAGATATTTTTCACCGCCTCCGTATTTCTAACTGCCATTTTCATAGGCATTTGAGATATTTATACCCTCTTCCCATATCTCAAACAGGCCTGTTTTTGGGGTTTTGTGATATTCTGTACTCTTGGTATCACAAAATCGCAAAAACTACATGATTTATG
>JAFWQC010000029.1 GCA_017509245.1 Clostridiales bacterium | reverse complement strand
CGATGAAAGAACTCGGATATGAATTCAAGTTCTATAAACCTGACGGTACCCCGTATGAGCATCCCGGCCTTAAGCCGCCGGGCGCCAAGGGCTATTTCAGGTTCCGAGGTCTTGGTCAAAACTACGAATATGATTCCATAAGAAGGCGTATCATCGAAAACACAACTGTTCCGGGTACGCCTTTATTAATGGAAAAGTCTTCATATCCGGCATTTAATCCACGACCGAATGAGACAGCCCTGTCTTCTCAGTACAGATTCTATGTTATAAAGCTGTTCTCTTACTCCCATAGGTCCAAAAGAACCAAACGAGAATATATCCCGTATGCCTTGAGAGAAGATATCGCCAAGCTCGACCAATATATCGAGCAGATGGATTTTCTCTACCAGCACAAGATTGGAGATGTGTACTCTCTTCAAAGTAAAAAGGAGTCACTACAGTCTGAACTGAAACACCAGATCGTAGAAAGGCGCAAGCTCTATACGGTCAAGGAGCGTGCTGAACGTAATAACGATGCTCCGTTGATCCTGCAAACAAAAGCTGCGATCAATGTTGCTTCCGGAAAGATCAAAAAGCTTCGCAAAGAGATCTCTTTATGCGAAGCAGTCACAGCCAGTTCGGATCGTGTTGAAAAAGCGCTGGAAGATCTTAATAAGAAACCGGAGCTTGACAGTCACAAGATCAAAGATGATCCCAAGAAAAACAAAGTTCGTAATAAGCAAGATATGACACTTTAACTTCCGAATCGTTCATTAATAAGCCATATCTTGCATGTTATCTTCACGCCACTCTTAACCGGGTGGCGTTTTACATGCCCTAACGGGCAAATCTTAAAACAAGGAGGAAAAATCCATGGCAGTTGAAAACGAGACAGCCGATCAGGTTGTCAGAATGGTCCTACAAGGGACTGAGGTCGTGCTAAGGCTTTCCGGAGCAGCAAGTCTTCGAATCGGTCAGATGATCTATTCAGCTCTGAAAGACGGGCACACTACAAAGGGTAAGGCAACCCTTTGGGAGTTCCTGAAGTCCGGCAAAGAACAGAAGATGTTCCGTATCCCTGATGAGTATCTGAAGGCATTCACCAAGGCCAGCAAGAAGTTCGGTTTTCCTTTCGTGATCATGAAAGACAAAACGAAGAACGATGGTCTCACGGACATCATGTGCTATGCCTCTGATGCTTCCAAGGTAAACAGGGTTATCGAGAACTTCAAGCTTATGGTCGAAAAGGTAGAAGTCATCAAGCCTGAGGTAGTAAAGACGGAATCCGGAGAACTTGTAAAGCCCCTGGGTATGCAGATGGCTGTTCCCTTGGAACTTATCGACGGTATTCCCGACCCCAAGTCACAGGGCAGACGGCTTCTGTCTGAAATTCAGAAGTATGCAGCCAAGATGAAAGCAAACGGTCCTCAGATCGTAGAGCCAATTGGTCTTCTCTGCAAACCGGATGGTCGTTACGATATCCTTCCCGGTCAGGGTTCCAAGAGACTCATGGCACTAAGGCTTGCTAACTACAAGACTGCAGTAGCTGACATCTCTGTTCCTAAGAAGGAAGGCATCGAGGTCAGAGCAGAGAACATCGAGGAAAGATCGCCTCAGGAAAGAACAATACCCGGAGAACTCCACAAGGAGCCTGTACCCGATGAGACGTTCCCTACCAAGGAAAAGGGGCAGACCACAAACCCTACTATGGCCCGAACGTCACGCGACCCAGCGTCCGGGCTAGGCTCCGAGCAGAAATCGCGAAAAGAAAGTCGAATGACATCTATAGCCCTTCCTGAGAATCGTCCTTCGGTCCGTAAAAAGCTCGAAGAAGCAAAAAGGATCTCTGCCGATAAGCAGGTCGCGAAAAATCTCGTGAAGGCCTTGCAGAAGCCAAGTCCTACAAAGAATCAGAGGTGATCCCAAGTGAGAAAACCTGAAAACAAGTTCTCTATCACGAGGATCATCTTGTACTCCTCAGGTCTCATCCCGGTCATATGGCTTGCACTAAGGTCAGCACCGTACTTCACCGATAACGGTCTTGTAGGTCTTATCGAAAACGCGGGAGACATATTCAATAATCCGTTCCATATCACATTTGTTAAGGGCAGCCTTCAGGTTGTCCTTATTTTTATTGTCCTTTATGGGATCGGCATCGGGATATATCTCTCATCCGAAAGGAACTACAGGCGCCGTGAAGAGTTTGGTTCAGCCAAATGGGGAGATGCCCATTCGGTCAATAAGCGATACGAAGCAGATCCGCCTGAAGCCAACAAGATCCTGACACAGAATGTCAGGATCGGCTTTGACGGTCATGTTCACCGTAGGAACCTGAATGTTATGGTCGTTGGTGGTGCCGGTGCCGGTAAAACAAGGTTTTATGCGATGCCCAACATCCTACAGGCCACAAAAGACTCTAAGTTCTCGATGGTCGTGCTTGACCCAAAAGG
>JAFWQC010000028.1 GCA_017509245.1 Clostridiales bacterium | reverse complement strand
GCAGCCTCAGTCTTACGTGTCATCGCTTACGCCATCTGAAAGAACAGAGTTCATGTCCAAGGCAAAGGCTGCGAATGCAAAGATCCTCAGAAAGCGTAAGATCGGTTCAGCTATAGCAAAGGCGTTCGGAGTATTCTTCCTGACAGGCGCTGCTCTGATTGCGATACTGCCGATTTTCTTTACGTTCCTCAATTCGTTCATGTCTTCAAAGGAGATAGAAGCCAACTATGGTGTCGTATTCCAAAGCCTTCCGGGAGGAACTAACGAGGCGAGCAGGTTTATCGATGAGGCACCTCAGCTTCAGCTTATCCCTCAGCAGGTAAGTGCCGACCAGTATTCCGAAGTTCTTCTCAAGAGTCCTTCATATCTTTTCAGATACTGGAATTCCATTCTGCTCACGGTGCCTATAGTAATAGGACAGCTGGCTGTTGCGTGTATGGCTTCTTACAGCTTTATGAGATACAGGAAAAAGAGAAGGGAAGTGCTGTTCTTCCTTTACATAATCCTGATGCTAATGCCTTTCCAGGTAACTCTTGTTCCTAATTACATAATGAACCAGGCACTGAATATTCTTGATACGCCTTTGGCTATAATACTGCCGGGAATCTTCTCGACGTTCTCGGTCTATATCCTGACCAAATACATGCGACGCATTCCGAAGGCTTACATAGAAGCTGCGATAATCGACGGTGCAGGGGAATGGCAGATCTTTACAAAGGTCGTAATGCCCAACTGCAAAGCCCCGGTTACAGCAATGGCTATACTTTTGTTCATCGATTACTGGAACATGGTAGAGCAGCCTCTGGTAATGCTCCAGGATGAAGGCATGCAGCCTCTGTCAGTATTCTTGTCCAAGGTTAACGTAGGAGATATAGGATTGGCTTTTGCAGCGTGCGCGCTGTACATGATACCTCCGCTATTGATCTTCCTTAGAGGAGAGGATCAGCTTGTCGAAGGAATATCACAGTCGGGAATCAAGTAGAGGGTAAAGACATGAACGAAATCACAAAGAACAGAAAATGGGTTACCAAGGTCATAATAGTTTTTGTGGCTTTCCTTATGCTGCTGACATTCTTTTCGAATACGATAATGAATCTGTTCATCCCGAAGGTTGTCGGAAAGAGGATCGGAGGCGGTTCGCTCTCATATACTGATAAGGCCACGGCTGAGGTCGAGCCTGTGACCAGCCATAAGATAAAGGGCGTAAACGGCAGGACAGTCGAACAGGTAAATGTCGAAGATTACGATCAGGTCAAAAAGGGCAAGGTCCTGTTAACGCTTAAATACAGAACGGAAGAAGATTTGGGTGTTCTTGAGGATCTGAAGAAAGAACTTAATTCTCTTGAGAAAGAAACATACTATGCTTCGATATATAACAAGGCAAAAGCAAGGCTCAAGAAAGCAAAAGCCGTTTTGAAGAAGAACAAGAAAAACGCGGCAGCAAAGGCTGAATACAGAGACGCGCAGTCAAGTTATAAGCTTGCTTTGAAAATGCTTAATGATGTGACGGGTTACAGAGGCATCACGAAGAACAGACAGAACAGGATCAATGATGTCAAAAAGCTGATCGAAGAGGTGGAACAGCGCTTTGAGATCGAAGAGGTAAAGGCTCCCGTTGACGGAATGGTCTTTGCGGTTCAGGCGGTCAAAGGCGATGAAACCGATGAGAATACCGTTCTCCTGACAGTCATTCCTGATGCGACTGAATATCAGGTCACATTTAAGTTTAATGCTGATTCGGTTGAATCTCTTGATCCGGATACCGAGCTTTCAACGGATTCATACTGGATTGAAGAATGCACCGTAAAGACGATCAAGCCAGACCCGAAGGATCCGAGAAACACCAAGCTCGTAAAGTGTGATGTAAAAGCGAAGATGTTCTTCCCGGGAGAGATAATTACGGGTTATGTCGGAAGGACAAATGCAAATTACGATTTTCTTGCGCCTTCAGGGGCCGTCTATAAAGACAACAACGGCAGTTTCATCTTTGTCATCGATGAGACTAAGTCGCCTTTCGGTAACACATATAAGGTCAGAAGAGTTGATGTGTCCGTGCTTGCTACTGACGGCGTTTATACTGCCATTTCAGGTGAGGATCTTAAGTCAAAGATAATCCTCATCAGAAGTGAAGAAGCTCTTGAGAACGGTCAGAGAGTAAGACTCGAAGACTACGGTGCGAAGTGACATGCCAAAGATCAGGAATGCCGCCAGATATTTATCCGTTATCCTTACATGTGCTGCCATTGCTTTGATGGCGGCTGGTGTGATCGCGGGGATCTTTATCTACAGGTCGCGTCCTGAACGAAAGGTTGCTGCGATTTGGAGTGAGGGCGGCAAGACCGGGTATGCACATGTTGCAGTTTACGCCAAAGGCGCCAGAGCGAACGGAGAAGGATCGCCATTAGCCTATTTGGACGACGGTTCATCGCTTTCGGTCAAAGACATAGAGAGCATCCGTGCTTCGTTGCAGGGCGTCATCGATCTTGCTTCCAGGCCCAAGAAGGGAGCAAAGGACAAGACAGTCAAGGTTTTCAATTGGACTGACTGTTATTCTTCTTGCCTTAAGGGAACGATTCATTCCGGAAGCCTCGGATCAGGCGATGAATACGAAGCTGACATCTATGCTGTCAGCGGATCTTTTACCGTAATGCATCCTATGGAGTTTATGTCTGGAGGCTTTTTGTCTCCCGATACGACTGACAGGTATCAGGTGGTCCTTAACGATGAAGCT
Organism: Clostridiales bacterium; assembly: GCA_017509245.1. Lineage (GTDB taxonomy): Bacteria > Bacillota > Clostridia > Saccharofermentanales > Saccharofermentanaceae > Saccharofermentans. The sequence goes on along the minus strand of JAFWQC010000028.1, from coordinate 15,544 downwards.
TCATGGTCCATGTTCAGGTCTTACGATGTTATCGGAAAGAGGATATGGCTGCTCGGACGTGATTACACTGTAACCGGCGTGGTCAGGGAACATGAGGACAAGAAAGCAAGAGTATACATTTCATTCGACTGCCTGGAGGAGTTTTGCTCTTGGCTCGAAACACCTGTGGTACCCGCAGTAATGTCTTATGAAGCAATCCTGCCTGAACCGTCGACCAAATCAGCTCATTTTGACTTAAGCGGTGCCGTCCCGGGATATAACGTATCTTCACCGTCTTTCAAAGTGGTAAGGGTTACCGGCAGATATAATGTTTTCAATGCATTTAAGGCAACAGCTCCCGAAGGGTTTGATCTGCCTTACTGGGAAGAGGGAGCGCAGAAGGCCGAATCGGGCATAAAGACTTCATCTGTCCTGTTTTTGTTCGGACTGGTAATGCTTGCGGGAATTACTGTGGGAAAGCTTACATGCGCGACGGAAAAGGTGAAGGATAACGATAAGTAATTCTGCAGTTTAACAGTAATCTTGGCAGAATTTGTCCGTTAGGTATCCTCTCCTTAAATGTTAATCTGATTTCTATATAGCATTTAATGTGGGGTTATATGAAAAAAGTTTCTTTAAAGATAACGTCTCTGATACTGGCGCTTGTAGTCGTCATGAGCATGGCATCATGCTCGCTTGTAAACGGTAAAAGCCAGCTGCTGGAACTTGAATATACGGAATTCCCGACAAAGCCTTACGATGCCGATAAAGTGCATCCTGTAAGGAAACCCGGCAGCGTTTCCGGCCAGGATGCAGTAAATGAGCTTAATTCCATTGAACTGGATTACTTCAGACATGACTTATGCGATAACTATTTACACGCAAACTGGGCTTTCAGCGATCTTGATGCCGCGGGGATCAAGGTGGAAAAACCCGGCTTCGGCAAAGTTGGCCCCGGTGACATAAAGAGTGAATGTGAATACTTGGGCGGCCTTCTGGAAAGGCTTTATAAGATTAATTTCGAAAAACTCGATAAGCAGGACAGAGACTTCTACGATCAGATCGTATTCGATCTTGAGGAAGAGAGATACATAAAGCAATACGAAGGCTTCAGCTACATGCTGCCTGCGATATCGCAGGAGAGTGCAGGATCAGTTTACCTGAATCTAAGTTATATGGATGTCAGGAACAAGAAGGAAGCGGAACTGTTTATTGAGTTCATGAAAGATGCGGACAGATACTATGATGAGGTCTGCGCCTTCGAGGAAAAGCGTTCGGAGAAGGGCCTATTTTCGGTTCAAAAGTTCTACACCAAGTGCAGCACCGCATTTTACATGCTTACACAGAACAGCCGTACTGCGCCTTTCAGAGCGACCATTGCAGAAAAGATCAATGCCATAACAGACATGAACGAAGAAGATAAGACTGCTTACATGGCAGAATTCGACAAGGTCCTGCAGGAAGTGCTGATCCCTGAATTTACTGAATGCAGCAAGCGCTATGCCGCTCTTGCAAAAACGACGCGGAATACAAAAGGCCTGGCTGGCCTTGAACATGGAAAGGAACTGTATGAGCATCTGCTTAGAAAACAGATAGGCAGAGACTGCAATGTATCAGAACTTGCAAAGGAACTCGACAATGTCCTTTCTATGGAGCCTGCAAGTGCCAATCCGCCGCCTCTGGGAGAATCCAACCGCGAAAAGATGGATTACATCGAAAGCAGGGCTTTTGAGTTTTTCCCGAAGCTTAAGATCAATTATGAGATCGCCAAGCTTCCGGAGTCTTTCAAAGCTGCCAATATAGGCGGTGTGTACGCGGCAAAGCATTACGACGATCCTTCATCGGAGGTTATATTCCTTCCTGATTACATGCGCAATGACACGATAATTTTCCATGAAGGAATCCCGGGTCACATGTATCAGTTCAACTACCACAAGATAAACCTCAGGCATAAATATCTTCTGGCATTTTACAAGGATACTTATGTAGAAGGCTGGGCTACGTACATTATGGATAACCCCGCTTCCATGTACGGCAGCAAAGATGCCTCTGTTCTTGCATATAACGGATTCAACTGCAGGGGTTACATGGTACAGGCGAGAGCTGACATCATGATCAATTACGAAGGTAAGTCAGACGGTGAAGTCTCTGAGTACCTTTCGAAACTTACTAAGAGCAACGTATCGATTATGTCGGATGAAATTTTGATGACACCGGGAATTGCGATATCATATGGAGTAGGAAGCTACATGACATTGAAGACTCTTGAGTCGATAAGGACACTTGATCCTAATATGAGCATACTTACGATGCACACGCTCTATCTTGATGCCGGTCCCGGATGTTTTGACAGGATCCTGGCATCAGTCCGCAGGCAGTATAAAGGTAAATAATCAGGAGATAACCAGGTGGAATTTGATCAGTTAATCAAACGCATAAACGAACTGAGCAGGAAATCAAAAGCAGAAGGGCTTACTGAATCTGAAAAGGCAGAACAGACAGAACTGCGCAATGAATACAGAAAGCTTGTAGTAGGCAATTTATCCTCTCAATTGAACGGTATTAAGATAAAACACCCGGATGGAACAGTAACTGAACTTAAAAGGAACGGAGGTTAAAGCGTTATGGACATTGAAAAGATCAACAGATGGAACAGGTTTATCGATGAGATCTGCACAAAAGACATTTCTTCTCTTTCAGAAGTCCAGAAGAAAGCTGTTCTATGCTTTCAGTATGATGCCGAAATGAACAGCGGCGGATACAGCGGATATAAGGATGTCCATCCTGATACTGATACCGAGGAGCTCCGCAACGCTCTCATCGAGGTTGGAAACCAGAAGTTTGCTGATAATTACTGGGAAGCTGTCATGATCGGTGAAGATGACAACTGGGTCACCACTGATTCCGAGTATTATCTGATCTCGCCTCCGTTGGCTGACTGCATTGAAGAGTATATCGACAAGCACAAGGAAGAGTTTTAATCTGATGACGGCGGGGATCTCCCGCCGTGTATTTTGCTCCGGAACTATACTGACAGTATAAATACTGTTATCCTAATTGTATTGATAGTGTATTCAAATCAGGATAATATTTTTATACAATCAGGACAACGGTACATATACTATCGTTCCTGATTACGGGAGAGGGAGTTGTTATGAAGAAAGTTGTTGTATTAATTCTTTCAGCGTTTTTAGCCGTGTTTGCAGGAGCTGTTTTCGCTATGGTTTATTACAAGCTTTCAAATAGCGGGACCGCGAGGGCAGACGGTCTTATTCCGGTCGAAAGGATCAGCGGGATACATGCCAAAGCTAAATTAAAGCCGGGCTGCATAGTATCTGAAGGATATCATTTCCCGTTCGATGACAACGGTGTCTGGTGCCATTGCGGAAGAGTCAGCGGGGTTTTGGCAGAATTGGGCGGTGAAACAGACAATAAGGGACTTCCCGTATCAGAGATTTCGATAATTGACGTTTACGGAGACAGATGTACCATAACGTTTATTTGCACCGACGATCATGAGCGTTATGCCTGCTACGACTATCCGCTGGCTAATCTCAAATACGATCAGGCCAAAGTTAATTCCGCAAACGACGGGATCAAGGTCGATTTTTACGGTTCAAGATATACGCTCGGGAAGTAAAGTTATTAAGGAGAATGGCAATGGATAACAAACTCGCGGGAAACATAAGAGTATTTCGAAAAGACAGAGGTCTTACGCAGGAACAGCTTGCGGAAGTGTTTGGCGTGACTGTCGGAGCGGTACATAAGTGGGAAGCGGGAATATCCACACCGGATCTTTCGCTGATCCTTGAGATGGCGGATTTTTTCGATACTTCTCTGGATGTGCTTATTGGCTTTGAAGCGCGTGACAACAGGACTGACGCACTTGCCGGCCGCATAAGAAAGATGACATATGAAATGGATCCTGACGGTCCCTCGGAGGCAGAGAAAGCGCTTAAGAAATATCCTCATAATTTCGCGATCGTTTTCGAGTGTGCGCTTCTGTATGGAGTCTATGGTATCAATCCCAGGAAAGATAAATATCTGGAGCGCTCGAAAGAACTCTTCGAGCAGACATTAACACTTATTTCGCAGAACACGGATCCTGCCATAAATGAGACAGTCATTTATGCGCAGCTCGCGATTATTAACCAGACAATGGGTGATACCGCCAAGGCTCTGGAGATCTATAAGGCACACAATGCCGGCGGGATATTTGACATCAGGATAGGGCAGATCCTGTCTCAGTCTTCTGATTATAAGAATGCTGATGAGTACTTTTCGAAGGCCCTGGTAAAGCTTGCAGGAGACAAGCTGAAACTGATGACGGGGAAGATAATGTGCAGTCTCTGGGACGGGGATTATGCTATGGCGAGAGAGCTGATCGGCGCGGGCCTTGAGGACAATGCAATTTACCGCAGGGAAGGAAAGCCTTGCGTTCTTGATAAGTACGACTGCTTTTACCTTACTGCTCTTGCCTTTATTGAGCTTAAGAGCGGAAGCAAAAAGAAAGCAGCTGACTGTCTTAAGAAAGCAAAGAATACAGCGGAAAGATTTGATAATGATCCTGATTATGACGTCAGGAGTATCCGTTTCATTGATTTAAATGAAAGTCTCAAGCTTCATGATACGTTGGGAAAGACAGGCATGGAAACCATCGATCATGTGATCAACTCACTTAAGGCAAAGGAACTGGAAAAGCTCTGGAACACGCTGAGATAACTGCGTTGACGGGAGGCATGTCATGAAAAAGAGTATGCTTGTCATTATTGCTGCCGCAATCTTTTTGCTCCTGTGTTTTGCTGCATATGAAATTAAGCCTTATAAGGAAAGATCTTCGCTGGTGATTGAGAATGATTCTGCTCACAGAGTCTTTATGACGGCCGAGGTTACCGGAAAGGATAAGATCAGGCTGAAATTTGAAAACAAGAGCGATAAGACCTGTATGTACGGCAAGCCGTATTCGATCGAATACTATTATCACGGAAACTGGTACAAGGTGCCGTTTAAAAAGGATGCCGGTATCTTCACACATGAGGGCATACTTCTCGGGCCTGCGGAAGAGTATGCACAAAAGGGGAATGAAGACACCATGCTGGAAAACACAAATACAATGGACGTGGAACTCAGTAACATGCTGGGAGTTCTTCCGAATGGTCATTACAGGATCGTTAAGGATTTCTCGCTGATGGATGGTGACGGTTCAACGAGTGATACTTTTAATTTGGCAGCCGAATTCGATCTTTCAGGTGCCTGATCACGGGTTCAAGGCTATGACTAATAGTGAAAAAGAGCCTGCGAAGTTAATTGCTTTCATCTTTCTTGCGATAGATGTTATTGCTCTGCTGTTTGTCGGATACATCTGTGCCGAAAATGATGCGATGCATTATAGGTTTTACGCTGTAGACACAAAAAAAGTAAGCTGTCTGACTGTTAAAGAAGATATGCTCCTTCAAGGCGTAGCGTCGGGAACTGTATCTGTCCCCAAGGGAACGGTCATTGTGCCGGCATATATTTTCCCCGACAGAATAGGTTTTTATTACACGGTTTCAGGCGGAAAGGAGAAACTGTTTACCGCGAAGCCGGAATGTTTCAAGGAATACGGTGAACTCGAAAAGCTGCTCAAAGATGCTGATGAAAAGGCGCGGGAAAACAGTGCAAAAGTCTTTTGGAATGATTTCCTCAAATTTGCGGCTGCAGGTCTGATTCTTTTCGGAGTGTTCTTTCCGGTTACGGTCTTACTGTCTAAGAAGCGCTTGTATGTTCTTTTAGCTGTTATCGAAACTGTCATGCTTCTTTGTATTATCTTTATTATTCCGAGTCTGTTTCTTTATCATTAAAGACACTTGCCGCAATGATTTTACAAATCTGATACAAGTCAGTGGTATATTCATTTTCGGAGTAGTATCATAAGTTTCCTTTACTCCGGTCAGACCGGATCGAAAAAATCACATGATGACTACTTGGATGTTACAACCCGGATACATGTGAAGGGTAAGATGGCATCATGACAACTGAAACGTTTCTAAGTGTCAAATACATACTGATTACGAGGTGATCAAATGAAAAAGAATTTAAAGATCGGAATGGGACTTGCCATGGTATCTCTGGTATCAATGGCATCCGTCATCCCTGTCTTTGCAGACGTAAAGCCTAACTATGTTGAGAAGACCGGCACGGCTATTATCAGCCAAGCCGAAAGCACTGTAAGCGAGACCGCTGCAGCTGAGACCGGAAAGGAAGAAAGCGGAAAACAGGCGGAAGCAGGAATTGATTTTGCCAAGAGCCCTAATCTCTGCAAGCTCTATCACGATGATAAGACCATGGAGGAAAAGGAGCCTGAGGCTAAGCCTTCCGATTTTAAGGATGAAGCAATCAGACAGCTCGCTGAAAAGTATGCAAAAAAGGGGTATTTCCTTGCTGATGTCAAATTCGCTGCTACACATTACAGTTCTGGAATAGGCTTTGAGAATGAATATGTTTTCTGCAACGGTTTTTCAGCGTCTGATGATAACACGGGTAATAACAAAGAGTTTATTCAGGTCGTAAAGGCAACTCCCGCTGAATTTAACGCTTTCATGTCCGTATTTGGAGGCGGCAATCCCGATTTCAAAAAGGGAAGTGTTGTAACCTACAAGATGGATGACACTTACAGGAAAGAAACGATCAGCTATGATGAGGATACTCAGGTCATGATCGTGGCTATCAAGCTCCTTGCTAAAAATGCCGTGGGCTGACAGATAAAGATCTTAAAGCGTAATAGAGGCTGCCAGAAGGCAGCCTCTTTTGTTATTTCGTACCTGTCTTTTTGTTCAGCAGCGCGACAGCTTCCGTGAAACTTTCAGCCTGACCCGCTTCGAGAATTTTACAGATCTTTTCCATCCAGGCTTTCTGGCGCATGTGTGAAGGAACGATATCATCGTATTGAGCGATCTTCTGCATATAGTCGTTAAGTTCTGTTTCTTTGGATCTAAGTTCTCTCTGACATTCTGCTTTTTTATTCCAGTCCAGACGGGCACTTTCCTCAAGTCCGGCATTGCATGCGTTTCTCTCATTGCGGGCCTTAATGCCGCCATAAATGAGGACAGCAGGAATGGTGAATATACACAGTAAAGACCATATTAATGCGATGATTGTTCCTGCGTCTGTACTAATAAGTGTTGCTACCACAAACATACCTAAAACGTAGATCACCGCCTCGGCGACAGCAGCAATTATAAGATACTTCCAAAAGAACCTGAAAGCTGAATATCTGACATTATCAGAGTGAGTTGGGATCCGGTTTATCTCTTCTTTGAGCTCGTTGATGTTTTTTGTCTTTATTGCAAGTTCCGAATAAAGACCTGAAAGCTTTTTTGCGAGTTCGATGCTTTCTTCTTTAGTCAATAAATTAACGTTTTCCATTTCACCCTCCTCCTGCGGTTAGTATCCAGCCTTATTAACTTCTGATTCGATATACAAAGGAATTTATCCCTCAGACAAAAACATTATATCATTAGGGTAAATTTTATTTGATTACTTTCTTGAACGTGCGCCATATGGCAGCCTCTTTTATTTGTAAATTGTTGTGATAAAATCTTCGGGAATTAATACGAGGGGTGAAGTATTATGATCAAGAGTTTGAAAAAGATCGTTGACGGCAAAGTATTCCAGGGCATTATCCTTTTCGTTATCATCTTCAACTGTATCCTTATGGGTCTGGAGACGATAAAGGGCCTTTCACAGAGTACGCTCAGTGTATTTGCAACTATCAACAACATTTGTCTCTGGATATTCATCCTGGAGATAATCGTTAAGCTCCTGGCATACGGCCTGGATTATTTCAAGGATCCGTGGAACTGGTTTGACATGTTCATCGTTGGCATTTCCATGGTATCGGGCCTGCCGTTCATGTCGGCTTTCCGCGCAGTGAGAGTATTGAGGGTGTTAAAGTCGCTGAAGGCGCTTCGCGGCACGAAGCTCATCGGTGCCGTCCGTCATCTGCAGGTCATCATCACGGCGATCTTCAAGTCCATTCCGAGCATCATGTGGACGGGAATACTTCTTATCCTGATCTACTACATCTTTGCTCTGATCGGTGTGAACCTTTTCGGGGAGGCGTTCCCTGATTGGTTCGGCAACATCGGAAAAGCAATGTACACGCTGTTCCAGGTTATGACGCTCGAGAGCTGGTCCATGGGCATCAGCAGACCGGTCATGGAAGTTTTCCCTTATGCATGGGCATACTTTGTTCCGTTCGTGCTTATTTCTTCCTTCATCGTCATGAACGTTGTTGTCGGTATCGTCGTTAACGCCATCAGCGAAGTTACCGCAGAGAACAACCAAGAGGATGCTGAGGAAAAAGTTTCCGAGACTGAGCTCATTGGCGAGATCCATTCGCTCAAAGAGCAGCTGGACCGTCTCGAAAAGCAGCTCGCCAAGTCAGCGAAGTAACTTTAATTACTGTTATTGATCTTTGGAAAAGCCTTCGATCCTGCCGAATCGGGGCTTTTCTTCGTTTTTGTCTGCACTGAATGAAGCTCCGTCGATCTGACCGTCCTTGATGAGCAACGTCAGGCACCGGTCTTTTAACTCAAATCTGACAGTAGCCGTAAGCGTGACGGAGCTGCCCTGTTTTCTAAGGAAGGTAAAGTATTCGTGTTTCTTGGAAATTGAACCGGTCCTGATGAACTTGATGAAAGCCTTGAGCTCGTCTTTGTCCGCATTCTTTTGGAGGTTGTCCGTCATTATCGATGCTAGTGCCTCGTCGGTCATTTCCTCTTTGTATGAACCGTCGGCTTCCTTTGAATCATAGTAGTTGAGGACAAGGTTTAATCTGTCCGAGAACTTTTCCCTGCCGGGATGATTGATGCCGCTGATCAGGGTATAAGCGGATTCTGCGGGGGATCCTTTGGAATCCAGTTTAATAATGCAGAATGCTGCCAGGCCGAGGTTTTCACTTACAGTTCTTTTCTTTCCGTCCACTTTCCATTCGTAAGTCGAATAACCTGAATAGAATATCCTGTACTGTTCTTTGTCTTTTGAAAGTACCGCAGTGCAGTTGACATATTCCCAATGGCCTTCGCCGCCGTATTCTTTGCGGCTTGAGCAGTTGCCGTTGGACATGGAGAATCCTGACCAGTCCTCGCGCCCGAAAACATATTCCAGACCTTCGTCGATGTCGTATGTATTTTCGAGGACGGTCTCGCAGAAAAGATCCTTCAAAGCTTTTTTGTCATTGCCTTTCATGGCTTTGGTGATCTCTTTTAAATAGTAGTCCTGGAAACCGTGCATTTCTGAGAAACTGCGCTTGCTGTTTTCTTTACGTTCCTCGCGGCGGCTTTCAAGGTTGTCTTTGAAACTCTCGATAAAGCTGCATCCCGTCATCAGAAAGAGCGAGAATATAAGAAGGATGCATATAATTCCGGCTGATGCCTTTTTGATGGTTTTCATATCGTTTTCTCCCTGATCCCTATATTCGCGATTGTATTTTATTTTTGATTATTTTGAAACCCGAATAAATTGACATGTAAGGGGTGGATTTTCAATAATCCGCCAGGTGCTATAATATGCGCGCAAAAAAACTGTCACGGCGCAGAAAATATTTTTCAAAAAAGTGAAACCATCTGCAACTGAACTGCACTATTATAGTCGAACGGCCGTTCATAAAAGATAGTTTGAGGTGATACGATTGAATGACGCAAAGGCGCTGGCCTTACTGAAATCAGGTGATCAGGAAGCACTGGAGTGGTTTATAGACAAATACAGTGCTTATGTGGGAACCGTAGTAAACAGCATTCTCGCGAGTTCCATGACTCATGAGGATGTGGAAGAAGTGACGGCGGACGTGTTCGTTACTTTGTGGAGATCTGCGGAGAACCTTTATCCTTTGAACCTGAAGGGGTATTTGAGCCGCGTGGCACGCAGCCTTTCCATGCAGAAATTGCGGGAGCGGGTGCAGGTGCTGCCTTTGGACGAGGACATTCTTATCTTAGATGAAGATTCGGTTTTCGACAGTCTGGAGAGGGAGGACCAGGACCAGTTGATCAGAAAGTTGGTCTATTCCATGCCCCAGCCGGATAAAGAGATCTTTTTGAGATTCTATTACTACTGTCAGAGCGTATCGGTTATCGCTAATCAAATGCAGATGAACCCGTCCACGATCAAGACCAAACTAAGGCGAGGGCGCGAGCGGCTTCGTACTTTCCTCAACGATCTTAGAAATACAAAAGGAGGCGATCTTAATGCAAATCAACATTCGTGATCTGATGGAAAACATCGAAGACTCTTCCGTCGATCTGGAAGAAAAAGACGTCGTCTCCTCTGATAAGATCAAGGAGTTGACTAAAATGAAAATAAATGAGTATGGTTTCACAAATAAGAGCAGTTCGAAAAAGAAGTTCGTAACGGTTCTCATCGCAGCTGCAGTGGTTTCTGCGCTTGGTATCTCGGCTTATGCGTCTTTCAGGGGCGGCCTCGAAGACATTGCTTTCGGCAAGCCTGAAAACACGACTGTAACAGAGAAGATCGAGGTGCCTACATCAAAAGGCAAGGATAAGAAGAGCAAGTCTACAAAGAGCACCAAGGCAACTGAACCCAGCAGAACACCTGTCGCTTTGCAGGGATATGCAGGTTCCAACGGATTCAATGCAGCAAAAGAGTGGCGCGAGTTCGAGGATAACTATGACCAGGACTGGAAGATCGTAAATGCTTACGAGAAGAAGTGCAAGAAAACCGGCAAGGACATCTATGAAGAGAAATATCCCGGCTACGGCATCTACTCGAAAGAGATGGCAGACAAGGTCGAAGAACTGCTGAAAAAGTATAATCTCAAGCTTCGCGGAAAATGTGAAGAAGCAGACGATAAGACATTGATCGAAAAGTACGGCAACATCTTTACTGACATCGAAGGAACCGGTTATTGCTATGAAGACGGTACTTTCCATCTCGATGCAAAGTACAAGAATGTTGATTTCCAGATCAGAAGATGCATGGACGGCTCTTTCGACACCGTTTATTATGCTGATATCGGCGACATCAACTCATATGAACAGTGGCTGTATAAGACAAAGGACGGAGCAGAGGTCACCATTGCCAAGAGAGATGACAACAACATGATCATCGCCAAGACACCTAAGGGATTTGTTGTGATGAACATGGAGCCCTGTGAAGATGAGTGGGGTGAGAAACTGCCGCCTCTTACTAAGGCTGAATTAGAGGATTTTGCAGACCACATCCATTTCAATAACCTGTAATAGCTTAGCTGACAGATAAAAAGGACCCCAAAGTCATAGGACTTCGGGGTCTTTTGATTTGGTTGTGTGAACGAGGTTTAAACTGCCTTGCCCTCGCCGATGGCTCTGGGATTGAAACCGAAGTCAACTAACTCGATATCCTTGATCGTAGCGGTCTTGAAGAACTGATCGCTTGCCTCGTCATCCTTGAGGACTGTTTCGTCCCCGTTGACCTTATTCAAGAAATCTGTCCATCAAACCGTTTACTCACAAAGCCCAAAACGGTCTTACATTCGTGCATTTTATTAATTGATACAAAATATAAGGATACTTATAATTTGGCAGTTTGATCTAAGCGGTGTTATCAGAGGGACTCTATATGAATGAATTTAAACCTAAGCTGTTTTCGGTTTTGAAGGATTATTCGGCTTCACAGCTCGTTAAGGATGTTGTTGCCGGTATCATCGTAGCCATAATCGCGCTTCCGTTATCGATAGCGCTTGCCATTGCTTCCGGCGTCGGTCCTGAAGCGGGTATATATACTGCAATCGTCGCAGGCTTCATTGTTTCTTTCTTAGGGGGAAGCCGCGTTCAGATCGCAGGACCTACGGCGGCTTTTGCGACCATCGTTGCAGGAATCGTAATGAAGGACGGCATGCAGGGCCTGGTCGTTGCAACGATCATGGCAGGTGTCATTCTCATCATCATGGGTATCTGCAGATTCGGCAGTCTCCTTAAATATATTCCCGATCCGATCACCACAGGATTTACCGCAGGTATTGCCGTAACCCTTTTCATCGGTCAGATCAAGGATTTCACGGGCATAACTTATCAGCACGGCGAAAAGCCGATCGAAACGGCCGAGAAGATAAAGGCGCTCATAGATAACGGCGCAACAATCAACTGGCAGGGCGTAGGCATCGGTGTCCTGGCGCTTGTAATCCTCATCCTGAGCCAGATGTTCCTTAAGAAGATCCCCGGTTCATTCATTGCCGTTGTCGTTACTGCTGCCATTGTTGAGTTCTTCCACCTTGACGTAACTACGATCGGAAAGCAGTTCCAGAACATCCAGGCAGGACTTCCTCCGTTCAGCATCGACGGTTCGATGTTCAGCTTCGAGATGATCAGTTCCCAGATATCCAACGCCATTACCATCGCATTCCTTGCAGGTATTGAATCGCTTCTTTCAGCAGTCGTTGCCGACAGCATGATCGGTTCAAAGCACAGGCCCAATGCCGAACTCGTGGCTCAGGGTGTGGGCAACATCGCTTCCGTATGCTTCGGAGGCATCCCGGCTACAGGCGCAATCGCAAGGACTGCCGCAAACATCAAGAACGGCGGACGCACTCCTATCGCGGGAATGGTACATTCCGTATCGCTCCTTCTTGTAGTCGTATTCCTCATGCCTTTGGCAAAGCTTATCCCGATGCCCTGCATTGCCGCTATCCTTTTCCAGGTCGCATATAACATGAGCGGATGGAGAAGATTCGTAAAGCAGGTTAAGAGCGCACCCAAGAGTGACATTGTCGTACTGCTTCTTACGTTTGCGCTTACGGTCATATTTGACCTTGTCGTAGCGATCGAAGTCGGCGTTATTCTCGCCGCAGTCCTTTTCATGAAGAGGATGAGCGACGTTACCCAGGTGGCAGGCTGGAAGGACTTTGATCCCGAGAACGATCCCGACAGCATCGATCTGCGCGTTCTTCCCGAGCATACACTCGTTTATGAGATCAACGGACCCATGTTCTTTGCCACGGCAGGCAAGATCCTTCAGATTTCACCCAAGGAAGATACCAAGGCTTTAGTTCTCCGTATGAGAAGCGTCAGTGCCATTGATGCAACAGCCATGCGTAACCTTGAAATCCTTTTGGATGACTGCAATAACAGGGGCGTAAAGCTCATCCTTTCTCATGTAAACGAGCAGCCGATGAAGGTCATTCAGAAAGCAGGCTTCTATGATAAGGCCGGAGCCGAGAACTTCTGCGCGCATATCGATGACGCGCTTGCAAGGGCACAGCAGGTCGTTAAAGCGTAAATCCGCGAATTTAAGGGTGATTTAAGAATTAAATAAGTCTTATCTAAATCTTTATCTCCTTAAGCTTTATAGAATGTGATCATAACGTTCAGGCTTAAGGAGATAAGTTTATGAGACAGAAGAGATTAAGAGAGTTCGGTTCAAAGAAAGACATCGGCATGTCTTTGCTCTGGTACTGGTTAGGCTATGTTGCGGTTACTTCGGTAGGCATAGTGCACACGATATTCAACATCCTTGTTCTTCATATGAGTTCAATGGCTCAGGGACCCGGGTTGGGGCAGGGGTATGAGGCTACAAAACCCTGGCATCCGCTTTATAACATAATACTGTTCACGCTTTTCGGCTTTCTCTACTTAAGAAAGGTCAAGGATCTCACATTCAGGAAGGCTGCTCTCACAGGCTCGCTCTGGTCCGGGATCAGCATCGTGATAGACGTTTTCGGTTGGGTCATCATAAAGCATCCGTGGAGCCTGACGTTTAAGCAGTTCTATGTTGAATACCAGCCCTGGATCACGATCATCTACATAACGATCTTCCTCGCACCGGTCGTAAGTTTCCTGCTGATGAGAAGATCAGCGGAAAAAGTAAAGACGGAAATGAGCTTGAATTCGTGAATTAAAGGGGCTGCCTCATATGAGACAGCCCCTGATCAATTTCGGTTATGCTGATTTCTTCCAATTAATGCCGGCATCTGCAAGGTTTGTGTCCATCAATACCATGCCGGTATCAAGGCTCTGGAGCATTGCTTCGTGCCTTTCCCAGAACAGATCGAGTATCTGATCTTTCGTGTAATAAGTGCATTTGTCTGATTTGAAAGACTTCTTGAGCTTGCTGATATTGGCCTTTTTGCCCCAGGCAGATGAGCCGGAACCTTTCTTCATGACAAACAGATCAGCTTTTGCATATTTCTTAAATGCGGCTTTCGATGCAAAGACCTTATCATACTGACCGGGTTTTGCAGAAATGGTCACGGTATAAAGATAAGACTTCTTGGAGTTAACTTTCTGCTCATATGAATATGTCATATAAGAAGTCACATTCTTTTTCTTCTTTGTTGATTTATCCTGTACGTTAATTGAAAGAGATTCGTCAAACTTAGAACTGTTAAACATGTGATAGTAGAACAGGTTTGTGATTTTTTTGCCGGTTACGGTATAAGAAACGTAATCGCTTGGAGTTAACATGGAAGAAGAAACCTGGCCGTATGCCATCCTGTAGTCTTTTCTTTTCATGCCGCCGAGTGTTCCGACCGCGTTAAACATGTAACCGGTCCAGGTTGTCTTTTTGTCAGAACCTATGCCGTTTTTGAAAGTAAGATCTTTTTTGATGACCGGTTCATTGGAGAGTGGCTGAGTGGGATCTACAGATCTGTATTTGCTGCCCAGATCTAAGCCGAGATCCTCAAGCTTGAGACCGAGTTCAGGAAATGCTTTATCAGCAGCCGCGATGAATCTGGAATAGACGATGGGCAGATCCTTCTTTATGTTATCAGCATAAGTCGGCAAGGCGTCCTTCTGTAAATATTCAATGTATTCGTCGTTTCCTTCGATGACATCGTCGATGAGCTTCTCAAGCTCTCTGACTCCCGCAGTTCCGTATCCGTTAAGGTATTTGCCGTTATAGCCGATGTAGAAGGTGACATCCACGCTCTGTCTGCCGGATTCGAGCTTTACCTCAAATGAAGCGGTGTTGCCCAATCCTGAATATAAGAAAGTTAATGCGCCTTCATCGTCCACAAAGTAACGGGCGTTGCCTTTAATGCCGCTTGGATAGAGGTCGATGATTTCCTTTCCTGTATTGTTTTTCGGCTTAAAGATCTCCGCGACTTTGGCCATGTTATCCGCGTTGACTTCGGGATCCGCTTTTGTTTCCGGCGGAGCCGTTGTTTCTGCTGCGGTAGTCTCAGTCTGTGATTCTGATGTGCTGCTGGAAGCCGTTGTTTCGGTTGTTTCAGTTGCTTTAGTGCAACCGCAAAGAATGAACGATGACAGCATTGTGCCGCAAAGTAATCCTGCAATGGCCTTTTTCATTTCAATCCCCCTTTAGACTTAGAAAAATCAAAATCCTTCAGCTTTCTTTTCCAGGAGAAAGCACTGAGATAATGCTACACGAAAATTGCTGTATTGGCAAAACGATTTGATGTTTATATTTGAAATTTATAACTGCTATAATAATCTTATGCAAATGCTAAATGACGGAGGACTGACAATGAAAAAGCCTGATGACAAAGTGATCACAGCTGCAAAGATCGTTGCAGGCATTACTGCTGCATTTATTGTCGGTGCCAATGTTACCGGATGCGTTTATGGGCCACCTG
>JAFWQC010000027.1 GCA_017509245.1 Clostridiales bacterium | reverse complement strand
GGTTGGGTAATGTCTAACCTCGAAGGAATGTTTACCGATGTGAATACAAAGGTAGGCACTATCGCCGGAGAGGTTAGTCAGACCCCGAGCGCATGGAATGCCAGCGTTTTCACTATGATACAGACCTTGTCAGATACGGTCATCATACCGATAGCCGGGATCATCATAACCTACGTGCTATGTTATGAGCTGATCACGATGGTCATAGACAAAAACAACATGCATGAATTCGACACTTCGCTTTTCTTCAGGTATCTCTTTAAGGCTTGCATCGCAGTAATGCTTCTTAGCAAGACTTCGGATATCGTCATGGCGATCTTTGATGTTGGCGGTCATATGGTAAATGAAGCCGCCAGTGCGATCACGGGTTCTACTGCGCTTAATGTCGGAGCAACCATCCAGTCGATGTTCTCATCGCAGCTGTCAACCATGGAGATAGGTGAGTTAATTGGTCTCGGCATAGAAACGATGTTTTGCAGCTTCTGTATGAAGATCATGTCCGTTTTGATCACCGTCATTTTGTACGGACGTATGATCGAGATCTACCTTTATGTATCGGTAGCACCGGTGCCGTTTGCAACTCTTGTGAACAGGGAATGGGGCGGTATCGGATCCAACTATATCAAAGGATGCATAGCCTTGGCTTTTCAGGGATTTTTCATCATGGTCTGTGTTGCGATATACGCAGTCCTGGTCAATGCAGTGGCGGTGGCTTCCAACCTGCACTCAGCTTTATGGCAGGTGATGGCTTATACCGTAGTGCTGTGCTTCACCCTGTTTAAGACAGGCTCTTTAGCAAAGAGCATCCTCAATGCACATTAAATACGGAGGTGACGAGCCTATGGCAATCGCAGTAGATGTAGCAAAAGATCCCAAGGCGATAAAGAGTAAGTTCATCGGGAACTTCACGAAGCGCCAGGTCATTTGCTTTGGAGCGGCTGCCGTGGTTGGTGTTCCCTTCTATCTGCTGACAAGAAAGGTAATCGGGACGGACGTGGCTGCCCTCATGATGGTGGCAGTCATGCTCCCGTTCTTCTTTGTGGCAATGTACGAGAAGGACGGTGTGCCTGCGGAGCAATACTTAAAACAGGTCATAGAAATGAAATTCATCCGGCCCGGGATACGCAGATATAAGGTGGAAAACCTCTACGAGCAGCTTAAAGAAAGAGAATTAAAAGAGAAGGAGGTGGAAGCTCTTGAACGCAAACAAAAAAGGTGGAAAGAAGAGCGCTACGGTAAAGCAGAAAAACAAGCCGGTTAAGAAGTCTGCAAATACTGTTTCGCTTGTTCAGAAGTTTACAGGGCTTACGCTTTCTGAGCATCTGAAGTTAAAGAAGCTTAAGAAAGAATTATCCGGCGATGCAACACAGTCCGGTAAGCAGATTTCCACGCAGCAAACCATAACCTTTGACAAGATGTACAAGGACGGCATCTGCAAAGTGAGAAAGAACTATTACACAAAGATGATCGAGTTTAACGACATCAATTATGTCCTGTTGGATGAGGATGAGAGGGCAGATATCCTGGGGCTGTATTCACAGTTGATCAATTATTTTGATCCCAGTATCAATTTTCAGATCTTCCTCTTTAACAGGCATGTGAACGAAGAGACCCTTGCGGCACAGTTTGATATCGCGGCGCAGGGAGATAAGTTCGATGATATCCGTGAGGAGTTTTCGGATATGCTCAAGAACCTCTCTGCAAAGGGCAAAAACGGCGTGATCAAAACCAAGCACATCATCTTCGGTATTGAAGCGGAGAACTTGAAGGAAGCACGCCAGAGATTTATCAGCATAGAGGCGGATATCTTGAAGAACTTAAGGAATCTTGGAACCAATGCCAAGTCCCTCGATGGAAAGGAGCGATTGAGTGTCCTGTATGAATTCTTTAATCAGGACAAGATGGAGCCTTTCCATTTTTCATTTAAGGAAATGGCAGAGTCCGGCAACAGCGTGAAGGATTATATCGCACCGCAGGGCTTTGAATTCCGTTTCCCCGGAAGATACAAGATGGGGCATATGTTTGGTGCGACCAAGTATCTGGATATCATTTCGCCGAAGCTGAATGATGAACTTATCAAGCGTCTGCTGGATATTGACAGCAACATTTCCTTATCCATCCATATGCAGACGATAGAGCCGATCGAAGCGATCAAGCTTCTCAAAAGAGCTTTATCCGATGTTCAGAAGACCAAGATCGACGAACAGAAGAAGGCGGTCCGTGCCGGATACGACATGGATATCCTGCCGACGGATCTCGTTCTGTATGAGAAGAATACCATGGAGCTTTTGGATGATCTGAACAGTTCCAATCAGAAGCTGATATGGACGACGATCCTGATTTCGGGCTTTGGCAGAAACAAGAAGGAACTGGAGAGCGTGACACAGAGGATATCCGGTATCATACAGCAGGCCAACTGCCGGCTGATCGACCTGCAGTATAAGCAGGAAGTGGCGATGAATGCTGCAGCACCTATCGGTATCAATGAAACCAAGGAAGGCAGGCATCTGATCACGAAGAACCTGGCGATTCTCGTACCGTTCAACACGCAGGAGCTGTTCCAACAGGGACAGTCATTGTATTACGGACTGAATGCCTTATCGAACAACATGATCATGGCTGACCGTAAGAAGTTAAGAACACCGAACGGAGTAATACTTGGTACACCCGGTTCCGGTAAATCCTTCTCGGCAAAGAGAGAGATCCTTGGAAGCTTTCTTGTGTCGCGTGATGACATTCTGATCTGCGATCCCGAGGGTGAGTATTATCCGCTTGTAAAGGCGCTTGGCGGCGAGGTGGTGAAGCTGGCGACCAATTCAAAGGATTATCTGAATCCCATGGATATCCAGTTATCACACAAGAACGATCGTGAGGCATTAAAGCTTAAGTCAGACTTCCTTATCACGCTCTGTGATGCGATTGCAGGCGGTGAAACGGGACTGGCGAATGACGAAAAGGGTATCATCGACCGTTGTATCGAAAAGATCTACGATGATTATTTCAAAGATCCCAGACCGGAGAACATGCCGTTGCTTGAAGACCTGTATAATGCGCTGATCGCATACGAGCCTGACAAAGCAGTATCGGAAGAGCTTGCTGTAGATGCAAGGC
>JAFWQC010000026.1 GCA_017509245.1 Clostridiales bacterium | reverse complement strand
TACTGACGAGCGTGTCGACATATATTACTCGAACATGCGACCGGTCATTAAACAGCTGATAGATACCGTTAATTCAGAACGCCCCTCTTTAAGGGGGCGTCCTGCCGATGAGGACGAGGATGACGGGGAAGAGATACTGCTCGATCCCAAGGAAATCTACTATTTGGATCACATCGACAGGAAGCTCTTTGCATATACGAGAAACGGAGTCTTCAGACTTATGAACACTCTTGCTTCATGCGAGGAGATGCTCTGGAATTACGGTTTCGTAAGAGTATCAAAATCCAATCTCATAAACATATTCAAGATCAAACAGTTAAAGCCTGACCTCAACATGAAGGTGTATGCGTCTTTCGACAACGGTGAGAGGATCTGCATAAACAGAAGTTACAAGAAGAGCTTTAACGATTACCTTCAGAGAATGAGGAGGATGAGCTGATGTTAGACAGATTAAAGCAGTATATAGTCGAAGTCTGCTGCGCATATGCGCTGGTCTCGGTCGGAGGCGCGATCGTGAATCAGATATTCGGTTTTCAGACAAACAACGTCAATGTCATGATCATGTTCGTCTTATGCCTTATCGGCACGTTTGTGCTCTATCTTCACAGACTCTTCGACAGATTCAGCCCGCTGTTCATGATAATAGTACAGTATGTTGCCGCCTGCGGTCTGTGCGCTCTGTTCATTTGGATCTTAAGCCTGTTCCTGGGCCCTGTATCTGCCCGCAGCTGGTTTGAATTATGGCGTTCATTCACCATACCTTATGTGGTACTCGCAGCTTTCTACTACTGGAGAGTATTCTCGGAGGCTAAGAAGCAGGACAGTCTTATCCGTGAAATACAGGAACAGAACCCGGAAGAGAACGAGTAACTGAAATAATTAAACTCTCTTCAGTGATCTATATTCCTGCAGCGTTTCTTCCAGCTCTCTGATCAGATTTTTGAACTCCGGCCGGTCTTTTTCCAATAACTCTGATCCTTTTTCCAGAAATTGGATCAGATAGTCCGGCATATATCTTGAAGGATCACCGCGCAGGTCCATTTTCTGCAGATCACTCAGGAAGAACTGCAGAAGGTTCCTTCCGCGGTAGTCTTCTTTCGGCAGAGCGTTTCTTATGTCATTGATCCTGTCCGTCAATGACAATACTCTTTTATGGAAATCATCGTCCTCAAAAACGTATTCCTGTTTGTATTTGGCGACCGTGGCCGTATAGACAACACCGCTTCGGTCTTCGAAAACACAATCCGGAGCAAATAAACCAATAAAAGTAAAAAGATCGGGCGTAAGTCCGGGATAAGTTAATATTGGCGATTCTCTTACCCCAAGATAATCACTTGCAAGAAGCATCGCATAACGGTTTTGCTCAATAAGCATTACATATCTTTTGTCATCATCTAGTTCAAAGATCCTGTTTGTTTCATAAGGGAATTCCCACTTTTCGCCCTTGTCATTGGTGATGGTCAGGTTACTTTCATCTTTGACAAATGGGAGATCGCGATGGTTGTCTGTGAAGATACGTTTGTCTATCCGTTTGTTCTTTACGTCCTCATCACTTGGAATGACGTATTCTTTGCGGTACATGCAGTCATAGATTTGGTCGACATAATCACATCTTTCGGATAACGGCATATCAAAGACTGTCTTTGCGCCGTTCTCCTTCCAGCATTTCTTCCAGGCCTTCTTGTTCCAGAACATGAAAGACGGAAGACCGCAGACTCTGCAAGCCTCCACTTTATTGTGGTTAGGACTGTTTGGATCAACATGGTCATAAGCAAAGCCGGTTTTCCCGCATGACGGACATGAATGTACCGGATCCGGGAGTTCATCGGACAAAAGCATCTCTAAAAATCCAGTTGAAAAGCGTCTGATGCCCATATGTTTTTATGGTTCCTCTTCGGTAAATGTGCCTTCCATGACATCTTCGTCGGAGAAGTCGAGGGCACCGATTGGAGAGAGACGCTCGTTAAGCTGTTCTCTGAAATCTTTTCTGTCAGCTACTTCCATCGGAAAGATATATTCGTAATCGAGCTTGTTCTCGTCTGTTATTGTGAGCATTATGTTGAACCTGTCGAGTTCATATGATTCTTCGCCTTCAAACTCACTGACATATGACGGGTCGTAAGGCTCATTGAACCTGTCTATGGCATATTGCTCATAAGGCCTTCTGTCAAAGCGTTCATTTTGGATTGCAAATTTGAAAACGTCATAAAGAGGGAAGATCTCTTTGCCGGGAAGGATCAGATAGCTTTTCGACAGGACGACCATGGTCTCAAAAGGCGCACCTTTAACCATATATGCGTCGCACTTTTCCTTTATGTCGTCGTATAAAGCATCCCTTCCGAATTCTTCAACTCTCCTGTTGAAGAACGGCACTTCCGGCTCTTCCTTTTTTGAGAAGAGTTTCTTAAAAAAGCCCTGATCCTCTTCGTCGTGATCGTACCCGTGATCAGCGAGCGCAGGGGTATATAAGAGCAGTCCTGTGTCGACATCAGTAACTTTCATTCCGAAGATCTCCTTTCAAAGGCTTTGATGACTTAATTATAGCGTATCAGGACCCTGAAGGCGGAATTGTTCCACGCGGAACATTAAAGTTTAAACAGAAGGGGGCACTTCAGGAGTGCCCCTTTCTTGATATTTGACGGTTCTATATTACTTTTTGTAAACCCTTGTGTATAAGAATATTGTTGCCATAAGGCTTACGGCTGTAAATGCCAGAACATATATGCCCATTGAATTAACGGACATTGACTGACCG
>JAFWQC010000025.1 GCA_017509245.1 Clostridiales bacterium | reverse complement strand
TCTGCTGAGCACCTGAGGACAGGATAATGCCGCTCTTTGTTGTCTCTTCAGCCTGAAGTTTCTTTACTACTACCTTATCTGCTAAGGGCTTAATTGTCATAAAAAAGACCTCCAATACAATGAAATTGTGGTTAGCACTCTTAACCCTTAAGTGCTAACCACAACAAAATATAATTCTTTAACTCTATACTGTCAAGACGAAAATCAAAAAAAGTCAAAAACGTTAGTGAATGAGCTGTTCAAGCGGAATATCGGTCTTACAGTCCTCTAAAGCAGGCGTATGATCAGCTATCTTAACCTCGTCAAAATCAGTTGTCGTGCCGTAGAAATACTTCTGTACATAAGGTACATAAGCATTCCAGTTACATCTCATGCTCCACTCGCCGCCATACATGCCCGCATTGTAACATCCGTCGATCGTAAGCTGCAGATACTGCATCTCGGCACTAGGCAAAGACGGCAGGAATTCCAAAGCATATTTCTCGATATCGCTCTTGTCGATATTTGTAACGACAGCTGACAGAACATCATCCATTGCAGCAAGCTTACCTGTGGTGGAAAGCTTCATATACTGCTTCATAAGGCTTCTTAATACTTCGATCTGGCGTTCCATTCTCTCGTAGTCACCATTACCGACATATCTGATCCTCGCATAAGCAACAGCCTGGATTCCGCTGAGCCAGGTATCCTGACCTGTACTGTCGATCCATTCAGTGCTGTTCATGTCCTTGACATACTTGTTAGCCATATCCAACTCGGCTGCAGTCATATTTACGTATACACCGCCGACAGCATCAATGATCTGTGCCATATGGCTGAAGTTAACATATGCATATCCGTCGATCTTGATCCTTAAGCAGCTCTCAACAGTCGCCTGCAGAAGATCAGGACCGCCGTAGGACATAGCTGCATTGATCTTGTGAGGTGAAGAATATCCCGGGAAATAAGCATAAGAGTCTCTTTGGATCGAAAGAAGCTTTATCGTTCCCTGTTTGGAATCGATTGACATAACAACTATTACGTCTGATCTGTCACCTGTTCCTGATGAATTGTAGCTCTTGCTTCTGCTGTCAATACCGATAAGAAGGAAATTCTTGATCGGATCATCCTGAATCAATTCATACCGGGTAGTCTCAGTTACCTTACTAAGTGCTACCGTACTTCCCTCTTCGTTAACGATAGTGATAACTGCATTAGAAGCCGTCGTCTCATAAGTTATCTGGTTTAAAAGATATTCCTTATACCAGAAACCGAAGCATACAACGCCGACAATAACGCCGACGAGACCTGCAAGAGTTCCTAGTATCAGCCTGAGCTTGATATGTTTTTTCTTTGAGAATGCTTCCTTCTTGCCGGATTTCCTGGTTGCCCTCTTGGTAAATCCGTACTGATAAGCTTCCTCATCAAAATCATTACTGATATTAGATTCAGCGGGAGCCTTCGCAACCTCATTGCTCCTGCTGAAATCAGAAAAACCGGAGTCCTGTTCCTGAGGATTGCCGGGTCTTCTGACTGAAAGATTCCTATTTCCGTCGTTTAAACTCATTATTACCTGCCTGAATTATTCCAAGTAGCCTTCAGGGTTCATGGTCTGCCACTTCCAGCAAGAAGAACACATCTCCTCGATCCCGTACCTGGCCTTAAACCCGAGAACTTCCTCGGCTTTCTTAGTTGATGCATAACATACAGCAATATCACCGGCTCTTCTCGGACCGATAACATGCTTTATCTCATGCCCGCACGCTTTCTCGAAAGCTTTAATAGCTTCCAATACGGAAGTTCCCTTCCCCGTGCCTATATTGAAAACGCTGACGCTGTCATCTGTCCTGCCGAGAAATTCAATCGCTTTCACGTGTCCGTCAGCAAGATCCGCTACATGTATATAATCACGGATACAGGTTCCGTCAGGCGTATTATAATCGTCACCGAATACCGTAAGACAATCAAGAGTACCTCCGGCTACCTTTGAGATATACGGGAAAAGATTGTTGGGAATGCCTCTGGGATCTTCACCTATAAGTCCGCTCTCATGTGCTCCTACCGGGTTAAAGTATCTCAATAGACAGACCTTCTTATCCGGATTTGCTTTAGCATAATCTCTCAGGATCTGCTCAAGCATCCACTTTGTCCATCCATAAGGATTGGTGCACGTTCCGAGAGGACTTTCCTCAGTAAAAGGAACATCCTCGCTTGAACCGTAAACCGTAGCAGATGAGCTGAATACAAGATTATTTACTCCGAATTCAGACATAAGGCGGCATACGCAAAGCATACTGTTGATATTATTCGAATAATAATCGAGAGGTATCTGAACTGATTCACCGACTGCCTTAAGACCTGCAAAATGAATAATGCTGTCTATATGGTTTTCCTCGAAAACTGTTCTTAAAGAATCAATGTCACAACAATCAACGTTATAGAACTTGAATCTCTTACCTGTGATCTTTTCAAGGCGGTTCTGTACTTCCATCTTACTGTTGGAAAGATTATCAGCAATTATAACGTCGTAATTATTCTCATGAAGAGAAACGACAGTATGGGAACCGATATATCCGTTACCGCCGGTAACTAAAACTGTAGGCATAATAACTCCCTTATGCTCAAAATTTTTGCAGATTCATTTAACCACAAAACATGTCAAAACTAAAGAAACTTCGCTTAATTCCGCATATTTGCACCATTTTTAAATGTATAGAGCACTTATTTTCGATAAAATAAGAGCGTGATTTTACAACGTAAAAAATTATGGAGTTAATAATGAACAAACTTATTTACATAGCTGACGATGACGACAATATCAGAAACCTGCTTAAGACATTTCTCGAGCGTGAAGGCTTTCATGTAACAGGATTCCCCAACGGAGACAAATTATTTGAAGTATTCTCAAATTCTCCCGCGGATCTTATAATCCTTGACGTAATGATGCCCGGTCATGACGGTTTCTTCATTCTTAAGGAGATCCGTAAGACATCAAATGTGCCGATCATCATGCTTACTGCAAAAGACAGTGATGCAGACTATATCCAGGGACTTGATATGGGCAGCGATGACTATTTCACAAAGCCCTTCTCCCCTGTTAAGCTCGTTTCCAAGGTTAAGTCAGTACTTAAGAGACAGGAAGAGATCACAGGCAAGACCGGTGATAAGCCCGATAATGATGCAGTATATGAATTTGCTGACATCGTTATAAACAGGAAGACTAAAGAGACAACAATGCAGGGCAAGCCTCTTCCGCTTACCCCCAATGAGTACCAGCTTCTTACATATCTCATCTCCAACAGGGACAGAGCCGTATCCAGAGCTGAGCTTCTCGATAAGATCTGGGGATATGAGACACAGGTTGAAACCAGAGTCGCAGATGATACCGTAAAAAGATTAAGGAAGAAAATCAGTAAATCTGATGCTAAAATATCTACTATCTGGGGTTACGGCTTCAGATTGGTTGACAGATCAGACGAAGATACGGAAGACGATGACGGAGACAATCAAGAATAATGACTGATAAACCGGATCAGACACGGTTAAAGACAAAGAAATATATCAGGAATAAATCGGCAATCAGAATTCCCATCTCCCTGCATTTCTATGCAGTTGAGATCGTGGTTATCATTCTGGTTGTCTTTATTATAAACATCTATATCCAGTCGATCGTTAAGAATTACATTGCCAAAGAGTGTAATGACCGTATCGATATCGCATGCAAATCCACCCAGAACTTTGCTACAGCATTCCAGCAGCAGATCGGCGCATCTAACGAGAGAAGCGACGAGAACATCAGCTACTATCTGTACAATACGATTGCTTCTTCCGCCGACCTTTCCAACCAGGCAAGCATCGCTCTCTATCACTTGAACGAAGAGACCGGCGAATATATCGTTTTATGGCCGACTGCACAGTATTCATATTCTTATGCCAACAGCGCGAAAAAGGTCGTCGGCAGCGTTATCGAACAAAAAGGTTATGAGGATCTCAACGTAACACAGACCCTTGATCTTGAAGGAATACCAATCTATTACAGAACGCTTCGTTTTATGACCGTCTCTAACGTGTCTGAAGCTGAGAATCTGGTTGATATCGACAACACAAACACGACGGCTAATTACAATACTCCTATAGATCTCGGTAATTACTATCTTTGCGTATACGTAAACTCCAGTTCTTATTATTCATTTATGGCAGCCATGACTCTGGCTCTTGTCCAGGCGGCATTGCTCGCAATCGTTATTGCAGGCATCTTGAGTATCATGATGACCTACCCTATCATCTTTTCTTCCCAGAAGCTCTCCAGGTTCGCTAAAAGAGTTGCTAAGGGTGACTTTAAACCTCTAAAGGGCCATATAGTCAGTAAAGAGCTTTCGGAATTAGGCGATGTCATGAACCAGATGGCATATAAGCTTGAAGAATCCGATATCGAACAGAAGACCTTCTTCCAGAACGCTTCTCATGAATTAAGAACACCTCTCATGTCGATCCAGGGTTACGCGGAAGGCTTGAAGTTCGGTGTTTTCGAGAGCGACGAAGACAGAGAAAACGCTATCGATGTCATTATTGATGAGACAGGAAGGCTCTCAGGTCTGGTTGAAAACCTGCTCTCAATCTCCAAGATGGACATGAGCAGAAGCGGCAATTACGAGGTAAAGAAACAGAATGTTGATGTATCCAAGCTCTGTGAGACCATCATTGACCGTGTCAGAGGAAACTTTATCCATGAGGATAAGACGATCATCAACGAGATCAAAGTTAGGAATAAATACATCTATGCAAATGAGAACGATCTTATCAGATGTCTCGAAAACATCTTCTCCAACTGTCTCAGATACTGTGAGAAGGCCGTATCATTTAAGTGCAATGTCGATGATGTTGGCTCAAATATAGTTTTCGAGATCTCAGATGACGGACCCGGTATATCTCCGGAAGTTGTAGATCATCTTTTCGAGCGATTCTCAAAAGGCGCTGACGGTAAACACGGAATCGGTCTTGCACTGGCAAAGGCTATCGCCGAAGAACACAATGGTACTGTTAAAGCCTATAACAAACCAGACGGCGGCGCGTGCTTTGACGTTATCATTCCTGTTGTAAGACACCGCGATCAGCTCACCAAGATAAATAACGACAGCACGAACTGACTTTAAGTCTTCCCTTCTTATCTGAGATTAAGGAACCTGTACGCATTGAAGAATGCGGGATTTCCGTCATATCTGGCAGAAGTCTCGGCAGCAAATGCAGTCTTCGCCGCATTGATCTTTATATACGTCTGCTTATATATAAGAAGCGAATTCAATGCATTGAAAATGGTTACACACCTTCCCTGCATGATAAGCGACTGAAGCTTAAACAGTATCCTGGGATCCGTATATTCCGGAGCAAGCTGGCAATTGGAGAAACCGTTATAAAGCAGTATCAGTTCAGTAGACAGCTCGCCTGCTTTTGTAATCAGCTGAGCCCTTTTCTTTGCATGCAGCTTTCTCAGAATAATATGAAGAGCAATAAGGCCTGCACCTATGAGGAACAAGGCTGAGGTTATCGCGGCATACACGATAAGATTATCCTTGCTCTTGGTTTCCATGACAGAAGACACCAATGAGATCAGACCGGAAACGGCAATGATGATACCCCAGATCAGATTAGCCGAACTTGTCCTTGAATATCTTGTTATATCAGCATTGCAGATCTCATAATCCTGATACAGATCAACCTTGGGCGAGAAATGATTGATCATTCTGCTAAGTTCCGCAAGGCTTTTTTCTCTTTCGGCAGCATAATCAACCGCCTGCTGATAAGTCTGACCGGGATAAGCATAACCCGGGGCAGGCCTGAAACCCGGAACCGTCTGATAACCTTGATGCTGAGCCTGCTGATAAACCGGCTGATTGTAGGCCGGCTGGGCCAAGGGTTGATTCACGGGCTGCTGATAAGCGGGCTGAGGCTGTTGCTGAGCAGGCTGCGTATACACAGGTTGAGCAAAAGGCTGTCCACCCGGTTGATAGCCGGCTTGAGGATACACAGGCTGAGCATTCTGCGCCACTACCTGATGGGGCTGAACCTGCGGAGTAGCGGGATCCGGAGTTCCTACCAACTGCCAGTCATCATTAAAATCGCTCATATATCTTCTCCCATTCCTTGATCAAATAATAATCAGGATCTTCCTCATTATATAACAAACTTAGTTGCTGGCTCATTTTGTTTTAAGACATGACACCATTCTAAAACCAGAGCTCCTGATTCACGGCAAATTCACGGCCAGGCCGTAAAAACGCCGTGAATATCAAAAACGCCGGAAGGCTTATTTTCGAGATCATGGAAAAATATACTTATACCCGGTTATGCGTGGTGACGGATTAATAAAGGCTGCCTCATCAGAAACAGCCCTTAAAGAAATCATTTATCTGTCAATCTCAGCCGATCTTCGGGCACTGGGAAAGAGACTTGGCAATATCCTCATCAGTAGGAATGTAGTCATCCATGACGCCGTCATTGTACTTCTGGTAAGCAACGAGATCGAAGTAACCTGTACCTGTGAGGCCGAATACGATGTTCTTAGCCTCACCTGTCTCCTTGCACTTAAGTGCTTCGTCGATAGCAACCTTGATTGCGTGTGAGCTCTCAGGTGCAGGAAGGATACCTTCAACTCTTGCAAACTGCTCAGCAGCTGCAAATACGTCTGTCTGCTTAACGGATGTAGCCTTAACGTAGCCCTCATCATAGAGCTGTGAAATGATAGTGCTCATGCCGTGATATCTTAAGCCGCCAGCATGGTTAGGTGCGGGCATGAAGTTGGAACCCAATGTGTACATCTTAGCCAGAGGGCAAACACGGCCTGTATCGCAGAAGTCATATACGAATGAACCTCTTGTTAATGAAGGACAGGAAGCAGGCTCAACAGCGATGATCTCATACTGGTTCTCGCCTCTGAGCATTTCACCAACGAAGGGCGAGATAAGTCCGCCGAGGTTAGATCCGCCGCCTGCACAGCCGATGATCATGTCAGCCTTAACGCCGACCTTATCGAGAGCAGCCTTTGTCTCAAGACCGATAACAGACTGATGGAGCAATACCTGGTTAAGTACTGAGCCCAATACATATCTGTAGCCTTCCTGTGATGTAGCAGCTTCAACAGCCTCGGAAATAGCGCATCCCAATGAACCGTCTGTTCCTGGGAACTCCTCATTGATCTTGCGGCCGACATTAGTTGTCATTGAAGGTGAAGGAGTAACGGTTGCACCGTATGTTCTCATGACTTCACGTCTGAAAGGCTTCTGCTCATAGGAAACCTTAACCATGTAAACCTGGCAGTCAAGTCCGAAGTAAGCTGTAGCCATTGAAAGAGCAGTACCCCACTGACCTGCACCGGTCTCTGTGGTGACACCCTTAAGGCCCTGCTTCTTGGCATAATAAGCCTGAGCGATAGCAGAATTAAGCTTATGTGAACCGGAAGTGTTGTTGCCTTCGAATTTATAATAGATATGAGCAGGTGTATCCAATGCCTTCTCTAAGCAATAAGCTCTAACGAGCGGAGAAGGCCTGTACATCTTATAGAAATCAAGAACTTCACCGGGAATGTCAATATAAGCATCAGTATTGTTCATCTCCTGATTGGAAAGCTCTTCGCAGAAAAAAGGATAAAGATCTTCAGCCTTAAGAGGCTCGCCTGTACCGGGATTAAGGAGCGGTGCGGGCTTATTCTTCATATCAGCACGAACGTTGTACCATGCTGAAGGAATCTCGTTCTCAGACAGATAGATCTTGTAAGGAATCTCGGACATAAATAGTCTCCCTTCAAAAAAACTAATTAATTTTACAACAAAACTTTATTTTTTGCACAAATATAAATTGAATTGATAGATTTAATTTAAAACTCTGCCTTTGCGGCTTCCAGAATATCGATCACCTTATCGCACCACTTATCGAAATCATGATCCTCCACCCTGCATTCCATATGGTCCAGGATATAAGCAAGAGCTATCCTGACGCCCTTATGGAAAGGTACAGTAGTCTTCATATCAGGTGCCAGTCTTTTTAATTTGGAATTATCGAAAACAACACTTACGGCCTTATCTCCTGTCAGGCTTCCCTCAAAATCATACCCGGGCTTCTCCCCGCATGCCGTAAGGAACTCCGAGGATACGTGATAAGCATTTAATTCCACACCCAAAGCATCAGCTATGGTCTGATATATCTGATTCCATGTGAGGACCTCATCACCCGTGATCTGAAAGGCTTCGCCAATGGCATGGCGGTTACCCATGAGCGCCGTGTAACCAACGGCAAAATCCTCATTAAATGTAAGATGCCATAAAGACTCGCCGTCACCATGAATGATTACGGGCTTACCCTCCATCATCCGCTTAATTACCTGCCAGGAGCCGTTCTTACCGTGAACACCCAAAGGAATGCTGCGTTCGTCATAAGTATGGCTTGGTCTCACGATCGTAACAGGGAACTTGTCCTTTCTGTATCTTTCCATCAGGTATTCCTCGCACGCGATCTTATTCCTGGAATATTCCCAATAGGGATTTGCAAGTGAAGTGCCTTCAGTGATCACGTAGTTTGCAGAAGGCTTATGATAAGCTGACGCTGAACTTATGTAGATATACTGCCTTGTCTTATCCTTGAAGAGCCTGTAATCTCTTTCAACCTGATCAACGGTAAAACCTATGAATTCACCAACGCAGTCGAATTTCATATCACCTACGGCCTTTAACACAGCTTCTTCATCATTGATATCAACCGTTATCTGATGAACATTCTCAGGCACGGTATCTGCCCTGTTTCCTCTGTTTATGAGCCAGACCTCCCAGGAACTGTCACGTGAAAGTCTTCTTACGACAGCGCTGCTGATGGTGCCTGTTCCGCCGATGAATAATGCTTTCATGGAATCCTCCTTTACTGACAAGGGTGATTTTCGAGATGTTGCATAAAGATTTTAACAAAGAAGACTAACAGGTAATATCAAATACCTATAGTTCCATCAGCATTTTCAAGTTAAATTGTGATAAACTTTCTGTCGATATAATTAATTAATAAGAGGAAAAATGAAGACTTCTGATTTCTACTATGATCTTCCGGAAAGACTGATCGCTCAGACTCCTACAAAGGACCGTCTTGCATCACGTCTTTTGGTGCTGGACAAAAAGACCGGAAGGACTATTGACGGGCACTTTCCCGATATAAGGAATTACCTTCACAAAGGTGATGTCCTTGTCATCAACAATACAAGGGTAATTCCGGCAAGGCTTTTGGGCGTCCGTTCTGACACTCAAAGTCCGGTCGAGCTGCTTCTGTTAAAGAGGATAGACGATAACCACTGGGAGACTCTCGCTCGTCCCGGCAAAAAGGTCAGAGAAGGTAAACGCATGACTTTTATCCCCGGCGAACTTGAAGCAGAGTGCGAAGAAGTGCTTGAAAGCGGAAACAGGATCATCCGGTTTGATTTCAACGGTGTCTGGGAAGAAGTACTTGATAAAGCAGGAACCATTCCCCTTCCGCCCTATATTCACGAGAAGCTTGACGATCCTGAAAGATATCAGACTGTTTATTCAAAGGATGCCGGCTCAGCAGCTGCTCCTACGGCAGGCCTTCATTTTACAAAGGAATTTCTTGCCGAGCTCGAAAATATGGGCATCGAGATAGCAGAACTCACTCTTCACGTCGGTCTTGGAACATTCAGACCAGTTAAGGCTGAAACCATTGAAGATCACGAGATGCATTCTGAATGGTATGACTTCCCCAAGGAAGCTTCTGACATTATAAGAAAAGCCAGATCAGAAGGCAGAAGGATCATATCCGTCGGAACAACTTCTACAAGGACGTTGGAAGCCGTTGCGAATAAAGATCCTGAGATGATGCCTCAGTCAGGCTATACAAATATCTTCATATATCCCGGTTATGAGTTTAAATGCGTTGATTCGCTCATAACCAACTTCCACCTCCCCGAATCCACGCTTATCATGCTGGTTTCGGCATTGGCAGGAAGAGAGAATGTATTAAATGCCTATAAGCATGCCGTCGAGGAGGAATACAGATTCTTCTCGTTCGGTGACGCAATGTTCATTACAGATCTGGAGAACTGATATGTCTAACTTTCCCGTTTGGTACGAACACATTCACACATGCGCTCAGACAGGAGCAAGACTCGGCAAGGTCCATACTCCCCACGGGACATTCATGACACCGGCTTTCATGCCTGTCGGAACCCAGGCATCAGTTAAGGGCATGAGCCCTGAAGAGGTCTACGGAATGGGCGCCGGTATCATGCTCTCCAACACTTATCACCTCTGGCTCAGACCCGGAAGTGATATTGTGGCTAAAGCAGGCGGCCTTCATAAATTCATGAACTGGAAAGGCGCTATCCTTACTGACAGCGGCGGATTCCAGGTGTTCTCACTCGCAAAACCCAAGGACATAAATGAAGACGGCGTTAAGTTCAGCTCGCATATCGACGGCAGAAAGCTCTTCCTTACACCTGAGATCTCAATGCAGGTTCAAAACGACCTTGGCGCAGACATCATAATGGCATTTGACGAGTGCTGCCCCTACCCTTCTGAGTTTAATTATGCTGACAGATCACAGGCCAGGACAACCAGATGGCTTGAGCGTTGTATCGAGGCTCACAAAAGGCCTGATGAACAGGCATTATTCGGCATTATTCAGGGATCCATGTATCCCGAACTACGCAAAAAGAGCGCTGATTCGATAACATCATTTGATCTTCCCGGCTTTGCTATCGGAGGCATCTCCGTCGGTGAGCCTAAGAACCTTTTCATTGACATGATCGACTGCACAGTGCCTTTTATGCCTGAAGACAAGCCAAGATATCTTATGGGAGTCGGAACCCCTGATTATCTGATCGAAGGCTCCTGCAGAGGCGTTGATATGTTCGACTGCGTGCTTCCTTCAAGAATGGGGCGCCACGGAACCATCCTTACAGATTACGGCAAGAAGATCATTAGAGACAAAAAGTTCGCAGAAGACTTCGGTCCAATGGATCCCGAGTGCGACTGCTATGCGTGCACGAACTTTTCGAGCGCATATGTAAGGCATCTTATAAAGTCAAACGAGATGTTCGGTTTAAGACTCTGCACATATCACAACATCTACTTCCTCTTAACTCTCATGGAGAGGATCCGCCAGGCGATTGCAGAAGACAGACTCGGTGATTTCAGGAAAGAATTCTACGAGCGTCTTGGCTAATTGGAGATGATCTTTTGAAACCTGTCCTTTATGCATCCAGAAGTTCAAAAAGACTTGAACGCGAGATCAAACATTGTGAGCTCGCCAGAAGGATCTGCGCAGAAGGGATCGTCCTTCTTGAGAACAACGGAGTTCTCCCTCTTAAGTCATCGAAAATAGCTCTTTACGGTGCAGGCGCCCGTCATACGGCATTTGGCGGTACAGGTTCAGGCGAGAACAATCCGAGATATAACATAACGCCCGAAGAGGGTTTAAGATATGCCGGACTTGAGATCACGACCGGAAAGTGGCTTGATGAATACGACAGGATCTTTGATACTGAATTTTTCAGATACCGGACTGCACTCGCAAAGGCCATGAGAAAAGTTCCTCTGATGGAACATATGGATTATGCATGTGCTAACCCTTTCTATCTTCCTGCAGGAAGAGTCCTTAATGACGAAGATACCATTGAATGTGATACTGCTTTATTTATACTCACAAGACAATCAGGCGAAGGCGCGGACCGCAAAGATATCAAAGGAGACTACTACATTACCGATGACGAGAAAGCTCTGCTTAATTCCGTTACAAGTAAATACAAAGATACAGTTCTTGTACTTAATGTCGGTTCTGTCATAGATCTTTCTTTTTTGGATGAGATAAAATTCTCCGCTGTCGTCCTTCTCATGCAGGGCGGAATGGAAACAGGTAATGCTTTGGCGGATATCCTTACAGGTAAAGTCAATCCATCAGGCAGACTTGCGGATACATGGGGAAATGCATATAGTGATTACCCTTCATATGATACTTTTTCCGAAAGAAATCCCGATGAATATCAGGAAGACTATAAGGAAGGGATCTTCGCTGGTTACAGATGGTTTGATAAAAAGAACATCAAGCCCAGATATGCATTCGGATACGGCTTAAGTTACACAACGTTTAGAATCAGATATCTGAATACTGAAGTTACCGGAACCACCATTTCCGTTACTGCTTCTGTTACCAACACCGGCACAGTCTCAGGCCGTGAAGTCCTGATGCTCTATATCACCTGCCCTGAGAAAAAGCTCATTAGAGAAGTTAGAAGCCTTGCGGCATTTGCCAAGACATCATTACTTGCTCCAAATACAACTGAAAATGTCACGCTGTCATTCGATCTTATAGATTTTGCAGGCTACGATAACGATACTTCAGATTTCATTCTAGAGGAAGGCGGCTACTATTTGACTTTAAATGGCGAACCTGTATCTATTATCGGACTGGATAAGGATGCGGTC
This sequence comes from Clostridiales bacterium, assembly GCA_017509245.1. Lineage (GTDB taxonomy): Bacteria > Bacillota > Clostridia > Saccharofermentanales > Saccharofermentanaceae > Saccharofermentans. The sequence continues at coordinate 72,358 of JAFWQC010000025.1, read as the reverse complement.
ACGGAGAAAGTTGCTCCCTTGTTCAGATCAGAACGCAAAATTGAATTCATTAAGTTCGATAAGAATCCGTCATCGAAAACCGATCTTCCAAGGTATCAGATAAAAGCATCAGACATAGTCACGGTCACACACGATTATGAAGTTCCTGCATTTGAGACGAGCGAGAAGATCGATGAGATCGTATCAAGACTGTCTGTTAAGGAAATGTGCAGGCTGATCGTCGGAAGGACATATCTGGGGCCTTACCGTCACAGAGTTTTCGGCGCCGTAGGATATACAACATCCAAATTATTCTATAAAGGCATAGACGGAATGGCTATGGCTGACGGTCCGCAGGGACTTAATCTCACACGGATATCCACAAAGCCGCTGCATAATCTGTTTGCGATTCCGACACTGCCTTCAGCATTAAGATGGATCCACAAGGTATCCAGGATAGGCACTTCAGATGAGAAAACCAAGAAGATCCTCTACTACCAGTTCTGCACTTCATGGCCTAATGAGACACTGGTTGCACAGACATGGGACGTTGAACTCGCAAGAATGCAGGGAGACGCGATCGGCAAGGAAATGCTTGAATACGGCGTTGTATTCTGGCTTGCTCCTGCTCTGAACATCCACAGGAATCCGCTGTGCGGCAGAAATTACGAATACTATTCCGAAGATCCTGTTCTTACAGGAAAAATGGCAGCATATGTTTCCAAGGGCGTAGAGGCACACAAGGGCTGCTTTGTTACCTTGAAACACTTTGCTGCTAACAACCTGGAAACAAAGCGTAACAGATCTTCATCAAATGTCGATGAAAGAACATTAAGAGAAATCTATCTGAAGGCATTCAGGATCGCTGTAAAAGAATCAGATCCGGGAAGCGTCATGTGCAGCTATAACAAGATAAACGGTGTCTACACGGCATTAGACTATAATCTTCAGACTGCAGTGCTTCGTAATGAATGGGGATTTACAGGCCTTGTTATGACTGACTGGTTTGCAACAGGTCACGATGAAAGCCTTGATGAACTCTGCTGCAAGGCAGGAACTGATCTTATAATGCCCGGCAGGCCGTTCATATCCTCAAAGATCATGAAGGCTTACAAGAAGGGGCTTATATCAAGAGACGATATTGAAAGAAGCGCCAGAAGGATCATAAAAGCAGCTTTGGAAAGCCACACGCACAAGACTTATTTGCACAGCTTAAGCGTAACAGCAGACAGATTACCGCACTTAAGCTGAGTCTGGTCAGATATTCGTCTGACCATCATATTCATCCATTCGCTGCACGAATCGGCAACAAGCGCATCAGCAAGTATTCCCTCTTCACTGATATGTTTAAAGAAATTGTCAGTCGCACATATTACCCTGTCATCTGAATCCAAACAATAAAAGCCGTTTGGGAGAAGAGTTATCTGTCCTTTGCTCACGATCTTGGCACAGACGCCGCCTTTTCTTATACATTCGATGCCGTTATTTACGACTCTCAGAATGAAATACTCGGACTTCTCATCAAGGCACTCTTCGAAGATATCATTAAGATCAGTAAGATTCTTTCTTCCTTCCTCACTGCTTAGGATCTCAGAGAACAGCAAAGACTGGCTCTTTGGAGCAGATTCAAGCTTATTGCCGTCAAAAAGGGCAACGGTTATGCTTGGGACAAGTCTCAGAAAGACTTCATCACGATACTCTAACGAATATCCCCTGTGCTTGAATGTGTAATACTCTATCAAACGTAACTCCTTTTCATCTTAATGACAACGGCCGAGTAATTATCCTGCCGGGGATTCTTCCTTGCCTTAACGCCATATTTGATCGCTCTGGCTATTCCGGTCGCGTTCTGATCCGGATGAATGTGATTTGCAAGCCTGTTAAGCGGAACCGAATCAGTGACACCGTCAGAACTTACTATGACGATATCATTTTCCAAAAGCCTGAGCGGGCGCGACGTCTTTAAAACATTGCAGTTAAGATTCCCTACAAAATCGATCAAACCTTTTGACCTGCCGTCCTTATATGCGTCTGTCGTATCAATCCCGCCTTCTGCATATTTCTTGATCATGAGCGTAATGTAATTCTGCTTATAATTCAGAAGTGTCGCGCGGTTATTGCGGATAAGGATAATATTGCTGTCACCCAGGCTGTAAAAGTTCATGTATTCATCGAAAATATGGACCATTACAAGCGTCGCACCGGCACTTAAATGATATTGCTCATAAATCTTATTGGATATGTCACATATGATCTTACTGTTCTCTTCCTGATCATCGAATTTATATGGAAAGCCCTCACTCAGTGAATCAGTTACATATTTGGATACGACCTCACCGTTCAAGAGACCGCCCATACCGTCAGAACAAGCAGCAATAATGCCGTTCTCCTCAGCTTTATCCATCGGTGATATATAAACTGAATCCTCTTGATTCTCGCGTTTTCCTCGCTCGTGGAAATAGGCGACGTCACAAATAAGACGGAGCTTATCCTTATGCTTCTTACTGTAGATAGTAGTCTTTATCAATGTATATACGGCGACGATCGAGAAAGAAACGAACGCAACCGAAAATAGCACCAATGCAATAAAAAGTGCTAACAATGAATCGTCTGGCAAAAGACTAAAGTCATACATATCTTAAAAAGCCTTAGAAATACTTATTCCCTTAAACTATATTAATTCTAACGCAATTAGTATAAGAATTTACCAGCGATTTTATTTTCGCTCACGAAGCCTCATTATCAACTGCAACATATTTGTCTATAAGACCTGCCGCAAAGTAAGAAAGAAAATACTGAACCCAGGCGATAACAAGGAATGAGTAAAGGAAAATAAAGATGCCCAAAGTAAGATAAGATGCAGACATCAAAAGGACAAAAGGGATCAGATAGTAAAACAGAAAGACAATAACGCCTGCTCCAAGACACGGGATAAATCGTATGAGAACAAACAACACAGCATTCTTATAGATCTTAAAGAGCTTAAGATCTGTCGATACGATAAGTTGATAAACAAAATTCTGAACAAGTATAAAAGCAAAAAGCAGGACTATGAATACTGCTCCAATAACGGTTCCAACAGTCGTATGCATGTTCATGTAAAAACTTACGGCAAGCAAAAGGATTGCTGAAATGATCATGCCTATGAACATTGCAGCGATGGATTTCTTCCATCCCGCCTTAAGTCCTGTCTTAAAACTCCCGAACAGCGAGAACGATGTGCCATTCCTCATGTCCTTATAAACCTGTGCAAATCCGGCCTGAAACGGACCGACACACACAAGGAGTCCGGACAAAAGAAAGGTAATAAATCCAACTGCCAAAAGAAGGATCAGATCAGTAGCTATGACAAACGAGCCGTCAGCTTCCGTGGCCGTAGTAAAAGCCGGGATAAGTACCGGAAGAAAGAGGATCGATAATAAAAAAGAAAACACAATTGCGGGAATATTAAAAATGATGAAAAGAGCGTTAGCTCCCATCAGTCTTACGATATTATTCCATCCTGAAATGAAAAAACGCGCAACGGGGCCTCTTGCTTTATAATCCTTATCCAAATCCAATTCCCTGTTATCCTCTGACATTTTCCTTATCCCGATGTAAGTGCTGCGACACTGTCCTCAAATAGCTTCAGGTGTTCCAACGCCCTGTCTGCTATCGCATTGTTCTTATCCTTCTTGCCCGTCTTACCCTTAAACCGGCCCTCGATCGGGCTTACGATTCCGAAGTTGGCATTCATGGGCTGGAACTTTTTGATATTAGGATCAGATACATACAAAGCCATGGAACCAATTACGGTGCAGGCATCCGGCTCATACGAAGGCTCAATGCCAAGCGCTCTTTGAGCTGCATAAAATCCCGCCATAAAACCTGAAGCAGTGGATTCGATATATCCCTCAACACCCGTAATCTGACCAGCAAAGAATATATCCGGCTTAGCTCTTAAGCTGTAGTGCGACGAAAGATACAACGGCGAATTAAGGAATGTGTTGCGGTGCATTACGCCATATCTGGTATATTCAGCATTCTCAAGGCCGGGTATCATGCCAAACACGCGCTTTTGCTCCGGCCACTTAAGCCTTGTCTGGAAACCGACCAGGTTATACATGGTCTTCGCCCTGTCATCCTGTCTTAGCTGGAGATTAGCATAAGGCTCTTTGCCGGTCGCCGGATCAATAAGTCCTACACCCTTCAAAGGTCCGAATCTCATTGTATCTACGCCTCTTTGAGCCATGACTTCTATAGGCATGCAGCCCTCGAAAACTATCTCCCTGTCAAAATTTTTAACCTCTGCCCTCTCGGCATTAACAAGCTCTTCCCTGAAAGCAAGATACTGTTCCCTGGTCATCGGGCAGTTAATATAATCGTCTCCGCCCTTGCCATATCTTGAAGCTCTGAACGCCTTGGTCATGTCTATTGAATCACCGGTGACGATGGGAGCCGCGCTGTCAAAGAAATGAAGACCGGAAGTATCACCGGTAACCTTAAGGATATCCTCATAGAGCTCGCCTTCAGTAAGAGGACCTGTCGCAACAATGACGATACCTTCTTCAGGTATCTTGGTGACCTCACCGGGAATGACTTCGATAAGAGGATTGTTTCTGATAGATTCAGTTATATATCTGGAGAATTCATCCCTGTCTACAGCCAGTGCGCCTCCTGCGGGAATCGCACTCTTATCAGCGGCTTCCATTATAAGAGAACCGAGATGCCTTAATTCCTCTTTAAGAAGACCGATGGCATTTTCTCTGGCTGCTGCTCTTAAAGAATTGCTGCAGACGAGTTCGGCAAAATTCTCAGAATGATGAGCAGGACTGAATTTGACCGGCTTCATCTCATAAAGCTTTACATGAACACCGGCTCTTGCACAGATATTTGCAGCCTCTGAGCCCGCAAGACCTGCACCTATTATGGTAACAACAGGATCATTCTTCATCTTCGTTATTCTTACTGTCAGAGGACTTTCTGCCCTTTCTGGCATTTGTTGGACAGTCCTTATTGGAACATCTGGGATAAGCCTTCTTGCCGAAGTGCTTCAAGACCATATAACTTCCGCACTCAGGACAGAACTTTCCGTCAATAGGAAGATCCCAGGAGATAAAGTCGCAATTAGGATCCGAACCTTGCTTGTCACAAGTATAGAAGGACTTGTTCCTGTACTTCTTGGACTTATGTACAAGAAGACCTGATCCGCACTTGGGACAAGTACCCTTAGCGTAAACAACTATATTCTTCGTATAATTGCACTCCGGGAAATTAGAGCATGCAATAAACTTACCGTATCTGCCCTCTTTATAAACGAGTTCAGCACCGCACTGAGGACATACCTCTCCGGTCTTCTCAGGTTCAAAGGTAATCTTGTCGATAGATTCCTGGGCAGCCTTTATCTGTGTATTGAATTCAGGATAGAAACCGTCAAGAACGTGTTCCCACTCTTCCTTACCTTCTTCAACTTCATCCAGCTTGGTCTCCATGTCCGCTGTAAAGGACAGGTCAACGATCTCGCTGAAGTTCTCTGAAAGCATATTTGTAACTATCTTACCGAGATCAGTGATCTGAAGAAGTCTTCCGTTCTTCTCTATATATTTACGGTCAAGGATCGTGGAGATCGTAGGAGCATATGTGGAAGGTCTTCCGATACCGTACTCTTCAAGAGCCTTGATAAGCGTAGCTTCAGTATAGTGCGGCGGCGGAGTCGTAAATTTCTGTAATGACTTAAGATCCAGGAGTTCAAGCTTCATGCCGTCTTCAAGAGGCGGGATTGCAGCCTTGCCATCCTGATCATCGGCCTTGGCAGTATCTTCAGCGATATCATCGTAAAGAACGAGGAAGCCCTTGAAAGTAACTGTCTCACCGGTCGCCCTGAACACTCTGTTATTGCAGGAAGCCTGGCATGTAACCGTATCAAGCTTGCATGCAGTTATCTGGGTTGCAAGGAATCTGTCCCAGATAAGCTGATAGAGCTTATACTGATCATTTGAAAGAGATGATCTGATCGCACGAGGATCAAGGTCAAAATGAGTAGGTCTGATTGCTTCGTGAGCATCCTGTGCGGAATTCTTATTTTTATACTGTCTCTTATGAGAAGCGCAATATTCAGAACCGAACCTTTCCTTGATAAGACTCTTTGCAGCAGCAACTGCTTCGTCGGAAATACGGACAGAGTCAGTTCTTATGTAAGATACAAGAGCTGTCTGACCTGCTCCTTCGATCTCAACGCCTTCATAAAGCTGCTGGGCAATTGACATTGTCTTCTTTGATGAGAATCCGAGTCTCTTTGAAGCTTCCTGCTGCAATGTGGAAGTCGTGAACGGCGGATAAGGATTGCGTTCCTTGCTGCCCTTCTTGATAGAATCTACAACAAGAGGTCCTGAAGCAACGTCTTCAAGCACTGCCTGCGCGTCTTCCATACACTTAAGATCGTCTTTCCTGACTTTGCCGTCAGATTCAGCTACTCCGTAATAGCCAAGAAGGAACTTGTCTGAATTCTTACCGGGCGTAACGAGAGCCTTTACAAGCCAGTATTCCTCAGGCTTAAATGATTCGATCTCGGCATCCCTGTCCATAACGATCCTTGTTGCTACAGACTGAACTCTTCCTGCCGAAAGACCCTTGCGGATCTTCTTCCAGAGGAGCGGACTTAATTCATATCCGACAAGTCTGTCAAGGATACGTCTTGCCTGCTGTGCATTCGCAAGATTCATATTTATGGTCCTTGGACTCTTAATGGCATCCTGAACCGCCGATTTTGTGATCTCGTTAAAAGTGATCCTGCACTTGGAATCCGGATCGATCTTAAGGACCTTGGCAAGGTGCCATGCAATAGCTTCTCCCTCGCGGTCAGGGTCGGTTGCGAGCAGGATCTCATCAGCATCCTGCGCCATGAGCTTAAGATCTCTTACGACCTTCTCCTTGCCCTTCATCGTTATATATAACGGCTTGTAATTATTCTTAACATCAACACCGAGATTACCTGAAGGAAGATCCCTGATATGACCCAAAGATGCAGTGATCACATAATCGCTTCCAAGATATCTGCCAATAGTCTTAGACTTGGCAGGAGACTCAACAATAACTAATTTCTTGCCCATAAGTGCTCCCTATATTTTTAATTAAAAATATATCATCATTATACAAATGTCAACGAATACTTCCCCTTCTCCTGACATACTGTCCCATTAAGTTCAAGTTCTGTCAACAATTTTGATACTTTGTAAAAAGGAAGCGATGTCATGACGCACAGATCATCTGCGCAAAGCGGCTTAAGCGTAAGAGCATCCTTAATAAGGATCTTCCAGTTATCGTCAGTCAGAGCCTCTGGTTTGAGCTTGGCAAGTTCCCTCAAAACGCCTATATTTGCTTCATCTTCGAATACATTTTCATCATTATCGCGAAAACATAATTCGGCGGAGCATCCCATTCCGATGCGCTTATACATCACAGAACGTGCCACACCGTCTATGACACTCTCGGAATTAAGAAGCACATTTCCGCCGTCTTCCAACAGCTTTAATCCGCCCATAGCATTCTCATAGTAAATATTATTCGGGAGCACGAAAACCTCTTTACCCTGAGCGGCAGCAAATGAAGCGGTATGAAGTGTGCCGGACACGGCACCGGCTTCCATGATCAGCGTGCAGTCTGAAAGCCCGGCAATAAGCCTGTTACGTGACGGAAAGTAATTACGCAGCGGCGTTTGACCCGGAGGCATCTCGGAAATGACGACACCTTCAGCACAGATCGCATCGTAAACATCCCTGTTTGCAGGAGGATAGATATTATCGGCACCTCCCGCAAGCACGGCAACAGTTGACCCTGGTGTCTTTACTGAAGCAATATGCGCATGCCTGTCGATTCCATAAGCCATGCCTGAAACTACTGTAATGCCTTTAGTTCCAAGTTCATTACATATCTGCTCAGTCGCATAAAGCGCGTATTTACTCGCATTTCTGGATCCCACCACAGCCACCGAACCGCTTAAGGTCATTGAATCGATAACGCTGTAATTGCCACGGTAGTAAAACACCTTCGGCATTCCGCTTAAGACTTTCCAGTTATAAGGGTATCTTCTCTCAAGACATGAAACGACTTTTATACTATTTTCTTCGGCTATTTTCTTATATTTTTGCGTTATCTTCATGATCCTGCCGTAGGAATCTTTTAGTTTCTTGATCTTATTTACAGTCTCAGGCTTAAGGTCGTAATCTCCGCTGATTATCCTGTCAAGAATATGCTCATCAGAAAGATCCCTGTAGTTCTGAACAGCCTTATTCTCTTTTAAGTCCGCATACGTTCTGTAATTCATGTCCGTATTCAGCATCATTGCCGAATAGAAAAAGTCACTTAGCTTAGTATCCTGTCCATACATGTCAAAACCCTCTCAGTCTGTATTGTGATGCTTCAGATACATCATCTTCGGATACATCCTCAGCGCCATCGATGTCAGCAATTGTTCTTGCAACTCTTAATATCCTTGTAAATCCGCGCGCGGAAAAGAAACCCTTCTCAGACAGTTCCGACGCGTATCTGATGACTTTATCCGGTATCCTCATGGAATCCTTTATGTTATCCTCAGGAAATGTGGCATTAAGAAAGCCTGCTCCATATCTGCTGTATTGCTTATCCCAGCAACCCTGAACTATATCCCTGTACTTTAGACTCTCGCATTCATCTTTATCAGTGTAGATAGAAGCCATATCCTTACCAGATATTGTCCTCATCTCGCTAAAAAGGTCGATCCTCTCAAGAAACGGACCATTGATCTTTGAAAGATACCTTTTGATCTCGGATGCCGAACACCTGCATTTACTTCCCTTTTCATATAAAAGCCCGCATTTACAGGGGTTGCCTGTACCTAAGAAGATAAAATTACTATCAAAGGAATAAAGGGTGCCGCGCCTTACAAGATTGACCTTACGTTCTTCCAGAGGTTTTCTCAAAAAATCGATAACCTCCGTCTTATACAAAGGAAATTCATCAGCAAACAGGATCCCGTGATTTGCCAGAGCAAGTTCACCCGGAGTAACGGATACTGAATCACCAAGCAGCTTGCTTACGGTAATTCCAGGTCCGACTATCCTTACAGGTCTGTTATCACTGATCTTTTCTGCTTCGCCGCCGATAAGCTCATTTAAAGAATAAACATCAGACAATTCGCCCGGACTCAGCTTCGGCATTATGCCGGAAAGGATCTTGCCCGCCATAGTCTTTCCCGACCCCGGACTCCCCATTAGAAGGATATTATGAAATCCTGAAGCACATATCAGCAAAGCTCTCTTGGCCTTCTCCTGCCCTTTTAGCATGGATATGTCAATAAAATCATCCCCGCATGTGTCATTAGTAAAGCTGAAATCCTGCTCACAATAACTGTTGTTATCGAAAATATCTGTTAGTTCGGAAAGACTGTTTACCGCCTGACCCTTAAAACCGGCCAGACCCGCACTTGACGCTTCGCCCGCAGGAATAAGCCTGTAATCGAAATCCATATCACGGACCGTCTTAAGCCTGATACATGAACCGGGTGTCCCTTTAAGATCGCCGCTCAAAGTCAATTCGCCTTCAGCAAATATCTTAGCTCCTTCAGGCAGATATAATTGCCCGGATGCGAAAAGTATGCCAAGAGCCATCGGCAGGTCAAAGCCTGATCCGGCCTTACGCATATAAGCAGGACTGATACCGACCGTAATATGACCCTTTGGCATGTTAAAGCCGGTGGATTTAAAAGCCGATCTTAACCGTCCTTGTGATTCTCTTATCGATGAGTCACAAAGACCAATGACCGAGAAAGTCGGTATGCCCGGCGAGATGGAAACTTCAATCAAAGAAACCGTGGATTCAGTGCCGGTGGTAAAGCAGGAATATATACGTACGATGTTGGGTTTTGAAGCCATGTTATCCCCTCCTTTTACAGTTAGGATAGCGTCTTCAAAAACAAAATATCAGTACAAAATACCTGCAAATTCCCCCGTCAAAAACCGACAGGATTTCCTGCAAAAACCACGAATTGCGACATATTATTACAAAAACCGACAAATAACCCTGCAAACACCATACAAAATCCGACAAACACCCTACAAAGAATTAGCGTCCGGATGTGCTAAAATATTGAGGCAAAATCAGATTTAGAGGTGGAAACATGAAGCTTGGTATCGTAGGACTTCCTAATGTCGGTAAGAGCACACTTTTCAATGCAATAACAAGAGCAGGCGCCGAAGCAGCAAACTACCCTTTCTGCACCATCGAACCTAACGTCGGTGTTGTCTCTGTTCCGGATAAAAGACTTGATAAACTAGCTGAGATCTATAATCCGGAGAAATATACACCTGCTGTCGTCGAATTCGTTGATATCGCAGGTCTTGTTGCAGGCGCTTCCAAGGGCGAAGGTCTGGGCAATAAGTTCCTTTCCAACATCAGGGAATGTGATGCCATCGTACACGTTGTAAGATGCTTCGACGATCCTGACGTAATCCACGTAAACGGTCATGCTGACCCTGCCGGAGACATCGCTACGATCGACGTAGAGCTCATCCTCTCTGACCTCGAGATAATGGAAAAGCGCATCGACCGTACTAAGAAGATGATGAAAGGCGGAGACAAAGCTTTTGCAAAAGAACTCGCTGTTTATGAGAAGATCTATGAATGCCTCGCCGAAGGCAAATCCGCAAGAACTTTAACATTTGAAGAAGATGAGCAGGAATATACAAAGGATCTTCAGCTCATCTCAATGAAGCCGGTCCTTTACTGTGCAAATATCGCAGAAGATGATATTAAGAAGGAAGAAGAGATCCCTTACGTTAAAACTGTAAGAGAAATTGCAGATAAAGAAGGTTCCGGAGTTGTAGTCATCTCTGCAAAGATCGAAGAGGAATTAGGCGAGCTCTCTCCTGAAGACCGTGAGATGTTCCTTGAAGACCTGGGCATTGAGAGCGCAGGTCTTGATAAGATGATCAATGCTTCCTATACACTTCTCGGTCTTATCTCCTTCCTTACGGCTGGTCCCAAAGAAGTCAGAGCATGGACTATAAAGAAAGGCACCAAGGCACCCCAGGCAGCAGGAAAGATCCACTCAGACTTTGAAAGAGGCTTCATCAGAGCCGAAGTCGTTTCCTACGATGACCTCATTGCTAACGGCACATATAATGCTGCTAAGGAAAAGGGCCTTGTAAGATCAGAAGGCAAAGAATACGTCATGAAGGACGGAGACGTTGTAGTATTCAGATTTAACGTCTGATAACACTTTTCGAGAACGGATAAAACAAACAAAAATCAACCCGTGAAGGACAAAACCTTTACGGGTTTTTACTGTCATTCCGCCGTACGATGCCGAGGAATATAGCCTCACAGCCGCTGATTATAAAGGATATGCCGGAGAATACGATAACGTTTCTGGTGCCGTCAAAAGGATTCACGAGCAGCACGATACCCGCGGCGATCAGGAGAATCGCAAGGAATAAAAGCGCCCAGCTGTAAAGATCTGTCTTATTAAACATGAACATTTCCTGTCTGAGCTTAACGATGCCGTCGATCAGGAAGAAGAACCCGACGATCATTGTAAGAAGCTGCAGGACTGTATCCGGCTTAAGAAGGAAGAAAACTCCCAATGCCATTATGATCACGGAATAAACGAGAACGATCTCAGCGCCCGCGGCCTTGCCGTAATTCTCTTCCCTGAACTGCTTGATCGATATGATGTAGCCGATCACTTCAGAGAGTCCTGCAACAAAGAGGATAACGCCGAACATTATGCCGATAAAACCTGAAGATACCTCCGGCATCAGAACAAAGAACAGGCCTGCTATGACGGCAAAGATCCCGCCTATATATGTTGGTAATCTCTTAGTACCGTTCCCGTTCATAAAACGCTCCTCATAAAAACATTAAGCGCAAAAAATCAAGCGCCGGGCTTTATCAGTGTAAACAAATAATCTTTAGCGCGGGCAATGAATTCCCTGTAGTAATTATTCTGTCGGATAACATAACCGGAATTGATCGCTTCTACACCTACAGATTCTATACCGAACCGGTGGCTGTCGTAAACAGAGCGAGCACAATGAAAACCCGTCGTTACGACTACAGCAGACTTTACCTTGAATATAGTACTTGCCCTGAGCATCGTATCGTAAGTACAAAGCCCCAGCCCGTCACATATAATGTCATCTTCCGGAACACCAAGTTCGAGCAGCATAGACTTCATGCAGCCGACCTCATCGTACTTTTCGGGCTTTTCGCTGTCGCCGCTTACAAGGATATAGTCAACACTGCCTGTCTTATAGACCAATGCAGCAGTACGGATCCTGTCTGCGAGCATCGGCGTCGGAGTGCCGTCCTTATATACTCCGCATCCTAAAAGGATCGCAGCTTCATAATGACAGCCTGAAGATGCAGCATACTCTTCAAAATCCTCCATGGAATAAAGATATGGCTTTGAACTGTTGATCATGTGGTTATTCATAAGCGCCGCAGCAAATAACCCAATGATGCCAAGGATCACCAGTATCAGAAAGACCTTAAGGACAACACGTTTTTTACTGTGTGCCGTTAGTGTCTTTACTTTCTTTGCTTTCGTTTCTTTCTTCGCTTTCAGGCTCATTCTTTTTCCCGGCTTTATCAGCCGCCTCAACTATAGACCTGGTCATGAAATAGATAAGACCAACAGTAAATGCAAAAACAAACATTATCGTTACATCTGATATAACGACAAAGATGACCGGGAGCCCCTGCATTACGATCGTTAAGATCAGCACGAGCAGAGCTCCTGAAATATAAACACCGCAGGATGCCCTGTAGAATTTCCTGTATGTGCCTCTCGCAAAAGGCGTATTTCCTACAAAAAGGAACACCAGTGCGGCAATGGATATCAGGAGAAAGACTGATGCAGTTATAACGGCGCTGATGTTCATATCCTGATACCTCTCTCATAAAGCTGCTCGCGGATCAATACTTCGACCTTATCCTTAAGATCATCAAGATCCCAGGAATTATCGATCGCGTGATCACCAAGCTCGCAGTATTCATCATCCGTCATCTGAACAGCGATCCTGCGCTCTGCCTCATCCTTATCCATTCCGCGCTTCTGAAGTCTTGCAAGCCGCACATCCTTGTCACAGGTAACGACCCAGATCTGATTGCATAATTCGCGGAATCTGATTACGGGGATCGGTACATCGAGCACAACGCACTTGGAACCCTTATCCTTCTCTTTCTTAAGCGTGTCTTCGATCTGCTCGAAAACATGTCTGTGAATGATCGTGCTCAAGTCATCAAGCTTCTTCTTATCACCGAAAGCGATGTCAGACATAACGCGTCTGTTGAGCGCACCTGCAGAAGTGACTACTTTATTTCCGAAGGTCGCAGCAATCTCCGGCATAGCTCTTCCGCCGGGCCCGGTCACTGCTCTTGATATCTCATCAGCATCAAGGACAAGCAGGCCTCTTTCTGCAAGCAGTGCGCTTACAGTACTCTTTCCGCTTCCTATACCGCCTGTAATACCTAATACAAACATTACTTTGCTTCCAGCCAATCCTTTCCGAATCCAACCTCTGCCAAAAGCGGAACATTTAATGAAGCCGCCGCTTCCATCTCACTCTTCAAGATGGATGCGCAAAGATCCTTATCGTTGATATCACATTCGCATATGAGCTCGTCGTGCACCTGCATGACAAGCTTTGCACCCGGAAGCTTTTCTTCCAGAGCTTTGATAACACGGTTCATAGCGATCTTGATAATATCTGCTGCCGTACCCTGAATAGGTGTATTCATTGCGGCTCTGTAACCGAAATTCTTGATATTGCGGTTCTGGCTCTTGAGTTCGTTCAATATCCTCTTCCTGCCATACATGGTAACCGCATAGCCCTTCTCTTCACCGGAATTCCTGAGCATCTCCAGATAAGACGTAACGCCCGGAAACTGGTTGTTATATTCTTTAATGAGTTCAGCTGCTTCCTTGTAACCGATGCCGAGATCCGTTGCAAGACCATAATCGGAAATACCATAGATGATACTGAAGTTGACTGTCTTGGCTGTCGCCCTCATCTTATGTGTGACCATATCTTCAGTTACACCGTAGATCTTGGCAGCAGTCCTTTTGTGGATATCCTCACCTTCGTTAAATGCCGAACACATGACTTCATCTCCGCTCAATGCGGCAAGAAGTCTTAATTCGATCTGTGAATAGTCTGCATCGACCAGTATCTTACCTTCTTCAGCGGTGAATGCCTCACGTAAACGGGATCCTTCTTCAGTCCTTACGGGTATGTTCTGAAGGTTTGGCTCGGTTGATGAGAGTCTGCCGGTGTTTGTCATTGCCTGTGTAAATGTCGTATGGATCCTGGAATCGCTCTTAATGGCGCGCTTTAATCCGACTGCATAAGTGGAATCAAGCTTTGACAACTCACGGTATTTAATAATGTAATCGATAGCAGGAGAGTATTTCCTTAATCTGTTAAGCTCATCAATGCCGGTCGAATAATCCCCGCTCTTGCCCTTCTTGCCCGAAGGAAGATTCAGATATTTCTCACCATATAAAACATCTGCAAGCTGCTTGGGAGAGCCGATATTAAATTCCGTTCCGCATGCATCGAAAACGCGTGCGCTGATGTCTTCAAGACGCTTTGTGTATTCGCTGTGAAGCTCGTCAAGCCTGTCGCCTGACACATGCATGCCGTTACGCTCGATCTTATCAAGCGTTATGACAAGCGGGAATTCGATCTCATAAAGAAGCTTTTTCAGATCAGGATCATTTTCGATGTCCCTGGACATTGCTCTTGCGATTGCTGTAACGGCAAGAAGCTTTGCTGCACATTCCTCAAGCTTGGAAGAGCCGTCATCTTCGATTATCTCGTCAAACAAAGATAACTGTTTAACAGGGCCCTTCTTCTCCTCAACAGGGAATGCAGCCTTGATTACGCTTTCATAAAGCCTCTGAAGATCGGGCTTGCCGGATAAGATATTCAGAACATAGCCTGCGATCTCGACATCAAAGACAGTATCAACGGCCTTTAAAGGAGCCTTTAGATACTTTGATCTGTCCTTATATTCATAAGCTGCAGGAATAAAAGACTTGCCCGATACGAGCTTATTAAACGCTTCGGGATCAACCGCGTAGGCAATTTTCGAGCTCCAGTCAAGAAGAAGAACTTTTACGCCTGAAGAAATATCCACAAAATCTATACCGAGATTAAGATCTGAAAGTTCAATTGAGGACGGTACTTCACGGTTGACCTTTATCCCTGCCTTAAGCACGGACTCTACGTCCTTTGCAATGCCTGCCAAGAACTCATCAACATCTTCCGCAGGCTCAAAACCGGCAGGCTTAACATTATCCAGATCGAGTTTCTTGATCAAAGATCTTAATGCAAGACGGTTAAGCACACCTGACAAAGCAGGAAGGTCTCTTGAATCCGAAGGATATGCTGATTCATCAGCATTAAAAGGAACAGGTGACTCACGGTCGATAGTGCAGAGTTTAATGTTCAAAGCAAGAAGATCAGTCGATGCCTTAACTCTCTCACTGAGAGCAGGAGAAAGCTTATCGGCATTATTGATTACATTCTCACAAGAACCATAGTCTGCGATCAGCTTGAAAGCGGTCTTCTCGCCTACTTTCTCAACGCCCTTGATGTTATCGGAATTATCGCCCATGAGAGCCTTTACCTGAACAAATACCTCAGGCTTAACACCGTAAGTATCCTCAAACATCTTGCGGTCATATAGTATCCTGGGTTCTTTGCCCTTTCCGGACTGCGGCATGATGACAGATACCTTATCAGAGATCAGCTGGAAATCATCGTGGTCTCCCGAGAATATATAAACATCCATGCCCTGCTCTTCGCCCTGCTTTGACAATGTTCCGATAAGGTCATCAGCCTCATATCCGGCGAGTTCCATGCGCTTTATGCCATAAAGGTCCAGCATGTTCTTTACGACCGGCATCTGCGCAGCAAGATCGTCAGGCATTCCCTTACGGTTAGCCTTATATTCATCGCTCATCTTATGCCTGAATGTGGGCTCCTTCCTGTCGAAAAGAACGCACATGAAATCAGGATTATATTCCTTCATGACACCGAGAACGGAATTAAAGAATCCGTTAACGGCACCGGTGGGTGTTCCGTCAGGAGCAGTCATCGGAGCCCTGCCGATTACGGCATAATATGCTCTGTTTATAATCGAATTGCCGTCAACAAGAAGGAGTGTACTCATAAGGAGACCTCTTAGCCTTTCTTCTTATTCTCTTCTTCAATCTCAGCTTCTCTTACAGCACGGGCAGTACTGATCATAAGCTTGATCCTGTTGAGCTGATTTGCCTCAGACGCACCCGGATCGTAGTCGATAGGTACGATATTGGAAGTCGGATACTGTCTTCTTAATTCCTTGATCATGCCCTTGCCCGTAACGTGGTTAGGAAGGCACGCAAAAGGCTGGGCGCAAATAATGTTCGGAACGCCGTCCTGAATAAGCTCGATCATTTCCGCAGTAAGGAACCAGCCCTCGCCGCAGGAGTTGCCGCAGCTTAATACTGTAGAAGATTTCTCTGCAAGTTCCTGGATCTTCTCGGTCAGCATGAACTTGCCGTTAGTCTTTGCAAATTCCTTGTTTATAGGCTTTCTCAATGACTCAAGGAATCTGATCGCAGTCTTCATGATATAACCTGTCTTCTTGCTCTTGCCGAGGTTATATGCCTGCCAGAGAGGGTTATATGCGCAGTAAAGGAAGAAATCCAGAACACCTGGCAATACAGCCTCACAACCCTCTGCCTCAATTACGTCGATTGCATTATTGTTTGCATCCGGCTGGAACTTAACAAGGATCTCTCCTACAAGTCCGACTCTCGGTTTTCTCGGAATATCCGCAAGAGGCAGTTTATCGAACTTCTCGACAGCGAACTTAACGAATTCCTTATATTTCTTTATCTCCGGAGGATTATCAAAATCAACGCCGATCTTGCTTAAAACATCAAGGATAGCCTTCTTCTCTTCAATTGACTTGGAGAAGTAACTGTTAGGCATCATCTTGTCGTAGCCTTCAGTAAGATCATTATTCAAAAGCTTGGGATTAAAGAGTTTTCTTCCGATCCTGTTGATGTAGGAATAAAGAGCATTAGCTGATCCCGGAACTTTCTCATAAGGTCTTACTCTCAAGAGCAAGGTGGATACCATGTCACCTGCGCACAAAGCCTTGATCGCATCGAGTATGAATGAAGCAGAATACTCAAATCCTTCATTCTTCTCGAATCTCTGAGCCGAGATCGTGATAACCGGAATCTGAGGATAACCTGCCTCCTTAAGAGCTTTTCTTAAGAATGCAACATAGTTTGTGGCACGGCACCCGCCGCCCGTCTGTGTTATCGCAAGCGTAGTATTATCGGGATCGATATCACCCTTCAAAATCGCATTGATCATCTGGCCGACAACGATAAGTGTCGGGAAACAAGCATCGTTATTAACATACTTAAGGCCGCACTCGATATCTTCTCTTGTTGCCTGCTTTAAAAGCTTTAACTTATAACCATGCTTATGGAAAACAGATTCAACAAACTCAAACTGGATAGGAGCCATCTGAGGAGCGAGGATCGTGTGATTCTTCTTATGTTCCTTTGTAAACTCAACTCTCTTAACGATATAAGGAGCTTCCCCGTTATTGGAAACAGCAGGTTTTGAGCCGCCGCTAGCCTCAAGTTCAAGTCTCTCATTCATTGCAACAACAAGAGATCTCATTCTGATCCTTGCTGCACCAAGGTTAGATACCTCATCGATCTTAAGGAGCGTATAGAGCTTGCCTGAAGATTCAAGGATCTCCTGAACCTGATCTGATGTAACCGCATCAAGACCGCAGCCGAAGCTTGTAAGCTGGACGAGCTCTAAGTCAGGTCTCGTAATTACGAATGCAGCAGCCTCATAAAGTCTTGTGTGATACATCCACTGGTCAATGACTCTGATAGGACGCTGTAATACGCCCGGCTTTGCGACTGCATCTTCTGTGAGAACAGCAAGACCTAATGAATTGATCATCTGAGGGATACCGTGATTGATCTCTGGATCACAGTGATACGGTCTTCCTGCAAGAACTATACCCTTAAGACCCTTTTCCTCCATCTCCTTAAGTATCTCAACGCCCTTCTGTCTGATATCTTCCTTGTACTTGAAGTATTCTTCAGCGCCGGCTTCGACAGCCTGCTTCGCCTCTTCAGCAGAAACGCCGAGATAATCGAAGCACTCTGTAAGATGGAGCGCAACATTATCAAGATTATCCAGAGGCATGAAAGGATTTAAGTATCTGATGTTCTTTTCGATGAGATTCTCAACATTATTACGTATAACTTCAGGATATGAGCATACGATCGGGCAGTTATAGTGGTTGTTGGAATTATCATTTTCGATATTCTCGTAAGGAACATCCGGATAGAAGATAGTCTTTATACCACGGTCAATCAAATTCTCGATATGTCCGTGTGCGAGCTTAGCAGGATAACATACTGACTCGGAAGGAATTGTCTCCATGCCGCCTTCGTAGATCTTATGAGAAGACCTGGCGGAAATAAGCACTCTGAATCCGAGCTTAGTGAGCACCGTGAACCAGAAAGGATAATTCTCATACTGGTTAAGTACTCTAGGGATTCCTATCTCACCTCTCGGAGCATCCTCAAGCTTCAACGGCTTATAGTAGCTGAACGTACGTGAATACTTATAATCGAAGAGGTTCGGGAGCTTCTTCTTATCATTGACGGGCTCCCTGTCCAAAGCGAGGTCTTCGCCTCTTTCGCAGCGGTTGCCTGATACGAACTTCGTTCCGTTGGAGAAAGTCGCAATTGTAAGACGGCAGTGGTTTGTACAGCCCTGGCACTGTGTATTCTCCGTATCCATCGAAAATGAATCAAGCTCATCCTTGGCAAGGACTTGTGACTTCATGCCTTCTTTGGCTCTCTTCTGAGCGATCAGGGCAGCACCGAAGGCACCCATGAGTCCTGCAACATTAGGTCTGATTACATCTCTGCCGGATACAAGCTCAAAGCATCTCAAAATAGCGTCATTAAGGAACGTACCGCCCTGAACGACGATATTCTTACCGAGCTGCTCGGTATCACGGATCTTGATAACCTTATAAAGCGCATTTCTGACAACAGAATAAGAAAGACCAGCGGAGATATCACCGACAGATGCGCCCTCTTTCTGCGCCTGCTTAACCTTTGAATTCATGAATACGGTACAGCGTGTACCAAGATCCACAGGCTTTGTGGAACTTAAAGCAGCTTCTGCAAACTCAGGTGTCGTAAGTCCCAATGTCTGTGCAAATGTCTGGATGAATGAGCCGCAGCCTGAAGAGCAGGCCTCATTGAGCATGATCGAATCAATAACACCGTTTCTTATCTTCATGCACTTCATGTCCTGGCCGCCGATATCGATGATGAAATCAACGTTAGGACAGAAGAACTTGGCAGACTGGAAGTGAGCCATCGTCTCGATCTCACCAAGATCAATGTTAAGAGCAGCCTTAATGATATTCTCGCCGTAACCGGTAACACAGGAATTAACAATATAGCAATCCTCAGGCATCTTGGCATAGATATCCTTCATGATCGCAACTGCACTCATGACAGGATTACCCTTATTGCTTGCATAGAATGTATAAACGAGCTCGCCCTTTGTATTGATTACAACAGCCTTTGTGGTCGTTGAACCGGCATCGATACCGAGATATAAAGGTCCGTGCTGATCCTTAAGCTCTAACACAGGGATCTGATCCTTCTTATGACGTTCGTCAAAAGCTGCCTTATCTTCAGCATTCTTGAAGATCGGATCGATCCTGATGATGTCAGGAACGAATCCTTCCCTGTTCTTAAGCTTTACAAGAAGATCAGATAACCTGATCGGATTCTTTCCGTCAGCAGAAAGAGCAGCGCCCAGAGCAACATAGATCTGGGCTTCTTCTGGCATCCAGAACGAATCAACTTTGCCTTCAAGCGTACGCTCGAAAGCATTTCTTAATTCTGAATTAAAGAACAGTGGACCGCCTAAGAATGTAACATTGCCCTTAATGGGTCTGCCGCATGCAAGACCTGAAATAGTCTGGTTAACAACAGACTGATAGATCGAAGCCGCAAGGTCTTCTTTTGCAGCACCTTCATTGATGAGCGGCTGCAGGTCTGACTTCGCGAAAACGCCGCAGCGGCTCGCGATCGTATAAAGCGATCTGTAGTCTTTTGCAAAGTTGTTAAGACCGTCAGCATCAGTCTGAAGGAGCGATGCCATCTGGTCGATGAAAGATCCTGTACCGCCTGCACATGTACCGTTCATACGCTGCTCGAGCACGGGATGCATGTAAGTGATCTTAGCATCCTCACCGCCCAATTCGATAATAACGTCGGTCTCAGGATGATATTTCTTGATAGCCTGTGTCTCAGCCATAACTTCCTGAGTAAACTTGAAGCCAAGCCAGTTTGCTACAGAAAGTCCGCCTGAACCTGTGATTACTACATCAACGGATATTCCCGGAAATTTCTTATTAAGATCTTCGAACAGATCATCCAGAAGTCCCGAAACGTCTGAATGATGTCTCTGATAATCGTTGTGAATGATCTTGTCATCATCAAGCAAGACCACCTTAATTGTTGTAGATCCGATATCAAGACCAAGCTTGTATACCTTGTCCATCACTAACCTCCGCGTTACTTAACTCTCCGGCTTAGGCTTGCCTTTAGGCTGAGCCGAATTGGAAACCACAGGATAAGCCGAATCTCTGTGGTTTTTGGATGAAGCACTGTCAGAACGGCCTTTTGCCGTCTTCTTACGCGCAGGCTTTGAACCGAAAAGCTTAAAAGACTTATCCTTTAGGTCTTTAAGCCAGTTCATCTGTTCACTTCTCAAAGTCTCTTTGAAGTTCCTGCTGTTCAAGCCGGCTCTGAACTCAGAATTCAAGGATACACGCAAGAGCTCATCAGGAATGCCCAGAGCAAGATCAAAAGGCTTTCCGAAAGTATCGGATACCTCAAGCTGCAATGATTCGCAAATCCTTTGGCAGTTCTCTTCGTAAATCTCGACATCACACTTAATGCCGAGCTGAGTCATGAGACCGGTAAAATTCAGATTGATATAAGGAAGATTGCCCGAAAAAATCAAATGAAGGCAGATAAGCTTCATATAAGATTCAAGGCATATGCATTCCTGGTCACAGATAAGCGACAGATCCCCTTCCGAAGTCATTTTGGATATGTCGGCTTTCTCATTTTCGAATCCGTTGGCCCACAGGAAATAAAGCTCCCTGTAAACCTCCTTCTTGAAATACTCAAAATCACGGGTCAAAGGCTCTGCGAGCACCTTGCTGCCCAGATTAAAGATATATTGCATATATGACACTTCAAGATGACTCGGAACCGAGAAATATTTGAAGTAAGCCGCTACATCACGGCTGTTGTATATATATTTGCGCAAATAGACTCTCCTGTCCGTTGTTATCACATAATAAATCAGTATGGATTATAGCATAAACGGACTAATATAATTATTAAAAATATAAGAGATATTAAGGAAATATCTTAAATTGAAATTTTGTTCCGGCGTAAATGCTTTAAGCTGCAGTACCGCCGCCGATGACACCTGCTGCACCAAGTATAAGGACAAGCAATCCGAGGGCTATTCTGTACCAGCCAAAGCAGCTGAATGAATGCTTCTTGATGAATGCCATAAGTCTGTTGATGATGAGAAGGCTTACTAAGAATGCCGTGATCATACCGACAACGAGAAGTCCGATCTCATGAACTGAAACGCTTCCGTCGTACTTAACGATCTTAAGAAGGCTCGCACCAAGCATAACGGGAATTGCGAGGAAGAAAGTAAATTTTGCTGCCGCTTCCCTCTTTATGCCGATGGCAATGGATCCGACGATAGTTGAGCCGGATCTTGATGCTCCGGGGAAGATCGCTGCCAGGAGCTGGAAAAATCCGATTGCAAGAGCATGTCCCCAGTTAAGCTGGTTAACCGTCTTAACTGCAGGTGTTCTGTCCTTCATCAGGTATTCAACAACGATAAATGCAACACCGAAAACGATGAGCGCGATAGCAACTACCACATAATTATAAAGATGCTCATCAAGCCAGTCATCAAAGAGAACTCCGACGATCGCTGCGGGCACGCATGCAAGCGCGATCTTGAGCCACATGATGATCTTGTCTTTCATTATGTATCTGCCGATTCCGTCTTTTGCAAACGGATGGTTATTGTTCTTAAGGCCGAACGGCCAGATCTCTTTCCAGAAGATAACTATTACAGCAAGGATCGCGCCGAGCTGAATAACTACAAGATAAAGGTCATAAAACTCAGGTGAGACATTGAGCTTCAGGAACTCATTTAATATGATCATGTGTCCGGTGGAACTTACCGGAAGCCACTCAGTGATACCTTCAACAATACCGAATATAAAAGCAACAAAATAATCCCAGATCATTATCAATACTCCTTTTCAAACCACCAAATCATAACACATTAATCATTCTGTTAAATGCGCAAACTACGGCACGAACGGAAGATTTTGTGACAGAGCTCGATACTCCGGCTCCGATATAGGTCTGTTTGTTAGCCTTATTAGTAATCTCAATATATGTAATAGCCGCAGAGTCTGAACCTGACTTCATAGCGTGCTCTGAATAATTCGAGATAGAAAAATCAATACCGGTATAACCGCAGAAGGCTCTGACAAACGCATCGAGAAGACCGTTGCCCTGCCCTTTTATAGTTACTTCCTTGCCATTGTCGGTAATAAGAGCCTCTACAGTGGATACCTGATCGCTGTCCTGCTGCTCCGAGAAGTTCTTAAGACCGTATGGTTCAAGAACATTGATGTATTTATCATCGAAAAGATTGAATATCTGCTGCGGTGTAAGCTCATTCTCAACTCCGCCTTCTTCAGTTGCGGCTTTGACGTCAACAAGGAAGTCACGCTGGAATCTTTTGGGAAGCTGAACGCCGAAATAAGTCTCCATAACATAGGAGATCCCGCCTCTTCCGGACTGGGAATTGATCCTGATAATAGGTTCGTATTCCCTGCCGACATCCTTAGGATCGATAGGAAGATAAGGAACGGCCCAAATACTGTCCCCTCTTTCCTCCATTTTCTTTCTTCCCTTGTTGATCGCATCCTGATGAGAGCCCGAGAAAGCAGTAAATACAAGCTTTCCGGCCCAGGGATGTCTCGGTTCGACCTTCATTCCGGTCAATTCCTCATAGATATCGATAGTCTTGTTCATGTTCGAGAAATCAAGTCCGGGGTTGATGCCGAGCATCATCATGTTAATAGCAAGCGTAATGATATCAACGTTTCCCGTACGCTCGCCATTGCCGAACAAAGTGCCTTCCACCCTGTCGGCTCCGGCCATTAAGCCAAACTCTGAAGTAGCAACGGCAGTACCTCTGTCGTTGTGTGTATGAAGCGAGACGATTATCGAATCACGCCATTTTGTCTTTCTGCAGAAATACTCGATCTGGTCCGCATATACATTGGCTGTCTGATATTCGACAGTCTCAGGAAGATTGATTATTACTTTCTTATCGGGTGTCGGTTTCCAGATATCACAGACAGAATCACAGATCCTTACTGCAAAATCGAGTTCTGTGTCTGAAAATGCTTCAGGTGAATACTCGAGCATGAACCTGGTACCGCTTGTATCTTCATTGATACGGTCGATGATCATTTTCGCGCCCTCAACGGCAAGATCAATGCATTCATCCTGCGAAAAGCCGAAAACAACGTCTCTGTGGAGAGTGCTGGTCGCGTTATAAAGATGGATAATGACAGCGGGAGCACCCTTAACGGCTTCCATTGTCTTATCGATAATATGGGCTCTTGACTGGGTCAATACCTGGATAGCAACGTCAGCAGGAATAAGATTATTATCTATGAGATGTCTGCAGAAGTTATAATCCGTTTCAGAAGCTGCAGGAAAACCTATCTCAATCTCCTTAAAACCAACTGAACAAAGATATTCGAAGAATTCGACCTTCTCTTCGAGCGTCATCGGAACTTCAAGTGCCTGATTACCGTCCCTTAGGTCAACAGAGCACCATATTGGCGCTTTGGCAATCTTATTCGCAGGCCACTTACGGTCCGGCAGATCAACTGTCGGATGAGCTTTATATCTCCGGTAATTCATGTCAGCCATAAACTTTCCTCCACCTAAGAAGCTTTATAGCTTATTCAAGTTCATTTACGAGGTCTCTGAACATATCGCCTCTGTGTTCAAAATGCCTGAAATGGTCATAGGACGTACCTATAGAAGACATAATAACAATCTCTCCGGGTTTTGCCCACTCTCTGGCCTTGATGATAGCTTCTTTATAAGCATTTACGACATTATCCCTGGTCTTCGGGAACTCATAGACATCATCCTTATTATCCGGGATCCTGTATATCTCATACTTGCGTCCGTGAGCTTCCTTGGCAATGATATCCGTTACAAGATCGGCATTTGAGCCGTAAATTATGATCCTGTCACAGACATTGAGGATCGCGTCGCCCAATTTGGTATAAAGGCACTTTTTGTCGGCACCTCCGCAGATCAGAACGCCCTTCTCATTGCGTGCAGCCAGCGCATTCATCGTATTAAGTGAACGGTTGGGCGAAGTATCAATGGATGAGTTATACCACCTTACACCGTCAAGCTCCCTGATAAATTCTATCCTGTGCGGAACGCCCTTAAAGGTCTTTGCAACATAGGCAATATCTTCAGGCTTAACGTAGTCAATTACTGCACAAGTTGCAGCAAGGAAATTCTCAACATTATGAACACCGGGAATAAAGATCTCATCCATTCCGCAGATATCAAAGATGTCGCCGTTCTCCTCATAGATAAGCCTTCCGTCTTCCGTATATGCTCTTGGATACAGAGGCGATTCAGCTCTCATTACCTTTCCCTTGTTCGCAGAGAACAGCTTAACACGGCCTCTTGCGATATCTTTCATCTCATATGTAAGATCACAGCCTGCATTAAGAACGACCTTGCCGACAGGCCCCTGGTTTCTGAAAGCATTTATCTTCGCCTGGATATACTCATCGTAATCCTTATGGAAATCGAGGTGATTCGGCGTGATATTTGTTACGATCGCAACATCTGCAGGTGTACTCATGCCGAGAAGCTGGAATGAGGACAGTTCAAGAACGACTTTGTCATCGGGTCCGATCTCGGCGATCCTGTCAAGAAGCGGAGTGCCGATATTGCCGCCGATCCAGACCTTATATCCAGCCTGCTTCAATATCTCAGCAGTAAGAGTCGTTGTTGTGGTCTTGCCGTCAGAACCCGTGATAGCGAATATCTCAGCAGGACAAAGGTTCATGAAGAGCTCCATCTCAGTAGTAAGGATTGAGCCCATCTCCTTTAATGCCTGAAGTTCGGGGGTCTCAAATCTCATCTTGGGGGTCTTAAAGACTATGTCGTAATGATCTTCCCTTAAATGAGTAAGATAAGATTCACCCAGAGACCATTTAATATCAGGAGATATCTCCTTTAACATGTCGATATTCTTCCTGAGCACCGGATCTTCCTCTGTGAGCTTGTCGCAAGCCGTAACACTGCAGCCGAGTGAGACAAGCCACTTGATCAATGGTGTATTTGATATGCCGATGCCGATAACAGCGGCTTTTCTGCCGTTTATGTAGTTCTTAAACTCTTCCAACATATAATTAGCCATATAAACTCCTTATTCGGATATATACGAGGCATAAAGCCTTGAATAGAATCCGCCGTTTGCGATGAGCTCATCGTGAGATCCGATCTCTGAAACCTTGCCGCCGTCTATTACGACGATCTTGTCGCAGGAAGTGATCTGCGAGAGCCTGTGCGCAATTATAATACTTGTTCTGCCGTTCAGAAGCTTTTTGACGGCTTTCTGGATACGGTCTTCCGTGACAACGTCAACTGATGATGTTGCTTCGTCCAGAATAAGGATCGAAGGGTCTGAAGCCATGGCTCTTGCTATTGTAAGCAGCTGTTTCTGGCCTTCGGATATATCATCCCTGTCGTTATCCAACATCTCATTATAACGCTTTGGAAGTTTTCTAATAAATGAATCACAGCCGGCCTTTTTGCTCGCTTCAACAGCCTCTTCTTCCGTTATATGGTCACCGGAGAACCTGATATTTTCCATAACCGTATCGTCCGAAAGCCACGTATCCTGAGATACAAAGCCGATATAGTGACGGAGTTCCGACCTTGGAATGTCCTTTATGGACTTGCCGTTGATCAAAATATCGCCTGAATCCGGCTCATAGTAACGCATCAAGAGATTAATAAGCGTAGTCTTGCCACATCCCGTAGGGCCTGCGATCGCAAACGATTCGCCCCTTCCTACCTTAAATGAGATATCCTGAAGCACAGGTCTGCCCTCAACATATGAGAAAGAGACGTTTTTAAACTCAATATCGAACTGAACATCCTTGGAAGGCAGGTCATCTCTTACAGGTTCTTCAGGTATCTCAGGGCTGTCTAAGTACTCGAAAACCCTGGCAAGACAAGCAAAGCTGTCCGACAGTTCCGTATATACCGCGGACAGGTCGTTAAAAGGCTTCATAAACTGGTTTGCATAAGCCAGGAGCGACGTCAGGGCACCGACAGTGATTGCGCCGCCGATACCGGACAGGCATCCCGTAAGCACAACAGCCGCATAGATAAGTGCATTTACAAATCTTGACGAAGGATTGCTGATCGAAGACAGGAAAGTTGCCTTCGTAGATGTCTTACGGTATTCACCGTTGATCTCATCAAAACCGTTGATCCTTGTATCCGTAACGTTATAGATCTTACATTCCCTGAAATTGTTTACCGATTCGGCAACAAAAGAAGTCTGCTTGGATCTTATCTCAGCTTGTTTTGCAAAAGACTTATATGCACCTTTTGCGATAGCCGTAGATACCGCAATTGATACCGGAGTAAAGATTACGACTATAAGCGAGATCTTCCAGTTAATATAGAACATTACGATAAGCGTGATGATTATCGTTGCAATACCAGATGCAAACTGGTTAAGGAATAAGAGCATACCGTCAGATACGGTCTCAACATCACTGATTATAAAGCTCTGAAGCTTTCCTGCGGATGTCCTGTCAATATAAGACATCTTAACTCTGTGCATCTTGGAATATGTGGCATTCCTTAAGTTCTGGCCGATATTAAAGGCAATTCTGTTATTCATCCTTATCAGCGCAAACTGTAATAAAGCAGCGAGGACAATAAGACCCACAATGACAAGAAGACACTTGATAAGAGCTTCCGTATCACCAAGATCATCGATCGCCTTCCCTGCAAAATAAGGAATAGCAACAGTAGCGCCACCGAACAGCAATCCGATAATAACAGATAAGACCGCAAGGCCAGTAGAACCCTTAAGATATGAGAAGAGACGCTTTAATGACTTTGCGTTCATGATGCTGCGCCTCCCTTCATCTGAAGAGAATTCATATATCTGTAGTTCTCTGATATCTTTAGAAGCTCCTCATGAGATGCTACTGCCTCAATCCTGCCGTCATCCATAAGAATGATGCGGTCACAGTTCATACAGGTTCTGACCTTCTGCGAGACGAGGATAAGCGTAGGCTTAACCGGAAGATCCTTAAGATTATTAAGAAGCCTCTTTTCAGTTCCCCAGTCTAATGCAGACGTTGAGTCATCAAGGATAACAAGGCCGGGATTGCCTGCCAAAGCTCTTGCTATTCCGATCCTCTGCCTCTGGCCGCCAGAAAGTCCCGCTCCGCCGTCGGAAATGACGAAGTCCAGGCCTTCCTTTTTAGTTGCTATAACATCATCACTGCACGAAGCTTTGCATGCGGAATCAATATCTTCATCCGTCAGAGCAGTTCTTCCGAGAGTAATATTTTCTTTAAGTGAACCCTTGAAAAGTCTGGTTTTCTGAAGACTCATACCAATAGCAGAAGCAAGGCTTGAAAGCGCTATGTCCTTTATATTAGTGCCGTTGATATCAACTTCACCTTCATTAGCATTATAGATACCTGCAATAAGTGCTGCAGCAGTGGATTTGCCGCATCCCGTGCTTCCTATAATGCCGATAGTCTCACCGGGTTTGATATCGATCGTAAAGTCTTTTACTGATTCTTCGACATTACCCTGGTATGTGAATGAGACATTCTTCATTGATACGGAAAGCGGTGTTCCTAAAGGAAGTGTTTCAGCTCCGTTATTTGCTGTACTTGAAATATCCATAAGTCCTTCTGCCCTTTTAAGGCATGCATAAGCCCTGGATACTGAAACAATGAGATTTGCAAGCTTTACAAGCTCTATAAGGATCTGGGACATATAGTTGTAGAGCGCTACAACCTGTCCGTCAGTAAGATCTCCTGCGTTGAAATGAATAGAACCCCTGTAGATCAGGAGGCAGATTCCGAGATTAACTGCCGCATATGTCAAAGGATTAAGCCATGCGGCAAAATCAGCAGCCCTTATCTGGGATAATTTAAGACTGCGGCTCTTTTGTTCGAACTTCTCAAAATCATTCCGTGTTTTGTTAAAGCCTCTGATAACACGTTCGCCTGCAATCCCGTTAGAAGTCTTCTTAACAAGGCTGTCCAGACCTGCTCGGGATTCTTTGTGCCTTAAGATCGAGAACTTCATATTGAGGGCAATCACTACAGCCAAAAAGGCCGTACAGCCTACAAGGATCAAAGCTATCGAAGGCTTTACCGTTGCAGCCATAATACAAGCGCCTATAACGATAAAAGGCGATCTTAAGAGAAGTCTTAAGAAAAGATTGATCCCTGTCTGAATCTGGTTAACGTCTGATGTAAGGAGCGTAACCATTCCGGAAGAGCCGATCTTCTCATAATCGCTTACAGATAATGTCTGAAGCTTATCGTGAAGGCTCTTTCTGATGCCGGAGGATATTCCTGTCGCTGAATAAGCGGCGAAATACTGTGCAGTAATGGCACTTGCAAATCCCACGACAGCGAAAAGCACGAGGATAGGAACATGCGTCCAGACATAATCCGCGTCACCCTTCCTGATACCATTATCGATAACACCCGCAACAATAAGCGGAACAATGAGTTCAAAGCATGCTTCAAGCAGCTTAAACACAGGGCTTAAGATCGAAGCTGCTTTATATTTACCGATATGGCTTAAAAGAAGTTTCATGACTTAATTTCAGGCAAGTCCTTCCAGAAGTTTATTGCTCTCACGGATGACCTCATCGATGTCGATGGTTGTGTATTTACCATCCTCGTAAAGGATCTTACCGTCGATCATGGTCATCTTTACGA
This sequence comes from Clostridiales bacterium, assembly GCA_017509245.1. Taxonomy (GTDB): domain Bacteria; phylum Bacillota; class Clostridia; order Saccharofermentanales; family Saccharofermentanaceae; genus Saccharofermentans. The sequence continues at coordinate 43,135 of JAFWQC010000025.1, read as the reverse complement.
TCGAATTATCACCGCTGTAAATAAGATTCCTTATGATGTTGTTCTCAGGCTGCATCGAAGGCTTCTTCATGTCGATCATGATGATATCAGCCTTCTTGCCTGTATCAAGAACATCAGAATCATTAAGGCCCATGCAAAGAGCGCCGCCCGTGGTTCCTGCTTTAAGGATCGTAAAAGGATCAACTGCAGCAGCATTATGTGTCTCAACGTTGGAAAGAACTGTATCAAGATACATCTCACGGAACATTGAAAGCGCGTTATTAGAACCTGCACCGTCTGTACCTATCGCTATCTTCATATCATTTTCGATGAACTTATAGACAGGCGTGATACCACTTGCAAGCTTTAAGTTAGAGCATGCGTTAAATACGGACCATAAACCTCTCTTTTTGAAAATATCCCTGTCCTCATCCGTGAACCAGACACAGTGGAAACCGCCTCCGCCGTAGTCGAATATGCCTAATCTGTCAAAGAGGACTGCAGGCGTAACTCCGTATCTTTCCCTGCAGCCTTCAACTTCAGGATAAGACTCGGAAATGTGCGTGAATACGGGAGCCTCATATTTATGGGCAATGTCCGCCATACGCTTGAGGTTGTCCTCAGAAGTCGTGTATTCAGCATGGAAACCGAATATAAAGGATACGAGCGGATCCATGGAATTTAGTGAATTATAATAACCTTCAAGTTCATCGAAACCGCCGAAATCATTGGCTGCACCGCAGAAGACGTGCCTGAAACCGGTCTCAATTGCTGCCCGGGCAGTCAATTCACGGAAAAAATACATGTCAAAACATGAAGTGATACCGCCTGCAAGATATTCGGCATAAGCGAGCTTCGCATACCAGTAAACTGCTTCAGGAGTAAGCTTTGCTTCTCTCGGAAAGATAGCTTTATGAAGCCAGTCATCAAGGCAGTATTCATCTGCAAGAGATCTCGAAAATGTCATTGCTGAATGCGTATGTGCATTCTTAAGACCCGGCATAAGGAGATTGCCTTTGCAGTCGATCTCGCGGTCAAATTTCTTATCAGCCTTATCAATTGAAGGCCCTATGTAGCTGATACGGTCATTATCAGTCCAAAGTTCGCCTTCAATGACATTGCTGTCTTTCATGGTAAGTATTCTGCAGTTATAGAATCTGATAGACATAAAAGTCCCTTTCTAAATGTTTTATAGCAACGGCGCAATAAGTCTCAGGATTGACTTAAAGAACCATACGAAGATATTCGGCTTTTTCCTGTAATCTTCGGTAACATCGCGGCATATCTCAAAAGTATCAATAAAGTCTTTTTTGATATCCGGAATACAGTCGTTATCGTACAAATAAAGAGCATTTTCGAAATGGTGGTAAAGGCTCCTGAAATCAAGATTGATAGTGCCTACTACCGCACATTTGTCATCCGAGATAACGGTTTTCGAGTGATTGAACCCGGGCGTATATTCGTAAACTTTGACTCCGCTTTCAACAAGCATATTGTAATACGATCTTGTGACGTTATAAGTAACCTTCTTATCAGGGATACCGGGAGTCATAATCCTTACGTCAACGCCTCTCATGCATGCAATCTTTAATGCTCTTGCGACCTCATCGGACAGGACGAGATATGGCGACATGAACCAGCAGTAATTGATCGAATTGTTGATGATATTGAGATATACATTCTCGCCGACCGGCTCATTATCAAGAGGGCTGTCGCAGTATGGAACGCAGTAGCCCTTAACACCGCTTACAGGTTCGATCTTGAGCCTTTCGAATGGTATCTTATCAACCACCTTGCGTTTAACATCGGCAAAGTTCCACATCTCAACGAACATCGCGGTAAGGCTCTTTACGGCAGGGCCTTCGATCCTGACACCATTATCCTTCCAATGTCCGTATGGATTTACGATGTTGAAATACTCATCTGCAATGTTATATCCGCCCGTATATCCGATTGTGCCGTCAACAACGGTGATCTTTCTGTGGTCCCTGTTATTCATGAACAGCTGAAGCAGCGGATAAGCAGGGTTAAATGCATTGCACTTGATGCCTTCAGACTCAAGCATCTTAACAAACTGCCTGCTTATAAATACGAATGAACCTACATCATCATATAAGACTCTGCAGTCAACACCTGCAGCTGCTCTCTCCTTCAAAGCCTCGTGAAGCGCTTCGAAAGACTCTTTTGTCTCTATAGCATGATATTCAAGATAGACATATTTTTCTGCCTTCTTGATATCCTCGATCTGCTCTTTGTAGCAGTCATAGCAATCGGGATAATACTTGATCGCATTTCCCTCATAAATCGGGAAATTAAGGCTCCTCAAATATTTAGCCGAAGAAGCATTAGCCGGAGACTCCTCCATAAACTTATCAAAGATAACATCATTATGATTCAGGTGGCTGAACACCTTAAGATCAACTTCATCAAGCCTTTTCTTGATCTTATGCTTGGAAAGACTGAAATTATTGAGGGCATAGAACAAAAGACCCGTAATCGGGAACGTAAGGATCACGATTACCCAGATCTGCTTGAAAGCGCCATTTGAATCTCTCGCATTGATACCAAGGGCCGTTATAAGTGCAATCGCTCTGAAAACGAATGCCAGCGCCGGGTATTTATTACCGAGCAGGTAAACAAGAACGGCAAAAGAAACAATCTGGGCAATAATGATCAAGCTGTAGACAATTATCCTGCCTACGCTGTTCTTAATTGCAGTTTTGCGTTCTACCGTTCTTTTAGCCATTAACCAATATTCTCAATAAATGCTTTGTACCCGAGGAACAGATAATAAAGATCGATCTTGGAAATAACCTCGACAGGTGCGTGCATTGACCATACGGGAACACCCATATCGACAACATCCATACCTAGTTCAGCCATTACAGCCGCGATCGTTCCGCCGCCGCCGGCATCGATACGTCCGAGCTCGCCTGTCTGCCACGGGATCGAATTCTTCTCGAAGATGTCAGTGATCTCGGCAATGAAATCACCTGTAGCCTCAGAGCATCCGGACTTGCCTCTGGCACCCGTATATTTCTCGATCTTAAGGCCGTGTGACATGAATGCCGTATTATTCTTCTCGAAAACAGAGGAATACTTCGGATCGTAAGCTGTTGTTACGTCCGTTGAGAGCATCTTCGTAGCAGCCAAAGCCTTACGGAACTTTAAAGTATTGAACTTGTCTATTCCGCCCTCTGCCTTCGCGAAAACCTCCATAAGGAAATTCTCATAAAGATTGGATGTAGCACCTGAATTCGAATAAGAGCCGATCTCTTCCTTATCGGTAAGGAGGCATACGCAGGTCTTCTTAGGCTTTTCCTGTGCAAGAAGTGCTCTCAATGCAGGATAAGCACAAACCTTGTCATCGTGGCCGTAAGCAGCGATATAAGCACGGTCAAAGCCGACATCTCTGGCCTTTGTGGCAGGAACGATCTCGATCTCGGCCGATACGAAGTCCTTTTCCTTGATACCATACTGCTCGAAAAGGATCTTCAGGACTCCTGCCTTGAAAATATCCTTGGTCTTCTTTTCCTCAGTAAAAGGAATGCCGCCGATGATGACATTAAGATCCTCAGCAGGAATAAACTCAGATGCCTTCTTGTTCATCTGCTCATTTCCAAGGTGGGGAAGCAGGTCAGTGATATAGAATATAGGGTCATCTTCCTTCTCACCTACAACGATCTCGTGCATTTTACCGTCATTGGTAAAGACAACACCGTGAACACTCAAAGGGATCGTTGTCCACTGATATTTCTTGAGTCCGCCGTAATAGTGGGTCTTGAAATAAACGGTATCGCTGTCCTCATAAATGGGATTGGGCTTAAGATCAAGCCTGGGTGAATCGATGTGTGCGCCAAGGATATTAAATCCTTCAGCGGGACCCTTCTTACCGATAACGGCAGCCGCAAAACCCTTTCCCTTAATGCTCTGGTATACTTTGTCACCGGGCTTTAAGCTGTCTTTTGTGGCAATGTCGACATATCCCAGGTCCTCGGCAGCCAGGATCGCATTCCTTGCAAACTCGCGCTCCGTCTTGGAATCGTCCAGAAACGCCTTATATTCTTCGGCAAACTCAAAAGTTGCCGCAAGATCATCTTCAGACGCTTTCTCATAAAGATTAGGAAACTCAGCGAAAAGCTCACTGGCTTTGATTTTTCCTGTTTCTTTCTTCTTAGGCATAAATTTACCTCTTTTCTATAACTCTTTTATATAAGTGTTATGATACCATTAATGAAAAAATAAATCTTTTAATTAAGAGGACATAAATGGTAACAGACGGACACAATCACACAAAACACTTTTCGGCTGACGCCGGCCAGTCGATCGATGAACTTATAGCACAGGCTAAACAGGCAGGTTTTAACAGGATCGGAATCACTGAACATTACGAAATAGACTATGTCGACGACGGTCTAAACTGGATGTTCGACCTTGATGAATACAACAGGACTTTTGAAGAATGGCGCGCCAAGGCAGGCGATTTTGAGCTCCTCAAAGGCATCGAGTTCGGATATCAGACTCATGTAGCCGGAGAGATCGACAAAGTTGCTGCTTCCATACCTCTGGATGTCGTACTTTTAAGCGTTCACCTGTTCAGGGGCAAGGATTTCTATGTCGACCGCGAATGCTATCAGATGCCCGCAAAAGAGCTTCACAGCGAATATATCAACAAAATGGCCGAGATGTGCGAGAAATGTAATAATTTCGACGTTGTAGCCCACTACGACTACATCAACAGATATGCGGACAACAAGAACGATTTCATAACTTACGAAGAGACCCCTAAAGAGATCGACAGGCTCTTTGAAGTAATGATCGCCAAGGAAAAAGCTCTGGAGATCAACACAAAATCCATCCAGAAACACAGGCAAGGCGGCTTTACAAGAGACCTTCCCGATGCTGCAATCCTTAACAGATACAGGGACATGGGCGGCAAGTTCATAACTTTGGGCTCCGACTCCCACTTCCCCGGCACGTTTGCGGTATGCTTCACGGAAGCAGTTGAATATCTTAAGTCATTAGGGTTCAAGGAAACAGTCTACTTTAAGGATCATAAGCCGCATTTCGAGTCACTTTGACCTAAATATACTGTAAAGCAAAACGTGTACCGCATTTGCAGTACACGTTTTAACTTTATACCCAATATGCTGATGATCAGAAAACCAATTTAACGTCTATATCAAAAACGGACACATATACACTTATTCTTCATTAAGCGCTGTGCTCAGTTCATTTCGATTTAAATTTATACAACTTACAAATGCAGTTATTAAAGACAATACTATAAATAACAATAACAATAGTGCAGGAATTAAAATATAGAAAGCAGCCAATAAGTTAATCTTGACATAAGCCGCGCTTGCCCAAAAGGCATTAAAGATCATTGCGAAAACAATAGATAGAATTGTTCCTATAATGACAGACAACAAAGAACAACCTGTTAACTCAACAATTGAAATAGCAAAAACATCTTTCATATTGATTCCAATTGCCCTGAGCATCTGCTTGTACTTGTAATTTCTTTTATAATAAAAATACAAAGCGGTCATAAGGTAAGAAATAAGGGTTATCAAAAAAACTCCAATAATAACTGAAACTACATAATCAATGATTAATTTCTGCTGACTGATTACATAAAACATTTCCGTTTCGTATGATGGCCAGGCGAAATAACCATCGTTTTCCATTTGAACAATCAGCTGCTTATAATCAGAAAAACTGCTCATATAACAAGCTCTAATCAAATCCCCAACACAAGTGCCATCAAAAATTTCAGGATCATCATATCTATAAGCATTTTCATTATTCAGATATTTAGCCATATCTTCAGCCATAGGTTTACACATATCAGCTTCCGTAATAAATATCTGTGGCGCTCTGGCTTCAGCAAGAGAATTAATATAAAACACATTTGAATCTATAATTCCGCAAAGCTCTAAATCACAACAATAAAAGAATCCGGTTTCCCTGTTCACAAAAGAAATCTTCTTACCGACCAGAAGTTTTTGCTCTTCGTCTGACAGGCCAAAATTTTCGAGCATAAAATCAGAAACCATGATCTTTCCAGCATCTAACCCTGCATCTCCATATTTAACAGGAGTATTTAAAGCAGCTTTTGCCTGAAACTCAGTAATCATCATTTCAGGGAAAACCTTATCGTTATCCTTAAGCAAAGCACATATATCAAATGGAGTTTTAAAATCATTCTTGCGCATGAATGGTTCATCAGACGGATCTATATCGAACTTATAATTGAAATTATCATGACCGGAATAAGTATTTCCATCCACTAACAGATCAATACTGTCAGGAGTCAATTTCGTGGGCCAATAATACCTCACATATCTGGATGTTATTTGTTTATATGAACCGCTTGAAGGAACATCATAAGACAAAGACAAATAGCACTTGGAAGATTTAGTATCTATTATTTGACTCATTTTATCGTCTATAGCTGTCCTATAGCCAAAAAAGCAGAGCAATGAAATAACAATTGCAGCCAAAGATGCTAAAACCACGATGAAGGTCTTCTTCATCGCAAAAAGGTTCATGAAAGCTATCTCTGTAATCCTGCTAATACGCATTTTTTAACCATCCTGTAAAACCTGGCTAATGCTCTGTCTATCAACCTTAGTTTTAAAAATGTGCATTACCAGGAAAAGAATAGCAGTACATATTACACATCCTGCTAAAACATATTTACCAATATTTGCAGTTACAAATTCTATTTCAGGAATTACAAATTCGACTATTCTCTTAACATACAAAGAAAATAAGAAGCTTAGAATAAATGAGAACACAAAAGAAAGACACAAAATACATTCCATAATGATCAAATATATTGAAACTGCATTTCCGGTTGTTGCGCCCAGCATTTTGAGTCTCATAATAAAGGATAATCTGTTACGGAAAATAATCTTTTCTATGTTATAAACAACAAACATTGCAGAAATCATAACAATTACAAATAATGATTTCAGCATAACATCAATCAATGCAAGCATATCAAACTCTTCATCATAGTCAGTCCAAGCTGATACGTGCCGTGCTTTCAAGACGTTCTTTATATGGTTATATTTTTCCGGATTTGCCAAGACAGCAGTAAAATGTGCTACCCTGGTATAGCCGGCTTCATTAATATCATAAAAGAAACGGGCAGAAGAAATATAAAAATCTGAATAATGCTCATTTTCATCAGAATATATGCCTGCAACTTCATATTCAAAAGTCCTGCCATTCGGCATACACTTACTTATCACATCTCCAATCTCACAACCAATGGATTCACTTGTCTGCTTACTGACCCAGATGTAATTATTCAACGAATTATCTTCAGTTAATTCAACGCCTTCTGTTTTTTGCCCCTCTTTCATCCGAAGATAGGCTTCACTGTTTACATCAACAATCCAAAACTCATAGTCTTCAAGACTATTCTCTTTAAATGAATAATGTGATCCGTAATCACTATCTCCATTAAAATACAACTGATCAAAAGGCTGATCATCAATCAACGAAAGCATCTCATACGGCATATCAAAATATATGTACAGACCGGTACCTGATTCGTTGAATTTGAGCGTATAGTTATAGAAAGATTTCATTATGCTCTCGTCTGAATAAGCAATGAATAATCCGGTGCTTATAATCGAAACAAGCAGCAATGAACATAATGCAAAGAGCAATCTGTTGCTTCGGAGCTCCTTCAGACTAAATTGAAAACAAGTCTGAAGCTTCATCTCGAATCACCCTGCCGTCTTTAAGTTCAATAATACGATCTGCACACTTGGCATCATTAATGTTATGAGTTACCAGTATTATCGTCTTCCCATATTTGTGAAGAGTCTTTAATAGATCCATGATTAACCCTGAGTTTAAGGAATCCAGGTTTCCACATGGTTCATCCGCAAGAATAATCGGAGCATCATTTACAATTGCCCGTGCAATTGCAACACGTTGACGCTCTCCTCCCGATAGTTTTGATACTTTAACACCGTTTTTTGACTCCAGACCAACTTTCTTAAGGACATTTATAACCTTTTCTTTTTGGAGTCTTGGCGGAATATCAGCAATCATAAGAGCGATACGCACGTTGTCATAAACCGTATACAACGGTTCAAGATGGAAAGCCTGAAAGATAAAACCAGTTGATTTTAATCGGTATTCCGCCAAATCCCTATTATTCAATTTAGTTATATCTGTTCCATTTACGATTATAGAACCGGAATCGACATGATCTAATGCACCAATAAGATTCATCAATGTGGATTTGCCGCTGCCCGATCTTCCGACAACAGCGACAAACTCATTATCATTTATCTTAAGGCTTATATGATCTACAGCCTTAACAAGTTCTTCTCCGATCCTAAATGTACGACAGACATTATCTAATACAATCAAGGCTTTACTTCCCCTTGATATAAAAGATTGATTGAATCTCCATTCTCCGGTGTGTAAATAATGGAATTGGAAGCAGGATAATATTCCAGATAGAACCACGTCGTAAGGCCGTCGATAGCACAATAAATTCCGATTTTATCGTTCTTCTCACCTTCGATCTGGGTAGAATACGGAACTTCCTTACCTATAAACTGCAAATTCATATCTGTATCATCATGAATTTCCTGCAGAGTTCTTTCTTTTTCTCCTTCTTCCAATCCATATTCTGAATGCTGATATGCATATTCGAATTCAACAAGACTTTTTTCTTCAACAGAAAAGTCATAATTGTCAACTCGAAGGGTTGAATCAGAAATAGTTATTTCCATTCCTGATGCACTTTTATAATTCCCTAACTTCAATACAGGTTCTTTTTTTGCACAACCACAAGAATTAACTAAAATACAACAAAGAACCAGGCAACTGAATACAGCCTTTAAAATAGTTAGTGTTTTATTCTTCATATCCGTTTCCCCATAAAAGCATCGATCATCAAAACCGAAATTATCAAAGATATCTTATCATTAATTCTTCAAATGCAATACCAACAATTTGTCTTCCGCTTATCTTGCAGTTCTTACATCTATATATTTCAGGATGTCGGCGACAAGCTTACCCGGCTTGATTAATATGCCTGTATGACCTTTCGAGCCTTCCTCAAAAAGCTTGTATATGACGTTATTCTGCTTTAGCAGTTCTTCAAATTGACATGTCATGCCCTTAAGCGGATCCTGCTTGTTTGTAATAAGGACAGTCTTGGGAAGTTTTCTGATACTGCTGTTCTGATCAAAACAGAGATACTTATATCGCTTATCACTTTCGTAGCTTTTATTGAAGATCATTCTTCTTAAGAAACTGTAAGCAGGGCTTTTCTTATAAAAATGCATATAACCGCAGTCCAGAATGAGTCCTTTATATTGATAACTCTTCCCTTCAAACCCGTAATATGAAAGCATTTCAGGACATAAGCTTAACAGAACTTCAGCCGTTGCAAGAACTCCGCCTGTGCAGTGCCCGGAAATATAAAGCCTGTTTATATCTCCACCATAGGAAGCCGCATGCTCAGTTATCCACCTGACAGCCTTATCTATGTCTTCTATCTGCTCGAAAACCGTATTTTCAGGATATGCAAGCCTGTAATTCAGTTCAAATACGACAAAGCCCTGTTGTGCTGCCACGTTAGCGAAAACACGGTTATACTCCTTATCGTATGAGATAAAACCGCCGCCATGGATATCGATAAGAATGGGCTTTGATCTGCCGTCGTCCTTATAGTAGACATCAAGAGTATGTTCAGAAAGCCCGTCGTTAATATAACCGATCTCAAGGTCTTCCCTGATCTCATCAGAAGCATAAGAGTCATCGAGGCGCTTTATATCAAAGGCATAAGCCTTTTTGAAGCTCCATTTCATGATGCCTTTACACATAAAAGCCTCTTTTCTTAATGCTTCAGCATTCCTTAAAGAACTCTATTTGCTCTCCTAGCGGGCCAAAACAGAAGGCCATTCTCGCATGGAATTCCGGGTCCGAATCAATAACTATATCCTTTGGTTCAATGAAGACTTCATAACCTGCGTCTTTGACCTTGGCTACAATCTCTTCCACATCATCAGTAGCAAAAGCCATATGCCTAATGGCGCCAAGATCTTTGACGCCGTTTCCGTTGCAGAAGATCTCAAGCTGGGTGTTTCCAAGGTCGATCATTATACCTTGAGGCCACTGTCTCACAATGGAAAACCCCAGAAGATCGAGATAAAAACTCTTGGCTTTCTCAAATTCCTCTTTTGTAGCGCACTTCATTGAAATGTGATGTAAACCCTTGATCATAAAACCTCACAGGATTAATTTTCGAGAACGGTACGAAAATATGATCTTCTAATCACATAAGCAGATATGCATCGTCTGGACCGATGCTGCGCTCATCTGTATAAACGAGCCAATCGGTAATGTCAGAGAGCGGATAAGTCCCCGTATCGCCCTTTCTGATGTTCGATACATAATAAGGTTCCTGGGTCAGTACGCATATGACTTTATCATCCTTAACATCAGATAATCTGAACCAGATATACTCCTTCTGAGGCTTGCCGTTGTCCCAATATTCCTCATCAACAACAAGACCGATCTTAAGAAGGATCTCATAATCCTTATTCTCAAAAGCCTTGAGCAAATAGGACGTTCTCTCAACAGCAAGAGCGCTCATTCTCCTGGTCTCATCCTTGGAAAAATAGAACATAGGATTATCGCCGAGAAAACGGTTGAAATCATGTACCGGAGTATAGATCATATTCTCAATGGCATTGTCATTTTTGTATATCATGAGAACACATGTATCTTCGCCGTGCACATCATCTTCGCGGTCTTCGGCAGTACCAAGTTCAGCATCGGGATAGTATTCAAGCGCTTCTTTCCAGTCAACTGCAGTAAGTGTAAGTTCATAACCTGACGCCTGACCTGCAGTAAAAGCGTCACCGGGCTCAACCGGTTCATCGCTCTCGAGCATATGAAGTGCAAAAGATTCGATCATCTTATAGTGATTATTGTAATGATCCCTGTCAGAACATAAGATCTCAAGTTCATATAATCCGCAGCGCTTTAAGCCGTGTGTATGAAGCCAGACCTCATCACCATCGCCCGTAACAGCCTGTACGGTAAAAAGATATCTTGGCGCCGGGAGAACCGAGGAATTTGCAGCCAGGGATACCCATTTGCCTGACAGGAGCTTTTCTGAAGGACAATCCAAAACAGCAAGCATCTCAGGATACATCGCATTGATTATACGGATCTGATCATAGAAGCATTTATTGTTATCACCTTCAAAATCCATGCAGACACTTAGACCTGCACGTGTCTCATCAAGGAGCTTAAACTCATCTTCGGAAAAACTGTGAGCTAACCGTACATAAGGCGGAATCTCAACATCAACAGGACTTACTCCGACTGCATATTCAGCATCGTCGACCTGGAATGTTACGATCATACCGCTTTCCTCATCCCCGCCAATGTCCTTTATCTTTACATGTTCGCTCTTAAAGACATTATCAATAAAGATCTTGGGATCCATTATGTCTTCTTCCTTCATAGGGATAATTATCATGTACGATGGTTCTCTCATTTTCTTTTCCTCCCCGGATCAATATCTTTAATGATAACCTAATATCAAAAATATTTATTCAAGCATTTTGGCATTTCTGTCGTAATCTGCCATAAGAACATTATCGACGGGAAGTTTCAATTCTATTCCGGGCGACCTGTAATTAATCGATCTTGAATTCTCATAAGGAGCCTTTGTATCAAGTGCGAATGCCTGAATGGTATTATCTTCAAGAGCTATGAACGCATGTCCGAACCCGGCCGGAACATATACTAGTTTCGGAACATCACCACTTAGTTCAACAGTCTTATACTGCTTATAAGTTTCAGAGTCTTTTCTCAGATCTATAAGATAATCCAGACCTTTTCCCTGAATGATGCTGATAAGTTTTGAAGGTCCCTTATGGATGCCGAAGAAAGTATTTGCAGGCATTTTATAGATGCGCTGCTCAGTAAGCTCAAAACCGTTCAGTACATCCTTTATCTCAGGATCGTTATAAAACACCTCCATTGAACCTCTGATATCTTCTCTGACGGTAGGCTCTAATACCAAACACTTATCAAATACAGTCTCTGCTATTCTCATACGCACTCCAATCCGAATAATTCTTCTGCCAGTCTCACTGTCTCTTCCTGCGTTCTTTCCTCATCTCTGAGTATCACTTTGAATCCGGAATTTAAAAGCTCATTATAGGCTTCTTCAGAATTGATTCGTCTTAAGATCTCACAGTAATTGGCAAGCGAGGCATCAGGATCAGGTTCTTCAAGCATAAGCTTATAAAGGAATTGTTTTTCCGGATCCGGGCGCTCGAAAAAACGCTTCACAGATATCTCGGGATCAGCGAGCATAACCAGAACATGTCCTGTATCGGAGATCTCATGAAGCGTTTCAATTGAAATATTAGTATCAACAAAGATCTTACGCGTCAGGTTCTCCGGCTCTTTCAGTAATTCATCTAATATCTGAAGCTCAACGATCTCACATTCCTTCTTAACATTTTCGATCCATGATACATATTCATCAGGCGTTCTCCTGATAAAGTCATGCCAGTCCTTAAGATCCCTTGTATAAGTGAGATTCGGGAATTCCCGGCTGTTCAGTCCGGTAAGCTTTGAGTCATGATAATTCTCTTCCAGAGCAATGCCGCCTTGCTTCTTCGCAAGATTCTTAACAAGCGTAGATTTGCCGGCATATGCTGAACCTATAACAAAATATACGTTATTCAAATCCATTGATTAACTATCCCCTTTATCGTCATGTAAATGGATTATAACGCAAAATGCCAGTCAACTTGTAACTGACATTTAAATGCTTCAAATATGCTGATATAAAGGCAGTTTACGTATTACTTCTCGTTCTTCATGCCGGAAAGGAATGCGTTGATAAAACCGTCAAGGTTGCCGTCCATAACAGAATCGACATCAACTTCCTCATAACCTGTTCTGTTGTCTTTAACGAGTGTGTAGGGGCAGAATACATAAGATCTGATCTGTGAACCCCATGCGATCTCCATCTGATTGCCCTTAAGGTCTTCGATCCTCTCCATCTCTGATGCTCTTGCGAGCGCGAAAAGCTTCGCCTTGAGCATTCTAAGACATGTTTCTTTATTCTGGATCTGTGATCTTTCAGCCTGACATGAAACAACGATACCGGTAGGATTATGTGTCATTCTAACGGCAGTATCAGTCTTGTTGATGTGCTGACCACCTTTACCGGTAGCACGGAAAAGGTCGATTCGGACGTCGCTCATGTCGATCTTGATATCATCTTCCGTCTTCTGGTCAAGTTCGGGAATGACTTCGCATGATGCAAAAGAGGTATGTCTTCTTCCGGCAGCATCAAAAGGTGAAATACGTACAAGACGGTGAACGCCAAGTTCTGATCTTAAGAAGCCATAAGCATTTTCACCCCTGATCATGAAAGAGACAGACTGGATTCCTGCTGTATCACCTTCCACATAATCAAGTTCTTCAATTGCAAAGCCGTGGCTTTCAGCCCATCTCGTGTACATTCTGTAAAGCATGGAACACCAGTCCATAGCTTCAGTTCCGCCTGCACCGGCATGAAGAGTAACTGTGGCGTTGTTTGCATCATAAGGGCCTGTAAGGAGCGTCTCAAGACGCATCTTTTCGAAGTCTTCCTTGAATTTGGCAGATGAAGTCTTAAGTTCTTCAAGAGAATCAAGATCTTCTTCCTCATTAGCAAGTTCGCAGAGAGCCAGAAGATCTTCACGCTCGGCACAAAGAGCGTTATAGCTCTCTACCTTCTTCTTAAGTCTTCCCAATGTCTGCTGGATCTCTGTAGCCTTCTCGACATTATTCCAGAAATCGGGCTCCTGCATGCGGTTCTCATATTCGCTTATCTGATCAGATACACGGTCAATATGAAGAGCATCCTTAAGCTCAGCTACAGGCACTTCGTAAGATTCAAGATCGAGTCTTATGTTGTCAAATTCAAGCATTGATTACCCCTTATGTTCTTCAACAAATTCTTTAACTAATCTCATAGCTTCCTTGATGTCCTCTAAAGAAGCTGCATAACTGATACGTACAAAACCTTCACCGCACTTGCCGAAAGCGTTGCCCGGTACGATAGCGACATGCTTTTCGAGCAAAAGCTTTTCACAGAATTCCTCTGATGTCATTCCCGTGGACTTGATGCAAGGGAAAGCATAGAAAGCGCCGTAAGGCGTAAAACAGTCAAGGCCGGCATCTCTTAAGCCCTGTACAATAATCCTTCTTCTGTGATTATATTCATCACGCATCTTCTTGACCTCATCGTCAGCATTCATAGCCGCTTCGACAATAGCGAGCTGGGAAGTTGAAGGTGCGCACATGATGCAGTACTGATGTATCTTAACCATAGGAGCGATAAGCTCATGGGGACCAGCCAGATATCCTATTCTGAAACCGGTCATGGCATAGGACTTGGAGAACCCGTTAACCATAACAACCCTGTCTCTTAATTCAGCAAACTGAGTGAGAGATGCAGGCTTTCCATCAAGATAGTTAAGCTCGCAGTAAAGTTCATCGGAAAGAACGATGATGTCAGGATGTCTCATAAGGACATCCTTGATCTTTGCCCAGTCCTCAAGCGTCATGATGGCGCCTGTAGGATTATTGGGATATCCGACAATAACATACTTCGTTTTATCGGTAATAGCTGCTTCTAATTCTTCAGGCATGAGCTTGTAGTTATTCTCAGGCTTAGTCTCGACAATAACCGGAACACCATGGGCAAACTCAACAGTCGCCTTATATGCAACAAAGCAAGGTTCAACGACAATTACCTCATCGCCGGGATTTATAAGTGCCCTGGCTGCCAAGTCCAGACCTTCAGAACCGCCGACGGTTATGAAGATCTCAGTTGTGTAATCATAAGATATACCATATCTTCTCTTGAGATAATCGGCGATTGCTTTTCTGGAATCGATATAACCTGAATTGGGCGAATAGTGAGTATATCCATCAATAATCGAATTGATAGCAGCTTCTCTTATCGACCAGGGTGTTACGAAGTCAGGCTCACCGATCGAAAGAGAAATAACATGACCCTGCATCTCATTTGCAAGATCGAAGAACTTCCTTATAGCTGAAGGCGGAACTGCCTGGACAGCCTTGGAAATCTTTGAATCGTAATCATAACTCATAGGATAATTGCCTGCCTGTCGTCTGTATTCGGATTATCGTAGATTATACCATTAGCCTTATATTTCTTAAGGATAAAGTGCGTTGTTGTGGAAAGAACGCCTTCCATAGGAGCAATCTTCTCAGTAACGAAAGTAGCGATATCACGAAGGCTCCTGTCCTCGTAAATGATCATAAGGTCAAAACCGCCGCTCATGAGATAGCATGCAGTAACCTTGTCGTACTTGCTTAAGATCTGTGCGATATGGTCATAACCCTTGTTCTTTACAGGTGTGATCCTTACTTCTATCATGCCGATGCAGTTGTCAGGTGCCTGTTTCTCCCAGTTAATGATCGTGTTATAGCCTAAGATGATGTTCTCATCCTTAAGGCGCTTGATCTCGGCTTCCACATCGGCGGCGTTAACACCAAGCATTACCGCTATTTCTTCCGCGGAAAGTCTGGCATTGTTCTCAATAAGTCTTAAAAGCTCTAAATCGTCAATCATGTGGAAACTCCTTTTCTTTATATTACAAAATCTCCCGCAACAATATTGCGGGAGATTGTTGCTTTAATTCAGTTTATTCAGATTCTTGCTACGCCTGTATCACGTGCGGCCTGTGCAACTGCAGCTGCAACAGCCTTACCTACTCTTGCGTCGAACGCATCAGGAAGGATGTAATCAGGATTGAGCTCAGCATCGGAAACGATGCCTGCGATAGCGTTAGCAGCAGCGATCTTCATCTCGTCATTGATGTCAGAAGCTCTTACATCGAGAGCACCGCGGAAGATACCCGGGAATGCGAGAACGTTGTTAACCTGGTTCGGGAAGTCAGAACGGCCTGTAGCCATAACAGCAACACCTGCCTTCTTAGCTTCCTCAGGAAGGATCTCAGGTACAGGGTTAGCGCAAGCGAAAACAACCGGATCCTTAGCCATTATAGCAACCATATCTGCTGTGAGAACGCCGGGAGCGGAAACTCCGATGAATACATCAGCACCAACGATAACGTCAGCAAGTGAACCTGCCTTCTTATCAGGATTTGTGATCTTTGCCATCCCTTCCTTAGCAGGGTTAAGTCCTTCTCTTCCCTCATAGATAGCACCCTTACGGTCGCAGAGGATAACGTTCTTAAGACCTCTGGAGATAAGGAGCTTTGTGATAGCTGTAGCTGCAGCACCTGCGCCGTTAACTACAACGTGGATGTCTTCCATCTTCTTGCCAACGATCTTCAATGCATTTGTAAGACCTGCAAGTGTGATAACAGCAGTACCGTGCTGGTCATCGTGGAAGATCGGGATGTCGCATCTTTCCTTGAGCTTCTTCTCGATCTCAAAGCATCTGGGAGCAGAGATATCCTCGAGGTTTACACCACCGAAGGAACCTGCAAGAAGTGCAACTGTATTAACGATCTCATCAACGTCCTTGGAACGGATGCAGAGAGGGAATGCGTCTACGTCACCGAATGCCTTGAACAGAGCACACTTACCTTCCATAACAGGCATACCGGCCTCAGGTCCGATGTCGCCAAGACCAAGAACAGCAGTACCGTCAGTAACAACTGCAACAAGATTGTGTCTTCTTGTATATTTGTATGAGAGGTCAACGTCCTTCTGTATCTCAAGACAGGGAGCAGCAACGCCGGGTGTGTAAGCAATAGCGAGTTCTTCCTTTGATCCTACGGGAGCTGTAGCGATAACTTCGATCTTACCAGCCCATTCTTCATGCATCTTAATAGCTTTCTCATTTACGTCCATAATGTTGAACCTCCGTTTTTTATCTCAACGAACTAATAATAATATAAATATATGTAAAAACAATTCTCGCGGATATAAGAATTTTTACTCAAATCGGTCTAATTATAGTTGATTTGTACAGTATCAGATCGCAAAAGGCCTTCTGCTGCCCTTTATCGGCATATCCTTCATCGTACAGTAAGTAAGCGCCGCCAGTCTTGCGATCGACAGCCACAGCCATGTTTTTGTGGCTGCATCTATGATGTAATAGGCCGTCAGAGACAGATTGGCAAGATAAGGAAGCGCGAAATAGAGGATAACGGCAATTATGCCTACCAGCGCTATGCTCCTCATATTAACGAAATAGTAAGGCTTGGAAAGCCTTGCCGAATAAGGCAATGACTTAAAAAATCCGGCATCTCCGGAAAGATAAGCTACAGGAGCGGTGAATATGAATGGAAGTCCAAGGAATGCCAGGAAAAGGAATTCAGCAGATATCAGAACGATAGGAACACCTGCAACCAATGTAAAAAGCATGATGAGTATATATCTTCCAACCAGCTTCCTGACTTCGATAGGCTTATCCGGAATATGCGAGACTGCATAATTGATAACTTCCTCATCGCCGTCTTTAAAGGTGGCGATCTTTTCTTTACGGTACTCCCTGACAAAAACAGCAGCGTAAAGATAAGCGCTTCCCATAAGGATGATTATGCTAAGCATCAATGTCAGGATATAGATAATATTTCCGGCAGAAAGCGGAAATGACGTCATCAGAGCCTCATATACCTCAGGATCATACTCGGTCATGCTGTTATAGCTGTAAATCCAGCTCTGGAGCAGCGAGAAATCAGTATCTGCCCAAGGATTGAAATGGATCGCAGCATTAAGTATGACAGTCATGAGATAGAGGATCCTTACTCCCCATCTCTTCCCTACGTTATCAATATCGAAAATGCTCTTTAACGCTGAAAGGATCATTATTACACCTCAACTGCTTTCCTACCGACTATATTACGATAAAAAAGGCAGAAATCAAAAGATTATTGACCAAAATTTGAGGCATTAATCACATATAATAAATTACTCATAAAGTATTACTTGTGATAAAATCTCCCTATTATATTAACAGAAGGACAAATTCACATGATTGAATTCCACGTAATACCCGATCTGCTCTATGTTATTCCGGCAGAAAATCATTCGGCTCAGGACATCAGGAACATCTTAAGCTCACATCCCGAGATCAAATTTGTTTCACTGGCAGCTGTTGACCTCATGGGCAACGACACTGATGAGAAGATCCCTTTGGCAGACTTCATGTCAAATATCGAAAATTATCTAGACGGCAAAGCAGTCCAAACTGACGGTTCTTCGGTTGTGCTTCCGGGTATTGCCACATTAAATGACGGTAAAGTAGACCTTATCCCTGACGTTAATGTCATCTGGTACATTGACTATAACTACGAACACATCGACTTTGAGACAGGAAAGCCCATTGGAACACTCAGGATCCCCTCATTCTTAAGACATAACGATGAGGAAGTCTGCTCCAGATCAATACTCAGAAAGAGTGCTGAATTTTTCCAGTCCACTGTAAAGAACAGATTTAAGAACAATGCGGCTCTTTGTTCCGAATACGGCTTTACGCCCGACGAACTGGACCGTATAACCCTTATCACTGCAACAGAGCTTGAGTTCTGGGTCAACTCCCCTGATGAGATCATCAGCACAGAACAGCTTTCCATCTCTCAGGAACTCAAGGAATCCTATTGGAAGAGAACCAAGGGTGTTGTAAGGACTGCTTTGGAGCAGGTCATCATGATCCTTGAAAAGTACGGCTTCAATCCTGAGATGGGTCACAAGGAAGTCGGCGGCGTTAAGGCCTCCCTTAATTCTTCAGGTGAGTTCCACTTCATCATGGAACAGCTTGAGGTCGACTGGAAGTATTCGGATGCTCTTCAGGGTGCTGACTATGAGCTTATCGCAAGGATCATCATCAAAGAGATCTTCAGACTTCACGGTCTTGATGTAAGTTTCAATGCTAAGCCTCTTCCGGGTGTCGCGGGTTCAGGTGAACATACTCACGTTAATGCAGTTGCTTATCTCAAGAACGGCAAGAAGATCAATCTCTTCGCACCTGAAGATACCATGACAGATTTCCTGAGCAGATTCGGATGGGGGTGCCTTATGGGCATCATGAAGCATTACAGCAATGTTATCAATCCCTTCGTATCCGCTACAACTGATGCTTTTGAGCGTCTCACTCCCGGTTTTGAAGCTCCTACTCACTGCGTTGCTTCGATCGGAATGGACGTCCTCACGCCTTCACGCAACAGATCAGTCCTCTTAGGTCTTGTAAGAAGCGAAGACAACAAGTATGCAACAAGATTCGAGCTCCGTGCTCCGAACCCGCACACTAACACATATCTCTGCCTTGCTTCCGTATATCAGGCTATGCTCGACGGAATCACTTATGTATTGAATTCCGGTAAGGATTCAAAGACTCTTGAAGCAGAATTTATCAAGCCTTATGGTGAGCCCGGTGATTATCTTGAGACTGACAGGCTTTACCGCTGTGAAGATGATATTTTCGAGGACATGGACTCCAACGAGAGAGACAGACTCTTCGGAACACCTGCGGCTACGGTATATGAATCGCTTTCTACACTTAAGGATCCCGCTGTTGCAGGAATACTTTGCAGAGGTAATGTTTTCGATGACAGATTACTTGCATCCTACTATCAGGCAATGCTCGTACGCTGGGAGATGGAACTCATGGAGAAGATCATTCCTGCAAATCTCTCGCTCATCAGAAGCATAACAAGGACAGATGACGGCTCCGTAAGTTACGATGAGAAGCTTTGGAACGACATCGAAGACCTTAAGCTCCTTCTTGCAAAGGACACAGATGTTCAGGATTCGATCTTCACAAGAGTTAAGGCTGCCGTCAAGTCAGGCGACTGGGAGAAGACATCTGAATATCAGAGAGCAATGAAGAATGCAATGAACGAGCTCAAGAACAAATACAAGACGTATTGCGATAACCAGATCTGATCAATATAAAAACACTAAACAGCAAGGGGATGTCCGGTAAGGCATCCCCTATTAACATGAATTCGTCACGCACTAACTCAAACAATTATTCTTTCAAGTTACATACAGTTTGGAAAATAGATACGTTGCCAAAAAGTTGAAGGGCTGCCTCAAACGAGACAGCCCTTCTTACCCGGTCGGGTTAATAATGAATCAGTAAGAAATACAAATTAATCTTTCTTTGCCATGAACTTGTAGATGAATGCTGCAAGAGCGCCGCCGAGGAAAGGTCCTATAACGAATACCCACAAGCAGGAAAGTGCATCGAGTCCTGCAAAGATGGCAGGTCCGATGGAACGTGCAGGGTTAACTGATGTTCCGGTAAGGCCGATACCGAGAATATGAACCATAACAAGTGAGAAACCGATAATGATTCCTGCAAATGAACCGTGATTGAACTTGGAGTCTGTTACACCAAGAATGATCATTACGAAAATGAATGTGAGAAGGATCTCAACAAGGAGACCTGCTGCCCAGCTGTCATTTACTCCAGCAAGACCATTAGATCCGAGACCGCCTGTCTTATCTTCAACTCCACCAAGGCTGAAGATCAACATAAGACAGCCGGAAGCGCAAATGGCACCGAGTGTCTGGCTAAGGAAATAGAAGAAGAAATCCTTAGCATTCATTTTGCCTGAGATGAGCATTGCCAGTGAAACAGCCGGATTGATATGGCAACCGGAAACATTGCCGACACAATAAGCCATTCCGACAATAACAAGACCGAAAGCAAAAGCCGTAAGAATGTAACCGCAGCCTTGGGCTGAATTACAGCCTACCAGCATAGCAGTTCCGCAGCCAACCAAAACAAGGGTGAAAGTACCGATAAACTCGGCAAGATACTTTTTGATTGAGTCCATATCAACACCTGCCTTTGAAATATTTGAGCAGGTATTGACCTGCCCTTAATCAATTATAAACATATTCTTCGCCTTTGGACTTGATAATTACTTCATTTGTGTTACCGTTTGAAGACATTTCGACATGTCCGATAACCTTGGCTTCGATATTGAATGAAGATGCTATGTCGATAATTCCGGAAGCAGCAGATTCATCAACATAGAACTCGATCCTGTGACCGCAGTTAAACACCTGATAGAGCTCCTTCATCGGTATCTCGCCGGATTCATAGATAGCCTGGAAAAGCGGAGGCAGTTCGAACATATTGTCCTTAACATATCTGACACCAGTACCGAAGTCACGGCACTTAGCCTGTCCGCCGCCTGTGCAGTGGATAATTCCGTAAACATTTTCTCTGTATGAAGCAAGGACTTTGGAAATAACCGGAAGGAATGTTCTCGTGGGTGAAAGGATCGCCTCACCTACCGTAATATCTGTTCCGGGAAGATTGTCAGTTAATCTGTATTTTCCGCAGTAAGCCTTGTCTTCTCCAAGAGTATCGGAGAATGACTCTTTATAGTTTTCAAAGTAATACTTGTTGAGGAGCATGTGACGAGCTGCTGTTAAGCCGTTGGAAGACATGCCTGAATTATACTTATCCTCATAAGTAGCCTGACCGGAAGATGCAAGGCCTACGATAACATTGCCGGGCTTGATATTCGCTGCATTAATTACTTCAGATCTCTTGGCTCTTGCAACGAGTGTTGAATCAACGATCAGTGTCTTTACAAGATCTCCGACATCAGCAGTCTCGCCGCCGCACATGGTGATGTTGATACCCTGTGATGCGAGCTTTGCGATGATCTCGTCATATCCTTCGATAACCTTTGCGATCGCCTTGCCGTCGACCCTGTGGGCATTACGGCCGATGGTGTTGGATAACATAAGGTTTTCGGTAACACCGCAGCATGCGAGGTCATCAGTATTCATTACGAGTGAGTCCTGGGCAAGACCCTTAAACCAGTCGTAGCTTCCTGTTTCTTTATACATGAGATAAGCAACGGAAGATTTTGTACCTGCACCGTCAGCATGGATAGCCGTGCAGTATTCGGGATCACCTGCCAGGTCTTCGATAAGCTTGCAGAACGCTCCCGGGAATACACCCTTAGACTGGTTCTTAACTGCTGCTTTAACGTCGTCCTTTGTGGGTGAAACACCTCTGCTCAAATAAGATTCTGCTGACATCTCATATATCCTCCGTATATATATTCACGTTGTAACGTTTTCCGTGCAGACCGGTAAGCCGGGTTCTGTATATGACGATCATCTATCTAGACGTAATATCTCTAATACGTTCAAGCCGTCTCCTAAGGCCCGCGGACCACGGTTATCACCTTTCCACGACGTTGCTCCGGATGGGGTTTACAAGGCCGGTATGTCTCCACACCGCCGGTGAGCTCTTACCTCGCCTTTTCATCCTTACCCTTTCGGGGCGGTTTTCTTTTCTGTTGCACTTTCCTTAAAGTTGCCTTCACCGGGAACTGCCCGGCACCCTGTCCTGTGGAGCCCGGACTTTCCTCATGCGCCGTACTTTCATACCTTTGGCGCCCGCGATCGTCTCGGTCTGCCCGAAAAACATAGTTATTTTAATAATAAAATGTCTCAAAGTATAGATGATACTTCGTTGTTATAATTCACAGTAATTGTTATGCCCGGATACTTTTCAGACAGCAATTGCTTCATCTTCGGAAGATAAGCCTGCTCCGTTGCCGAATGCCCTGCGATTATTGTATTGACCCCCAGCTGCTCCAATCCGACACAGATGTGATGCTTGATCTCACCTGAGATAACCGTATCAGCACCGCTCTTAAGAACTCCCGGAATAGAATCCTCATCAAAGGCACCGCCCTGAACAAAGACATTCTTCACCTTATTGTCAGGTGAATTTATCGTAATTATCCCGCTTGAGCCGAGATCTGCAGCCACCTTGGCACAATACTCCTTAAGGCTCATCTCTTCTTCGAGCCCGAAAATTACACCGCAGGTGACACCGTCAACCGGTTTTGCATCCTTTGCGCCTAATTTTTCCGCTATTGCAAGGTTTCCGAATTCATCTGTGAGATCGAGATTTGTGTGGCAGGCAATTACGGAAATGCCTGTTTTTACCAGAGATACCAGTGTTCTTCCTACAGCATCATCCATCGTAAGAGTCTTTATTCCGCCGAAGATGACAGGATGATGCGTGATTATAAGATTTGCACCGACACTTCTTGCTTCTTCAATGGCTTTATCTGTCAGATCCAGTGAGATGAGGATAGCAGATACGACCTTTTCCCTGTCGCCAGCGATCAATCCGACATTGTCATAATCCAGAGCGTTTTCAGCCGGAAACACTTCAAATAAATACTTCTCGATTTCATTTACGTTCATTTTTTCTTTTCTCCTTAAGTGCAGATTCAACAGTAGGATTGCTTCTTTTCCTTATTTCAAAGATACTGTCAAGATGTTCAAAGTATTCTGCCACCTTCTTATCCCCGTCCGCATATTTCTTAAGCAGCACAGGTCCATAACACGCTTCCATATCAGTAACCGTATTGCTGTTCCCTTTATAAACGACCCTCATGCAATTATAGAATATATCCCTGTCACAACAAACACTTTCATCCTCATATACAAATCCTGATCCGGCAAGAAATTTCCTGACGGTCTCATTGGATTTCTGAGGCTGAAGTATGAATGTCACATTTTCGAGCACGCGAAAATCATTATCCTTAACAGCCCTTGTGATGATATCGATTATGTTAAGACCGCCCATGCCGGCCATGACAACGATATCGCCGTCTTTAAGAGGAACACCCGTTAAGCCGTCAGCGACAAACACTTCCGACACATCAGCAAACCCGGCTTCTTTAAGTGCAATTTCCGACCTCTTTGCAGGAGCCTTATGTATCTCGGTGCAGACGGCACGCTCCACAAGTCCTTCCTCAAGGCATCTTACGGCAAGATATCCGTGATCTGATCCTACATCGATGATCCTTCCGGAGTCTTTGCCATTCGCAGCACGTCTTACCTGCTCAAATACCATTTCAAGTCTTACGGTCAGGCTCTGCATCAAAGTTCTCCGATCTTATTCTGCAATGAAAGCTTATAGTCACTGAGTCTTCGCATAACTTCATCGATCTTCGATTTCTCTGAAGAATCAGCATTTGCCCTCATATTCATGAGACGTTCCTCTTCACGGTTGATAACGGCAGTCCTTACTTTGCAAAGCAGCGCAAGATACATGTCACTCTTTATCTTTACGTTTCCGCACTTATCAGCCGCATCAACAGCCTTGAGCATTACGTCCTCAGCCGGCATTCCGTTTATAGTAAGTCTGGAGAAATAATCGCTCATTCTCGCAAAGAGCGTCTCATTTCTGCCGTCGAAAATATTTAGGAAGATCCTTACAAGCTCACGGATGGTATCACCCGAGAAATCGTCAGGTCTTATGATGTCAGTCTTATCAATGTTCTTTGTATCGGAAAGTGCGCTTCCCAGAGAAAGAGCATAAGCAAAAAGATCGATCTCTTCTTTTGTGGCAGAGTCATTTACTTTCCTGAATTCAGGGACTTTAGAAGACTGCTCCCCGACTTCAACCGGTTCTTCAGGATCAGGATAGTCTTCAAATTCCGAAGCGGAGTTGCGGCGGCCTATCTCTTCACGTCTTTCACGCTCTAATGCCCTGGTATCCTGCTGTTCCTGCTTCTTATCCTCTATCTGCTGATAACGCTGCATCTGGCTCATTACAGCCTGCTGGGTCGCTCCAAGCAGCGGTGCTGCAACGCCTGCCATTCTGCTCATCTTGATCTCATCGGTCATCCATGAACCATACTTGCATATATCTTCCTGATACCTTCCGCGGTCAAGCACTCCTGTCTCGGGATCGGTGTTGTCCTCTTTGGCTCTCTCAAGCAGATAATCCTCAACATAAAGAGCATTGCGGACAACTTCTTTAAACTTCTCTGCGCCATTAGTCTTGATATATTCATCAGGATCCTTGCCGTCAGGAACCTTTGCGATCCTTATACGGATATTTATTCCTGTGAGTTTTTTAAGATAATCCATCATCATCTTGATAGCTCTTAATGCCGCCTTCTGCCCGGCATTATCAGCATCAAAGAAGAATATGATCTCGTCTTTAGCATGTCTCGAACAGAGCTTTAACTGGCTGTCGGTAAAAGACGTGCCCAAAGCCGCAACGGTATTCTTAAAACCTGCAGCATGCATGGCGATGGCATCCATATAACCTTCAACGACAATAAGCTGGGTTGACTGCTCTTTTCTGGCGAAGTTCATCGCATAAAGATGATTCTGCTTGTTGTAGACGATGGAATCCGGAGAATTAAGGTACTTCGGCTTCTCATCACCTAATGCTCTTCCGCCAAAAGCGATAATGGTTCCGAATGAATCAAATATCGGAAACATAAGCCTTCCGCGGAAAAGATCATAAGGCTTGTTGTTTTTAAGCGATGGTTTGAAGATACCGGAATTAAGGAGTTCGTCATCCTTATATCCCTTTTCTTTCAATATGTCGTAAAGGAAAGGTCTGCCCATGGGGCAGTATCCGATGCCGAAATGATCAAGTGTCTGTTTGGATAAGCCTCTTTTGGAAGCATATTCCCTGGCAGGCCTGCCGATCTCAGGATCGTTGAATGACTTGTAATAGAACTTCGCCGCTTCCTTGAGGATGTCTTTTACCCTGTTCTTGGCTTCCTTCTGAACAGAATCTCCGGAATAACCGGTTTCAGGGATCTCAACTCCGTAAAGGGCACCAAGATGCCTTATTGCTTCAGGATAACTGAGATGCTCGATCTCCATTATGAAGTTTATGGCATTACCGCCCTTGCCGCATCCGAAGCATTTATATATTCCCTTTGAAGGGTTTACGGAAAATGAAGCAGTCTTCTCTGAATGAAAAGGACAAAGGCCCCACAAGTTCGTGCCCTGCCTTTTAAGCAGGACATAACGGTTAACTACGGATTCTATATCCGCCCTGGTAAGAACTTCATCAATTACATTATCAGGTATGAGTCCCATGGATAGCCTCTGTCTTTAATTAAAAGGCCCGGATGACCGGGCCCGTATAAACAGCCGTTAATAGTGCTGTTACTCTTCTGTCTTCTTTTCCTTCTTCTTGCCGAAGAAACCAGTCTTTTCAGACTCTTCAAACTTCTTAAGGGATCCGTCAGGATTGAGCTGGTCACGCTTGTAAACAGCCTGGATAGCGCTCTTTGTGAAAGTAACAAGAGTATTTGCAGCAGATGTTGAGATCGTGATCTCATTATCCTTGATGTTAGCTACAAAGCCTACAAGTCCGCCGATGGTAACAACCTTGTCACCAACGCAAAGATGGCTCATTTGCTCTTTAAGTTCCTTATCCTTCTTACGCTGAGGTCTGATCATGACAAAATACATGACAATGAACAGAAGAATAAGAATAGCGAAAGATGCGAAAGATCCCATGATCTCTCCGCCGCCCATCATTTCAGTCGTAGCACCTGTGTCGTCTAAAAAAAACATTTATATTTCCTCCTAAAATTATTCGCCGGTATATTGAGCTATAACGTCAGACATCGTGTAGTAACCCTTTTCTTTGCCTGACATGAACTTTGCTGCAGTAAGCGCACCCTTCGCGAAAACATCTCTTGTCTGTGCGCTGTGGCTGATAGTAAGTATCTCTTCATCACTGATGAACATTGCGCTGTGCTCACCTACGATGTTTCCGCCTCTTATTGAAGATATGCCGATCTCGTTCTTGGATCTTGCCTTATTAACGCTGTGTCTGTCATAAACATATTCAACATTATCAGAGATCTCCTGATCGATTGCAGAAGCGATCATCATTGCTGTGCCGGAAGGAGCATCAAGCTTTCTGTTGTGATGAGCCTCAACGATCTCAATATCAAATTCAGGATAAAGGATCTTTGTAGCCTTTTTGCAGAGTTCGACCATCATGTTGATTCCAAGGCTCATGTTAGCTGACTTAAACACAGCTATCTTCTCTGAAGCCTCAAGGATACTTGCAACAGTCTCATCAGAAAGAGCTGTTGTGCAGCAGATAAAAGGCTTCTTGCGGCTTAATGCAAACTCAAGGATCGCAGGAACAGCTTTTGCATTCGAAAAATCGATGATGACATCAAAATCTTCAGTGCATTCATTGAGGCTGGTGTATACGGGGAAATAAAGCGAATCATTTGTGACGATATCACCGCCTGCAACGATCTGGTATTCAGCGTTGTGATAGCACAGATCGGCAATGGCTTTACCCATTCTGCCGCAACAACCGTTTAGAAAAATCTTAACCATTTAACTCTCCAATCTGCTGATTATCTAGCAAGGAAACTATCCATTGCAGATGTATCGTAACCCTTAAGAACTTCAACGACCTTATCGTGGTTAGCCTTGCTCATCTCGCAGAGAGGAAGTCTGCAGGGACCTGCGTTCCAGCCGAGAATATTCATAGCTTCCTTAACAGGAATGGGGTTAACTTCGCAGAACATAGCCTTTACGAGCGGGATGAAACCGATCTGGGCTTCTCTTGCGGCTTCGGTATTGCCGTCAATATAGTCATGGATCATCTTAGATGTTTCCTTAGGCATGATATTGGCAATAACGGAAATAACACCCTTAGCGCCGAGTGAGAGCATCGGAACAGCAAGTCCGTCCTCACCGGAATAAAGTGCATATCTGTCACCGCAAAGGCTGTAGATCTCAGGAACCTGACCGAAGTTGCATTCCTTGACGCCGATAATGTTCTCATAAACGGAAAGTCTCTTTAAGAGCTCAGGTCCGATGTTAACGTTAGTTCTTGAAGGAACGTTATAAAGGATAATAGGAAGCTCCGGTACTGCCTCTGCGATCTTCGCATAGTGGCGGAAAAGTCCTTCCTGAGTGCACTTGTTGTAATAAGGTGTAACAAGCAGAGCAGCATCAGCACCAAGTTCATAAGCTTTTTTTGTAAGCTCGATACCGAAAGCTGTATCATTGGAACCCGTTCCTGCAATTACGGGAACGCGTCCTGCAACAGTATCAACAGCAAACTTGATCGCAGCCACATGCTCTTCTTCAGTCATCGTGGCAGCTTCACCGGTGGATCCGCAGATTACGATAGAATCTATGCCTTCGGAGATCTGGAATTCGATAAGTCTCTTGAGTTCATCGAAATTGATTCCACCGTCTTCAAAGAACGGGGTAACGATAGCAACACCGGCACCGACAAATACAGGCTTGGACATAAAAATGCCTCCAAAATATATTCAAAAAATCGAGGTTAAAATGCTAATGAGCGCATTCTGACTAGTGAATTCTAACACCTTATATTATAAATAGTCAATTTATACTTCTGGGGTGTACATATGTACATCAGGAGCGTACATTTCAGGCTTTTTAACTGTCCTGCGGGTCGTTATCAAAAGACATCGGATACTTAACATGGTCAAAATCCTGAATAAGTCTTTTGAACACCCCGTTAATGGCCGATTTATTGCACGCCTTGATCACAAATGACATCCTGTATCTTCCGCGAAGTTCATATATGACGCAAGGCATCGGTCCATACATTTCAAACTGGTATTTCTTATCCTGGTAACCAAGGAACTCATTAAGATATCTTGCAAGTTCATTTGACCGTTTTGTTAAAAGATCCTCATCAGGCAATGACAACACGATCTCACCTACTGCCTTAAACGGAGGGAGTTTAAGCTTTTGCCTGTATTCTATCTCCTGTTCATAGAAAGCCCTGTAATTCTGGGTGCATGCGAACTTAAACAAAGGCTGGTCAGGTCTGTAACTCTGAATAAACACTTTGCCGGGATGCTCCCCCCTTCCTGCCCTTCCGGCAGCCTGGGTTATAAGCTGAAAAGCTCTTTCCGACGCCTTAAATGACGAAGAAGCAAGCATAAGATCGGCACCCAATACGCCGACGACCGTACAATCAGGAAAATCAAGGCCTTTGGCGATCATCTGTGTTCCGATCAGAATCGATGCTTCCTTGTTGGCGAACTTCTCAATGATCTCCTTATGCGCACCGGGAGTCATCGTAGAATCCTGATCCATCCTTAAGACCTTCTCATGAGGAAATACCTGATGAAGGAATTCCTCCAGCTGCTGAGTCCCGAAGCCGGCCCTCGTAAAACGGCTGCCGCCGCAATAACCGCACTTCACTTCATAAGAAGGGATCGTGTATCCGCAGTAATGGCAAATAAGGCTCTGCGTTCCGTTGCGTCTGTTGTTATGCAGTGTCATAGCAACAGAACAATTTTTGCACGTAACAGGTTCACCGCAGGATTCGCAGACAAGAGTCCTTGAAAAGCCTCTTCTGTTAAGAAGAAGTATTACCTGTTTATTCTCCGAAAAAGCAACAGACATAGCCTGTCTCAAAGGAAGTGACAGCATGTCGCCGCTTCCGAGCTTTACCTGTTCCTTCATATCAACAGGGATGATCTCCGGAAGAGATGCCTCCTGTCTTGCTCTGGATTTAAGTTCCAAAAGTTTATATGCGCCTGCCTGTGCAGCGTAAAAACTCTCAACCGAAGGTGTTGCCGAACCAAGAACGACGGCACACCCGGTAAGCTGTGAACGCATTCTTGCAATATCTCTTGCCGAATATCTCGGATGAGATTCGGCTTTATAAGAACCGTCATGTTCTTCATCCAGGATTATCAGTCTTAGGTTTTCCGCGGGCGCGAAAACACCGCTCCTCGGCCCGACGATAACCTTAGCCCTGCCGGTCCTTATGTTATTCCATTGTTCATAACGCTGCTTATCCGTAAGCCTGCTGTGAAGAACGGCAACACTGTCTCCGAGCCTTCCCTTGATCCAGTTGATCGTCTGAGGAGTAAGTGAGATCTCAGGCACCATGTAAATGACACTTCCGCCTTCTGCTATTACCTTCTTGGCGCAGTTAAGATAGACTTCTGTCTTGCCGCTTCCCGTTATTCCGAACAAAAGGAATGTCGCGCTCTTTTTCTCATCTATGCCCTTGAGGATCTGATCTATTGCATTTTTCTGTTCATCAACAAGATCGTATTCCTCGGTGAATTTTCCTTCCGGAATATCTTCATCTAGCGATATCACCGAACTTTCCGAACCAGATAACTCTTTTACAAGCCTTATTAGACCCTTATCTTCAAGCGCTTTAACCTGCGCACTTGAACAGGATAAAGATGCCATGAGTTCTTTTCTGGTACACTTGCCGCGCTCTAAAAGATACTCAAGTATATTGATGTGAGCAGCTGACCTTAATGTCTCGCTCTCAAGAACTTCTTTTGCGGTCTGCTCTGATACGAGTTCGGCAAACACTTCAACGGGATTTTTGTGATTAACAACACACGAAGGCACCATCAGTTCAACAACATCGCCCCTGGTACAGTTGAATCTGTCACTTATCTTATCGATAAGAGCTAACTGATCAGGCTTAAGTACCGGCATCGAGGATATAACAGAACTGATATCCTTGACCTTATTTGGATCTCCATCGAATGAATCAGTGATCTCCACCACCACAGCGCATCTTTGAGAATCACCTTTGCCGAGAGGCACTGAAACAAGAGAGCCCTTAAAAACTTCAGACTCTAAAGATTCAGGCACACGGTAAGTGAACAGGATATCTGTCTGTCTTACCGAACCTCTAAGGATAACGCTGCAATACATTGAGCTTACCTCACATCAGATCGAAAAGATTAATCTGGGCACTTTCGGGGAGATCATCAAGGATTCCACCATATTCCAGAAGCTTCTGTGTAACAGATTGTCCTACTCCGGTCCTTCTCATGAAATCGTCACGGTTCTTGAACGGGCCTTCGGAACGCGCCTTTTCGATAGCTTCACCGTTTGCAGGCGAAACACTGCTTATAGCGCAGAACGGAGGTCTGATAAGTTTAGGACCTGCTTTTGAAAATTTGGTTCCGAGAGAATCCTCAAGCGTGATAGGGGCAAATGTAATGCCTCTTGCATACATCTCCTCAACAAGCTCATAGAAGTAATACTTGAGCTTGGTATTCGGATCGCCCTTTGCATGCATCTCATCAGCAAGCTCGATCCTTCTCTTCTTAACCTTTTCGGGACCGTTGCACATGTCATCGGCATTAAACAGTCCTTCACCTCTATGTGTAAAGAAAGAGCAATAATATTCTTCCGGGAAGTAGACCTTAAACCAGGCAACTCTCAACGTACTGATAGCATAAGCTGCAGCATGAGCCTTAGGGAACATGTACTTTATTTTCTGACAGGATTCGATATACCAGTCAGGAACACCGCATTTCTTCATTTCTTCAACATATAGCGGCCATTTCTCCACCTTGCCCGCAGCTACCTTACCTTTACGAACGCCTTCCATGATATCGAAGGCATCCTTATTGGGAAGTCCCCAGTAAATAAGGCTCGTCATTATGGAGTCACGGCATCCGATTACCGAGTTAAGATCACATGTTCCGCTCCTGATGAGATCCTGCGCATTGCCCGTCCATACATCCGTACCGTGTGAAAGTCCCATGAGCTGAACGAGATCGTAGAATCTTGTAGGCTTTGTCTCCTTGATCATGCCGCGTGCCATGTTGGTGCCGAGCTCAGAAAGACCTAAAGTAGCCGAACCTGCGTCTGTAGCCTCTATAGGGAAACCCAGAGCATCAGTACCCGTAAGAAGACTCATTACCTTCTCATCAGGGATCGGTATATCAGTTATCGTAACGTTTGTGATATCACTTAACATTCTCAATACCGTAGGATCTGCATGCCCTAATATATCAAGCTTTAAGATAGTATCGTGCATGGCACGGAAGTCAAAGTGTGTAGTAATTATTCCGCAGTCCGTCTTATTTGCCGGGAACTGGATAGGCGTGAATTCATAGATATCCATCTCCTTTGCAATAACGACGATGCCTCCGGGATGCTGTGATGTCGTACGCTTAACACCGATTATGTCTCTTGCCATGAAAGCAAGATGTGCCTGTGTAAAGGGTTCACCCTTCTCTTCACAGATCTTGCGGCATACGCCATATGCGTTCTTATCCTGATATGCACCGATCGTTCCGGCTTTGAAAGTATGTGTTCCGCCGAAGAGAACGCCTACATATGCGTGTGCCCTGGGCTGGTATTCACCTGAGAAGTTAAGGTCAATATCCGGCTGCTTGTCGCCATGGAAACCAAGGAACGTCTCGAAAGGAATATCCTGTCCGTCGGGAATGAGCTTTTCGCCGCACTCAGGACAATTCTTCGGCGGCAGGTCATAACCCGAACCATAAACACCGGTATTATCAAACTCCGCGTAATTACACTTAGGACATCTGTAATGAGGAGGCAAAGGGTTAACTTCCGAAATACCGCACATGGTTGCGGCAAACGAAGAACCGACAGAACCTCTTGATCCTACAACGTAACCGTCGTTATTGGATTTCTTAACCAGTCTGTATGCGATGTAGTACATGATCGCATAACCGTTACCGATGATCGATTTAAGCTCTCTGTCGAGTCTTGCCTTTACGACCTCATTAAGAACCCCTTTATGACGGTACATACGGTTAGCTCTTGTATATGCGATATCTCTTACATCGGCAGCAGCTCTTGCGATCTGAGGAGGATAAGATCCGTCAGGGAACGGCTTGATGCCGAACTCGATCAGGTCTGCGATTTTATTGGTGTTGTCTACAACTACCTCCATCGCCTTCTCTTCCCCGAGATACTTGAATTCATTAAGCATCTCATCTGTCGTTCTGAAATACAGGTCGCTCTGCATCTCGGCATCACTGAACCCCATGCTCATGAGCATATACTTACGGTAACGTCCGTCTTCTTTGTTTAAGAAATGAGAGTCCGTAGTTGCACAGCACATCATTCCGTGATCGTCAGCTGTCTCAACAAGAAGTTCATTGATAACCTGTATATCCGCTTCAGTCATAGCGACCGGTCCGGTATCAGACTTCGCCGGATCCTGCCTTGAAAGGAATACGTTATTGCAAAGAGGCTGGATCTCAACGTAATCGTAGAGATCAAGTATCTTCCGGAACTTCACATCAGTCTTAAGGAATTCCCTTGTGGCATTCCTGTCCTTACCGAGTTTCTTATAAGATGAGATCACGTATCTATAGATCTCTCCGCGCTCACACGCACCGCCGACGATAATGCCGGACTTGAAATACTTCAAAAGGCTCTTGGGTGTTCTCGGCCTTCTCGAATAATAATGAATCTGTGATTCAGATACGATATGGTAAAGGTTATAAAGGCCCATATTCGAACGGACAAGATAGATTATGTGGTATGTAGGAGCGTCAGAGAATGGTCCGTTCTTCTTTGTTGATTTGATCTTCTCAGGAGTAAGATGCCCGGAAGAATAGTTGATCTTAAGCGCATCCACAGTACCGGCATCCTTAAGACATGAAGCAAGCAAAGATGCTGATTTATAACACAAAGAGAACATTTCATCGAATATACCGCCGTCAGGGGTATAAACAAATTGTGCTCCCTTGCTGCTTAAAGCCTCATCGAGGCTCTTAAATTCATTCTTGTAGAACGTCTCAAGGATATCTTCATCCGAAGTGGCAGGCATAAGGAACTTATATCTGTAATACTTGTGATCCTCAATGTTAATGCCATATCCTGCACGTCTCAGGAACGCCAATGTTGTGAACAGATCAGGACCTGTCACATAAGAATCGCCAATGAATTCCAATAATTCACCCATGGCAAAATACGAATCGCAAGGCTCACCGGAACCCGGATAAATGGCATCTCCGAATTCCGCGTGGAAATCGGCAACATGCTCGAAAATAACATCTTCAGGAATTACTTCATCACTACCGTCAGCATACTCACCATTAATATCGAGTTCGACATTACATGCAGTGCCTAAAGGAGCATGCGGTTCCAAAGGCTTTACGCTGATATTCTCGTCAGTAAGTTCTTCCGGGATCTCATCCGGATTCCAAAGAGACTTATCGATATCGTGAGAAGCGAATTCCATTGCATCCTGGTCTGATTCACCCTCGTCTTCCGGCTTAACAGCCTTATAACCCTTAAGTCTGAACTTCGAAGCACACACAGACGTAAATGTGTCACGCAGAGCATCATCACCATTTCGGTTAATGACGATGGAAACGAACGAACCTACAGACTTAGGCTTCTCAATAAAGTTCAAGGACGCATCGTCATCAACATCAGAAGGTTTGATCTTATCGTTCTTTACATCATAAGGAAGGTTATAGAAAACCGTAGGACCGTCATCAACAAGATACCCTTCACAACCAAGGATACATTTGAGAGGAGCCTCACCCGTATCCTTACGCTTTTTGTTTACGCCTTTGGCGGCCTCGAAAACATGCGGAAATGCCTGAACTACACCGTGGTCTGTAACCGCACAAGCAGTGTGTCCGAACTGTGCAGCGAGCTTTATAAGATCAGCAGGATCTGTCGTAGCGTCACTCTCACTCATCTTGGTGTGAACATGAAGCTCAACTCTCTTACGCTCTGCCTTATCCTTCCTTTTCGGCGGCTTTTCCGCACTGTAGAAACCGGACACTCTTAAAGTCTTGTCACCTGTGAAGGAATCATTCTCGACATTTCCCTGAATGCCGATAAAACCGCCCTTGCCGAATTCTTTCTGGAAGCTGTCAGCCTCATCAGGCTTTAAGAAAGCAATGCAGGCAATACCGTCCGTATCGTCAAGACATATGAACTTAACGATGACGCTCTTACCTGTTTTCGCGAGCTTGAAAGAATCATCATTAAAAGAGATGTCACCTGCGATGTTTACATCAAAGCAGCCGACCGTAAGATCAGCTATCTTCATGAAAGTAGCCTGTTTCTTTACGCGGCCGTAAAGCTGGTTCTCGGCATTCTCCTTAGCTTTGTAAAAGGACTGTTTATCCTCCTGCTTGGCTTCCTTCCTGACCTGTTCTGCCTTAAATGCCCAGGAATCCTTGCCGGCCTTGACCTCAGGATCAGATGATTTCTCATCCTTCTTTTTCTTAGCACTTTTCTTAGGCTGTTCGGCTGCGGGTTCTTCCTGATATACTTCAAAACGCCCGTCTTCAATGGCACGGAGAACATCATCCTCAAGAGAAGTGTCCGTGCCGGGAATATCCGGCTCACTGTTCAAGATCTCAAACTTACCTCTAATGCCGTCACCTGTTAAGATGCTGCTGGCATCGCTGACAGCCTTTTTGAGGCCGTCACGCTCAGCTTCGCTAAGCATCCTCGACCACCCGGATGAAACCTCGATATAAGTTATATATCCGGGAACATCGCCGCTGTCGTAGTCGGTATCGGCACGCAAATAGATAAACTCCGATACGTCTTTTATACCGCCGGAATTATCTCTTCTTACATAGTACTTGATGAGCCCTGCTATCTGGTCGTATACAACGGGCAGATTCACATCATCGATATCATTGAATGTGAAGTTGACCTTTGTGCCGAAATCATGCTCCAGCTCATCAACAAGAGCAACAAGGCTTTTGCCGTTCTTCAAAGTGTCAACACCGCCGAGAACGATGTTGATAGAGGCCTTTGCCTTGTAGATATCAACCTTTAAAACTCTAAGTTCTTTTAAATCTGAATATTTATCAGCATCTACGTTGAACAGATCAAGTAGATTTACGCTTTTCTTCTCCAAGTCTGATCACTTCCCTTACAAATTCATCAACAGCTCCTGATGCAGGAATCTTCCTGACAGGTACACCCTTCTCAAACAAAACAAACTCGTCTTTTCCGCCTGCCATTCCGATATCACATTCTCTGGCTTCACCCGGGCCGTTAACGACACAGCCCATTACGGCGACCTTAAGATTATAGGGAAGATTGGAAACTCTCTCTTCTATCTGACCCGCAAGTTCAATAAGAGGAACCTGTGTCCTGCCGCATGTCGGACAGGAAATAAAAGTAATACCGCCGTCCCTCAGATCCAGTGCCTTAAGGATCTGCTTGGCGGTTATAACTTCATTTACGGGATCTCCCGTAAGAGAAACCCTGATAGTATCACCGATTCCTTCAGCAAGAAGTGCTCCGATGCCAACAGCGGACTTTATGGCGCCTTCTCTGACAGTACCTGCTTCGGTAACACCGACATGAAGAGGATAATCACAGGATCTTGAGAGTATCCTGTATGTGTCGATGGTCAGCTTCGGCGAGGAAGACTTGATGGAGATTACGATATTATCGAAATCCTGGTCTTCCAAAAGCTTTACGGCTCCTAAAGCGCTCTTTGTCATGGCATCTGCATTTACTTCACCATACTTGGCAAGTATCTCTCTGGAGATCGAACCGGAATTGACGCCGACACGGATGGGGATATTGCGCTCCCTGCACTTGTCAGCTACAAGCCTTACGTTCTCAGGACCGCCGATATTGCCGGGATTGATCCTGATCTTTGCCGCGCCGTTGTCAGCTGCAGCAAGAGCGAGCCTGTAATCGAAATGAATATCGGCAACAACAGGAATGGGAGACTTGGATGTGATCTCCTTAAGGCTCTCAGCAGCTTCCATATCAGGTATCGCAACTCTTGTGATATCGCAGCCGGCATCAGCCAGCTCACGAATCTGAGCAAGAGTAGCCTTCGCATCCCTGGTATCCGTATTATTCATCGACTGGATCTTAACCGAAGATCCGCCGCCGACTTCGACATTGCCGATATAGACTTTCTTAGTCATGTAGTACTCTCCAAACCTAAGGTCAGTAACCGAATATGATCCTGAGGATATCTGATATGAACGCGAAGACAAGCAATGCGATTATCATCACAAATCCGATAACCGTAAGCCTTCCTTCGGCCTTCTCAGATAATTTACGGCCTATGACCATCTCAACGAGGATCAGAACGATCTGTATGCCGTCAAGTCCCGGAATAGGCAGCAGGTTCGAGTATGCAAGAGCAATAGATATTACGCCTGACAGCATTATCAGCGTATAGATCTTCTCGTATACCGTGTCACGTTCATCCTTAACGACATCATTTACCATGGTCGTGATGCCGATGGGACCTGATACCAAATTATATGCTTTTTCCTTACCGGCGATAATACTTTTGATGCCGGTTACGGTGATATTTATGAGTGAACCCGGAATTTTGGCCGCACAACCGAAGGCACCGAAAAATTCCGCAGGCGAATCGACCTTATGATCTGTTATGCTGATGCCTCTCGTGGTTACGTAATCCACATATCTCGGCACGAGATCTTCCTCATAAGAAACACCGTCCCTTACATAGGTAACCTTTATGACATCGTCCGTAATGGTATATAAGAATTCCTCAAAGCCCTCATCAGCTACGGACATTCCGTTGATCTTTGTAACGTAATCGCCTTCTTTAAGAATCGGATTGCTGTTATTCTGTTCGGGATCAACTTCCAAAACAAGCCAGCCTTGGTATTCATTGTCAGTACTCAAGGTCCTGGTCGTAATAAGAAGCATCGGTCTTTTCTTAAATTCAGGCTTTAAGGTAAGGTCGTAATTCTTGCCCGTTTCCTTGGATTTGAATGTGACTATCATGTCCTCGCCGGCATCAGCTGCATCGATCTCGAAAGACAGGTCATATGCCGTATAAACTCTGCGGCCGTTGATTTTCCTGATCTCATCACCGACTGTATATTCGGAAGACAACTGATATAACTGTGTACCCTTCATCGCCTTATTGACATTCAGGGTCGTATATCCTGTAAATACGAATAACATCGCGAAAATAAAGATTCCGAGCAAAAGGTTTACGAGAGGTCCGGCGACCGACACAAGAAGCCTTTTAAATCTCGGCTGATTGACCAAAAGATCAGGATCCTTGCTCTCTACCACATAACCCTGCTCGTCGACTTCCGTAAAACGAACATAAGCTCCGACAGGGATAAGTCTTATCGAGAAATTGACGTCATTATGTTTCCAGGACAAAAGCTTGGGCCCGACAAATAAGGAAACTTCAAAAACTCTTATCTTAAGGAGCCTTGCCACCCAGAAATGCCCGAGTTCATGCAGAGTTGCAAGAACTCCGAGCATTAATATCACAAAGATTATACTTCTGACTATACTCATACCTTTATCTTTCCGTTAATGATCTCATCCGCATAGATCCTGGCGTCTTTGTCAGTCTGACAGACCGCTTCAAGCGTAAGATCCATGCCGCTAATCCCTGATTCCATCTTTTCCACTGTTTCAAATACTGTTTTCTCTATGTCAAGGAAGCCTATCCTTCCTGCAAGGAAAGCCATGACCGCAGACTCATTGGCGGCATTCATTACCGTGGGAACAAGTCCGCCGCGGCTTCCGGCTTCATAAGCGAGCTTTACGAGTCTGAAAACCTCAGTATCACAAGGCTCGAATGTGATATTCGATAATCCTGCTTCAAAAGGATCGAATTCTTTAACGATCGCAGGTCCCCTGTCAGGATAATAAAGCGCTACTTCGATCGGAAGCACCATAGAAGGCTTGCCCATCTGCGCAAGCACAGAGCCGTCCTTCATCCTTATCATAGAATGGATAACGCTCTGGGGATGGACAACAACGTCGATCCTGCTGCATTCAATGCCGTAAAGATGATGAGCTTCAATGATCTCAAGACCTTTGTTCATCATGGTTGCAGAATCGATGGTGATCTTGCCGCCCATATTCCATGTGGGATGATGAAGTGCATCCTGGACCGTTACATTTTCGAGCTCAGAGCGCTTCATGCCTCTGAAAGGACCGCCGGAAGCTGTAATGAGGATCCTGTCAAGATCTTCTCTTTTCTCGCCCTTAAGGCACTGCCAGATAGCCGAATGTTCACTGTCGATCGGCAGCATCATGACGCCTTTTTCTCTTATCAAAGGCATGATGATATCACCGCCTGCAACAAGAGTCTCCTTGTTGGCAAGTGCAATGTCCTTGCCGCTCAGAACAGCGTGATAAACAGGCTCAAGTCCTGCAAACCCAACGATGGCACCGACTACGGTATCTGAGCTTTCCAGAGTTGCGCATGCAATATTGCCGTCCTTGCCCGAAAGCACTTCGGTGCT
Source organism: Clostridiales bacterium (assembly GCA_017509245.1). GTDB lineage: Bacteria > Bacillota > Clostridia > Saccharofermentanales > Saccharofermentanaceae > Saccharofermentans. Next base: position 4,319 of record JAFWQC010000025.1, on the reverse strand, counting down.
TATTCCGGCGTCTTTAAGTCTTGGGGAAAGTTCTTTTGCCTTCTTATCATCAACAACACTGCAGACCTTGGGTCTGAATTCAACGATCTGGTCATAAAGAGCATCAATATCAGAACCGCATGTAAGGGCTTCAACGGTGAAGTCCGAAGGAGCCTTTCTTACTACTTCAAGGGTCTGTTTGCCTATAGAACCCGTTGAACCCAATATCGATAATCTGCGCATATTTATCTCCTGAAGATTAATTACTGATCAGAAAAGGTTATTGGCTATCAGTGCCAGAAGAAGAGCTGTAGGAAGTGTAAAGAATGCACTGTCGAACCTGTCGAGCATTCCGCCGTGTCCGGGGAAAAGATTGCTGAAATCCTTTATTCCGGCCCTTCTCTTGATAACTGAACAGAACCAGTCACCTAACTGCGACATTATGGAGATCAAAATGCCCAAAAGGAACATGATTATCCCGTATGTAACAATACTGATCTCTATTTCGTCGACTTTATATATAACGAGACATGAATATACAGTTACCGCAATGGCGCAGAATAATGAACCGCCGATGCAGCCTTCCCATGTCTTTTTTGGCGAGATGTGAGGAACAATCTTATGCTTGCCTATCGCAACGCCCGTAAAATATGCGAATGTGTCCGTTGCCCATGGCGCGAAAAGTCCTATTACCATGTAATACCAGCCGTGAGGCAGGAACAGCATCGCGCAGTCAAGACAGAACAAAGGGAAAGAAATGTAAAAGACCATTCCACCGGTGAATACACCGTTAAGAAATGCATGCTCATCCTCAGGTCTTACAAGAGGAAGATTGATGCCGCATGAGACCGAATACATGCAGACTATTATCAGGTAGAGAGCCATGGTATTCTCAACTTTAAGCTTGAATACCAGGCCGCAGATCATGACAAGTGTCGCAAGTCCCATGCCGATGATAAGCAAAGATCTTGAAGGATTATATCCGCCGTGCTTGATCGCCTTATACAATTCGACGCACGCGAAAACGCATATGATCACAGACATTATCACGGCCGAGAAAGGCCAGAACAGCGCCGGCACCATAAAAGACAGCACCAAGACCGTAAAGATAATTCCTGTTATTATTCTCTGTCTCAATTTATTCCTTGCTTTCCTTCTTGGATAAACCGCCGAAGCGTCTGTCTCTTTTTGCATAATCCCTGAAAGCCCGGGTCAGTTCCTCATAGCCGAAGTCAGGCCACAAGGTGTCAGATACCCAGAACTCCGAATAAGCACATTCCCACAAAAGGAAGTTCGATATCCTGAGTTCTCCGCTGGGTCTTATGATCAATTCGGGATCGGGTACATCAGGCAGATAAAGATTTTCAGAGATCATCTGCTCTGTTATATCGGAAGGTTCGACCTCACCGGCCTTCACCTTCTCTGCAATCTTTTGGCAGCTGGACAAGATCTCACGTCTGCCGCCGTAATTAAATGCGACGATGAGCTGCATCTTCGGTCGGTTCTTGGATCTCTCCTCGCCCTTTTTACATACTTCCCTTATGTTTTCGGGAAGAGCGGCAATATCACCGGTAAATCTGACTCTGATACCTTCCTGTTCAAGCTCGGGATCGTAGCGGTCGAAAAATTCGACAAAGAGCTTCATGAGCTGGTCAACTTCGCCTTCAGGTCTTGACCAGTTCTCGGTGGAGAATGCATATACAGTGAGATACTTTACTCCGTATCTTCCGCAGTTACGGCAAAGTTCCTTAAGATTCTCGGCACCTGCCCTGTGTCCGGCGCTTCTCGGAAGGTGCCTTTTTGTAGCCCACCTTCCGTTGCCGTCCATTATTACACCCAAAGATACGGGGACCTTAAGGTCTCCCGTATCATAAGTCTTTTCCTGTTTATTTCCTAAAATGGCCATCAATTATCAGATTTCCATCAGTTCCTTGTCTTTTGTCTCGCAGACCTTGTCTACCTCTGCAGTAAACTTATCCGTGATCTTCTGGACCTTCTCCTCGAATTCCTTAAGGAGATCGTCAGTCAGTTCCTTCTTCTTGTTAGCAGAACGCATCTTATCGATAGCGTCACGGCGGTTATTACGGATGACTACCTTAGTCTCATCGCCGTATACCTTAACCTGCTTAACAAGATCCTTACGTCTTTCCTCTGTAAGCATTGGGAAAACGAGCCTGATCATCTTACCGTCATTAGTAGGATTGATTCCGAGATCGGAAGCCTGGATAGCATGTTCAATCTCTCTGAGCATCTTGGGATCCCAAGGTGATAAAGTGATCATTCTAGCTTCAGGAACCTGAATGTTCGCAACAGCATTAAGAGGAGAAGGTGCACCATAATAATCTACGGTGATCTTGTCAAGAACATGCGGATTCGCACGTCCTGCGCGGATTGTGTTGAGGTTCTCCTGAAGATTATCGATGCACTTCTGCATTTTTGCTTCGATATCATCGTAATCTTTCTTTGTGATTTCGATCATTGCCATAATTCAAGCCTCCTGTTATTTATATTTATTCTTCAACAATTGTTCCGAGTTCTTCGCCTTTTGCGATACGGACGATATTCTCCGGATCTCTCATGGAGAATACCAGGATCTTCGTGTGGTTATCGCGGCAGAGAGCAGCAGCTGTGGCATCCATTACCTTAAGGTTGAGTCTCAATACCTCGTCATGGGATACCTTGTCATACTTCTTGGCATCAGGATATACGTTAGGATCTTTGTCATAAACACCGTCAACCATAGTAGCCTTAAGGAAGATATCTGCACCTATCTCAGTAGCTCTTAATGCCGCACCCGTATCTGTAGAGAAGTAAGGATTGCCTGTTCCGCAAGCGAAAATAACGATCCTTCCCTTTTCAAGGTGTCTTACAGCCCTCTTTCTGATATAGGGCTCAGCCATCTGTCTGACTTCGATGGCGGATAATACTCTGGTTACAGCACCCTGCTGCTCAAGCGCATCGGAAAGAGCCAGGGAATTCATCAGGGTAGCAAGCATTCCCATGTGGTCAGCCGTAACCCTGTCCATCTTCTCGGAAGATCTTCCACGCCAAAAGTTACCTCCGCCTACAACGATGGCAACCTGTACTCCGAGATCCGCAACAGCCTTAATGTTTGCGGAAATCTCTTTAAGTACTTCATCATTGATACCGCTCTTGGCATCACCTGCCAAAGCCTCTCCGGAGATCTTCAGAAGTACTCTCTTATATTTTGTCTCACTCATTATGAAACCCCCAAAGAAAATTTCTTTATAGATTTTATCAATAATATCTTCTTAATAAAAGTAAAAAATAGTTATTGGTGAGGCATGTTTATGGGAAATGAAAGAGCTGCCTCATTTTGAGGCAGCCCCTTGTAAGTCTTATTCAACAGACTCCGGTCTATCAGAGACCAGCCTGCTTTCTTACTTCTTCTGCGAAGTCATCAACCTTCTTCTCGATACCTTCACCAAGTCCGAAACGTGTGAAACGTACGATAGAAAGTTCAGCACCAAGTGCCTTGCCTGTCTGCTCGATGTACTGAGCAACGTTGATGTCCTCATCCTTAATGTACTCCTGATCAACGAGGCAGTTCATCTTGTAGAAGTTCTTGATCTGACCAGGGATGATCCTTGTCATAATGATAGCCTCAGGCTTGCCCTCTTCAAGAGCCTTATTCTTGAGGATCTCTGTCTCCTTGTCGAGCTCAGACTGGGGAACGTCCTTCTCCTCAACCCATCCGGGTCTGGAAGCTGCAACCTGCATGCCGATGTTCTTAGCGAACTCATCGAACTCAGGCTTTGTGATAACGGAATCGTCAGATGTTGTAACCTCAACGAAAACGCCAACCTTACCACCCATGTGGATGTAAGAAGCAACAGCACCGTTGCCCTCTACCTCATAGATAACGAATCTTCTGATTGATGTGTTCTCACCGATATCAGCGATAGCTTCCTTCTGGAAAACCTCAACAGTCTTGGACTCATCGTTGTAAAGAGGCTGAGCCATAAGCTCTTCAACAGTAGCAGGCTTCTTTGTAAGGATGTGAGTAGCAACAGCGTTTGTGAAGATCTTGAACTTATCAGTATTAGCAGCGAAGTCAGTCTCGATGTTGATCTCTACGAGAACGCCTGTCTTCTTGTCATCAGAAATGAGGGAAACAACTGCACCCTCTGCAGCGATTCTTGCGGACTTCTTCTCAGCCTTAGCCATACCCTTCTCACGAAGCCAGCCCTTAGCCTTCTCGATATCACCATCGCACTCAATAAGTGCCTTCTTGCAGTCCATGATGCCGCAATCTGTGAGCTCACGGAGTTCTTTTACCTGTTGTGCTGTAACTGCCATATATATTCTCCTTTGCGATT